>JAQYLT010000020.1 GCA_028719885.1 Bacillota bacterium
TTCCTGCATCGTTTCTACGACCAGCTTCTTGAATTCCGGCGTGTATCGTTTGTTTGGTACTCCCTTTGGCATAGAAAAAACACCCCATTCCTTAGTACAAGTATTATACCATACTTGTCTAACAAATGGGGTGCAGTTCAACCTTGATACGCACTTTTTCTTCCTTCATTTTGTCATCTCCATTCTTTAGTGGGGGTATTCAGGGGCACCGCCCCTGAGTTAGTCCGCATGCCGCAAGGCTGCGGATCTGGATTGTGGGGGTCACAATCCGATGCTCGTTATTCCTGTGGACAGCAACTCTCGGTCATAGCAGCTTCTTGAAATTGTCCTTCTGTCTTCGCCGATTAATGGCAGTCATCGTCTCCTTGGCTTTGCTTCGCCTGTCCTCGGAATAGGGAGCGGTCAGCCGGACGGAGAATCGTCGGCGGTCTACCTCAAAGGTCAGGCAGCCGCACTCGTCATCGTCCGTCAGGCGGCAGTGGGCGGAATATTTTACCGCATAGACCGCCAATCGATTTTTCAGGTCGGTGTTGTAAGTACGGATGTTGACTGCGCTGCCGGTTTCGTCGAACCATATCTCGGTCAGCTTGTTTTTCTTCTTGATTCCTGTAATCATTTTGAATTTCACCTCATTTCGGATCGCATTTGTAAAAGGCCTGTTTTTGCCGGGAAAAGCCCCGTTCAAGACCAGCAGAATTCACGGATTTTCTAATAGAAACGCCGCAGACGATGCGGAGGCCGTCCAGCGTTTCTGCAAAAGGAACTCTGCGAAAATCCGCGGTCTTGACCGTAAAGTAGCTTTCCCCACAAATAGGAGAAATCACGGGTGTAAAACGGAACTGTTTCTTGAAAAATTTGCGGATTGTTTGCCGTTTTCTCCGAATGTCGTTTTTCTGTGCCTGCCCCGGAATCTCACCGCAGCGTTGTTCTGCTTGCCCCCATCGGGGAGGTCGTGGCAGAATCATATCCCATTCGGACGGTCATTCAGTTTTCAATTTGCCCCTCAATTGGTAGGCAGCGAGAAGGCTCATTTATTAACCCCCTCAATAATCAACTGGGAACTTTTTTTCCGTTTGCACGAAAGAATTTTTGTAAACTTTTTGTGAACGATGGCTACAACGACAAAAAGAGCCAGTACACAGCACATCAAATCAGCGGGAGAAAATCTCTCGCCATATCTTTGATGAAACTATGTACCGGCTCTGCTTTTCAGAAACCTTCAATGTCTGCTTTTTCCGCTCCGCTGGCAGACTCAGCAACAGGAGCGGTACAGCCGCAATCCCTTTCGACGGCTGCCTTGTGTTTCATTTCAGATATTCAGTTGTGGATCTCTAATGAGAGTGTAAAAATTATACCATATAGAACGCCTGTTCGTCAATGGGCTTTTAATGCTTTTTCGCTTTGAGGGACAGGAATAGCTTAAATGCATTCTTGCAGAAAAGTACATATCCATAATGTTAATCTCCTTTGGAGGATTCGTTGCAAAACGTTTTAAAATGTTTTGCAAAATGTTTATATAGCACAATTCCTAAAAAAATTTGCAGTGGGAACAAACCGAATATATTCCTATAATCCATTCATGCCCACCCATTGAACTGCCAGAGCTGTCTCGCCAGCTATAGTCCGCTGAAGACTGCAAGTCCTCCGATATAAACAGCATCCCATCCCAACATTGATCTCCTGTAGTTCCCCAGTTTGTAGGTTTGTCAAACATATTGGACAGAGAACACGGATGGAGAAATCCAGCCAAGGGGCCTCATGGGAAAGTTGTTGGAGCGGCGGTTATGGACAGAGAGCTGCTTTTCAAAGTCAGCAAAGGAATAAAAGCGGTGGGAAGAATAGAAACGTTTCTGGTCTTCCCGGTGGCTGCGCTCTACTTTGCCGTTATGCCGCGGCGTGTAAGGCCGGATAAGCTTGTGCCGGATTCCAAGTTCTCTCGCCGTTGCTTCAAATAACGTAGGCAGATCCCGCTTGCTGTTGGAAAAACGGTTGGTAAATTCGAAACCGTTATCTGTTTGGACGCACTCTACCCGAATGCCTCGACGGGCATACCACTTCACCAGCTTTTTCAGGAAATCAGCAGAGGAGTAGGTAGATTGCTCCGGATAAGCCGCCAGAAAGCGCAGACGGGTAAACTCGTCAATGGCAGTGTACTGGAACAGGCGCAACTCAGGGTCTGTGATACAACGTAGAGGAACGACTTTCACATCCACCTGGACCCGCTGGCCGGGATAGGTCATCTGCTCATAGGGCTTTGGTTTGTAAGAATTCTTTGACTTTTCGGCAGGGAACAGTCCCAATTTCCGCATGACCCGGAACAAGCTTTCCGGACGACGGGTATAGCCACGCTGCCTCAAACGGTGCCACAGCTCCACCATGCCAAGCGTCGGATTGCGGCGGCGCATATCCCGGATCAGCTTCAGTTCTGCCTCAGTGTGCTGGTTTGGGTGACTATGCGGACGTCGGGATTGACAGGTCAGGGACTCCACACTTCCGTCCCAGCGACCCTGCCAGAAGTAGATATACGACCGGCTTTTGTTATATTTCCTACTGGCACGGCTGACGCCGTATTTCGCCGCGTATTTCATTAAGGATTGCCTGTACGCCATGTCCTGTGTTATACTCTTGCCCATGAAGGATATGGCCCCCTTTCGTCAAGTTGTTGTGTGGTAACTCAACTTTAACCGATTTGGCCCTATCCTTCATCCTTTTTTTATTCACTTGTCCAAGATGTATTGTAATCCTACACATTGATCTCCTGTAGTTCCCCAGTTATCCTTGAAAATTCCTGCTTTTCGTGATACCATCAAAATATATTACCTGAATATTGTTTATATTCCGGAGGGAAACGCGATGGTATATTTGTCAAAATCCAAATATTGTGGTCTGTGGCAATGCCCGAAAATTGCCTGGCTGAGAAAATACAAACCAGAGACCTCTCGGTTGGATGACAGTGTACTCGCCCGCATGGAGGCCGGCAACGAAGTGGGGGCTCTGGCGAGAAGCCTATATGGGGATTTTGTGGACATTACCGCCTACACCGGCGAAAATCCGGATCTCAAAAAAATGATGGAGAACACCCGCCGTGAAATGGAGAAGGGAACGCCTGTCATCTGCGAAGCGTCCTTCGAATACAACGGTCTTTACTGTGCGGTGGATATTCTGCGCAAAGACGGTGATGGATGGGCGATTTATGAAGTGAAAAGCTCCTCCAAGCACGGCGGGGACTCTGATGACAAGCCGGTGTATATTGCCGACATTGCCTACCAAAAATATGTGCTGGAAAACTGCGGGGTCAAGGTCAGCGGCGTCTATCTCGTCTGCCTGAACGGCGACTATGTGTTTGACGGCACACTGGACATCCACAAGCTTTTCACCGTATCGGATGTGGCGGAGGCCGTGGCTGTTGAGTGGGAAAAGATTGAGACAAATCTCCTCGTTGCCGAAAGATTGCTTCTTTCGCCGAATGAGCCGAAAATCGACCTGTTCGCCGGCTGCAAGAAGCCCTATCTCTGCAGTTTTTGGAAATACTGCAGCAGACACCTTCCACAGCCGTCTGTTTTCGACCTCTATCGGATGCAATTTTCTAAGAAGATCAAGTTCTATCGGCAGGGGATCATTTCCTATGAGGATCTCCTCAGCTGCCCGGCTATCACAAACGACAAGCAGCTCCGGCAGATCGAGTTTGCGCTGCAGGACAAGGGGACTTACATAGAAAAAGAGAATATCCGTTTTTTTCTCGGCAGTCTCTCCTACCCACTATATTTTCTGGATTTTGAAACCATGCAGCCGGTGATCCCAAAATTTGTCGGCACCAAGCCTTATGCGCAGATCCCGTTTCAGTATTCTCTGCACTATATCGAGTGCGAGGGGGGAGAGCTGAAGCACAAGGAGTTTCTGGCAGAATCCGGTCCCGACCCCAGAAGAGCTCTTGCCGAACGGTTGTGTGCGGATATCCCCATGAACACCTGCGTAACGGCGTATAACAAAGCCTTCGAGTGCACAAGGATCCGGGAGCTGGCGGCACTTTTTCCCGATTTGGCGGAGCATCTTCTGAATATCCGAGACAACATCGTTGACCTGCTGGTTCCGTTCCAGTCCGGCTACTACTATAACCGAGCCATGGGCGGCTCTTTTTCCATCAAGAGTGTGCTGCCGGCTATTTTTCCCGATGATCCCAGCCTGGATTATCACAATCTGGAAGGCGTTCACAATGGCGGCGAGGCCATGGACATCTTCCCCAAAATTGAGTTCATGCCCCCGGAGGAACAGGCAAAGGCCCGGCACAATCTGCTGAAGTACTGCGAGCTGGATACCTATGCTATGGTTAAGGTGTGGCAGGAGCTTGAGCGAGTTGCAAAATGATCCCGACAGTGCCCATAGAAACATTACCGTCCACTGTTACAGGTGCAATCAGCCAATAAAAAATTTTTAGAAAACTGGAATTTAATTTAAGTTTTCAAAAGAGCCGTGTTATGCTGATGAAAACAGACGAAAGGAGCGTTTAAAAATGGAACATACTTATTCCTATAACCAGAAAAAATGTGCCACCTGTGAATATTGGGGCGGGAGCCGGGAGGTTAACAGAGCCGGCAGCGCAGTCACTTATGACACGGATGATTTGTGCGGCCCGTGCTATGGCGACAGCGGCCGCGCAAGCCGCAATCACGAGCGGGCGGATGCTCATTGCGGACATTTTGTGAAGTGGAGAGCATTAAGATGATTCGGCATTAAGTACCGTGATTGCCGGCGAAATTAAAACAGCCATTTGCATTAACCCAATATAATTTTGTATTTGTACTTCTTGCTATTGTTCTGTATCTATGCCAAAATCAGACCGGAGACGAGCAAAACTGGTAATTCAACATGGAGGAATTGACATGAGCATAATAGAAAAACTGGAGTCGTTGGGTAAAAACAGCATTCAACTGGAAGAATGTTTCAGCGAAGATAGACGGGATCTGGGAGCCTCCCGCTTCGGCGGAAACCCGGATGTGCCGCCGGACTTCGTTTGGCCGACTTATGAGGGAGAGGACCATAAGAATGTGGTGAAGGAGCGCCCTCTCTCTTTCCTGGCTCAGTTTGCCTGTGCGGATCTGGCTCCGTTCGACAAGGAACACCTTCTGCCCGATCACGGCCTGCTTTCCTTCTTCTATGAAAGCAATTCTCAGCCCTGGGGCTATGACCCCAAGGACAAGGGCTGCGCTCGCGTCTATTGGTTTGAGGATCTTTCGGTGCTGTCCACTGCAGACTTTCCAGCGGATATGGAAGATGATTTCAGTCTTCCTATGGGCATCAAGATGGAATCAACATGCTCCTATCCTTCTTGGGAGGACTTCAGCAAAGTGTTCCCGGATGAAGATGGTGACGCTTTCGATGCAGCCTGGGAAAAACTGGTCGGCGAAGACTCGGAGGTCAATTCCCGGTTGCTGGGTTGGCCCGATTTGATCCAGCACAGTATGTTTGCCGAATGTGATATGGTAGCCCAAGGCTACAATTTGGGCAATGGTGGGGGTGAGGTTCCAAAAGAGGTTCGTCAGCGGGCAGAAGAATCCGCCCATGACCGTTGGACGCTGCTGCTCCAGATGGAGTATGGGGTGTGGGCAACCTACGGGTTCCTCTATTTCTATATTACCAAAGAGGATCTGGCAGCCCGCCGCTTTGATCGGATATGGCTGATTTTCCAGTGCGACTAAAAACACGAAATAGGATTTTATGACTTGGCATAAGCAAATATCGCAGAATCTCCGGAACATTTAATTTGGAATATAACCGGATGAGATCACGGAGATATTCTCCAAGTTCGGTGCTGTTCCTATGATGAGAACAAGGCAGTATCAAAAAGGCTTTTTTAACCAGCCGGTAACAAAAAACTTCCGCAGAAAAATATTCGCAATAAACCCGGGACAGGTGCGTCCCGGGTTCTCTATTCATCTTTACAGCAGTGCCCGATAGCCCCGGCGGGCGTACAGGGTCCTGCGGATCTGCACCGTGTCTCCGGCCACCACATAGAACACAAGATAATTCTTCGCGATCAAGTATCTATACCCTTTGGCCGCCAAGGCCAGATCCTTGGGGCGGGGACAGCGTTCCGGCATTTTGGAAAGACCGGCGATCTCGCACACCAGCAGATCGTAGTAACGAATCGCCGCCTGGGGTGACAGGGTGTTGAGATAGTCAATGGCCTTTTCTAAGTCGCGCTGGGCGGCGGGAAAAATCTTGACCTTACAAGTTCCCATGGACACGCTCCCGCAGGTCCTCCAGCCTCTGCAAAAGCTGCCGTTCCGCAGAGGGATAGCTGTCATCCGGTCTATCCGCAGGACAGACCTCCACCGCTAAATTTGAAAAGTATCCCAAAATAATCCCCCTATTCCGCTGTGTCCCTTTTCGTTTCATAGCAGTCATTTTTCCAGGTTGCCTTTTCCGCAACAGCTTTCCCAACAGCACCTGGCGGTAGGTGAATAGAAAAAGGCGACGCAGGCTCCCATGCGGGGACGATCTCAACATCATCATCTCCCGTCAGCATACAGAAAAACACCTCCGGCTCCCCCACCTGAATCGGATAGCCTGCATCACAGAGGGCATTTGCGGCGAGGATGGTATAGGATGAAAAATCCGCAAAAATAATGAAATGCCACCCGCTCTTTGCGTCATCGTCGGTCACAGGAATCAGCTCTACGGTCAAATTGCCATTCAAGTTGGGCACGACAACTCCATAGGCGGTACTGCTTTTTCCCTTGCGGAAAAAAGGGCCCCTGCGCCGGTGCCATTCCCGGAATGCCTCCGGGTCGTCCATGGGTACATTTTTAAGGCCGTTATCCTCATCTCCGGCAATGGCATAGTACCGCTCCTTGGGCGTCGGCTTATTCTCCCCGTAGTGCTCATGCTCCGATTCGCTGTCCGTGAAGGCGGAATCTCCGTGCAAGCCCCATGCCTCATACAGGGCTGCACAGGCTTCATAGTATACCCGCGCCGTCATGTTTTTCAGCGGAGCAGCTGCACTCTTTCCGACCATATTATAAGTCTTCATGAATTTCGCTATATCCCGTTTTGTGAGAGGTGCCAAAAAGCGGCGCCGCAATTCGGGACACACTGCCCACAGCTCCTTTCGCTTGATCCAGCCTTCCCGATAGGGATAGGCGATCCGATTTAAAAATTCCTTCTGATAAGTGCCCCGTTCCACGGCGGAAACGAATTTCCTTGCCCCCTCCATCGCCCAGCGAAGCAGCTCCGTGTCCTCACGACACCGGCAATCAGTCGGATTTTTCGTGCCGAGGACTTTTACATCATTCAAGCAGAGTACATAGACCTCCTGTCCGTTTTCGTCGGGAAAATGGTTGGTCGACATCTGATACCATACCTCTGCGCAGGGGTAGGCAATGGTATAGGCTCGCCGGGCATTTTTTTCGGTTTCGGCATCGACTATATCATAGGGCGTTTCCGGGTAATATTGCTCATAATACTGCCGGAAAGTGGGTCGTTTGGCGCTGAGCCATATGGTGTGCAGGTTAGGCTCGTAAT
Organism: Bacillota bacterium; assembly: GCA_028719885.1. Lineage (GTDB taxonomy): Bacteria > Bacillota > Clostridia > Oscillospirales > Oscillospiraceae > Faecousia. The sequence continues at coordinate 7,522 of JAQYLT010000020.1, forward strand.
CATCCGACTGAAGCCGATCCAGAATGGCAGTTAGCTCTTGGAGGAGGGCGGTTGTTTGTTCGTCCGGAGCGTAGCCCTTACTGTGGATGCCGCCGCACAGGTAAAAATCAATATTCAGCGCATTGAATGACATCATTTGTCTCCTTTGATATTTATTTTGGGAAAATATATGAAAGATGTTGAATTTTGCGTTCCATGTGGTATACTTTATGTGGAAATTCCTGCAAATTTGACGGATCAAAAGGAAAGGATGGCGAAACGGAATGATAGAAGAATGCAAAAATGCGATTAAGGATTTTAAGGAAGGCCTTAAGCGCAGCAGACCTAATGACTACGAGAAACTTGCCTCTATAAAAGATGAGAAGGCGTTTGAGGCGGCCGTCGATTTGGCTTATGGTGATGCCAAACGAACCATGACCGGAATCGGCAAACACGAAAAGGAAAAGAATGCGGCGATAACGGAAATCAGAGACGAGCTCCGGAAGTATTTTTTTGAGGAAAAGGCGCCGGAGAAAGAAGAAGACTTCGACAAAAAGCATAGCGACTTGTGTGCCATTTGGTGCCGACACTTTTCCGGTAGCGACCTTGGGACATACGGGAAAGCCCAAAAAATTATAAATATGTCTTTCAAGTATTTGCTCTGCTGCGAGGATTCATCGGAATATCAAGATTATTTTAAATATTGTCATATGCCGTTGGACTCATTTACCCTGGAATGGTTCAAGCGAAATGTTCCTGATGGCAAGAAACTCATTGCTGGGAAGAAACTCGTTGCCGGGAAGATGTCAACATGGAGCCGCATGGAAAACCATGAGGACGATGAATATACCGGCAAAAATGGGAAGAAATACTATAGCTATCAATTCTATGTAAAGAACATCCGAAAATACATAAAAGGCCACAATTCGGAGCTTTCCCCGCTGGAACTGGAGTTTATTGAGTGGCCCAAAATTCAACTGGCACTTTCCGCCGAAGGATTCCTGTTTGGACTAAAGGAAAAGGAGGAATTGGGGCAGCAAGAAAAAAACGAAATAATTGGATTGAGCCTTGACGAAAAATATAGGCAAATCTACGAAATTCTGAAGGACAGAGGCTATGACATTCCTCGCTAATCTATATCCCCGACTTTCCATGCTGGAAAGCCGGGGATTTTTTTGTCACTCCAATTCCTTCACACAGCGGAAGTCCTTGCAATAGCCGTAGAGAACCATAGCCTGAGCGAGAAGGCAGGCTTCGTTATTTGCGACAATGTGGGGCGCACGGAGAGCCAGCAGCTTTTGCAGCCTTTTGGCACGAATATTCAGATGATAGGCGATTTCCTCCATGCCGGGGTCCGGGTAGGGGAGCATCGTCTGGGCATCGCAGGGCTTCTCGCCGGCATTTTCCAGCTTGGCATAGAGGGACTCATACACCGCCACCGCCTCCTCGGCGTCCGCCTTCGTCCAATTCATGCGACAGATATAGTAGCCCTGCTCCACGCAATCATCGCAAGGCCATTGGGGGACGATCAGAATGCCGTTTTCGTCAGTGTAGGCAAACATACGGCGGATCACTTCAGCAGGGGTGAGGACGATGCTTTGGTCGGGATTGGCAATGAGAAGATTTTTGGGTGTGTTCATAGGTCAGCCTCCATATCATTTATTTTTCTTCATGATAACAAGGCTTTTGGAAAAACCCAAGTTAAATACAAAAAATTTTCCTCCTCTGATTCAAAGCTGCGACAGCAGTACCCGCAGCCCGCCAGAGCAGGCGGGGCTGCGCAGCGTCCGCAGGGCAAGCGATGTGATCCGCTCCGCATCCTCCCGGGAAAGGTCAAAGTGCTGCGCGGCTTCCTCCGCCGTGTGGGGCAGCCCGTCCGCAAAGCCGTATTGGTACAGGATCATCTCCCGCTGCTGTTCGGAGAGCCGCCGCAGGGCGTTTTGTATTTCGATTTCCCGATTTTCCCGGTTTCTCTCCACGGCGGACACGATGGCTTTCTCCCCGTATATCTCCTCCAGCAGACGCATTTGCGCATCGGGATCAAGATTATGCTGCTTCATAGCATCAAAGCCTTTCTTTCAAAATTTTTATAGGTACATCGGCAGGCTCTTTCAAACTCCTCCGGAAATCGCAGCTTGTACCATCCCAGCTCCACGGCGGCCATGGCAAGCTCCACCGTATAGGCTTTGTGATACCCGGGTGCATTTTCGGAGACAGAGCCGTTTTGCAGATGGCATATCGCCTTCCGTATGCCGGTGAAATTCCTCGGCAGACTGCTTCGCAATTCCCTATCCGTCAGGCCGTTCAGCACCAGCTCCACCGCACACGAAAACAGACTGTCCGTCGCTGCGGTGGTGGAGGGTTTGGCCAGCAGGCTGTCATATACCGCTCGATCGTACAGGTCGATGCAGCTTACTTCGCACCCGGTCTCCCGGCAGAGCCGAGCGAGCAGGTCTGACGCATCATATCCCAAGCAGTCCATATTCAACCATGCATTTGTCAAATCGTGAAAATTAAAATGGGTGCAGATCTCTCTGCCGGGGTCGTCCATAGCATATTGCAGCGGGAGGGAGCTTTCCGACTCGATTTCCCCCGGAAGGAGGACATAGCCGCCCGGATACTGTTGAACGCCGCACCGGACACCGGTCAGACATTCGACTATACGCGCCCGCACCTCTTCCGGGAAAGAGTTGCACTGTTTCTCCTCATATTCCCGGATATAATACCGAGCAATTTTCTCTGAAACGGTGGCAGTAGCGCCGGCTCTCACCACCCGATTCTCTCCGAACAGCTCTGCGAACACTCCCATCATGCGCCCCTGTGCGAAGAATTCCCCAGGAATATTGAAATCAAAGTCAGGCAGTTTTTCCCCGTCCTGCCCCAAAAAATCCTGCCACGGGATATTCTGCCCGTCCCGCGCCATGCGCTCTCCGCAGCTCGGACAGGTTTTGCCCGGCAAATCGAAGCCGGATTCCACGCCGCATGCCGGAAGCTCCGTATGTCCGCAATGGCGGCAGTGATAATGGGGCGGCAATGGGTTGATGCGGCTGATGCCGGAAAAATAAGCCAGCAGGGATGCACCTGCCGACCTACGCGTCATGACAGGAACGCCGCATTTGCCGCACAGGTCATGGGCTAAGGCGGCGGCAATTCTGTACGAGGAAGCAGACTTCTGTTTTTTTACAACGGCACTTTCTTGGGCCAGTCGCTCTGTTATAAGATCAGTCAACAGCCCATCATATTCGTCGGCCTTGCTTTGACAGCGGTCAAGAAGAAGCTGTTCATCTTCCGGCCTTGTCCATGTGGGTTCTGTCGCAATCGGGCGAAGCTCCTCCGTCCGTTCTGCCAGCAGATTTGTGTTGTCAATGACCACCTCCCGGGCTTTTTCTTTGCCGAGATAGGCAAAGTCCCGGAGCATTTCCCGAGTGGATCGCAAATACAGGGAGCCGTGGCTGCTGCACCTGAGAATACGGCGCGCCTGTTCATCCTCGGGCTTGAGATAGTGGACATTTCCCGTGGCGCAGACGGGAATGTTCAGATCATCTCCCAACTGCACAATGATCCTGTTGATCCGCCGAAGCTCCTCCTGGATTTTCCCCGCCTCGGGAACCACGACTTTGCAGTTCCAAACGGGCTGTATCTCCAGAAAATCATACGCCCGGGCAATGGCCGATAGGCGCTTTTCTCCCCGTGCAGCCGCAGAAAACAGTTTCCCGTTGCCGCAGCCGCTGCCGACCAGTAGTCCCCGGCGGTGCTGCTGCAGATCCGCTCCTGTCACCAGCGGCACACCTCGGAAATGGTGCAGGTGGGACTGTGTGATGAGTTGATACAGATTTTTAAGCCCCGCTTCGTTCTGCACCAGGATCGTCACATGGTACGGCGGGGCATCCCCACTGTCTGCGCAGTACGCCTCCATGCCATATAGAATTTTGATGCTGCGGCCCTCCTTTTTGCATTGCTCTGCTGCACGCATTGCCTCAGGGAAAGCCTGCGCACAGCCGTGATCCGTTACGGCGATGGCCGGTTGCCCCTGCTCTGCCGCAGCTCGGACATAGTCACCGGCGGAGGCCACCGCATCCATACGGGACATTTTGGTATGCACGCTCAGCTCCACGCGTTCTTTCTTCATCGCATTCACTCCTTCTTGTGCTGATATGTGGTAAAAACGAGTTTAATAAAAAGAGATGTGCCGCATTCTGTAGGAATGCGGCACCCGGCTTTCTCACTTGCCCGAATTCAGCAGCATGGTAAGCTGATCGCCGGAGGCCACCACCCGGCCGTAAAAATCGGTGGTCACATTGCGGCCTTTCTTGTAGTAGCCCAGAGGACGGCCGTAAAAATCCTTGATGGTCTTGTCACCGTTGCTTTCCTCCACCACCGTGCCGATCACCCGCCCGTAAAAGTCCTTGATATTGGTTTTGACAGACATTGTTATTCACTCCTTCCTTTGTTTTTTCTACAGCGTATCACGGTATTTTTGAAAACTTAAGTTAAATCGAAATATTTTTCAATTCGTTACTCCCATATCCACCAATAGTCAAAAGCCCTTCTGTACTGATTTCCCTTGGGCGGCAGGACATCCGGCGGGATGCATCTGACAATATGCTTCGAGCATTTTTTCAGCCGGCACTGGATATTGCTGTTCTTATAGCGTCTGATGAGGATGATTTCGCCGGATTTTTTCTTCCGGCTGTCTACCCAAATGGACAGCTTGCAGTTTCCGCTACCGGACAGCTCCCGGCACAGCCGCTCCTTGTGCCGCTTTCTCTGCTCTATATGGAGGGCGCGTTTTTCCTTTTCCCGGCGATGCTCTGCCGAAGGATCCGGCTCACAGTCGCAGGTCCATTCTTCCTCCCATGCCATATCGCCTTTCGCCTCCTGTCCGTTTTCGCTGACCCGCATTTGTTTTTGCAGTGTACCATGGTTTTTTTGAAATCCCAAGTTAAATGCGAATTTTCTCAAAAGTACTGCGTGCAAAACGGGTGCAGAGCCCCCTGTGCTAAGGCCTATCATCGACAAAATCATACAATCCCCACCACATTTGTGTAGGCCATTGTAGAACGAATCATCCCGGAGTAGGCTGAGGCAGTGAGGCAGATATTTGAACGCTTTGAAACCGGCCGGTACAGTCTTCGTAGCTTATCACAGGAACTGACCCGCCGCGGCTATACCAGCTTGCAGGGTAATGCCTTTAACACAAGCACCGTCGGTCACATCCCGCAAAATCCCAAATATAAGGGCTGGCATTGCGGCAACAAAACCCAATCGCTGGACTACCGCAAAAAGAAAACCGTCTTTCTCGATGAAAGCGAGTGGGTGTCCTATCCCGATCCAATATCCCAGCCATTGTTTCGGAGAAGGTATACTACTGTGTACCAAACGGCAGGATTGCTCCCGAAAAATGTATGATGTGGCTTTCGAATTACACCCGAAATGAGAAAAGCCGCCGTCTGTTGACGGCGACCTTACTTGTGCAGTGTTAGCGATAAATAAGCTCGTTTGATACGATTTCCATAGCGGCGTTTTTCAGATTGTTCATCTTCTGTACCCACAGCATTTGGTTTTCCGCTTTGAGCGTTTCCGTCACGCCCTCTTTTTCGGTAAGCTGCTTTACCAGCCGAGAGAACATTCCCTCTGCTTGCCGGTCAATGTCGGCAAGATAACTGTTCAGTTTTCCGGTGGCGAGCAAATTATAGTAGCGTACCCTGTGATGCTGCTTCAGATACCGCAGATGCCGTCGTCCCCATACGCCGATATGCGCCGTTTCATCCTCCGGTAGTTTTAAGCAAGGAAGATAGTAATCATCGTGCAATCCATACCAAAGCCCGTTTTTCTCGTTGTAGATGTACTTTTCCATTTTGTAACCCTCTAATATGATTGATTTTGCCTACAATTCAATCATTCCGACTGATTACAAAAGCCGAAGGAGGCACTTCCTTACGAAGTGCCCCCTTCCGGGCGTTCTTTTTTTTGCGCTGTCGACGACTAATACTGATTCTTGATTAAAAAATTTAATCAAGAATCCCGTGCACTGTGCGCACGCACAGCGTGTGAAAACACGCTGTGGCGTCTCATACAAAACCTGACGCACCTTCGGTGCTATAAAAAGCTTTTCAAGCTTTTTAACAGGTTTTAGTATAAGGAGCGCAGGAGTCCTGATCCAGGCCGCTGCGGTACTCGTTTGGGGACACGCCGATAACGTCCCGGAAGACCCGGGCGAATTTGCTGGCATTGTCATAGCCGAACTGCCCGGCGATGTCCAGCACCGTCCGGTCCGTGGACCGCAGCAGCTCCGCCGCGCCGTGCATCTTCTGCAGACGCAGCCAGGCGGCGGGACTGCGGCCATAGACCCCCCGGAAGCTGGCCTGGATCTGGGCGGCGGAGGCCCCAAAATGCCGGGACAGCTCCTGCACCGTCACCTTGCTTTCGGTGTTGGCCAGCAGATAGTCCGCCGTCTTTCTGGCCAGGGACACCTGCCCCCGGGAAAGGCCCGGCGCAGCCGCCTGGGGCTGGGCGGGCACCTCCAGAGCGCTGAGAAACAGCAGCAGCTCCAGGATCTTCACCTTCAGATACCCCCGGCGCAGGTCCTCCGGCACCTGATACAGCTCCGAAAACACGTGCTCCACCCGCCGGGAGGACCGGGCGGCAAAATACCCCCCGGCGGCGCAGAATTTTTCCGCCAGGGCGGCGGGCTGCACCTCCACGTCCTCTAAAAAGCAGGACAGACACCGGGGCGCCAGCCCCGGGTCCACGGTAACGGTGATGCCGTGGTAGTGGCCGGTGGGAAAGGCGGCCAGGGTGGGCAGCATGTCCTGCCGGGCCACGGACAGGTCCCCCGGGGCCAGATAGAAATACCGGCTCCCCAGGCGGTACTCCATGCGCCCCTCCCGGCAGTGGCTGATCTCCAGCACCCCCGGGGCGGCAGGCTCCAAGGGACAGGAGGCGGCATGGACATCGTGATAGTGGATGTCGATGCCGGGAAACACAGGATAAAGGGTCACCGCCGCCTGGCCCCCGTCCGGGGTTTCCCGGCGGACGGTGTGCTCCGGCAGCGGCGCGGCATCATGCAGACAGGACTCCATGGTCACTTTTTCAGGTGGCCCAACAGGCCCCGCTTTTCCAGGGGACGGGACACCACCTCCCCGGCCTGATAGCCGGTGTCGTTGATGACCCGGACCAGCTGCTCCCGGTCCAGGGGCTCCTGGGACTGGATCACGGTCCGGCCCTTGGTGTGGGAGGAGGAGACCTTCTTCACCTGGAAATGGCTGCGGACGGCATCGTTGATGTGGCTTTCGCACATGCCGCACATCATGCCGTCCACCCGGACAATGGTTTCGATCATAGCGTTATACCTCCTTGGTGATGATGCTCTCGGCGTCGTCGTCCAGCTCCTTTTCAGCGGCCTGGATGTCCTGCTGGATGTGCTGCATCACGTCGGCGGGGATGCTGAGCTTCTGCAGCACCTTGTCGTCCCGCTCGAAGATCTTGATGGCATACCAGCGCTGCTGCTCCTCGGGCAGGGTGTGGACGGCGGCCTCCTCAATGTGGGCAATGGCGTGCTCCACGGGGCCGGAGAAGGTGTGCATGGGGATGGTCTTGGTCTGGCCCTTGGCGGCCTTCACGGCGGCCTCGGCGGCGTCCATAACGCCGTCGCCCTTCAGAGCGGAGATCTCCACGATCTCGCAGCCCAGCTGGCGGGACAGCTCCTTGACGTTGATCTGGTCGCCGTTCTTGCGGACCACGTCCATCATGTTCACGGCGATGACCACGGGGATGCCCAGCTCCGTCAGCTGGGTGGTCAGATACAGGTTGCGCTCCAGGTTGGTGCCGTCAATGATGTTCAGGATGGCGTCGGGGCGCTCGCCGATCAGGTAATTCCGGGCCACCACCTCCTCCAGGGTGTAGGGGGACAGGGAGTAGATACCGGGCAGGTCCATGATGACCACGTCATCGTGCTTCTTCAGCTTGCCCTCCTTCTTCTCCACGGTGACGCCGGGCCAGTTGCCCACGAACTGGTTGGAGCCGGTGAGGGCGTTGAACAGGGTGGTTTTACCGCAGTTCGGGTTGCCCGCCAGGGCAATTTTGATCTGCTTATCCATATGATTCTCGTATCTCCTTTCCGGGAACTTATTCCACTTCGATCATTTCGGTGTCCGCCTTCCGCAGGCTCAGCTCATAGCCCCGGACGGTGACTTCCATGGGGTCGCCCAGAGGGGCCACCTTCCGGACAAACACCTGGGTGCCCCGGGTGATGCCCATGTCCATGATGCGGCGCTTCACGGGGCCCTCCCCGTGGAGCTTCACCACCTGGACCGTCTCGCCGATTTTCACGTCGCGCAGTGTTTTCATGTGGATTCTCTCCTTTTATGTATTTTTGTTTTTCAGATCATAATCTTTCGGGCCATTTCCTCGCTGATGGCGATGCGGGCCTCCTTGACCTTCACGATGACGTTTCCGCCCAGGGCCGCCACCACCGTGACGGTGCCCCCGGCCACAAAGCCCAGGTCCTCCAGGTGCTTCTTCACCTCGGCATTGCCGCCCACCCGATGGATGAGATTTTCTTCGCCGATGTTGGCTAATGTCAGCGGCATCATAGCTGCTTCCCTCCCTGCTGTAACGGTTAGCGTTCGCTAACCGATCGTGGGAAAATAGTGGTTAATCTACCTTAACCCCTTTCCGAAGAAAAAAGGTTAAGCTCCCTTAACCGCTGGATAGTTTAACGCCTCTAACATTTGTTGTCAACCCTTTTTCCGGAAAAATTTTTCTTCCTTGCAATTTTGGTTAAAATATGCTAACCTATAAATAATTTTGCGGGAAGGTTGGT
>JAQYLT010000021.1 GCA_028719885.1 Bacillota bacterium
CAACATAGGTCTCGCGGGTCTTGGCATAATTAACGATATGGGTACGCAGGACGGCGATCTCTGCCATGCGTTTCTCCGTCGCCTTAATCTGCGCTGACAGCTCATTGTGATGGGCGGTAGCCGCCACCGCTTTTTCTTCCAGCTCTGTATAGTCCAGTAGGTGATGTTCGGTAAGAAAATTCACGGTCTGCGCCATCTGTTTTAAGTTAAAAACCTTGGCCCAGCGTGCATATCCAGCACCTTTCCCGGCCTGCAATTTTGCCTGAATATCCACCAGCAAATTGACCTTGGGTGGCTCCGGCTGCACGGTGGATTTCTTGCGGGGCGTGTGCTGCTTTTCTCCAGCCAGCACCGCACGGATTTCTGTTTCGCTGTACCCGGCTCCCAGCTTGTCATCCATACGGGCTACATTCTTCCAGCCGGGAGCTTTAAGGCGGATTGCTTTCCCGCGCCGAGATACCTCGCAGCCCATCTCGGAAAGCAGTTGCAGAAGTGTGTCAAAGTCTGCTGGCTTTTGCTCCAGCGCCCGGTCAATCATCACCCGTAGCTGTTCCCGATGGGAGGGCTTGGCTTGTTCGCCCAGCCACTTGTTGTAGCTTTTTCCGTGGGGCTTGGGGTTCTCCACAATGGATAGTCCGTTCTCGATACAAATGGTGTCACTTAAACGTCGAACAGCTCTGGTGCTTCCCCAAAAGTTACGGAACTTCCGGTCACAATCCATATTGACCGCCGACCAGATGATGTGATTATGAATATGCGATTTGTCGATGTGGGTGCAGACCACAAAGGAATGATTGCCTTTGGTGAACCGCCTGGCAAATTCTATGCCCAGCCGGTTGGCTTCCTCCGGTGTGATCTCTCCGGGCCTGAACGACTGGCGCACATGGTAGGCGATCACATCATCTGTACCGCGCACTCGTCCGGTGGCGGCAATATACTGCCGCTTTGCCAACAGAAACTCTGCATCAGCAGTGCGGCTGTCACATCCATAGCTGGTAATCAATTTTCCGTTGTCGGTCTTTTGGGGATTTGCCACATAGTCAATAATATCGCTGATGGCACGGCTCTCAGTCCGACCCTTGCCGATATGCAGCGGCATGATGCGTGTGGTTGCCATAAGGGAGACCTCCTTTCCAAAAAAGAAACGGCCTGCATGGTGCAGACCGCTTTTGTTATTCTATTAAATCGTCCTCATCGAGAAAATCAAAATTGTCCTCGATGTCCTCTAACCGCTTCGGAGGAAACCTCATCTCGTATTGTTCTTTTGCCAGCGCACGAACTTCCCGGCGCTTATCTTTCATTCGGTTCTTCAGCCAGGAAATCTGCTCCTTTGATAATCTCCATGGGAGATTCAGCAAGCGGTTTATTGTCATTTGCTCCGCTTGCTTCTCCGGCGGCAAAGAAGCACAGGATTTACAGACGTGCGCCGCATGACCTTTGCCGGAAAATTTTTCATTAGCCTTATATTCTCCGCAGACTTTACAATAATGGCCGTGCTTCTTCATAGGCTCGATTCCTTTTCACTGAGAGCGTATAAACTGCGCACCGCCCCCATGATGATGTTCCACTCCAGATCTGCCGCATAGGAAAATTTTTTGCGGTACGATTCCCAAAGTTTCTGCATAACCGAGCTGTTCTCCACTTCCTCAAAAACTTCGGCAGCTTCTGCAAGATGTCGTTCTGTCCCGCGTTTGTGAGCAGTGGCCCGCAGCGCATCATGGAGAATCTGAGGGTCCAATGTATTCCCATGCAGCTGTTCCAGAATATAAATGTCATAGAAATCTCTCATGCGGGTGTTGGTGGTAGTTCTGGTAATGATCGTTTCCAGCTTTTCGGCCAGAACCGTTTCCAGATTGTACGCCCAAATATCAATGGAGCGATCTTCCAGCATCAGCTTGAAAGAGTAGCGGATCTCCCTGGGGGTAATGGCATCCCCTGTGGAAATGTCAATCTTCAAAGGCGTCACCACACCGTCAAAGGTTGTAGTCATATTTACGCGAATCCCCGGATATTCCGCCTCATCCATAATCTCCGAAATACTTTTCAGCTGGAATTTGACGCCATCATCAAGCGGGACACTCACAATAGCGGAAATCAAATTCTCTATGTCCTCCACATTGACATTGGCTCCTTTTACAGTAGCGTCCAAATCCATCGTGGAACGGGCATCCAGACCAACCATAGCCGCTACCAGCATACCGCCTTTCAGAATAAATTTGTCACGATATTCAGAAAGGGAGATACGCTCCAGAAAACGCTCCATCATGTAGTTCCGCATCAAGAGCTGGGCGTCCGCAGATTTTTTTCTGGAAAGATTGCGGATCAGATCCTTCAACTGCCTTGCTGTTTTTATCATAAAAGCACCTCCAAATACTGCCGCAGAATTTTTTCTACCCGGAACATACCGGCATACCGCATCAATGTCCGCAGGTCTTTGTCTTTTCTTCTGGCATACATCTTTAATGCCCCTTGAAAAGTCTGCATCTCCATGTTGTTCCTGCTGCGGAGCAGGTCGCAGATGGTGCGCTCCAGGTCATAGACAGGAACTGTATGCCCAAATGGTGTCTGAGCCGTTGTCAGGCCCACCCCATGCAGTTCCGCCTTAATGGTGAATACCTGTACGCCCTCTGCTTTCAGCTTGGAGGGATTATATCCGGTCTTGACTGTGACCGTATATTCCAGCGGCTCGCGGTCTGTCAGATCGTGAAAAAATAAAGCTGTCTCATGGGAAAACACTGCCTGTTCGACCCGCAGATGAAGTAAGTACATGGCATCGACCCAGGCATCCTTGGAAAGATAAATTCCATGCGCGACCCGCTCCAATTCCCGTGAGTGCACATAATCATAAAAAACAGGCTTAGAAATACCAGCAGATACTACTTGAGCTGTTCGCAGCATCCCATCCTGTGTTTCCAGCAGCTGATCCAGCTGTTCAAATTGTCCCACCGTACCACTTCCTTTCACACTAATATTATAAGCAATATTAGTTCAAAAGTAAAGT
>JAQYLT010000022.1 GCA_028719885.1 Bacillota bacterium
GGTATCAGGTTGGACGAAACTGTAGGGAATGGGCTTGCTCATTCCGTCGGCGAAGCCGCCCCCGGGAAACCGCTTTTATTTTTAATATGATGGAATATTCATAAAAACCAGACCATTTCGGAACTGTCTGTGCAGAAAAAGGTGCTGAGGCAGTCGGAATGAGCACGCCCATTCCCTACGGACGATGCGCGGCATTGCACCATTCAACGCCCTGCGGTGATAATCGCAGGTTTCGGAACGGATAAATCCGTTCCCTACGAAACACCTCGCCTTCCCGGAAAACGCGGAAGTATCAAAAAAACAGAGGCGGCTGCGCGTCTCTGTTTCTCTGTTTGGATGATTTAGTAGGCGACGCCCCAGTAGATCATATGCTTGGCGGGCTTGCCGCAGCAGGCGCAGGTATCGCCCAGGTGCTCCTGATTGAACGGAATGCAGCGGGAGGACATTCCGGCCACCTCTTTCATTTTCAGCTCGCACTCCAGCTCGCCGCACCACATGGTCTTGACGAAGCCGCCGTTTTCCTCCTGGATGCGCTTGGCCTCTTCCAGGCTGTGAGCCTCGTAGATGTGCTCCTCCAGATTCTTCTTGGCCCGCTGATACATGCCCTGGTGCACCAGCTCCAGCTGCTCCGCCGCGGCGGCTTCCAGCTGGTCCAGGCTGACCACGATCTTCTCCCGGTCGGTACGTCGCACCAGGACGCACTGATTGTTCTGCAAATCCCGGGGGCCGCACTCCACCCGCAGGGGCACGCCTTTCATTTCGTACTCGGCGCACTTCCAGCCCATAGAGTTGTCGGAATCGTCCAGCTTCACCCGGAAGCCCGCCTGTTCCAGCCGCTCTTTCAGCTGCACAGCCGCTTCCAGAACGCCGGGCTTATGCTGGGCAACGGGCAGGATGACGATCTGAATGGGAGCCACCTTGGGGGGCAGCACCAGGCCGTTGTTGTCGCCGTGGGTCATGATGATGCCGCCGATCAGCCGGGTGGACACGCCCCAGGAGGTCTGGAACGGATTGACCCGCTGGTTGTTCTTGTCGGTAAAGGCGATGTCGAAGGCCTTGGCGAAGCCGTCGCCGAAGTAGTGGGAGGTACCGGCCTGGAGCGCCTTCCGGTCGTGCATCATGCATTCGATGGTATAGGTGGCCTCGGCGCCGTTGAACTTCTCCTTTTCGGTTTTCTGGCCCCGGGTCACGGGCATGGCCAGCACATTCTCGCAGAAGTCGGCGTAGATGTTCAGCATCTGCTTGGTGAATTCCTGGGCTTCCTCCGCCGTGGCGTGCATGGTGTGGCCCTCCTGCCACAAAAACTCCCGGTGGCGCAGGAAAGGACGGCTGGTCTTCTCCCAGCGGAGCACGGAGCACCACTGGTTGTATTTCAGGGGCAGGTCCCGATGGGACTGAATGATCTGGGCAAAATGCTCACAGAACAGGGTTTCGGAGGTGGGACGGATGCAGTAGCGCTCTTCCAGCTTCTCGCTGCCGCCCATGGTCACCCAGGCGCACTCGGGCGCGAAGCCCTCCACATGGTCCTTTTCCCGCTGGAGCAGGCTCTCGGGAATCAGCATGGGCATGTACACGTTCTCCACGCCCACCTTTTTGAAAGAGGCATCCAGAATCTTCTGCATATTCTCCCAGATGGCATAGCCATAGGGCCGGTAGATGAACACACCCTTGATGGAAGAATAATCAATCAGCTGTGCCTTTTTGCAAACATCCGTGAACCACTGAGCAAAGTCCACCTCCATGTCGGTGATCTGCTCAACCTTTTTGTCGTTGGCCATTTTTCTTTCCTCCCGTATTCCAAGCCCAAGCCTGGGTTTTATACAAATGTTACAATATATTGTAGCACACTTGTCAAGAGGGATACAACGGTTTTCGGGACTTTTCCCCCATTCCCTCTCTTGCGCTTTCCGGTCATCCATGATACTATGAGTAATGATCAGATCGAACCGAATCCCCCGGGATTCCAGAACAGAGGTACAACATGAAATCCATTCGAGAAATTTACAAAATCGGCAAGGGGCCCAGCTCCTCTCACACCATGGGCCCGGAGCGGGCGGCAAAGCTCTTTCGCAGGGAGCACCCCCAGGCCGATGCCTTCCGCGTGATCCTCTACGGCTCTTTGAGCAAAACCGGTGTGGGCCACGGCACCGACCGGGTCATCCGGGAAACCCTGGCTCCCCTGTCGGCGGAGATCATTTTTTCCGACGAGGTTCTTCCGGACGCTCACCCCAACACCATGGACTTTTTTGCGCTGAAGGACGGAAAAGAAATCGCCTCCCTGCGGGTGGAATCCATCGGCGGCGGGGACATCCGCATCCCCGGAAGAAAGGACGACGACCAGGAAGAGGTTTATATCGAGCATTCCTTTGCCGAAATTGCCGATTTCTGCAAATGGCGGTATATTCACACCCTCAGTGAATATGTGGAGCTGAACGAGGGGCCGGAAATCTGGGACTTTCTCATGGAGGTCTGGCAGGTGATGAAGCGCTCCATTGACGAGGGTCTTTCCACCTCCGGAGTGCTCCCCGGGGGGCTAAACGTGCAGCGCAAGGCCAAATTCCTCTATGAGCAGGTCCCCAAGGACAAGATACCCGCCCTGCTGGAATTTCAGCAGATTGCCGCCTTTGCCTACGCGGTGGCGGAGCAGAACGCGGACAACGGCACCATTGTCACCGCTCCCACCTGCGGCGCCTGCGGGGTGCTGCCTGCGGTACTCAAATACGCCCAGGTGACCAGAGGCTTCACCGACGAGCAGATCTGCCGGGGGCTGGCCACCGCCGGAATCATCGGCAATCTGACCAAGAGCAACGCCTCCATCTCCGGGGCGGAATGCGGCTGCCAGGCAGAGATCGGCACCGCCTGCTCCATGGCTGCCGCCGCCCTGGCGGAGCTGTACCAGCAGAATCTGGATCAGGTGGAATACGCCGCCGAGGTGGCTATGGAGCACCACCTGGGGCTGACCTGCGACCCCATCTGCGGCCTGGTGCAGATCCCCTGCATCGAGCGCAACGCCGTTGCCGCCATGCGTGCCATGAACGCCTGCAACCTGAGCTATTTTCTCACCGGCTCCCGAAACATCAGCTATGACATGGTCTGCCGGGCCATGCACGAAACCGGCATCAACCTGAGCACCCGCTTCCGGGAAACCAGCGAGGGCGGGCTGGCCAAGCTTTACACCAGAAAGCGGAAATAAAACACCCTATGGGAGACAATGCCATGGATTTGAAGAATCTGACCACCTTTATTCATGTGGCTGAGCTGGGCAGCTTTACCAAGGCCGGGGCGGCTCTGGGCTGCTCTCAGTCCACCATTTCCTTTCAGATTCGTCAGCTGGAGGAGGAACTGGAATTCCCGCTGTTCGAGCGCATCAACCGCACGGTGGTGCTCACCGACAAGGGCCGGGAGGTACTGGCCTACGCCCAGCAGGTTCAGAAAATGACCCAGCAGCTAAAGCAGAATATGCACGCCGGCAGCGCCCGGGCCGTGCGGATTCGGGTGGCCATGTCCGATTCTCTGTGCAATTCTCTTTTGGAGGAGAATTTCCAGCAGTTTCTCCAGGAGCATCCCGGCATCCATCTGAAAATCATTGCCGCCGGGACGGAGGAGATGTTCCGCCTGCTGGACCACAACGAGGTGGACGCCATTCTCACCCTGGAAAACCACATCTACAACACGGAATACGTCATCGTCCGGGAGGAAAAGGCCGCCCATCATTTTGTGGCCGCCAGCCATTCCCCCCTGGCAAAGCTGGGGCAGATCTCCCCCGAGGAATTGGTGCGCCAGTCCTTTATCCTCACGGAAAAGGGCATGAGCTACCGGCGGCAGCTGGATGAGCAGCTGGCCCAGCGGTCCCTGGAAATCAATCCCGTTCTGGAAATCGGAAATCCCCACCTGATCTGCGAGCTGGTGCAGCAAAATGTGGGCATCTCCTTTCTGCCGGATTTTGTGACGGAAAAGGCGGTGAAGGCGGGAAAGCTCATCCATCTGGAGGTGCCGGAGATTCAGGTGAACATCTGGAAGCAGCTGCTGCACCACCGGGACAAGTGGATTTCCCCCCAGATCGACTCCGTACTGCAATACTGTGTGGAAAAAGAATTCCGCACCCCATAAAAACGTCCCGTTTCCGGTAAAATTAGCCGAAAACGGGATTTTTTACGCAATAATCAAGCATAGAGAAGTTTCGTAGGGAACGGATTTATCCGTTCCGAAACGTGGGTGAACATCCGAGGTTAGTTGGATGGTAAAGGGTTTCAATTTTTTCAACAATGATCCATTCAATATACCTCGATAAAAACGTTACCGAGCGGAACGCATGAATGCGTTCCCTACGAATACATACGGACAAATTCCATTTTCCGTCTTACTGTGAACTGTCTGCATCAGCAATCCGGCAGGAGCTGGCGCTTGGGTTTTTTTCTGCCCCATTTCAGGAAATAATAGGAAACCTCGATGACGCAGCAGGCCATCCAGCCCACGGGGTAGCCGAAGCCCACCAGCCAGGGGGTATTGGCAACATAATGGGTGACCACAAACAGGTAGATCTGCCGCAGGGCCACAAAGGTCAGCAGCATAATGGCCATGGGGGCGGTGGAGTCCCCCCTGCCCCGGAGGGCTCCCGCCAAAACATGATTGACACAGTTGAACAGCAGGAAGACGAAATTGGCCCGGACAAAGAGCACACCGAATTCAATCACCGCCTCATCCGGCGTGAACAGGGAGATGGCCGGCGCGGCAAAGATGCACACCAGCAGCACAATCACCGCCGTCACCCCCACGGACAGGCTCACCGTAATCACCGTTCCCTTGTTGGCCCGCTTGGGCTGGTCGGCGCCGATGTTCTGGCTGACAAAGGTGGTGGCCGCCATGGCCAGGCTCTGCATGGGCAGCAGGACGAACTGGTCCAGCTTGTTGTAGGCGCTCCAGCCCGCCATGCACTGAGAGCCGAAGGCATTGATATAGGACTGGACGAACACATTGGAGAAAGAGGTGATCACGCTTTGGATGGCTGCAGGCAGCCCCACCGCCACGATCTCCCCCAGCACCTGGGAATTGATGGACATGCCTTTCCAGCTCAGCCGGTAGATATCCCGGGTTCTGGTGAGCAGCAGCAGGGTCAGGCCGGCGGAGACGAACTGGGAAAGGATGGTGGCATAGGCCACCCCGGCGATGCCCGCCCGGAGCTTCAGCACAAAGAACAAATCCAGCAGGATATTGAGAACGCTGGTGAGGATCAGAAAATACAAGGGTCTGGTGGTATCGCCAACGGCCCGGAGGATGCCGCTGCACATGTTGTAAATCACCAGGCCGGAAAAACCACCGATGTAAATTTGCAGATAAATCTTGGCCTCGTCAAACACATCCTCCGGCGTCGCCATGAGCCGGAGCATGGGCTCAACCGTCATCAGCCCCACCACCGTGAAGAACACCGCCAGGATAAAGGTGGCGGCCATGGTGGTCTGGATGGCGGTGTGGAGCCGCTGGCTGTCCCGGGCGCCGAACCGACGGGCAATGACCACACTGGCGCCGGTGGAAAATCCGTTGAAGAAAAAGACCATGATGTTCACAATCATGGTGGTGGAGCCCACCGCGGCCAGCGCCTGGGTGCCCACAAAATTGCCCACCACCACGGAGTCCACGGTGTTGTAGAGCATCTGGAAGACATTGCCCAGCATCAGCGGCAGGGAGAACAGCACCAGCTGCTTCACGATGGAGCCCTGGGTCATGTCCCTGGCGGTGGTTTTCTTGTATGCGGCCATGGTAGTTCCATCTCTTTTCTTTGTTTTTTTCCATTATAGCAAAGGTTTCCCCCAAGTCAACCAGATGAAATGTTTGAGATAGTTTCCATTTCCGGGATTTTTCAAAGAATAATCGTTTTCGTTCCCCCATGTATACAAAAACCATCCCCGGGAAGCGGAAAACCTTGGGCAAGACGATGGAAATTTTCTTCCGGCGGTAAAAAGCATTGACTTCATCGCTTTAGCGTGGTAAAGTATCAAACAGAAAGAACACGGGCGTTCTCTCCTCGAGGGGTGGTTCGCCCGGGAGGAGCATCACCATGTCTAATCTTCCAATTGAATCCATTCTCTCCGGCCTGCAGTCGCTGTATGGCCGCTATGGCTATTCCAGATACAAGATGAACAAATTCGAGGAATACGACCTCTACGCCCGGAACAAGGACTTCCTCATCTCCGACTCCGTCATCACCTTCACCGATCTGGACGGAAAGCTCATGGCCTTGAAGCCGGACGTGACCCTTTCCATCGTGAAAAACACCCGGGACGAGCCGGGCATCCGGAAGCTATTCTACAACGAAAATGTATACCGGGTATCCAAGGGCAGCCACGGCTTCAAGGAGATCACCCAGGTGGGCCTGGAGGCCATTGGGGAAATCGACGAATACTGCATCTACGAGGTGCTGAAGCTGGCGGCGGAGAGCCTGAGCTGCACCCAAAAGAGCTGCATTCTGGAAATCTCCCACCTGGGGCTGCTGTCCGATGCCATCCGCTACGCCGGAATCCCCCAGGAGGAGCAGAAAGCCGTCATCCGGCGGATCGGGGAAAAGAACCTCCATGAGCTGCAAGGCATCTGCGGCCGGTTGGGGGTCAGCCAAGAGGCTACAAAGCTGCTGTGCAGCCTGGCCGGTCTCTACGGCACGGCGGAAGAGGTGCTGCCCAAGGTGCAGTCCCTTTTGGGCGGGATCGCCCGGGAGGAAGAGCTGTCCCGCTTCCAGCGGATTCTGTCCGCCCTCAGCAGCGGGAAATACGGCAGCCTGGTGCGGATCGATTTCAGCGCCGTCAGCGACCCCCAGTATTACAACGGCTTCATCTTCAAGGGCTTCGCCCAGGGCATCCCCGCGGCGGTGCTCTCCGGCGGGCAGTACGACAGCATGATGAAGAAAATGAAGCGCCGCTCCGGGGCCATCGGCTTTGCGGTGTATCTGGATATTCTGGAGCAGTACGCCCCCGCCGAAACCGAATACGACATCGACACCCTGCTGCTTTACGACGACAGCTGCTCCATTTCGGAAATCGAGGCCAAAGCGAAGCAGCTCACCGGCAGCGGGGAGAGCATTCTGCTCCAGCGGCAAATCCCACCGGGGCTTCGCTGCAGGCAGATCGTCACCATGGAGAAAGGCAGGGCGGAATAAATGGACTATTTAAATGTGGCCCTGCCGAAAGGGCGTCTGGGAGAAAAGGTTCTGGCCATTTTTGAAGAGGCGGGCTTCCCCTGCCCTGCCATTCACGAGGCGGGGCGAAAGCTGATCTTTGAAAATGAGGAAGCGAAAGTCCGCTACTTCTGGGTGAAGCCCTCGGATGTGGCCATCTATGTGGAGCGGGGCGCTGCGGACATCGGCGTGGCCGGGAAAGACATTTTGCTGGAATACCAGCCGGATATCTACGAGCTTCTGGATTTGAAAATCGGCAAATGCAAAATGGCCGTGGCCGCAAAGAAGGATTTCCGGGACAATCCCGGCAGGACCCTGCGGGTGGCCACCAAATTCTCCCACATTGCGGCGGACTACTATCTTTCCAAGGGGCGGGACATCGACATCATCCATCTCAACGGCTCCATTGAGCTGGCCCCCATTCTGGGATTGTCCGACGTGATTGTGGACATTGTGGAAACCGGCACCACCTTGCGGGAGAACGATCTCGCCGTTGTGGAGGATGTGGTGCCCATCAGCGCCCGGCTGATTGCCAACAAGGCAAGCTATAAATTTAAAAATACGGTTATTGACAACATCGTCCGCTGCACCGCGCAGCTGTTGGAGGAAACGCTATGATTCGCATTTTCAAATATGGAGAGGTCCCCAATCAGGAAATCTTTGCCCGGACGGAGCCCACCGCCAATGTTTCCGGCGTGGTTTCGGAAATCATTCAGCAGGTCCGCCTCCGGGGGGACGAGGCACTTCTGGAATACACCAAAAAATTTGACAAGGCAGAGCTTTCCGGTCTGCAGGTAACGGAGGAGGAATTCCAGGAGGCTCTTTCCTCTTTCGACCCGAAATTAAAGAAAGTGCTGCAGCGGGCCGCCACCAACATCTCCAAATTTCACAGCCGCCAGAAGCGGAACAGCTTCATCCTCAGCGAGGAAGACGGCATCGTCATGGGGCAGAAGATCATCCCCATCGACCGGGCGGGGCTCTATGTCCCCGGGGGCACGGCGGCCTATCCCTCCACCGTGCTGATGGATGCTCTCCCCGCCAAGATTGCCGGGGTGAAAGAAGTGGTGATGGTCACGCCCCCCAACGCCCAGGGAAAGATCAATCCCGCGATTCTGGCCGCCGCCCGGATTGCCGGGGTGGACAGGATCTACAAGGTGGGCGGCGCCCAGGCCATTGCCGCCCTGGCCTACGGCACCGAGAGCATCCCCAAGGTGGATAAGATCGTGGGCCCGGGCAACGCCTTTGTGGCGGAGGCCAAGCGGCAGGTCTACGGCCAGGTGTCCATCGACATGATCGCGGGCCCCAGCGAGATTCTCATTGTCTCCGACGGCAAGACCAACCCCCGGCATGTGGCTGCCGACCTGCTGTCCCAGGCGGAGCACGACAAGCTGGCCAGCGCCGTGCTGGTCACCGACGACCTGGAGCTGGCAAAGGCCGTCCAGGAGGAGCTGGAAATGCAGATTCCCCAACTGGAGCGGGCCGAAATCGCCCGGGCCTCCATCGACAACAACGGAAAGATCATCGTGGCCGGGAATCTGGACCGGGCCATTGACATTGCCAACGAAATCGCCCCGGAGCACCTGGAGCTCTGCGTGGAGCAGCCCTTTGACTATCTGTCCAAGGTCCGCCACGCCGGTTCCGTGTTTCTGGGCCGGAACTGCCCCGAGGCCCTGGGAGACTACCTGGCGGGCCCCAACCACACCCTGCCCACCAGCGGCACGGCGCGGTTTTCCAGCCCCCTCAGCGTGGACGATTTCATCAAGAAGATGCAGTATACCTATTTCACCCGGGACGCCCTGGAAAATGTTGCCGAGGATGTAGCCTATTTTGCCAAGGCCGAGGGGCTCACCGGGCACGCCAGAAGCGCCCTGATTCGGACCCAGGAGGAAAACACATGAGCCGGTTTTTCAGTGAAAAATATGCTTCCCTGGTGCCCTATGTCCCGGGAGAGCAGCCCAAAAAGACGAAGTACATCAAGCTGAACACCAACGAATCCCCGTTCCCCCCCTCTCCCCTGGCGGTGGACATGGCCGCAAAGGCGGCGGAGCATTTGGAGCTTTACTCCGACCCGGAGTGCCGGGAGCTGGTGGAGGCCGCCTGCGAATACTACGGCGTGGAAAAGGACGAAATCCTCTTTACCAACGGCAGCGACGAAATCCTGAATTTCGCCTTCATGGCCTTCTGCGACAGGCAGCACCCGGCGGTATTTCCAGACATCACCTACGGCTTCTATCCGGTGTTCGCGGACCTAAACGGGGTGCCCTATGAGACCATCCCACTGAAAGAGGACTTCTCTCTGGATGCTTCGGATTATGTGGGCATGGGCAAAACCATTTTCATCGCCAATCCCAACGCCCCCACCGGCCTGACCATCTCTCTGGCGGAGATTGAACGGATCGTGGCCTCCAACCCGGACAATGTGGTGGTGATCGACGAGGCCTATGTGGACTTCGGTGGGGAGAGCGCGGTGCCGCTGATTCACAAATACGACAATCTTCTCGTCACCCAGACCTTTTCCAAATCCCGCTCCATGGCGGGAGCCCGGCTGGGCATGGGCTTTGGCTGCCGGGGGCTGATTGGGGATTTGAACGCCATCAAATATTCCACAAACCCCTACAACATCAATTCCGCCACCATGGCCGCCGGTGTGGGGGCACTAAAGGATGTCGCCTATTTCCGGAAAAACTGCTTGGAAATCGCCAAAACCCGGGAATGGACCAGGGAGCAGCTTTTGAGCCTGGGCTTCCGAGTCACCAATTCCAAGGCGAATTTCCTCTTTGCCGCCGCTCCCAACTACCCCGGAAAGGATTTGTATCTGGATTTGAAAGCAAAGGGAATCCTGGTGCGGCATTTTGAAACCCCCCGGCTGAAAGATTTTAACCGGATCACCATCGGCAGTCAGGCCCAGATGGAGGCGCTGATTGCCGCCATCAAAAGCCTGCTGGCTTAAGGAGGCTCCCTATGAGAATCGCTGAACTGAAACGAAACACCGCCGAGACCCGGATTTCTGTCTTTCTGAATCTGGACGGCACCGGAAAAAGCGAAATCGCCACTGGCTGCGGCTTTCTGGACCACATGCTCACCCTGTTCTCCCGCCACGGCCGGTTTGACCTGAACGTGACCTGCCAGGGCGACACCCAGGTGGACTACCACCACACCACGGAGGACATCGGCATCGCCCTGGGCACCGCCTTTTCTCAGGCTCTGGGGGAGAAACGGGGCATCTGCCGCTACGGCGACACCATCCTCCCCATGGACGAGGCCCTGATTCTCACTGCCGTGGACATCTCCGGCAGGAGCTTTCTGGGCTTTGAGCTGCCCATCCCCACGGAAAAGGTGGGAGATTTTGACACGGAGCTGGTGGAAGAATTCTGGCTGGGCTTCGTCCGCAAGGCGGAGTGCACCCTGCACTTCAAGAAACTATCCGGCAGCAATTCCCACCACATCATCGAGGGGGCCTTCAAGTCCGCCGCCCGCTCCTTAAAAAAGGCGGTGCTCATCGACCCGGTTTACGCCGATGAGATCCCCTCCACCAAAGGAGTGCTGTGATGATTGCCATTGTGGATTACGGCGTGGGGAATCTCTTCTCCCTGAAATGCAGCCTCCAGGCCATCGGCGCAGAGGTCACCGTCACCGGGGACGCCCAGCAGCTGAAAAAAGCTGACAAGCTGATTCTGCCCGGGGTGGGGGCCTTTGAGGACGCCGCAAAGAAGCTCCGGGACACCGGGCTGGATACCGTGATCAAAGAAGAGGCCGCCCGGGGCAAGCCCATTTTGGGCATCTGCCTGGGGATGCAGCTGCTCTTTGAAAAAAGCTATGAATACGGGGAGCACCCCGGCCTGGGGCTGATTCCCGGCAGCGTGGTGCCCATGGAGGGGAGACTACCCAAGGAGCTGAAAATCCCCCACATCGGCTGGAACGCCCTGCGAATGAAAAAGAGCAGTCCCCTCTTCCGTTACATCGGGGAAGGCGACTGCGTCTACTTCGTCCATTCCTATTTTGCCGCCCACTGTGAGGACTTCGTGATTGCGGACACGGAATACGGCCAGTGGCTCACGGCGGCGGTGCAGCGGGAAAATGTATTCGGCTGCCAGTTCCATCCGGAAAAAAGCGGCACCGTGGGATTGAACATTCTAAGGGCCTTTGCCGAAATGGAGGCGCTGCCATGCTGATCTACCCCGCCATTGATTTATACCAGGGCAAGGCCGTCCGCCTGTATAAGGGCGACTATGCCCAGATGACCGTTTACAGCGACGACCCCCCCGCCATTGCGGAGGATTTTGCAAAAAGCGGCGCAAGCCACATGCATATTGTGGATTTGGAGGGAGCCAAAACCGGCCAAACCCCCAATTTTGAAACCATTCTGGAAATCAAGCGGCGAGGCGGCCTGTTCTGCGAGGTGGGCGGCGGCATCCGAAGCATGGAGGCCATTCAGCGCTATCTGGAAAACGGCATCGACCGGGTGATCCTTGGCACCGCCGCCGTCACCCAGCCGGGCTTTCTGGAGGAAGCCGCCAAGAAATACGGCAGAAAAATCGCCGTGGGCATGGACCTCAAGGACGGCTTTGTGGCCATCAAGGGCTGGACGGAAAAATCTGAGCTCACCGCCTTCGACTTCTGCCAGAGGCTTCAGGAAATTGGAATTGAGACCATCATCTGCACCGACATCTCCCGGGACGGGGCCATGAAAGGCACCAACCACCAGCTGTATCAGGCCTTGATGGAGCGCTTTTCCCTGGAGATCATCGCCTCCGGCGGGGTGTCCAGCCTGGAGGATGTGCAGCGCCTGGCCCAGGCCGGGCTCTACGGCGCCATTATTGGGAAAGCCTACTACACCGGCGCCATCAACTTGAAGCAGGCAATTGAGGTGGCCAAATGATTACAAAACGAATTATTCCCTGCTTGGACGTCCGGGACGGCCGGGTGGTTAAGGGTGTGAACTTTGCCGGACTGCGGGATGTCTCCTCCCCTGTTGCCCTGGCGGAATACTATTCCGGCTGCGGCGCGGACGAGCTGGTGTTCTATGACATCACCGCCTCGGCGGAGGGCCGCTCCCTGTTCACGGAAATTCTCCGGGAAACCGCCTCCAAGGTCTTCATTCCCCTGACCGTGGGCGGCGGCATCAACACCCTGGAGGATTTCGACCGGGTGCTGAAATGCGGGGCCGACAAGGTGAGCGTGAATTCCGGAGCCATCCGGAATCCGGCTCTGGTGTACGAGGCCGCCAAGCGCTACGGCAATCAATGCGTGGTGCTCTCCGCTGACGTAAAGCGGGTGGACGGCGTGTTCCGGGTCTTTTCCAAGGGCGGCAGAGAGAACACCGGCATGGAAGCGATCCAGTGGATTCGCCGCTGTGTGGAGAACGGCGCCGGTGAGGTGGTGGTGAACTCCATCGACACCGACGGGGTAAAGGGCGGCTTCGATCTGGAAATGCTGGATGCGGTGTGCGACGCCGTGTCCGTGCCGGTGATTGCCTCCGGCGGCGCGGGAAACATCCAGGATTTTATCCACCTGTTCCAACACAATCCCAAGGTAGACGCGGGGCTGGCCGCCTCCATCTTCCATTTTGGGGAGGTCCGAATTGCCGACCTGAAGCAGGCCATGGCAGACGCCCAAATATCTGTAAGGAGATAAATCATGCTGAACATCGATGAACTGAAATTTGACGAAAAGGGCCTGATTCCCGCCATCGTGGTGGATGCGGTGTCCAAGCAGGTGCTGACCCTGGCCTACATGAACCGGGAGAGTCTTAAAATCTCCATAGAAAAGGAGCTCACCTGCTTCTGGAGCCGCTCCCGCCAGGAGCTCTGGCTCAAAGGAGAGACCAGCGGAAATTACCAGCACATTGTATCCATCACCGCCGACTGTGACAAGGACGCCCTGGTCATCATGGTGGAGCCCGACGGCCCTGCCTGCCACACCGGGGAAGTTAGCTGCTTCCACAACCCGGTATTCCAGAGTGAAACCCGGCAGGAATTTTCCTATCAGGGGCTCTATTCTCTGCTGGAGGGCCGGAAACGGGACCTGCCCGAGGGCTCCTACACCACCTACCTCTTCCAGAAAGGACTGGACAAGATTCTGAAAAAGGTGGGCGAAGAGTGCACCGAGGTGATCATCGCCGCCAAGGCAGAGGACCGGGCGGAGACCGTCTACGAAATCGCGGACCTTGCCTATCACGTGATGGTGCTCATGACCCAGCAGGGCATCACCCTGGAGGAAATCCATAAGGAGCTGGCCTCCCGGCATATCATTGACCATAAGGTAAAGCAGGAGAAAATGACGAAATAACCAAAAATTTCCCATATCAGCCAGCTTCCGTCATAAGAAAATTGGCGTTTCGTAGGGAATGCATTTATGCATTCCGCCCGTTTCGATAAACACCCTGGTTCGTCCAATGGTAACGCGCCGAATTTTGCGTAGGGAACGCATTCATGCGTTCCGAAAGGTTCAACAACCACCAGGGTTCGCAAACTCGTAAAACGATGTTTTTTCGTAGGGAATGCATTTATGCATTCCGCCTCGGTAACGTTTTTATCGAGGTATGTTGAATGGATAATGGTTGGGAAAAAATTAGAACCCGTTACCATCCAACGAACCATGGATATTAACCAACGCTCGGAACGGATGAATCCGTTCCCTACGCAAAACACAACGTTTTTACGCTTCTATAATCCCCGGTGTATCCCGCCAATTCCTGCCAAACCCCGCCAAATCCCGCCAAATCCCTCCTTTTACACAAAGGGGGGACTATTTTTGTACCGCATCGGAACATCGGTGGAATATTTTGTTTTATTAGTTGAATACTATTGACGTTCTCGTAAGTTTGTGCTATACTATAATCAAACAAACAAGCGAGAAAGGCAGGCGTAACCATGGCAAATCGAAGAATGTTCTCCCGTTCCATCACCGGCAGCGGGCGGTTTTTGCGGCTCAGTGCCCA
>JAQYLT010000023.1 GCA_028719885.1 Bacillota bacterium
AAAAAACCTACGTTCGCTTCGTAGGGCGGGGGCTTGCCCCCGCCGCAACATTACGGTTTCCACCAAGTACCATTCAACGAAACCTTGCGCGAATCGGAACCTTTCGGCGGGGGCAAGCCACCCGCCCTACGAAACGGCTAAATACTTGTTTAATGATGGAATAAACGCATTCCGGTGAAGGCCATCACAACGCCCCGCTTGTTGCATTCTTCAATGACCAGATCGTCCCGGATGGAACCGCCGGGCTGGGCAATGTAGCTGACACCGGAGGCACAGGCCCGCTTGATGTTGTCGGCAAAGGGGAAGAAGGCGTCGGAGCCCAGGGCTACCCCGTGGATGCTGTCCAGGAATTCCCGCTTGTCCTCTTCCGTCAGCTGCTCCGGCTGATGTGTGAAGTAGTTCTGCCAGATGCCATCGGCGCACACATCCTCTTCGTTGCCGTTGATGTAGCCGTCGATCACGTTGTCCCGGTTGGGGCGGCCCAGGTCCTCCCGGAAAGGCAGAGCCAGGGTCTTGGGATGCTGCCGCAGGAAGAAGGTGTCGGCCTTGGAGCCTGCCAGACGGGTGCAGTGAATCCGGGACTGCTGGCCCGCGCCCACGCCGATGGCCTGGCCGTCGTAGGCAAAGCACACGGAGTTAGACTGGGTATATTTCAGGGTAATCAGGGAGATGATCAGATCAATCTTGGCGCTCTCGGGCAGCTCCTTGTTCTCCGTGACGATGTTCTGCAGCAGATGCTCGCCGATTTTAAAATTGTTCCGGCCCTGCTGGAACGTCACACCGTAGACCATCTTGGTCTCCTGCTCGGCGGGAACGTAGCCCGGGTCAATGGCCACCACGTTGTAGCTGCCCTTGCGCTTGGTTTTCAGAATGGCCAGAGCCTCGTCGGTGTAGCCGGGGGCGATGACGCCGTCGGAAACCTCCCGGGCAATCAGCTTGGCGGTTACAGCGTCGCACACATCGGACAGGGCCACCCAGTCGCCAAAGGAGCACATCCGGTCGGTGCCCCGGGCCCTGGCGTAGGCGCAGGCCAGAGGGCTTTCGTCCAGCTCGGGAATATCATCCACAAAGCAGGCCTTTTTCAGATTCTCCGGCAGCACCTTGCCCACGGCGGCGGAGGTGGGGGACACATGCTTAAAGGAGGTGACGGCACACAGCCCGGTGGCCTCTTTCAGCTCCTTCACCAGCTGCCAGGAGTTCAGAGCGTCCAGGAAATTGATGTAGCCCGGGCGGCCGTTCAGAATGGTGATGGGCAGATCACTGCCGTCGGCCATGTAGATGGAGGCCGGCTTCTGGTTGGGGTTGCAGCCGTATTTCAGCTCAAAATTCTTCATAATTCTTCTCCTTTTAGCAGTGCTTATTCAGAATCCGCTGCTCTGCCTGACGGGTGGTAAGATCGGTGTAGCGGACAAACAGGGAAATCTTGTTGTTCTCGTCCAGACTGTTCCACAGCTCCTGGGTAAAGGCGTCGATGTCCTGAGGAATGGAAACCCGCTCCGGCTCCCCCTGGAAAGTGGGAATCACCGGGCTGCCGTCCCGGACATAGGTGTGCAGGAAGTGGCCCACACCGGCGGTGGCGGGGTATTCCCAGAAGAACCGGGCGCAGGCCTTGCCATCAGCGTCGGCGGCCTTCAGGATGGACATTTTGTAGGAGCCGTCCCCGGCGGTGAGGCCGGAAATCCGGGGGGTCCAGTTGGGGCCGTCGTCCTCAAACTGGCGGGTGCGAAGGGCGGCTTCCCAGCTCTCGCCCCGGGAGAGGTATTCCCAGATGGTGTCGGTCTGGTCGCCGTTGGTGACGATGAGACCGGTGCCCACCTCCCGGACGGGATGGTAGATAATCAGATGGGGGTCCTTCATCAGAGCGGGGTCGTGGGCTTCGGTGCGGATGCCGTCGGGCTCCTGGATGAACACCCGGTTCCGGGAGTTGACGCTGCGGCCCATGATGAAGTAGGCCGCTGCCGCCTTTTTGCCGTCGGGGGTGATGCCCAGAACGATGCCCCGGCCGGGGTAGGTGTTGCCCTCCAGACGCTCTGCCATGGTCTTGGTTTCGTAAACGTTCATTTCTTTCCTCCCATATGGTGTCGGCACTGGGTTTTCCGCAGGAAGAGACAAATTGGAATTTGGCGAGATGTTTCGTAGGGAACGGATTTATCCGTTCCGAAACGTCAGTTACCACCCATGGTTTATTGGATGGTAAAGGGTCCCAATTTTCAACATTTTTCCATTCAACGTGCACCCCAGAAAAACGTTACCGGGCGGAACGGATAAATCCGTTCCCTACGGAAACATACCTGCAAATTCCAATTTATCTGCTCCTTTGCAAAACCGAAATGCGCTTTCTTTATCGATTCAGTTGGGAACAAACGGTTTCCGTGGCCTGGGGCAGGAGGATCCACTCCGCCTGCTCCATCACCCGGCGCTGTAAAATCTCCGGGGTATCTCCCGGAAGCACCTCCACCGCCTTCTGGGCGATGATCTCCCCGCCGTCGGGGATGTGGTTGACATAATGCACGGTGGCGCCGGTGACCTTGACGCCATAATCCAGCGCCGCCTGGTGGACTTTCAGCCCATAGAAGCCCTCGCCGCAGAAGCTGGGAATCAGGGCGGGGTGGATGTTCAGAATCCGCTTGGGCCATTTGGCGGTGAAATCCCCGGAGAGAATGGTCATAAACCCGGCCAGCACGATGACATCGATGCCGTATTCCTCCAGCGTTTTTTGCAGGGCAGCTTCAAATTGCGCCTGGCCTCCCAGTTGCTTCTTCAGCAGGGTAATGCCGGGAATTCCCGCTTTCTTTGCCCGCTCCAAGGCGTAAGCACCGGCGGAATTGGACACCACCAGGGAAATCTTGCCGCTGTGCAGGACGCCGCTTTCCTGGGCGTCGATCAGTGCTTGCAAATTGGTTCCGCCGCCGGAAACCAGGACTGCGATTTTGGCGCTCATTCCAGAATCACCTTTTCTTCGCTTTTTACAATGGAACCGATCACGTAGGCATCCTCACCCTGCGCGGTGAGAATTTCCAGCGCCTTGTCTGCCTGGGCGGCGGGAACGATCACGCTCATGCCCACACCCATGTTGAAGGTGTTGAACATGTCCCGTTCGGGAATATTGCCGGTTTCGGCGATTAACTGGAAGATGGGCAGGATTTTCACGGCGCTTTTCTCAATTTTGGCGCAGAGCCCATCGGGGATGGAGCGGGGAATGTTCTCATAGAAGCCGCCGCCGGTGATGTGACTGATGCCCTTGACGTCCACCTTTTCCAGCAGGGCCAGAATGCTCTTGACGTAGATTTTGGTGGGGGTCAGCAGGGTTTCGGCGATGGATTTGCCGCCCAGGAAGGCGTTGGGCTTCATCAGGTCAGGGTTGTGCTCCACGTCGAAGACCTTACGCACCAGGCTGAAGCCGTTGGAGTGCACACCGGAGGAAGCCAGGGCGATGACCACATCTCCCTGGGCCATGCGGCTGTTGTCGATGATCTTTTTCTTATCCACGATGCCTACGGAGAAGCCCGCCAGGTCGTAGTCGTCCTCGGCCATCATGCCGGGGTGCTCGGCGGTCTCGCCGCCGATGAGGGCGGAGCCGGACTGGACGCAGCCCTCGGCCACACCACCCACGATTTCCGCAATTTTCTCGGGGATGTTCTTGCCGCAGGCGATATAGTCCAGGAAGAACAGGGGCCGGGCGCCGCAGCAGATCACGTCGTTGACGCACATGGCCACGCAGTCAATGCCGATGGTGTCGTGCTTGTCCATGAGCATGGCGATTTTCAGTTTGGTGCCCACGCCGTCGGTGCCGGAGACCAGTACCGGCTCCTCCATTCCGGCAATGGGCAGGCCGAAGCAGCCGCCGAAGCCGCCCACATCATCCAGGCAGCCTTCGTTCTTGGTTCTTGCGATGTGCTTTTTCATCAGCTCCACGGCGCGGTAACCGGCGGTGATGTCCACACCGGCAGCGGCGTAGCTGGCAGATTGGGAGTTCTTGTGATCCATAGTAAGTTGCTCCTTCATCAAACGTTTATTGTATTTTTCGGCTGTTTATCTGCATAATTGTTCTTTCGTTAACTAACAATTCGTAGGGAATGCATTTATGCATTCCGTCTGGGTAATGGTTTTGCACCGGTGCCTTGAATGAGAAAATGTTGATTCTTCTCGTAGGGAACGGATTTATCCGTTCCACTCCCCCAAATGCCACTCAACGAACTGCGGTGATCATCGAACCTTTCGGAACGGATGAATCCGTTCCCTACGCACACGACTGGCGGATATCTTATATCTTAATTAACTTAATGCTTCTATTGCGGACGGAAACCGATATGCAGATTTTCTATTAACCTTTGCCGTTCCAGCAGTAGGTGCAAACCTGATCCTTAGGCAGATCAATGGCCTCCAGGATGCCGTCCAGGGTCTGATATTCCAGGGAGGCGAAGTGGAGCTTTTCGCAGATGGCCTGACGCATCTTCTTGCCCCGTTCGGTGCTGCCGTCCATATATTCGTCCAGGTGGTTCAGTCCCTCTTCCCCCTCCAGCTCCAGGATGGTGGCCCGGGCAATCAGCTCATTTTCGGAATTGGACCGGGAGAAATTCAGGAATTTGCAGCCATAGAGGATGGGCGGGCAGGCGCTGCGGATGTGCACATCCTTGGCTCCATGCTCATAGAGGAATTCTACGGTCTCCCGCAGCTGGGTGCCCCGGACCACGCTGTCGTCCACAAACAGCAGCTTCTTGTCCCGAATCAGCTCGTCCACGGGAATCTGCTTCATCTTGGCCACCATGTTCCGCTCACTCTGGTTGGCGGGCATAAAGCTCCGGGGCCAGGTGGGGGTGTACTTGATAAAGGGACGGGCAAAGGGCACGCCGCTTTCGTTGGCGTAGCCGATGGCATGGGGGGTACCGGAGTCAGGGACACCGGCCACATAGTCGATGTCCTGGGCCACGCCGTTTTCCTTATCCGTCTTGGCCATGATCCGGCCGTTGCGGTAGCGCATGACCTCCACGTTCTTGCCCTCGTAGCAGGCGGTGGGGTAGCCGTAGTAGGACCAGAGGAAAGCGCAGATTTTCATGTCCTTCCGGGGAGGGGAAAGCTGCTCCACGCCCTCGGGGGAGATTTCCACGATCTCACCGGGGCCCAGCTCCCGCACCACCTCATAGCCCAGCTTCTGCCCGGCGTAGTCCTCAAAGGTGACCGCGTAACCGTCCTCGTTTTTCTCAATGACGATGGGAAGCCGACCCATCTTATCCCGGGCGGCAATCAGGTGGCCGCCGTCCTTCATAATCAGGATGGAGGCGGTGCCCTCAATCATGTCCTGGGCAAAGCGAATGCCGTCGGCGAAATTGTCCTTCTGGTCGATGATGGCGGCAATCAGCTCGTTGGAGTTCACCCGGCCGCCGGTCATGGAGTCGAAGTGGCCGCCGGAGTAGGTCAGATGGGTTTTAATCAGCTCTTCCGCGTTGTTGATGATGCCCACGGTGCAGATGGCGTAAACGCCCAGCCGGGAGCGAATCAGAATGGGCTGGGGGTCGGTGTCGGAGATGCAGCCGATGGCGGTGGTGCCTTTCATCTCGTCCAGGATTCCCTCAAATTTGGTACGGAAAGGGGAGTTTTGAATGTTGTGAATCTCCCGCTGCATCCCCACTTCTTTATCCCATGCGGCCATGCCGCCCCGGCGGGTACCCAGGTGGGAGTGGTAGTCCGTGCCGAAGAAAACATCCAGAATGCAGTTGCGGCGGGATGTGGCGCCAAAAAAACCACCCATGAAAAAACCTCCTTGTTTTGTGCGTGGGATTTATTTTGCCAGCTCGGCCTGAAGCGCTGCGTCTTTCTCCAGAACCTTGGCCGCGTCGCTGGCCCGCTTGGCATCCAGCTTGGCGGCAAGGGCTTCGTCGGAGACGGCGATGATCTGGGCAGCTAACAAAGCGGCATTAACGGCTCCGTTGATTGCAACAGTGGCTACAGGAATGCCGGAGGGCATCTGAACCGTTGACAACAGAGCGTCAATGCCGTCGAGATTGGTGGATTTACAGGGGATACCGATCACGGGAACGGTGGTGTTGGCTGCAATGGCACCTGCCAGGTGGGCAGCCATACCGGCAGCGGCGATCATGGCGCCGAAACCGTTTTCTCTGGCGTGGAGTGCGAACTCCCGGGCCTGCTCGGGAGTACGGTGGGCGGAATACACGTGGGCCTCAAAGGGAATACCCAGATTGTCCAGGGTATCCATGGCTTTACGCAGGATGGGCAGATCGCTGTCGCTGCCCATAACAATGCCGACTTTCTTCATGTTTACCTCCTAAAATTCTACAAGAGTCAGAAAAAAAGTTCGGTTTTATTATAGCATGATGGGCGGAATTCCGTCAAGAAAGCAGAAAGACGATTCCACCCCGGCTTTTTGGAGGTTGTCTGTGTATCTTGCCAAATCGGGCAGAGCCCCCACCGCCGGACGGAGAAATTGGTGTTTGGCGATGTGATTGTCGTATGGGAAAATGGTACATACCGTAGGGCGGGGGCTTGCCCCCGCCGCTTGCTCCAGGTTATGAACCGGGTTCGTTTTAACGGAAATGCTCAAATATTTGCCACGTTTCGGCGGGGGCAAC
>JAQYLT010000024.1 GCA_028719885.1 Bacillota bacterium
CACGATACCGAGGGCTTGAAAAGCAACAAGCCAAATTCAATATTATGTTTGCACTGGCAAATCTGATTCTGGCTGACAGACCTTGTCTGGCGGCTTGAGTCAGTGCGCCTTTGCGGACAATAATTCAGAGGTTATCCACAGGTTTGATTTGGCACCTACTGTATAATGCGGATTTTCGCATTTATGCGGTGTTGCCCTAGTATGAAACATAACTATTTACACCCATAATAACAAATGGAGGGCATTCCATCTCAGGAAACCCTCCATTTGTTATTTCTCCATTGGAAAGAAAACTCGTAGAAAGAACATATTCTCCTGTATCGTGGTTTCGATGTTACCGCCATACTGTCGGGCAATGTACTTGATGCTCTTGATTCCGTAGCCGTGGCGGGCTTGATCCGATTTGGTGGTGGTGATTGTTCCGTCTGCCAGGATTGGATTACCATCAAAATAATTGGATTCCTCAATGACAATGCCGCTGCTGGTACGCTGACAGTTGAGAGAAATAATACGAAGCTCTTCCGGCACCTTTTGCACGGCTTCAATTGCGTTGTCCATGATATTTCCGAATATGGAGTAGGTTTGCACCGGTGTCAAGAAGGAAAGCAGGGAGCCGTCAACCATGGTGCAGAACTGGATTCCTTGATTTGTACAGACGAGATTCTTTTCGGACAGCACCACATCCAGCACGTCGTTACCGGTTTTGACCCGGGAATCATAAACGCTGATTGCGTTTCGAAGCTGGTTGATTTCTTCCTGGTTCAGCTTGTTTTCGATGCGGCAAAGGATGTGCTTGAGATCATGGCATTTCAGACTGATGGCGTCCATGCTCGCTTTGACGGATTCGTACTGGGCTTGATCCTGCTTCCACAGCTGCTGGAGGACTTCCAGCTGGTGGGACTTTTCATTTTGTGAAAAGATACCGGAGCAAAACACAAGAATGACGGAGCAGAGAGCAATGACAAAGGTTTTGATGGTGATACTCAGTAACAGATTATCTCCTTCAAACGTGCGGGAAACGCAAACCAGCACATTAATGGTGAAAACGACACTTACGGAAAGCAGTGCGATTCCCCTTGTGGTTTCCTTGTCCCGCCGCAGAGAGGCTTTGGGATGAAGAAACCGGGAAATCAGAACATATGCGACAATGTGATAGAGAAAAAACAGGATCCATTCCCAACCTTGGATTTCTGCCGCGCTGGAATGGAACAGCGATATCGTTGTCTTGTCGTTAATACCCAGCAGATTCTGGATCAGCGGATACAGCTTTCCAACCAGCTGATGGGTGACCTCGCCGGAGCAGAATACGATCAATGTATCTTCCAGACTTCCTTGGAAGATGCCAATGGTGTAGAGCAGACAGTACGCAGTAATGGCCAAATAGCACAGGAGTCTCGAGAGCAGGGTGCCCGCATGGGTGTTGTAGATTGCAAGTCCATAGAACAACGAAATCCCCAAGGCCTCAAAAAACAGAATACGCAGAAGAAAAAATCGTCTGCGTTTCAGATTCCGGGCGAACAGGGAAATGCAGAGCTGGGTTTCCAAAAAGGTGAGCAGCAGGCTGGAGGCTTCCATTGCATAGGGCCCCAACAGGGTAAATATTTTACGCATCATTTCTTTTTGCTCTCCGTAAATTCAACAAAGCGAGCGATAAACTCGTTCTTTCTGGGATGGCTGATGGGGAGTGTTTCTTTCCCAACCACAACCTCCATGCCGGAAATTTTTGTGATCCGCATGAGATTGACCAGCAGATAATTGTTGCATTTGGCAAACCCGCAGGGTTCCAGCTGCTGCGCAACGCTTTTCATGGTCTGATAGATTCGGAATTCTCCTAGATCTGTATGATAGATGCAGTGATGCGCCCGAACCTCCACATAAGAAATCTGCCGGGGCAGCAGGCGAACATAGCCGGACTCTGTTTTCAGCAGAACGTCCGTGCTCTTGCGGGAGGGGGAGAACTGAATCTTTGACAGAAATCTGGTGAACTTCAGCTTGAACTGGGGGTATTTGACAGGCTTTACTATGAAGTCCGTTGCTCCCACTTCGTAGCCCTGAATGGCGTACTGCTGCATGCTGGTCACAAAAATGAGCAGGACGGCGCTGTCCTTTTCCCGGAGGGCATGGGCAGCATCCATCCCGTTGAGCATGGGCATCATAATATCCATGAAGATCATGCCGTATTGGGCAGAATACTGATCCAGAAAGGCAATTGCGTTGGTGAAAAGATGGATTTCAACGGGTATCTGAAATTCTGCGGAGTACTGGCGGATGTTTTGTTCCAGCAGCTCGGCGGATGCGTTTTCGTCTTCAACGATGGCAATTTTCAACACAATCTTCACCCCATTCCCGTCCCCATTATAGCGAATTGTAAAAAATTTGTCAATGCGTGATGAAGGAATTATAAAGTCTGTGCGGTGGAGCTTCAAGGTTATGCGGTCTTGCTTGTATTCTTGGAGGCAATGGCGTACTGTTAAGCCAGAGATTGTGGGATACCCACAAAATATTAAGGAGGAACAAAATTATGAAGAAGATCATCACCGTCCTGCTGGCAGTTGCGATGCTGGCCTGTACGCTCACCGCCTGCGGTGGCGATGCCGCTGCTGCAAAGGAAGCCAAAACCACCGGTATTTATCTGTCCCCCGCACAGCTCAGCTACACCAATATGCGTCCCCAGTACAACTATTATCTGACCACCTTCACCCAGCAGGAGCTGACACTGATGGATGATAATACATACTGTCTGATCATCTCCTCCTCCTGTTTCTCCGCTCTGGAGCTGGCAGAGAGCACCAACGATGCCAAGGGCAACGAGCGCACAAACTTCATCACCAAGATCTATGGTACCTGCACCAGCAAGCCCAATGACCTGGATGATGACCTGGTGGATGTGAGCCTGGGCAAGATTACCCGAGTTGTCAAGAGCTATGACCAGACCTACTTTGTGGACACCGCTGCATGGAATGATACCATGGGCAAGGCTGTTCAGCCTCCTATCGGCACCGATCCGTCCACCGGCGCTCCCATTTATGATGAGAATGCCAAGCCCCTCACCGCCGAGGAATACATCGCTTCCATCACTCTGGCTGAGACAGAAATTCAGGTCAACAACAAGCTCTGCACCTTTGACTATACCGACTTCGGCATTTAACAGCGTTTCTCTAAAGGAGAGGACACACGATGAAGAGCATGAATTTGTGGCGAGGTTTATCGGCAGCACTGGCGCTGCTTCTGTGTCTGACAAGCTTTGGTACCCAACTGGCGTTTACCCGTGAGGGTGATGTGAATCTGTTCCTGGATACCCGCCCGCCGGTCATTGCCGGTACAGACGACACCACCTATTTTAAGTCCGATTATGCCACCAAGGATGAGATGCTGGATGCCCAGAAGGCATATCTCATCCAGTGCCAGACCGAGGGCAGCGTGCTGCTGCGCAACGAGAATGGCGCATTGCCTCTGGGGCAGAACGCATCCGTTACCCTGTTCGGCTATGCAGCGGCGACACCTGTCTACCATGGTGGCTCCGGCGGCCCTGCCAATGCGGGCATCAACCTCTATGATGCGTTAAAGGCAGAGGGGGTGGCGGTTAATGAAGTTGTTTACAATGCCATCACCAGCACACCGTCCAACCGCACGAAAACCGGCCTGATCGGCGAGATTCCCGCGTCGGCTTATCAGGGGACCGAAAGCTCCTTCGACTCCTACGCGGATGCAGCAATCTATGTGGTCAGCCGGTTCGGCGGTGAAGAGGGCGACCTAAACCACGGCTTGCAGGGCGACTGGCAGGAGGGTCCCCAGGGAATCCGGGAGCTGGCACTGCATCCAGAGGAGCTGGATACCATCAAGCTGATTCAGGATTCCGGCAAGTTCGGTAAACTGATCGTTGTGGTGAACTCCGGCTATGCCATGGAGCTTCAGGAAATGATTGATCTGGGTGTGGATGCCATCCTTTGGGTCGGCTATCCCGGCAGCTACGGAATGATTGGTGTGGCACAGATGCTGACCGGTAAGGCGGATCCCTCCGGCCGCAACGTGATTACTTACGCAGCCAACTCCCTGTCCTCTGCGGCAATGCAGAATGCGGGAGACTTTACCTTCAGCAATCTCACCGGCCTGTACAAGAACAAATACCTGGTCTATTCCGAGGGGATTTACGTCGGTTATAAGTATTATGAGACCCGTTATCAGGATCAGGTGCTTGGCATCAACAATGCGGATTCTGCCAAGGGCGTTTACGCTTCCCAGAATGGCGCATGGAATTATGCCGATGAAATGGTGTACACCTTCGGCGAAGGCAGAAGCTATGCTGACTTTACCCAGGAACTACTGAGCGTGGAATGGAATCGGGATACGCATATCGTCACGGCTCAGGTGAAGGTGACAAACAACGGTGCGCCGAATTACAGCGGAAAGTCCAAGGATGTGGTGCAGCTGTATGTCCAGCTTCCTTATGAGGCGGGGCAGGCGGAGAAGAGCGCCATCCAGATTGCCGACTTTGAAAAGACCTCCGCGCTGGCAGCAGGGGAGAGTGAAACCATTACCCTTACCTTCTCCGATTATATCTTCGCTGCCTATGACAGCAATGCGGTCAATGGAGCGGATGATTCCCGGAAGGGCTGCTATGTGTTTGACGCCGGTGACTATTATTTCACCATCGGCAGCGGTGCCCATGACGCGCTGAACAATGTACTGGCTGCCCGGGGTGTGACCGGTATGTTTGATGCAGAGGGGAATCCTGTGGAGGGGGAGCCGGGCAAGGTACAGAAAATCAATCTTGCCGAGACAGATAATAAGACTTACGCCGTATCTCCCCAGACCGGGGAAGTAGTTTCCAATCTGTTTGAGGACCGTGACATCAATTACTTTATTCCCGGCGCCGCTACTTACATGACCCGTTCCGACTGGAACACCTTCCCCGAAACCGTCACTTCTCTGACGGCTACTCCCGAGATTCAGAATCTCATGGAGAATTTCCAGTACGAAAAGCCTGCGGACGCTCCGGATATCTCCGTTTATAAGCATAAGCAGCAGAATGGGATTAGCTTCATTGATATGAAGGACGTTCCCTTTGACGATCCCAAGTGGGACGAGTTCATTGACCAGCTGACGGTTGGTGAACTGGCGCAAATTGTTGGTGACAAGATGAGTCTGGACACCATCGAGTCCGTGGCTATGCCGGCATACTCCGGTGGTGACGGCCCTGACGGCTATCAGGCTGGCGGTGTACTATACAATGCGGAAATGCTCTGCGCGGGAACCTTCAGCAAGGAAATGCTGCGTCTGCGGGGTGATTTCTTCGGTGAAGACAGCCTGCATCTGGGCTTCCGTCAGACCTATTCACCCGGCGGCAATATCCACCGCACACCCTACTCCGGACGAAACTTTGAATACTACTCCGAGGATGCGCTGCTGTCCTATTTGTGCG
This sequence comes from Bacillota bacterium, assembly GCA_028719885.1. Taxonomy (GTDB): domain Bacteria; phylum Bacillota; class Clostridia; order Oscillospirales; family Oscillospiraceae; genus Faecousia. The sequence continues at coordinate 5,423 of JAQYLT010000024.1, forward strand.
GCGAGGTGCAGACCAAGGCTATGGCAGAAAAGGGCTGTGCCGGTATGTTCAAGCATTTCTGCGGCAACGATCAGGAGACCAACCGTCACGGTGTTGCCAGCTTCATGACCGAGCAGACTTACCGTGAGGTTTGTCTGAAGGGCTTTGAGGGCGGCCTGAGCAAGGATCACTCGCTGGGAACCATGACTGCATATAACCGGATCGGATGCATCCCTACAGCTTCCGACTATGCCACCATGACCCAGGTGCTTCGCAACGAATGGGGCTTCACCGGCATTAACATGACAGACTCCTCCAAGGACTCCGCATCGTATATGGGAACCGCAGATGCGCTGACCGCAGGAACCACCCAGTTCAACAATGACCCGGGACGAGTTCCGGAGGCTTCCAATCTGCTGACAAAGAACCGTGATGGATTTATCTGGGGTAAGCTCCGGGATGTTGCAAAGTATTTCCTGTACACCATGGTCCATTCCAACCTGATCAACGGCCTGGCGCCTGAGATCGAGGTTGCGGATTTCACGCCCTGGTGGCAGCCTGCGCTGATCTGCCTGAATGCGGTTGTGGCCGTCCTGTATGTGAGTGCGACGGTAACATTTCTGATTGTGGCTTATCGGAAAAAGAAGGAGGGCAAGTGATATGCTGAAGAACAAGACCATTGGCTTTTACATTGCTTTCTTTTCGGGTGCGGCGGCTGTGGTTGCCAGCATTGCGTATCTGGCAATTTATATGGCAACGGCAGCTGAGACCGTTGACCGGGTGTTCAGCTGGTTTACCTTCGGCTTTATGCTTGCGGGCGGCTTGATCGCCACTGCCGGTGAACTGACAAGGATGAAGTGGATCCCCCTGGCAAGCTGCGCCTGCTTCTCTCTGGCACTGGCAAATCATGCGGTCGAATTTGCCTATCCGCTGGCAGATGTGCTGACAAAGGTTCCCTTTTTCGGGGGCAACTATCCGTTGGCGCTGACTTTCACCATCATTTTCGGCGTGATTGCACTTGCTTCCGTCACTGCCGCTTTTATGAAACACGAGTAAAAAAGAGGAGGAAAAAACAATGAAAAAGACTCTGGCACTGATCCTGGCCATTGCGATGATGGCCACCCTGCTCGCCGCTTGCGGCGAAGGAAAAACCGTTGCGACAGAAACCACCGCCGCGACAACCGAAGCCCCTGCGCCCACCAAGAGCTTCCAGTTCACAGGCACATACTCCGAAGAGGGCGAGTTTGCCTCCATGCTGGCTGCCGCATTTCTGCTGAATCTGAACGAGGACGGCACCGCTTCCTGCGACAAATACGCCTATGGCCAGTACAATGCTGACCCCGCCGCTTCTAACCCCAGCTATGCTGCCGGCTATCTCACCGGTAAGTGGAAGGAAGTGGAGAAGGACGGCGTTCCCTGTCTTCAGATTAAGCTGGAAGCAGCCGGCGGCGCGAATGCCCAGACCGCCTATGCTTACGACATTGCCGGGGAATACTCCTTTGATATGACCTTCCCCGTTGTCCCCGGCGCAAGCTATACCCGTAATGTTACCATGTCCGGCAGTGAGGAGAAGGCTTTTGCCGATGCGGATGCTTTCATCCAGGGTAACAAGAAGGAATTTGTGGCACCTGAACACGTGGGCGTGTTTGCGGATGACGAGCAGAATGCCACCGCTTATCTGCAGGCCGATGGCACCATGCTGATCTATGCCGGATATGACAAGTTCGCTGATGGTAAGTGGATGATTGGTGCCGATGGTGTCAGCATTTCCATCGGCGGTGAGGCGGTTTCCGTAACTACTGAGGGCAATACCGCATCCTTCACTGTTGATCGGAGCCTGGATGGCGCCAATTCCGTAACCTACAACCTGGTTTGCAGTGATGTTTCCGCTCTGCCTGCCGCTGAGATCGCAGAGGACACTCCCTATACCTGCTCTGTGGATATGGGCGGCAACGCCACCACCGCAGAACTGGCTTTGCAGGCTGATGGGACTGCCAACCTGAAGGTGTTCACTGACATTCCCTGCACCTATACGCGCGTCGGCGATGTGGCTGTTTTGGAACTTGCCGGTGAGCTGGAAGGCTTTGCCGCTCAGATCTGGCCCAATATCAGCCATGCTTATATCCTGAATGAGGATCACAGCATGCAGGGGGTAAAGGCCGTTTATCAGGCCGGTGATCTGGTGCTGATCGCTTTGGATGACACACAGATGAAGGTCGTGTTCCCCTCTTATCACATGGAGCGCGACGGATTCACCTACACCATCAGCGAGGATGGCGCATCCATGACCGTCACCGCTCCCGGTGAGGAGGAATTGGGTGCTTTCGGCCAGATCTGGGCCGGTGCCGGCGCAGAAAACTGGACCATCGATGGCAATACTGCTGCCCCTGCCGCAGAAAAATAAGTTACGATAAATAAACGCGGGTGCAGGGCTGGAAACGGCTCTGCACCTTTTTTTCGGAGAGGAAATGGATGATGGTATGAAACATATCTGTTGCCTGTTGGCAGCGATGGTGCTGCTGTTCCTGTGTTCTGGCTGTTCAACCAAGGAGACAGCCGAGCTTCCCGCGGATCCTGTGGTAGCGAAGCTGATTCTTGCTCAGGAAGCGGCCAAGGTGAATTATGTAGAGGGCGAGACCTTTGATCCCACGGGGCTGATTGTCAATGCGAAAATGAGCGACGGAACCGTAGTAGAAAATGTTCCCTTTACCCTGGAGGTAGATACTCCTCTGACAAGGACGACACTGTTTGCGGTAATGCGTTATGAAGGCAAAACCGTTAACCAGCAGCTGCGCATCACACTTTTGGGTAATGACGAACAGTACAGTGCTGCGAATATGCAGTATGTTCCGGGCAGTGCATTGGAAGGTAAGCTCTTCTACTGGCTTGGCTCCTCTGTGACCTATGGTGCCAGTGCCTGCGGAGAGTCCATGGCTGATTTCCTGGCCAAAAGGGACGGTGCAGTCTGTATCAAGGAAGCAGTCTCCGGTACCACACTGGCGGATGTGAAAAAGGAGAGTTATGTGCAGCGTTTTAACAGCTATCTTCTCTCGGAAGGGTGCGCCAAACATGTGGATGCTTTCATCTGCCAGCTGTCCACCAACGACCGTAATATGCCGGAATCTTTCGGCACCGTTTCCGGGGAGCAAGTGCGGGAGCCGGAGGCTTTCGATTGCGCGATGACCTTCGGAGCCATCGAGTATATCATTGCCAAAGTCGAGGAAGTCTGGGGATGCCCGGTGCTGTTCTATGTCAATCCGCCCCTGGATGAGAACTATGAGACCATGGTGAATGGCCTGGAACAGATTGCACAGAAATGGGGGATCCAAATTGTGGATATGTACCATGATGTAGCGTTCAACCAGCTGACGGAGGAACAAAGAAGCTTGTATATGGCGGATGCAATCCACCCGACCAGAGCCGGATATCGTGACTGGTGGCTGCCGAAATTTGAGGAAGCACTGGAACTGGCAGTAAAACCCTAACCTTTCTGAGAAAGCTGTGCGGCTGGCAATAAAGGTTGTGCGGTATGAATTGAAGCGTTACCGTTTGTGTTGTACAGTATGCTTATATTAAAGAAAGAGGAGGCACCCCATATGGGCAAAACAAAACAAAAAAAGGGAACCCTATGGACAGTTCTGACCATCGTTCTGGCTGTCCTGACGGTGATTTCCGCAGTCGCAATTCCTGTGACAAGCTATTTCTCCACGGCCATCAACGTAACGTTAGGCGCGGCGACACAGAAGGTCATCGCCGACCCGAATGCGCAGATTTTCTTCTGGAGTAATTATGAAAACGAAGAGGATCTGGTTGCTTTTGAGAAGCAGCTTTGCCGCGATATCGAATCAGAGGGCGCGGCACTTCTGGTAAACCGGGACAACACGCTGCCTCTGGCTGCCGGAACAAAGTTCACCCCCTTCTCCCAGTCCTCCTTCCATCTGCTCTATGGCGGTACCGGTTCCGGCCAGGTTTCCGCTGATGACGCTGTTTCTTTGAAGGCTGCGCTGGAAGAGTCCTTTGGTGCGGATACCGTGAATCTGGATCAGTGGAAGTTCTACGCCACCTGCGGCTATGCCCGCGTGAATGCGGACACCACCGGCGGCAATCAGGCCCAGTACCGCATCAATGAAGTGCCCTGGGCAAAGTACCCCGATGCCCTGAAGAAGACTTGGTCGAACTATGGTGATGTGGCGCTGGTTGTTCTTGCTCGTTCCGGCGGTGAAGGCGCTGACCTGCCCAGTGGTTTGCCCGAACTGGAACCCTACATGACGGACGGCGACTATCTGAGGCTGAATCAGGACGAGATTGATATGCTGTCCAATCTGGAGCAGCTGAAAAAGGACGGCGTATTTAAGAAGATCGTGGTTCTGCTGAACTCCTCCAATTCCCTGCAGCTGGATTTTGTGGATGACTATGGCATCGATGCTGTGCTTTGGATCGGTGATGTGGGTATGACCGGAATCAACGCTGTTGCAGATATTCTGGCTGGTAAGGTCAATCCTTCGGGACGCATTGTAGATACCTTCCTGAAGGACAACCACTCCGCACCCGCCATGCAGAACTTCGGAGCCTATCCCTATACCAATGGAGCGGACTACAATGTGGCTTCCGCCCAGAATAACACCGACCCCGGCATCAAGCAATGCAACCGGGACTATGTTGTTTATGAAGAAGGCATCTATGTTGGTTACCGCTATTATGAAACCCGGTATGAAGACTACGTTTTGAATCAGGGAAATGCCGGTGATTATCACTATGACCAGGATGTTGCTTTCCCCTTCGGTTATGGCTTGAGCTATACCGACTTTGCTTACTCCAACTTTGCCATCAAGGATCAGGGCACCACCATTCAGGTGGATGTGGATGTGACCAATGTGGGCAAGGTAGATGGCAAACACACCGTTCAGATTTACTTCCAGTCCCCCTATACCCAGTATGACATGGACAATCAGGTAGAAAAGGCCTCCGTGGAGCTCTGCGGCTTCGACAAGCAGATGATTCCTGCCGGGAAGACGGAGCACTTCTCCATTACCGTGGAAAAAGAAGACCTGACCTCCTACGACCACATGAACGCGAAGACCTATATCCTGGATGCCGGTGACTACTATTTCACGGTTGGTAAGGATGCCCATGACGCGGTCAATAACATTCTGATGGCCAAGGGCGCTGATGCCTCCCGGATGATCGGCTCCGGCGATGCGGCCCTCACCGCGAAGTGGACACTGGACAGCCTGGACACCACCACCTATTCCGTTTCCTCCAAAACCGGAAAGCCGATTACCAACCAGTTTGAGGATGCGGATCTGAACAAATATGCCGGTGCGGAGGGGCAGACGGTCACTTATCTTACCCGCAGCAACTGGGTAGATACCTTCCCCAAAACCGTTTCCCTGCGGATCACCGAAGCGATGTGGGCGGATGGCTTGACAGATTCCGAAGAGGGCAGAAAGGCCATTGTTGCGAGGATGGAGGAGAAATACTATCCCGATGCGGTGATGCCAGCCGTTGGCGTGACGGGTAACCTGACTGCTGCGATGTTTGCCCAAAAGGATGCCGATGATCCCGATTGGGCAAAGCTGATCGCCCAGATTCCTTATGGCGAGATGACCAACGTGATATACGACGGCTTCCATCTGACCCAGCCGGTTCCCTCTATCAGCCTTCCCGGCACCAATGACGAGAACGGTCCCCAGGGCTTTACCAAGAGCCTGGTGGGCGGCGCAAGCGCTATGGCCTACACCTCCGAGGATGTGATGGCCGCAACCTTCAATCTGGAACTGATTAAGAACATGGGCCTTTGTATCGGTGAGGATTTCCTCCATGCAACCGATGGCTCTGGTACCGTATTCTCCGGTATCTATGGCCCCGGTGCCAATATTCACCGCACTCCTTACTGCGGGCGTAATTTTGAATACTACTCCGAGGATGGCTGGCTGTCCGGTAAGGTTGCCGCTGTTGAGGTTGCTGCCATTCAGGATCGGGGCGTCTATGTGTTCACCAAGCATTTCGCCCTGAACGACCAGGAGGAAGGACGTTACGGCATTTCCACCTGGGCAAATGAACAGGCCATCCGTGAGCTGTACTTGGAGGGCTTCGAGGGAAGCGTCAAGAACGGAGGCGGCATGGGTGTCATGAGCTCCTTTAACCGTCTGGGTGTGGTGTGGAGCGGTGCCCACCATGGCCTGATGACCGGAATCCTCCGGGATGAATGGGGCATGCCGGGTGCGGCCATTACGGACTGCTCCGTCATGGCAAACTACATGGATTACCGGATGGGCGTTCTGGCAGGTCAGGATCTGTGGGATGGATACAGAAGCGGCATGGCAACCCTGGACGGTTTGGACAACGACCCGGCCATCGTGACAGCTGTTCAGCAGGCTGTGAAGCACATTGCGTATTCCATCTCCCATAGCCACGCAATGAATGTCGGCAACGCGACCATTGTGATGATTACTCCCTGGTGGCAGATGGCTCTGTACTGCCTGACCGGCGGACTTGCAGTTTTGACTGCTTTCGCAGCCTTTATGATGATCCGCAGCCGTAAGAAGGCAAAATAATCAGCTTCCAATCTTTCCTTAATGTTGCATCTGGCCACGGGTAAAACCGTGGCTAGATGCGTATATCAACGAAAGCAAAAGAAATCGAGGCCTGTACTATGAAAATTCTGAAAAAAATAACCCACATTGCAGCGTTGTTGACTGCATTGGTGCTTCTGACGGTGACTGTATCTCCGGCTTTTGCTGCCGGGAAAACAGAGCAAATACGAACGGGAGATGTGGTTTGCTTTGGAACACCGGATGCTGCCTGCGGCTTTGATGGGAAATGGCTGGTGCTGGACAGCGAGCATACCAACACCGGAGCGCCGGGGATATTCCTGGTATCGCTAAATTTGATCGGCAGCGAGCAGGGCAGATCCCTCCTATTTCGGGATATTGGAGAAGTGAGCGTGTCCTTTTCTGACCGGGGGGAAGCCTTTGCGGAGGAACATCCCGGCTCCACGGATTATCAGGGCAGTGACATCCAGACCTGGTGTGAGGACTTTGCCCAGAACCATCTGACCCAAGCAGAGTATCAGGCTCTTTTGCCTACCTGGAAATCTGACGCCGCAGCGGTGATCCCTGGTCTGGGCATTCCGCTTCCTGGAGCGATGAATGGGACTGTGGATTTTGACCTGGTGGAGAATATTCTGAATGGAGACAGGCTGTTTCTGCTTTCTGCCGAGGAAATTACAAACGAACAGTACGGATTTTCAGACGGCAGCTCCAGAATTGCCGCGTTCAAGGGGACGGCGGAGGGATATTGGCTTCGCTCACCCCATATTCCAACCTTCCCTCTGGACGTTGGCTTTGTATTTGGCTTCGGCATCGTGATGGATTTCCCGGTTAACGCTAATTTTATGATGGAGCTGGGAACCTATGCCCGCCCAGCCTGTAATCTGGATATTGGCAGCATCACCAACGCAGAGGTTCTGACGGTCAGCGATGAAACCACAATCTGGCGGCTTTCTTTTCAGGATGAAGCCAATGAGCGGCAGTATGACACCTCGCTTCCGGAGAAAATAGAAGCCATGGATCTGGGGGCAATGCTAAGAACGGTTCTGATCGTCGCAGTCTGCGTGCTGATCTTTCTGGTGATTTTGGTGATCGTACTGATACGCATCGTGTCCCGAAAACGTCGGGCAAAGCAGGCATTGAAATGAGGAAGCGAGTAAAAGTGCAATTGGTGCGGTCTATGAAAAAGCTTGTGCGATAAAGCTGGAATGTTTGTGACCGTTTTTTTATTATTACTTTAGTTGTAAAAGCATTAATCAAATATCTGGCCGAGAAATAGAATCATTCATCAGGGAGGAATACAATGCGATACTGTCCTTTTAATAGCAACTGGTATGTTCGCCATGTGGAGGAATCGGGACTGGGAGAACCAGTGACCCTGCCCCACGATGCCATGCTTTCGGAGCCCCGCACGGCAATTGCCGAGGGCGGCCTGAATGTCAGCTGGTTTGAGGGACGGGACTATGTCTACACAAAAACCTTTACCGTTTCCGAGGCGGAATTGTCACAGTATCATGTCCTGGAATTTGAGGGTGTTTATCGGAAGGCGGAGGTGTTCATCAATGGAAAGAAAGCTGCCTTCCGCCCTTATGGCTATACCAATTTCTATGTGGAGCTGGATTCCTTCCTGCGCGCCGGTGAAAACACCATTGAGGTGATCGCCCGGAATGCGGATCAGCCCAATTCCCGGTGGTATTCTGGGGCGGGTATTTATCGCCCGGTGAAGCTGTGGACTTCTCCCAAGGCACATATTGAACTGAACGGCGTCAGAATCCGCACCGTCTCCATTGACCCTGCCGTGGTGGAAGTAAGGGTGAGTACCTCTGTCCCCGGGACTGTCAAGGTTCAGATTCTGGACGGTGAGAAAGAGGTTGCCTCCGTCAGCGGTGAGAAGGCTTTCAAAATCCGGATTCCCAATGCCAAGCTGTGGAGTGTGGAAACGCCCAACCTCTATACCGCTCGGGTGACATTTGGTGAGGATGTGACGGAAGAAATCTTCGGTGTGCGTTCCCTGACCTGGGGCAACGACGGCCTGAAAATAAACGGAGAGCGGGTGATTCTCCGAGGTGCCTGCATTCATCACGACAATGGGCTGCTGGGCGCTGTCTGCCATCCTGATGCGGTGGAACGGAAGCTCAGGATCCTGAAGGAAAACGGCTACAACGCCATTCGCTCTGCCCACAACCCCTGCTCCAAAACTGCCCTGGAGGTCTGCGACCGGATCGGCCTGCTGGTGATGGATGAGTACATCGACCACTGGTACATCCACAAGACCCAGCACGATTATGTGGAGTTCTTTGATGCCTTCTGGAAGCAGGATATGGCGGACATGGTGGAGAAGGACTACAACCATCCCTGTGTGATCCTCTATTCCACCGGCAATGAAGTGGCGGAAACCGCCCAGCCCAGAGGTATAGCACTGGCCAAGGAAATGACGGATTTCCTACATACAATGGATGATACCCGCCCTGTGACCTGCGGCATCAACATCTTCTTCAATTTCCTAAACTCCATCGGCTTCGGTCAGTATTCCGATGAAAAAGCCGCCAAGGAAGCAGAAAAGGCGGCGAAAGCCAAAGCAGAGGGGAAAAAGGCCAAGGAACGCTCTACCGGCTCCAAATTCTTCAATGACATGGCGGGCATCCTGGGTGCCGACTTCATGAAAATCGGTGCCACCCTCCACGGCAGCGATGTAACCACCCGGGAAGCCTTTGCCAATATGGATATTGCCGGGTACAACTATGGGGAAAAGCGCTATAAAAAGGATTTGAAGAAATATCCCAACCGGCTGATTCTGGGCAGCGAAACCTTCTGCTTTGATGCCTACAAATTCTGGGAGCTGGCAAAGGAAAACCCCAGACTCATCGGCGATTTCGTCTGGGCGGGTTTTGATTATCTGGGCGAAGTGATGGTGGGCAGCTGGGAGTATGAGGAATACGCCAAGAATTTTGATGCTGGCCTTGGCTGGATGAGCGCCGGCAGCGGACGCATCGATCTGACAGGCAAGCCCCTGGGCGAAGCCCTTTACACCAAGGTCGCCTTTGAATTGGAAAAAGGCCCCTATATCGCGGTTCGACCTCTCTGCCACAAGAAGAAAAGCCATTCCCCCTCGGCGTGGAAGATGACCAACGCACAGCCATCCTGGTCCTGGCGGGGCTGGGAAGGAAAGAAAGCCCATGTGGAGGTCTATGCCCGGGCAGCTGCTGTAGAATTGTTCCTAAACGGAACATCTGTGGGCAAAAAGACCATGAAGAACGACTGCCTGTTCCATTTCCATGTACCCTATGAAAACGGCACACTGGAAGCCGTTTCCTATGATGCAAACGGCAGGGAAATCAGCAGAAACGCCCTGACCACCGCCGGAGAAGAAACCATGCTCCGTGCGGTGCCTGAGCAGGAAACGGTACAAGCAGGACACCTGTGCTATATCCGGCTGCAATACACGGATCGCAATGGAATTGTGAAGCCCTGTGAGCGGGGAATTCTGGATGTAAGTGTTACCGGCGGCAAGCTGGTGGGCCTGGGTTCCGCCTGTCCGTATTATGAGCTGGATTATCGGGGCAGCAGAGCCGATACCTATTATGGGGAAGCCCTGGCAATTGTGGAAGCCGATACAGAGGGAACAATGACTCTGAACGTTTCCGATGGAAAACAGATAGCAACCGTGTCTGTTGAAGTTCAGGCCTGATGGTGATAGAATTGAAAAAGGAATGGTCATTGAAATGAATAGAAAAGAAAATCAATTCTGGAACAGTCCGCTGACACAGTCTGCAATCACTTCTTCGGAAGTCAGACTGCCTGAGATGCTCCTTGGTTATTTCATCGGTCCCTTTGGTGCACTGCTCTCCTCCGGAATCTTCACCAGCATTCTGCAAAACTACTTTACAGATGTTCTGAAGCTTGACCTGAGTTTTTTGACAGGCTTGCAGCTTTTCTCAACAATCCTGATTGTTGCGGCAAACCTGGTGGTTGGGCAGCTGATCGAGAGAACAAAAGCACTGGCGGGTAAGGCAAGACCCTGGATTCTGTTGTCGGCACTGGTGCTGTCCATTGCAAGCGTGCTGATGTTCATTGTACCGTTCCAAAGCACTGGTGCAAAAATGGTGTGGATTGCAATCGCGTATAACCTGTATTATGCGGTGGCTTATCCCATCTATAATACCGCAAATTCCACATTGGTTCCTGTATCCACCCGGAACAGCAAGCAGCGCGCCACGCTGGCTTCCTTTACCAATATGGCAGGTCTGGGTGTTATGGGCGCAGGCTCCATGGTTTTTCCCGTACTGGTGTCCTTTGCGCTGAAGGAGAATCAGCACCTGTGGTTTCTGACCATGCTAGCAGTGGCGGTGTTTACAGCGCTGACGATTTTCTTGCAGTACAAGTTCACGAGAGAACGTGTCACCGAGGAGCTTATGAGCGGCAGTGACCACGCAGCAAAAGAAGCTGTCGCACCACTACAGCAGCAGCTGAAAGCAGTCGCCAGTGAAAAATGGTGGTGGATTTCCATTGTTTTCTATCTGGTTATGCAGTGGAGCGGAGCTATGAAGAATGGTTCCATGGCGTTCTTTTGCAAGTGGGTGCTGGATAATACCTTTTTTGGTTCCCCGGATGCCTGGGGTGCATCCCAGTCCCTGCTTGCGGTGATGGGTGCGATTCCCATGGCCATTGCTGCCGCCTTCGTGGTGCCGCTGGCTAACAAGTTCGGGAAACAAAAACTGGTTCTGCTTGGAATGGTCGTTGGTGCTATTGGCGGTGTGATCGCGGGCCTGGGTGGGCAGAATATTGTCCCTGTTGCTGTTGGTGTAGCCATCAAATGTTTGGGTTCTGCTCCTGCGTGCTATCTGATTCTTGCAATGCTGGCGGATGTGATTGATCATATCGAGTTTACCAGCGGGATTCGTACCGATGGGCTTACCATGTCGATTTACAGCTCCATCATGGTGGCGGCAACACCAATCTGTAACTCTATTTTCAGCGCGATTCTCGGTGCCAGCGGGTATAATCAGACAGCGGATGCCGCACTGGGTACTGCCGGTCAAACGTTAGCTACCCAACAGGCGATTTCAATAGGTTATATTTGGATTGAGACAATCGGATTTGTGGTATGTGCGCTGCTGATTCTTGCGTGGAATGTGGAGGGCAAGCTGCAGGAAGAGCAAAGGGTAATTGCAGAACGAAAAAAGAAATAAATGGGCAAATTTCAGTCCCACAGAAAGAGGAAACCAAAATGCACTACGATTATCTGGTGGTGGGGGCAGGGCTGTTCGGTGCGGCCTTTGCTCAGCGGATGCTTGAGACTGAAAAATCCGTCCTGGTGATTGAAAAACGGGACCACATCGGCGGCAATGTGTTCACCGAGGAGGTTGAGGGAATTCAGGTTCACCGCTATGGTGCCCATATCTTTCACACCGACAGCAAGAAAGCCTGGGAGTATGTGAATCGCTTCGCTGAGTTTAACCGCTATACCAATTCTCCCATTGCCAATTATCACGGCCAGCTTTACTCCCTGCCCTTCAATATGTACACCTTTCACAAGATGTGGGACGTAAATACGCCAATAGAGGCAGCGGACATCATCGCGCGTCAGCGCCATGACAGCGGTATCCTGGTTCCGACGAATCTAGAGGAGCAGGCCATCTCCCTGGTGGGAACGGACATCTACGAAAAGCTTATCAAGGGCTACACGGAAAAGCAATGGGGTCGCCCCTGCCGGGAATTGCCATCGTTTATCATCCGCCGCCTGCCGGTACGCTATACCTACGACAACAATTACTTCACCTCCCGCTATCAGGGCATCCCAATCGGAGGTTATACCAGAATGGTGGAAAAGATGCTCTCCGGCATTGAAGTCCGGCTGAATGTGGACTATCTGGAAGATAAAGCCCACTGGGACAGCTTGGCGGACAGGGTGGTCTACACTGGCCCCATCGATGCTTACTTTGGGTATTGCTGCGGCCCTCTGGCTTACCGTTCCGTCCGCTTCGAGACGGAGGTGCTGGACATGCCCAATTTCCAGGGCAATGCCGTGGTGAACTACACTGACCGGGAGACTCCTTTCACCCGGATCATCGAGCACAAGCATTTCGAGTTCGGTACCCAGTCAAAGACGGTGATTTCCAGAGAATACAGCCAAGAGTGGGAGCCGGGGATGGAACCCTACTATCCTGTGAACGACGAAAAAAATACTGCTTTGTACGAACAATACCGTGCCCTGGCAGAGAAAGAACCAAACATCCTTTTTGGCGGAAGGCTGGGCCAATACCGTTATTATGACATGGATGCAGTTCTGCTCTCTGCTCTGGAACTGGCAGAGAAAGAGAAAGAAGGAACGCTATGAAGCTGCTCACTGTAACCGTACCCTGCTACAATTCTCAGGACTACATGGAAAAGTGTATCAAAAGTCTGCTTCCCGGCGGGAACCGGGTACAGATTGTGATAATCGACGATGGCTCCAAGGATGCAACGTCAGAAATCGCTGACCGATATGCCAAAGAATACCCCCACATCGTCACCACCGTCCACCAGGAAAACGGCGGCCACGGAGCGGGCATCAACCAGGGAATTGAGTACGCAGAAGGCAGGTATTTTAAGGTGGTGGACAGCGATGACTGGGTCAGCGGGGACTATATGCGGTTCCTGGACACCCTGGAACAGTGCGAGAAAGGCGGCGGGGTGGATTTGTTCGTCACCAACTACTATTACGAGCACGCCGACGGCAAGGGTAACCGCTCCATCTGCTATGCCAACGCCCTGCCGGAGCATAAGATATTTGACTGGTCGGAAACCAAGCCCTTCAAACTCCACCAGCTGCTCACCATCCACAGCTGCACCTTCCGCACGGAGCTGCTGCGCTGCCACACCAAGGCGCTGCCCCATCATGTTTTCTATGAGGATAACCTGATGGTCTATCAGGCGCTCCCATTTGTCAAGAGAATGTTCTATCTCAACGCCGATTTGTACCGCTACTACATCGGCAGAGAGGGCCAGTCGGTACAGCGGGATGTGATGACCCGACGGTATCAGCACCAGCTTATTGTCACCCAAAAATGCTTTGAGACGGTCCACCTGGATGAGATCAAGGACAGCCGCCAACAAAAATACCTCAAGCATGAGCTTTTTATGATGTTTGGCATCTCCGTGCTCTATTCCCGGCTGAATAAGTCTGAGGAAGCGGACAAGAATCTGGAGAAAATGTGGGAAGGCTGCTATGCGTTTGATGAAAAATGGGCAGAACACTTCCGAAAACATACGCCACTTTGGTTCATATCTTCCCCTGGAAAGGCGGGACGGAACCTGTCCAGCACCATTTACTTCGTTGCCAACAGAGTGGTACGGTTTAATTAGGGAACCTCTGAATAATTCGGCAAGAGCTGGAGGCGAGGGATTTTGGCTCAGCCGAAAGTACTAAATTGGAGGAATACTTTGTGTATTTCCCAATTTTAGTACTGAACGGATGGGGCAAAAGACCCGCCACGTAAGCCGCAGCCGAATTGTTCAGAGGTTCCTTAGAAGCAGATTACTGATATCTATATCCCCCGGCACAGGAAGTGTAAACTACCTATTATTGGAGGTAACGATGAGAAGAGAGATTTTACTGAACAAACAATGGACATTCCAGTATCACGATGGAAAAAAGTTAGAAATTGATCTTCCCCACACTTGGAACAATCTGGATGGTCAGGATGGGGGCGACGATTACTGGCGGGGTACCTGTACTTATCAAAAAGGCTTTCCGATGCTGAGACTAGGTGAGGATGAATGCGTTTACCTGGAATTTGAGGGCATCAACGCCTCTGCCAGGGTGAGCCTCAATGGAACCCTGGTTGCTGTCCATGACGGCGGTTATTCCACTTTCCGGTGCGAGATTACTGGATTGCTGAAGGAGAACAACGAGCTGACCATAGAGGTGGACAACTCGAAAAATGACAGAGTCTATCCCCAGAAGGCGGACTTCACCTTTTACGGCGGCATCTATCGGGATGTGCGGCTGGTGATTGTTCCCAAGTCTCATTTCGATTTGGATTATCTGGGCTCCTGCGGCGTGCGGGTAACGGCAACTCCTGACGGAAGCAACGCATTCGTTCGGATTCAGAGCCGGGTGACCGGTGGGCAGGTGGAAATAACCCTGTTGGATCGAGAAGGCCGAACGGTAGCCATGGGGCAGGGGACGGACACTACCCTGACCATTGTGGATGCTCACCGTTGGCATGGCGTGGAGGACCCTTATCTCTATACCGCCCGCTGCCGCGTGACAGAAAACGGCAGCATTCAAGACAGCCTGGACATCCCCTTCGGTGTCCGCAGCTTCCGGGTGGATTCCAAGCAAGGCTTCATCCTTAACGACAAGCCCTATCCCTTACATGGTGTCTCCCGACATCAGGATCGGAAGGGGCTTGGCAATGCCATTACAAAGGAGATGCACGAAGAGGATATGGCGCTGATTGCCGAACTGGGTGCCAATACCGTGCGTCTTGCCCACTATCAGCACGACCAGTACTTCTATGATCTGTGCGACCAGTACGGTATGGTGGTCTGGGCGGAAATCCCCTACATCAGCGAGCATATGCCAAATGGCAGAGAGAACACCATCAGCCAGATGAAGGAGCTCATTGAGCAGAATTACAACCATCCCTGCATCGTCTGCTGGGGCGTATCCAACGAGATCACCATCTCCACCAAGGATAAAAAGGACATGCTGGAAAACCATCATGTGCTCAACGACCTGTGCCATGAGCTGGACCCCACCCGGTTCACCACCCTGGCTTGCTACGCCATGTGCGGCCCCTTCAACAAGGTAGCCCACATTACTGACGTGGTGAGCTGGAACCTGTATCTGGGCTGGTATATGCCCGGATGCTTTTTAAATGATCTGTGGATCGGCTTCTGGCATCTGTGCTATCCCAATCGTCCTTTGGGCTACAGCGAGTACGGTGCCGAGGGTATGCCAAACCTGCACTCCGAGCATCCCCGCAGAAATGACCACACTGAGGAATACCAGGCAAAGTACCATGAGTTCATGCTCCGGTGCTTCTGTCGGCACCCCTATATGTGGTCCACCCATGTATGGAATATGTTTGACTTTGCCGCCGACGCCCGGGACCAGGGAGGCGAACCTGGCATGAATCACAAGGGCCTTGTCACCTTCGACCGCAAGACCAAGAAGGACAGCTTCTACCTCTACAAGGCTTGGTGGAGCAAGGACCCCTTTGTGCACATCTGCTCCAAGCGGTTTACCGACCGGGCAAAGGACACCATCACTGTGAAGGTCTACAGCAACCAGCCCACCGTAACCCTGAAGGTGAACGGCAGGGAAATCGGCAGCGCCACCGAGCCGGATCATGTGTTCATCTTCCGGGTGAAGGTGGAAAAGAACACAAAAGTGGAGGCCGTAGCTGGCAGCCTGAAGGACAGCGCTGTTTTCCATAAGGTTGATGTCCCCAATCCAGATTATGTCCTGAAAAAGTCCAAGAATCAACAGGCTTCCAACTGGGTGGATGCCTGAGGAAGAAAAATGAAGGAGGTCTATCCATGGCAAACAAACCCACCAATGCCGTCAATGACGGCGTGAACCGCGCCAAGCTGTATCAGCTTGCTCTGTTCCCTCTGAATAACGGCGCAACCAATGTCTATTTTGTTCTGATTCTGTCCTATGTAGCCCAGTTCGGCTCCAGCATTCTGGAACTGGGACTGTACGCATCTATCATGGTAACCATCATGCGGGTATTTGATGCCATCACCGATCCGATCATTGGTGCGCTGATGGACCGCACCAGCACGAAATTTGGAAAGTTCCGTCCCTTTATGGTCATCGGCAGCGTCATTATGGCGGTTTCTGTCATCTGCCTGTACTGCCTGACCCCGCTGATTCCCGCTTCCATGAAGGCCATACGTTACATCGCCTTTACTGTGGTCTATGCCGTGTGGGTCATCGGCTACACCTTCCAGACCAGCTGCACCCGGGCCGGTCAGACCGTACTGACCAATGATCCTAAGCAGCGTCCCCTGTTCACCATCTTCAACACTGTGGGCTCCATGCTGGGTATGGGTGTGATGCAGTTCCTGATCCCCCTGATTAAGAACAATTTCAATGTCTATGACGAAGCCGGCACCCTGATTCAGTCCGGCTATGCCCGCCCGGAGCTGTACCGAATCATCACCCCTGTGGGAATTGTGGTTTCTGTACTGCTCACCATCCTGGCCATCATCGGCATCGCCGAGAAAGACCGCCCCGAGTTCTATGGCATCGGCGGTGCCAAGCAGGAAAAGGTCAAGATTTCCGAATATGTGGAGATCATCAAAAACAACAGGCCCATGCAGCGGCTGATGGTTGCCGGTGCGGGCTGCAAGCTGGCTCTGGCCATCGCCACCAATACTACTGTGCTGCTGGCGCTGTACGGCATTATGATGGGCAACTACGACAGCTTGTATCTGCCCATGATGATTATGGGCTATGTGTTTGCCGTGCCCTTCTTCCTGCTGTCTGTCAACACTTCCCAGAAGCTGGGGCAGAAAGCCTCTCTGACCCGCTATGTCACGGTAGCCCTGTGCTGCTATGTGGGTGTGCTGGCACTGCTGCTGATTTCCAATGTGAACAATCCCGCCACCATGCTGTCCTTCCCCTTCAACGGCGGCGGCAGCATCAATCTGTACACCATTGCCTTTATTCTCTGCTTCGGCATCGGCTACGGCGCTTACTACGCCACGGCGGATATGCCCATCCCCATGGTGGCCGACTGCTCCGACTACGAGACTTATCGCTCCGGCAAGTACATCCCCGGCATCATGGGCACCCTGTTTTCTTTGGTTGACAAACTGGTGTCCTCTCTGGCTCAGACGTTGGTTGCCTTCATCTTTCTGATCTGTGCCGGACTGCAGGACCTGCCCACAGACAGCACCCCCTACTCCACCGGCATTAAGGTGGCCATCATCGTCATGTTCTGCCTGATTCCCATGATCGCTTGGGCAGCGACCCTCTGGGCCATGAAGGGCTATGGTCTCACCGGAGCCAAGATGAAGGAAATTCAGAAAGTCAACGCTCAGCGGAAGCAGGCCATTGCCCAGGGGATGTCTCTGGAAGAGGCTATGGAGAAATGGAAATAAACCCCAAAGCTGATACGATTATAGCGCTTGTGTAAGCAGAAAATGACAGCAACGTGACACTGACGGCTACAGCCGGGGACTTTGCGGCAAATCCAACGATATAGGTTTTTCCTAGCGGTTCAAAAAGGAGTACACAGCAATGGAGATAAAAGAGACAATCGAAATCTTGTCACTAGAGGAAAAAGCCGCCCTGCTCCAGGGTTGGAGCACCTGGACCACCTGGGACGGCACCCAAAAGGGTATCCCTGCCATCTTCCTCTCCGACGGCCCTCACGGGCTTCGCAAGCAGGCGGGAGCGGGAGATCATCTGGGTCTCAATGCCTCCATTCCTGCCATCTGCTTCCCCACCGCTGCCACCATGGCCAACTCCTGGGATGCGGAATTGGGCGAGGAACTGGGCAGAGCGTTGGGCGAGGAAGCGGCGGCAAATGATGTTCATGTGGTTCTGGGCCCGGGACTGAATATGAAGCGTTCTCCTCTGTGCGGACGGAATTTTGAGTATTTCTCCGAAGACCCCTATCTTGCCGGCAAAATGGGTGCGGCCTATGTTCGCGGCATTCAGTCCGCCGGTACTGCCGCCTGTCCCAAGCACTTTGCTGTCAACTCCCAGGAGCTGCGGCGGATGTGCATGGATTCCGTTCTGGACGAGCGCACCCTGCGGGAAATCTATCTCACCGCCTTTGAAATCGCCGTAAAGGAAGGCAAGGCAAAGGCCATCATGTCCAGCTATAACCAGGTGAACGGCACCTACGCCAACGAAAATGCCCACCTGCTGACGGAGATTCTTCGGGAAGAATGGGGCTTTGACGGCTTCGTGGTCACAGACTGGGGCGGGGACAACGACCATACCCAGGGCGTGAAGGCCGGTTCTAATCTGGTAATGCCCGTCCCCGGCCCGGACTGCGCCATTGGCCTTGTGAAGGCTGTGAAAGAGGGAAGAATCTCCGAAGCGGTGCTGGACGAGCGGGTGGGAGAGCTGCTGAAGCAGGTGTTCTCCCTGACGGAATCCGTGGCCGCGGCACCCAAAGCCTTCGATGTGGATGCCCACCACGCCATTGCCGAAAAATGCGCGGAAGGCTCCATCGTTCTGCTGGACAATGACGGCATTCTCCCGATGAAGCAGGAGACCAAAACCGCCATCATCGGCGACTTCGCCAAAGCACCCCGGTATCAGGGTGCAGGCTCCAGTCAGGTCAATCCCACAAAGCTGGACAATCTCTATGACTGCCTGGCTTCCGCCGGGGTGGACATTACAGGCTATGCCCAGGGCTTTGATCGGAAAAATCCCCAGCCAAATCCGGGGATGATTGAGGAAGCAGTCCACCTTGCAAAGGAAGCGGAAATGGTTCTGCTCTGCGTGGGTCTGGACGAAATTCTGGAATCCGAAGGCATGGATCGGCTGCATATGGAGCTCTCCCAGAGTCAGCAGGCCCTGATTGATGCAGTGTCCAACGTCAACAAAAACATCATTCTGGTGCTCTCCGGCGGCGCTCCCTTCGTCATGCCGGAAAGGGACAAGTATCGTGCTGCCATCCATGGTTACCTGGGCGGTCAGGCCGGTGCCTCTGCCATGGCTAAGGCGCTGCTGGGTGAAATCAACCCCTCCGGCAAGCTGAATGAGACCTGGCCCCTGAAGCTGGAGGATAACCCCTCCTATCCCTATTTCCCCAGTAAAGAGCGCACCGCCGAATACCGGGAAGGGCTGTACATCGGCTATCGCTATTACGATACCGCAAAGATAAACGTGCGCTATCCCTTTGGCTACGGTCTGAGCTACACCACGTTCCTTTATTCCGATATTTACGCAGACCAGAACCGTGTGACCTTTACCATCACTAACATTGGATCCCGGGATGGTGCGGAGATTGCCCAGGTGTACATTTCCTGCAAGAACGGTAAGGTCTTCCGCCCGAAGAAGGAGCTGAAAGGCTTTACGAAAGTGTTCCTAAAAGCGGGAGAGCGCAAAGAGGTGTCGGTAACTCTGGATGACAAAGCCTTCCGCTACTTCAATGTCAAGACCAACCGCTGGGAAGTGGAGACCGCCGACTATGAAATCAGCGTGGGTGCCAGCGTGGCGGATATTCGCCTCACCAGTCAAATCCATGTGACCGGCACCAACGCTCCTATCCCTTACGATGCGATGCCCAGCTACGAAAGCGGCAACATCACTTCTGTTTCCGATGAAGAATTCAAAAAGCTTCTGAACCATGACATCCCGGATGGCAGTTGGAGCGGCGAGCTGACCAGGAACGATGCCATCTGTCAGCTCTACTACGCCAAAACCGGCATTGCCCGCTTCGCCTACAAAATCCTGACCCACCTGAAAAACAAGTCCGAGGCCAAGGGGAAACCCGATTTGAATATCCTGTTCATCTACAACATGCCCTTCCGTGCTATGGGCAAAATGTCCGGCGGCATGGTCAGCGACAAGATGGTGGACGATATTGTTTTCCTGGTCAACGGCCACTTCTTCCGTGGATTAGGCTGCCTGGTTGTGGACTTCTTCAAAAGCTTAAGTGCAAACAAAAGCTTTATGAAGAAATTAGAAAAATAAAACGATAAGATTATTTCCTAGAAAGAGAAAGTCCAAACGAAATAAATAGCTGCGGTTGAGAGCATCCTGTTTTGAAGCGCTTCCAAAAGATGATTTGAAAGAGAATAGACACAGAAATGTATAAGAAGACAGGACTGCTGCGAATAAAATACATTCTATTCCGCAGGCCGCGTTTATTGCGAATCTGTCTTTTCCGAGAACCGCCCCCAAACAACCAATACACCCGGAGTAAGTTCCGAATTCATTCGGTACTTACTCCGGGTCTTTTTTTATTGTCGAAAATCATCGATTGCCGTCGAATAGGTGCTCATGCCCCATATCTAGCCCGTCCGCCTCCAACAAATCTGTTCTTCGTCGAAAAAAGAATTGATTTGAAGGAGTTCGTGAAAATGCAGCAATACGGAAAATACTACATCACGCTGAAGGGCGTTCACTACGAGGTCAGCCAGGAAGTGCATGATGCCTTCTATCAGGCAGAACGGCAGGAACGGTACATGGCAGAGAAAGACCAGAGCCACAATCTTGTGATATTGAACATATCGGGAATGGAGGAATTGGAAGAAGGGAGGAATCAGGAGCATCTGGCTTCCTCGCAGCATGGTATGGAAAGTGAGCTTATCAAGAAAGAAATGGTTGAGCACCTCCATCAATGCTTACAGATGCTGCCCAAAGCCGAGAGAGATTTAATCTATGCTATCTTTTATGAGGAAGAAACGGAGTCTAGCTATGCCGAGAGAGTTGGCCTGACTCAATCCGGGGTGAGCAGAAAATGTAAGATGATTTTGGCAAAATTGAAAAAGTTTATGAACAAATTATAAATTTTGCTCAGATTCACTCATATTTTTCCTCTGAGTTCGGCTTAATTAGTGAAGGGGTTTTTACCGCTTCTCTGAATCTTGACAAATGAATCGTTCGTGGTAACAGGAACACAAAACTACAAGCAGCACTTCAGGAGCGTCGCCGGGACGATGGAGGTCACTGGGAGGTGAATTTTGACACTCCATCCGAGCGAATCAACGCAGCCGAAACGCCCGCCTTGGCAAGCGGGTATGCCGTGACCTTGTAGTGGATAAAGATACTTGCTCACGCTCTCCCACAGACTTGGGGGAAGCCCTGGAGCTTACGCCGGCCTTTCTGGGCAGCGGAGCTCTGGAGCTATGATGGCTTTGCCAAAGGCCGCCTGTACCACGCCCACCGTCAGGGGCGGAAAGAAATGTGACGGGGAATCTTCGGATTCCATAAGGCGTTGAAACGAAAACGCTGTCCCACGAGTTGCTGTTGTTTATTTGAAACCAAATGGATGGCACAGCGTTTTCAAAGTCAGATGCCGTGCGCTGGGGGAGGAATTTCCCAGCGCATTCATGTGACTTTGAGAGGAAGAAACACAACGGGGGAATAACTTTTCCATTCTCCTGGAAAACTAAGGCAGCAATAGAATGGAGGAAACAAGAACATGCAAGAGCTGCAAATCAACCAAACCACTTATAGGATTCAGCGTGTCTTTACGGGGAGCAGGACTTCTGCGGATCTTGTTGCCCAGCGCCTGAAAGAATCCTCCCGCCAAGTATTACCGTTGACAGCCCCGGCTACTATTTCGTATAATACAGGCGGAAACCCATCTGTTGTAAGGAGCGTTGAATGAGAACAAATCCTGCAATGCAGATGACAGCACCGTTGCCCTATTCCACTGCGAAAAGGAGGTCGTCCAGCAAAACACCACGCCTGGCCATGGCCTATGCCTACTACCGTCTTTCTCAGGAAGAAGCCAAGGAAGGACAATCTTCCAGTATCTTGAATCAGGAAAAAATCGTCAGGGATTACTGCGCCCGCAATGACATTGTGCTTCTGGAATCCTTTGTGGATGATGGCTGGTCCGGCGGCAATTTTCAGCGTCCCGGCTTTCAGAAAATGATGAAAGCCTTGGAATCAGGAAAAGCCAATATGGTCATCACCAAAGACCTTTCCCGTCTTGGCCGTGATATGCGGGAATCCAGTTATTATGCGGAGCAGTTTTTCCCGGAGCACCAGATTCACTATATTGCCATCGCCGACAACTTTGACTCGGAGCTGGAAAACGTTATGGCACCGTTCCAGTTTGCCATGAACGAGGTGTACCTCCGGGACGGCTCCCGGAAGGTCAGAGATGTGCTCAAGATGAAGCGGAGCAAAGGCGAATATTGCGCCTGCCCGCCATTTGGCTACAAGAAAGACCCCAAGGACAAGAATCAACTCATCCCGGACGAAGAAACCGCACCAATCGTCAGGCGGATTTTTGAGCGCTCCGCCAGCGGGAAATCCTGCATCGCCATTGCCCAGGAGCTGACGGATTCCGGTGCCATTACGCCGCTGAAATACCGTGTTCTCTATCGTGACAATTTCAGCGATTCCGGGGCCGCCCGAGCCACTGACTGCTGGAATTACACCACGGTCAAGAGGATCATCAAGAATCAGGTCTATTTGGGAAACACCATCCTGGGAAAATCACGAAAGGCCAGCCTGAAATCCAAAAAGAAAATCCCCGTCCCCAAAGAGGATTGGGTCGTCACCGAGGGAACCCACGAACCCCTTGTTGACAGGGAAACCTTTGAAAAAGCCCAGACCAATTTAGGGAAGGGGAACCGAGACTATCGCCGGTATGACCAGGTCCGCAAAAGCATTTTTGGCGGAATTGCGGTCTGCGGACGATGCGGCTATTCCCTTTGTTCCTCCGGCACCGTCTATAAGGGGGAGCGGGAGAAATATTGGTTTCTCTCCTGCAACCACAAGAGCAAGCGATTTGAAAACCCGTGTGAGGGTGTGAACATCAAGTATTCCGACATTCTGGAATTGGTTCGTCAGGACTTAAACAGCCTGATCAGCCTCACGGATGAACAAGTGGATGTCCTGGTCAACAAAGTGCTGGAGGAAATGAGCGATGCTTCCGCGGAACAGATTCGGATGAACAAGCTGGAAAAATCCCAGGCCCGGCTGAAGGTTATCAACAAGACCATTGAAAAGCTGTATCTCGATAATGCTGAAGGAAAGCTGTCGGACAGCCGGTTGGAAAGCATGGTGGGCAGTCTGGAAAAGGAGGCTTTCAGCCTGGAGGCCGCTCTGGAATCGCTCAGTGTTCCCACAGTTGGGGATGAGATTCGCTCTAACTATGAGAAATTCTTCGCGCTTGCCAAACAGTATTCCTGCATCGAGACCCTGGATCGGGACACCCTGCTCACCTTCATCGAGAGAATCGTCGTCGGGCCGAAGGTTCTTCCGGAGGGCTATGTGAAGGCACCGAGGAAGAATGCCTCTTACCAGCAAAACGTAACAATTTACTACAAATTTATAGGAACTCTTCCTAATATCAGACCTGTTCAGAACTTTCCGCCTCAGCTTGACAGTGCCGAAAATGCTGCAAAAAACGGAGGGTTCACGATGTAAAAGAGACATCAAAGGAGGTTGGCGTGAACCTGAAGGACGGCTACAACGGTGACCTGACCTCCCGCGAGGCCGGCTCCATCGGCGGCCAGATGGTCAAGAAAATGATTGAGTCCTACGAGCAGGGCTTGCAGTAACTGCCACGGCGCGGATGGCCAAATGGGGCTGTCCGCGCTGCTTTTTGGAGAAAACGCATAGGGACGGCCGGAGAATGGAGCCACTTTTCTATATTAAGAAATTTCAAACTTTTCTCGCCTTTCTTGCATTTCTCGTTGTGATATGCTATAATTTCTGGAAATTGTGTATTTACCGGAGGCATCTGCTGGATGAAACCGTTTCGTATTTTGATCGCCCTTATGCTGCTCTGCCTGGGACTCACTGGCTGCGCGGAGCTCTTCCCGAAATCAGGCCAGAATGTGAATCAGCCCCCGGTGACAGCCGGGGTGGATGAAACGGGCTCCGTCCTGCCGGAGGAGTGGAATGTGACCACCCAGCCCACCGACAAGCTGACGGTGGAGGAGCTTTCCATGGTGGTGACGGAAAGGACCATCCGGGAGCTGGAGGAATATCCCAATCTGAAAAAGCTGGACCTGTCCGGCAGCACCTGCTACACCGCCATCATGGTCTACATCCAGAATCATCCCCAGGTGGAGGTCACCTATTCCGTGGATTTGGGCAGCACCTGGGCCGCTGACTGGGTGGAGCATGTGTCCCTGCCTGCCGACGGGGTGACTTTTCCCATTTTGCGGAACAATCTGATCTATCTGTCTAATCTGAAAACCCTCCACCTGCCCAGCACCCAGCTGAGTTATTCGGAAATTCAGGCCCTGCGAAATTCCTATCCCCAGCTGGAAATCACCTACACCGTGGGCTTCCGGGGGATGGAATTTGATGAGGCCACGGAGAGTGTGGACCTTTCCGGCATGACCGTGGGGGAGATTTCCTCGGTAATCGGTATGCTGGAAAGCCTGCCCAACCTGAACTATGTGGAGCTGATGAATGCCTCCGGAAGCTGCGACCTGTCCAAGCAGGATGTGCGCCAGTTGGTAGAGGCGGCCCCCACCGTCCGGTTCCACTATGTGTTCAGCCTCTTCGGCCGGACGGTTTCTACCACCGACGAGGTGATTGAGTTCCAGAAGCTCAGCCTCAACACCGGCCATGAGACGGAAATCCGGGAGGCCCTCAGCATCATGGCCCCCGGCTCCAGCCTGATTCTGGACCGCTGCGGCCTGAGCAGCGAATTCCTGGACTCCATCCGTCAGGATTACGACAATGTGGATTTGGTGTGGCGGGTGTACTTCGGCACAAACGGGCAGTATTCCACCCTGACCAACGACGATACCATCCGGGCGGTTTACAACGTCACCGACGACACCGTCTACGAGATGCGCTACCTCCGCAGTGCCAAATACATCGACATGGGCCACAACGACACCCTCACGGACCTGAGCTTTCTGGCCTTCATGCCGGACCTGGAGATTCTCATTCTCTCCGGCTCCGCGGCGTCGGACCTGTCCGGTATTGAAAACTGCAAGAAGCTGGAATTCCTGGAGCTGGCCAACTGCCTGAAGCTGTCGGATATTTCCCCCCTGGCCGGGTGTTCCAGCCTGAAATATCTGAATATCTGCTACACCAAGGTCAGCAGCCTGATGCCCCTGGATGGATTGGATATTCAGAACCTGTTCTGCAAGCAGACCCGGGTGAGCGCCGAGGAGCAGAAGCAGTACAAGGAGATTCACGAGGGAACCGTGGCGGTTTTTTCCGGCAAGGACCCCTACGCCGGTGCCGGTTGGCGGTATGTGGATAATGGCTACACCTATACGGAGTTCTATAAAAAGGTCCGGGAGGTTTTCGACTTGGACGAAGTCGATGCCCGGCTGCGGGCCCAGCAGGCGGCGGAAAACAAATAAACCATCCTACCGGGCCGGACTGTTCTCTGGTCCGGTTTCGGCCTTTCTGGATGGCTCATCCCTGGACCGGCGGGGAAATCAGAATAAGGAAAGAGGAAAAAGCATGTCCTATCGTTACGAAACCCATCTGCATACCTGCCAGGGCAGCGCCTGTGCCTCGGCAACCGGGGCGGAGATGGCCCGGGCCCACCTGGCGGCGGGGTACACCGGCATTTTCATCACCGACCATTTTTTTAACGGCAACACCGCCGTTCCCCGGGGATTGCCCTGGAGAGAGCGGGTCAATCAATTCTGCCTGGGCTTCGAGGATGCCCTGCAGGAGGGAACGCGAGTCGGCCTGCAGGTGTTTTTCGGCTTTGAATACAACTACCATGGGGCGGAATTCCTGGTGTACAACCTGGATAAGCAGTGGCTGCTGGAGCATGAGGATGTGGACCGGCTTTCTCCCCGGAAGGCCCTGGCGCTGTTTCGGCAGGGGGGAGGCTTTGTGGTCCAGGCCCACCCTTTCCGGGAGCGGGACTATATCGACCATTTTCAGCTCTTCCCCAGGGATATCGACGGGGTGGAGGCCATCAATGCCGCCAATATCGGCCCGGAGGGGAAGCTGATGAACCAGCGGGCCTTTGAATATGCCAGAATGTTCCAGCTGCCCGTTACCTCCGGGTCCGACAGCCACCATATCGATCTGCTCTATGGCGGCGGCGTGGAGGTTCCCGGGAAAATGGAAACGCCCGCTGATTACCTCCAATGGATGATATCCGGCAAATTGAAGCTGATGGGCGAGTAACTCGCAGAAAAAGGAGAATTTCTATGAAAATTCTGGATGGTATCAAGTCTCAAAGAAAGAGAATCTTTATGTCTCTGTTCGGCGTCCTGATCAGCGGCGTGTGCGTTGGCTTTATGAAAGCGGCGGCTTTTGGCGTGGACCCCTTTCAGGTGCTGGTGAGCGGGCTGGACCGGACAATTCCCATTGACTTCGGAACCCTGTATGTGATTGTGAATGCCGTGATGCTGCTGTTCAGCCTGATCGCTGACCGGCGCAACATCGGCATTGCCACCTTCATCAATCTGTTCCTGCTGGGCTATGTGGTGGACTTCACCAAGGGGACGCTGGACAGCCTGTTCCCGGCTCCCGGTCTGGCGCTTCGCATTGGGTTTCTGGCCTTTGGAATCGTGGTGCTGTGTATTGGCTCTTCCCTGTACATGACGGCTCATCTGGGTGTCTCCACCTATGACGCGGTGGCCATTGTGATGTCGAAAAAATGGAAGTGGGGCAAATTCAAGTATGTCCGCATCTGCACGGATTTGGTTTGCGTTTTGGTGGGTGGACTGCTGATTTATCTGGGCAGCGGCAGCGTGTCGGAGATTGCCGCCTCCATCG
This sequence comes from Bacillota bacterium, assembly GCA_028719885.1. Lineage (GTDB taxonomy): Bacteria > Bacillota > Clostridia > Oscillospirales > Oscillospiraceae > Faecousia. The sequence goes on from JAQYLT010000024.1 coordinate 32,312, forward strand.
GTGTGGGTACCATCGTCACAGCCTTTTTCATGGGCCCGCTGATTGAGTATTTCAATGAGAAAATTGCCCGGCCCATGCTGGGGGAAACGACATAATCAACCAAGTCCCGTTCAGAAGAGGGAGGCCCTCTGCATCTGAGCGGGACGTTCTTCATAAAAATTTCACAACGAAGGGATAAGATTGTGCTTGACGAATGAGATGGAATGTGCTATACTTCAAACATAAATAAGAATTATTCTTATTTAGGAGGACCCCGATGGAAAACACTGGCAAGCAATTTCGCAAGCGCAATGCGATACTTGCCTGTCTTCGCCAGTCTGAGGCCCATCCCTCCCCCGAGGAGCTCTACCGCAGCCTCCAAAAGGAGCATTCGGATATCTCTCTTGCCTCTGTCTACCGGAACCTGAAGCTGTTCAAAGAAGAGGGGCTGATTGTCAGCCTTGGCTCTGTAAACGGCGTGGAACGGCTGGACGGCAGGACCGATCCCCATGTGCATTTTATATGCAGCTCCTGCGGCGCTGTGATGGATGTTCCGGAGGTGGAGGTTCCCCAAAGCGTATCCCACGCGGCGGCCCAGTCTCTGGGGTGTCGGGTGGATGGTACCAGGCTGGTGCTGACCGGCATCTGCAAAAACTGTAACCCAAAAAATAATTAAATCTGGAGGAATGTATTATGAAGAAGTTTGTCTGCCCCGTCTGCGGCTATGTCTACGAAGGCGAGGAAATGCCCGCCGATTTCAAGTGCCCCGTCTGTAAGGTGGATGGCTCCAAGTTCAAGGTGATGGACACCTCTAAGCTGGCTGCCGAGCATGAGCTGGGCATCTACAAGAAGACCGTTGCCAACAACCCCGACATCTCCGAGGAAGACAAGAAGTGGATTCTGGAGCAGCTGAAGGCCAACTTCAACGGCGAGTGCAGCGAGGTTGGTATGTACCTGTGCATGGCCCGGATTGCCCACCGGGAGGGCTATCCTGAAATCGGCCTGTACTGGGAGAAGGCTGCTTACGAAGAGGCCGAGCATGCTGCCAAGTTTGCCGAGCTGCTGGGCACCACTCTGGAGCCCAACATGACCGGTTCCACCAAGAAGAACCTGGCCTGGCGTGTGGACTGCGAGTTCGGCGCCACCCAGGGCAAGTTTGACCTGGCCCTGAAGGCAAAGCAGCTGGGTCTGGATGCCATCCACGACACCGTGCATGAGATGGCCAAGGACGAGGCTCGCCATGGCAAGGCTCTGCTGGGCCTGCTGGAGCGCTACTTTCGCTAAGCAGGAGAAACCTGCGGAAGATCCCGCGGCGCTTCGCAATCTGACCTATGGCCTGTTTGTGATCACCGCCCGGGAATCGGGCAAAGATAACGGCCACATTGCCAACACCGCTTTCCAGGTCGGAGCCAATCCCACGCGGATTGCCATTTCCGTCCAGACCGGCAACCTGAATAAGGAGCTGATTGAAAAAAGCGGCAAGTTCAACGTCAATGTGCTGACCGAGAGCGTTCCTTTTGAAACCATCCGGCATTTTGGCATGCAGTCCGGACGGGATGTGGACAAGTTCGCTGATTTCAAGGCAGTGGAGCGCAGCCACAATGGCCTTTACTACCTGACGGAGCATGTGAACGCCATGTTCTCCTGCGAGGTCAAGGAAAAGTTCGATTTGGGCAGCCACATGCTCTTCATCGGCGAAGTCACCGAATCCAAGGTTCTCGGTGAGGGAGCACCCTGCACCTACGCCTACTACCATAAGGCCATTCGGCCCAAGAACTAAGCATTTGATAGTTCGTTTCATCAGTGGGGGAGCCTGTGCTCCCCCACGTAAAACATAGGAGGAGATAAAATGAAGTACGTATGCAATGCCTGCGGCTGGGTTTATGACGAGGAAGAGACCGGCGTGAAGTGGGAGGACCTGCCCGAAGATTTTGCCTGTGAGCTGTGCGGCGTGGGCAAGGAAGACTTCAGCCTTGAGGAGTAATTGCCATGAAGATTCGCATTAACAAGGATGTTGTGGAGTTCACTCCTGAACATGCGGCGGAAGCTGCTGAATTGGAAGCCCTGTGGGTAAAGATGGGCAACTGTGTCGGCGGATGCAAGATGCTGTCTCCCATCGGTGTCTACGTTCCCAGTGAGAACAAGACAGCGGTATTCCATATCGACGGCCTGTCCGAGCAGGAGGCCAAGGAGGTTCCTGTCATCCGCGCCCCTTATGATACAGATGTCTACTGCGTTACCTGCAACAAGACTCAGCATGTCAAGGCTGGCGAGCCCATTCCTTTCTGCTGCGGCAGACTGATGGAGATTCTGGACTAAGCGAATAGAGTAGGAGGGGCTAAATAACCCCGACCTCTCACACCACCGTGCGTACCGTTCGGTACACGGCGGTTCAATCGCATAAGTGCAAAGACTCGTACCGGTCAAGGATGCTGTAGTATCCGGCCTGTGCGAGTCTTTTGT
>JAQYLT010000025.1 GCA_028719885.1 Bacillota bacterium
AGTTCAAGATCGGAAGAATCAACCTGGAAGCCAGAGCCTACACCCTTAGAAGAGCATACCTTTTGGAGAACGATCCAAGAGCAAATGTGTAAACCATGTTGTTACACAATCTGTAAACCATGTTGCTCTTGACACAAGCCCCCGCCCTACGGGAATACCATTTTTCCATACGAAAATGACATCTCCAAACACCAATTCATCACAAAGGCAGCCTGCGGAGGCGGGCTGCTTTTTTCCTTGACAGCGGAACGAAAAGGAATATAATGGAATCATTATTACGCAACGCTGTTTTAAATACACGGCGGGAAAGGGAGATGCAGCATGATTAAAGTCTATCCAAACGGCACGGCTCTGGTGGAGGAAAACCGGGGGATGATGGCCACCAATCCCTATCAGTCCATGTTCTTCTCTCTGGATGCGCCCCAGATCAGAGAATCGGACAAGCGGGACTATGCCATTGGGGCAGAAGAGGACGGGGAACGGCTGCTTTGTATGAAGCTCTCCCCTTACAGCCTGCTGCTGTTTGGCAGTGGGGCTTTGGCGGAAGAGCTCTTCGATTATTTGATTTCCAATGATTATGAAATCGGCAGCCTTTTGGGCGGGGAATCCCTGTGCGACCAGGTGGCGGAAATGCTCCACAGCCGCTTCGGCATCCGCTATACCGAGGCCCTGGCCATGGATTTCATGGAGGCAAAGGAAGTCACCGGGGAATCCTGCGCCGATGTGGAAATTCCCACCGAGGCGGATTTGGAGGAGCTGGTGGAATGCAAAACCTGCTTTGTGAAAGACTGCGGCCTGAATGACCCGGTGAGTGTGGAACGGACCCGGCAGCGGCTGCAGGAGTATCGGATTCTCCGCCGGGATGGAAAAATCGTCTCCATGGCCTCTGTGGGTGTGGCTACCCCCGATGCCCTGAAAATCGCCAACGTCTATACCCGCCCGGAATACCGGGGCAGGGGACTGGCCAGAATGGTGGTGAACACCGTCAAGAATGAGATTCTGGCACAGGGGAAGATTGCCACACTGAATGTGGACAAAAAGAATCCCATCACCAACCACCTGTATCGCAGCCTGGGCTTTGAACCGGTGTTCTCCCAAGGAGAGTACAGAATGGAATAATCCACCTGCGGGAGGCAAATGTGCGCCTGCGGTGAAAAATGTGTTGACATTTTGAAAAAATGTGGTACAATCTGTCTTACATACGGAAAATGCAATGACGGAGTTATGCATCTGTTGGAGCGCTGCAGAGAGTTGGCGGGTGGTGCGAGCCAATGCGAAAGACAGAAGGCAGTCTGCCTCCCGAGCAGGTTCGGCGAACGTCCTTTTAAGGATTATTAGCTGAACACGACCGGCCTCGTTACCGGCTATGGGCTTGTTGGAGCCCGAGAGAGATGCGTTCCCAAGGGGAATGTAATCAGGGTGGTACCGCGTATTTCTGTAAATGCGCCCCTGAGGCCTGTTATGGTCTCAGGGGTTTTTTTATTCCCAAAATAAGGAGAATCCGTTATGAGAAAAATTGCCATCACCGACATGACCATGCGCCAGTCCGGAAAGGACTTCAGCCTGAGCTTCCGGGAGAAAATCGAGCTGGTAAAGCACCTGGATAAGCTGGGGGTTTCTGTGATTGAGGTCAGCCCCATCACCAGTCCCAAGGTGGACAGGCTTTTGATTAAGTCCATCAGCTCCGCCGTGCGGGACAGTATCGTGGCCGTGTCCGTGGGCTTGTCCGAGGAAAATATTCAGATCGCCTGGGGCGCGTTGGAGGAGGCCAAAAGCCCCCGACTCCAGGTGACCGCTCCGGTGAGCGCTGTGCAGATGGAGTACCTGGCCGGGAAAAAGCCCGAGGCCATGCTGGCCGCCATCAAAAATCTGGTGGAAAAATGCCGGGCCCTCTGCCCCCAGGTGGAGCTGATTGCCGACGACGCCACCCGGGCTGACCCCGCCTTTTTGCAGGAGGCCGTCCGCACTGCTATCTCCGCCGGTGCCACGGTGATCACCCTGTGTGATGCGGCGGGCATGATGCTGCCGGACCAGATCACGGAGTTCATTCAAAACACCTATGCCGCCGTGCCGGAGCTGAAGAAGGTCACCCTGGGCATCTCCTGTAAGAATGAGCTGTCCATGGCGGATTCCTGTGCCGTCGCCGCCATTCGCTGCGGCGCCGGGGAGGTCAAGTGCGCTGCCTATGGGGAGGATGTCATCAAGCTGGAAACCATGGCCAAGGTGATTTCCGCCAGAGGGAACAGCTTCGGCGTGGAGTGCGGCATCCGCACCACCAGCATGAAGCGCATTCTCAGCCAGGTGGCTTGGATGTGCCAGACCGGCCGCAGCAGCACCTCTCCCTTTGACAGCGGCGTCCAGCCCGGAGACGGCCTGTTCCTCACCGCCCACGATGATTTGACCGCTGTGATGAAGGCGGCCGCCAAGCTGGGATATGATCTTTCCGAGGAGGACGGGGCCAAGGTGTATGAGGCTTTCTCCCGGATTGCCGCCCGGAAAGAAACCGTGGGCGCCAAGGAGCTGGATGCCATTGTGGCCTCCGCCGCCATGCAGGTGCCCCCCACCTACCGGCTGGAAAGCTATGTGATCAATTCCGGCAACACCATCAGCGCCACCGCCCACATCAAGCTGGACAAAAACGGCGTGATGACCGAGGGCATCAGCCTGGGCGACGGCCCCATCGACGCGGCATTTCTGGCCATTGAGCAGATCGCGGGCCACCACTATGAATTGGATGATTTCCAGATTCAGGCCGTCACCGAGGGGCGGGAGGCCATGGGTGAATCCGTGGTGAAGCTGAGGTCTGGCGGCAAGCTCTTCTCCGGCCGGGGCATTTCCACGGATATTGTGGGCGCCAGCGTCCATGCCTATATCAATGCCCTGAATAAAATCGTCTACGAAGAAGCAGCCAACTAAGAGGGGAGGAACGAGCCATGAATCTTTCTTTTTCCACCCGGGGCTGGCAGGAGAAATCCTGGGAAGAGAACCTCTCCACTGCCCTGACCATGCATTTCGGCGGCATCGAGCTGTATAATGTACACAAGTCCCAGGCGCTCATCGGCCGGGGCGGCCCGCTACACAAATACAACACCGCCGCCACCGTCCGGACCCTCCACGAAAAGGAGCTGAAAATTCCCTGCCTGGATACCTCTTGGGATGTCTCCGTGGAGGACAGCACCGACGACATCCTCCAGGTGCTGCAGATTGCCCACGATGTCCAGTGCCCCTATGTGGCCATCACCGCCCAGTTCGATCAGGAGGACCGTGTGCGCCGTAATCTGGCGGACATTCAAAAAACAGCCGCCGCCCTGGGCCTGTGCGTGCTGATGAAAACCAGCGGCATCTACGCCGACACCGCCCGGCTCCGCTCCCTGCTGGATGAATTCGCCTGCGATGAGCTGGGAGCTCTGTGGGACATCCACCACACCTACCGGGATTTCGGGGAGAGCGGCGACACCACCATCAAAAACCTGGGCGCTTATGTCCGCCACGTCCACCTGCGGGACTCCGATGACGACAAGTCCTACAACCTCATCGGCGAGGGCACCCTGCCGGTGGCCTCCATGATGCGGGCCCTGAGCTCCGTGGACTACGACGGCTTTATCTCTATCGAGTGGAAGCCGGAGTGGATGGAGGACCTGACGGACCGGGAGATCATCTTCCCCCATTTCGTCAACTACATGCACCGGTTTGAATCCACCCGGGGCAAGAAAAAGGCGCTGTATGAAAACGCCTCCCACACCGGCCAGTTCGTCTGGAAAAAGGACACCCTGATTTCCGAGACCTTCTCTCAGGTGCTGGACCGGATGGTGGAGGAATTCCCGGACCAGTATGCCTTCAAATACACCACCCTGGACTACACCCGCACCTATGCCGAATTCCGGGAGGATGTGGACAATTTCGCCGCCGCCCTGATTTCCCTGGGGGTCCGCCGGGGCAGCAAGGTGGCCATCTGGGCGACCAATATCCCGGAATGGTTCATCACCTTCTGGGCCACCACCAAGATCGGCGCGGTGCTGGTCACGGTGAACACCGCCTATAAGAGCCACGAGGCGGAATACCTGCTTCGCCAGTCCGATACCCACACCCTTGTGATGATTGAATCCTGCCTGGATTCCAACTACAAGGCCATCATCAATGAGCTCTGCCCGGAGCTGGCCACTTTGAAGCCCGGGCAGCCCCTGCACTGCAAAAAGCTTCCGTTCCTGCGGAATGTGATCACCGTGGGCTTCCGCCAGCCGGGCTGCCTGACCTTCCCCGAGGCCATGGAGCGCTGCAGCCTGGTGCCAAGGGAAGAGGTGCTGCGGATGGCCTCTGTGGTTCGCCCGGGGGATGTGTGCAACATGCAGTACACCTCCGGCACCACCGGCTTCCCCAAGGGTGTCATGCTCACCCACTACAACGTAGTCAATGACGGCAAGTGCATCGGCGACCGGATGGACCTGTCCACCGCCGACCGGATGATGATTCAGGTGCCCATGTTCCACTGCTTCGGCATGGTGCTTTCCATGACCTCCTGCATGACCCATGGTGCCACCCTGTGTCCCATGCCCTATTTCTCCGCCAAGGTATCCCTGGCCTGCATCAATCAGGAGCGGATTACCTGCTTCAACGGCGTTCCCACCATGTTCATTGCCATGTTCAACCATCCGGACTACCGGAAAACCGACTTTTCCTATATGCGAACCGGCATTATGGCCGGTGCCGGCTGTCCCCCGGAGCTGATGCGCCGGGCGGCCCGTCCCGATGAGATGAACATGACCGGCATCGTCAGCGTCTACGGCCAGACCGAGTCCGCCCCCGGCTCCACCATGAGTTCCTGGGACGATCCCCTGGATGTGCGGACCGAGACCGTGGGCTATGCCTTCCCCCACATCGAATGCAAGATCATCGACCCGGAAACCGGCGAGACCCTGCCGGACAACATGAACGGCGAGTTCTGCTCCCGGGGCTACAACACCATGAAAGGCTACTATAAGATGCCGGGCGCCACCGAGGCCACTGTGGACAAGGAGGGCTGGCTCCATTCCGGCGACCTGGCCTGCCGGGACGAGCGGGGCAACTACCGCATCACCGGCCGGCTGAAGGATATGATTATCCGCGGCGGTGAGAACATCTACCCCAAGGAGATTGAGGAATTTATCTACACCCACCCGGCTGTCAAGGACGTTCAGGTCATCGGCGTGCCGGATAAGAAGTACGGCGAGGAGGCCATGGCCTGCATCATTCTGAAGGAGCCCGGCTCCGTCACCGTGGAGGAAATGCTCTCCTACATCAAGGCCTCCCTGGCCCGGCATAAGGTGCCCAAGTACATCGAATTTGTGGACAGCTTCCCCATGAACGCCGCAGGCAAAATTCTCAAGTACAAAATGCGGGAGGACGCCGCCAAGCGCCTGGGGCTGGAGGGGGCCGCCGGCATCGACACCGCCAAATCCGGAGAGCAGGTGGGAAAATAATATCGATTGCTCCTATCGAAAAAATTGATGAATTGAATCGAAATAGTAGTTGACAATTTCATAAAACAGTGATAAAATCTGAGGCGTATAGCGATAAAGGCTGTGACGAAGACGGCGGAACGGATTGCTTACAGAGAGCCGACGGGTGGTGCGAGTCGGTGGCATGAACTTCAGTAGCCTATCACTTCCGAGCCGGGGACCCGAACGCAGTTGTCAGTAGGCGTCCCACGTTTGCCCGCGTTAAGGGATAGGATTTGTTGGAATCTGAAGCGGCAGTGCTTGCGCTGCAATTTGAGTGGTACCACGGGTATGTATTTACAGACTCGCCTCAAGATTTTATCTTGGGGCGAGTTTTTATTTTCCCCCAAAAGGAGAGAGCTTTATGAAAAGTCAAACTACTACCAATCAGCTGATGGATGTGGCCCAGCGTATTCGGGAGATGCGGGAGATTATCGGCTACTCCACCGCCACCATGGCAGAGCTTCTGGATATTCCGGAGGAGCTGTACCGGCAGTATGAATCCGGTTCCATTGATCTTCCGTTCACGTTCATGCACAAGTGCTCCCTGGTTTTCGGCGTGGAGCTGACGGAGCTGCTGGAGGGCTACAGCGCCCGGCTGACCAGCTATACCATCACCCGCAGCGGCAAGGGACCCGTCACCGCCTCGGAGGATGGCATCACCATTCAGAATATGGCCGCCATGTTCCAAAATAAGCTGGCAACGCCCTATTGGTGTACCTACCAGTACGACCCTGAATTGGAGAAAAAGCCCATCCACACCGTCACCCACTCCGGCCAGGAGTTCGACATGGTGGTAAGCGGCACCATGAAAATCCGGGTGGGCGAGCATGAGGAAGTCCTCCATGAGGGCGACAGCATCTTCTTCAAGAGCTCCACCCCCCATGGCCAGATCGCCGTGGGCGGCCAGGACTGCGTGTTCCTGGCCATGATCATGGCCTCCACCGAGCGGGAGCAGTGGACCACCGCCAAGCCCCTCATCCAGGAGAAAACCGACAAGACCCTGCTCTGCCGGGAGTTCATCGTCCCCGAAGAGGGCGACGACGGCAGCATGAAGGCGCTGCACTTCCAGAACACCGAGCGCTACAATTTCGCCTTCGATACCGTGGACGCCATCGCCCGGAAAACGCCGGACAAGCTGGCCATGGTGCATGTGGCAAACGATATGACCGAGCGCCGCTTCACCTTTAAGGATATGAAGGACGCTTCCAGCCAGGCTGCCAACTACTTCACCTCCCTGGGCATCAAGCGGGGGGACCGGGTGATGCTGGTGCTGAAGCGGCACTACCAGTTCTGGTATTCCATCCTGGCCCTGCACAAGATCGGTGCCATCGCCATCCCCGCCACCAATCAGCTGCTGCAGCATGATTTTGAGTACCGCTTCCAGGCGGGCGGGGTTTCCGCCATCGTCTGCACTGCCGACGGCGATACCGCCCATCAGGTAGACCTGGCGGAGGCTGCTGTGGGCATGAAGCTCCAGAAGATCCTGGTGGGGGGGAAGAGAGAGGGCTGGCACGACTTTGACAGCGAGTATTGCCTGTTCAGCCGCCGCTATGTCCGCACTGCCGACGCCCCCTGCGGCGACGACCCCATGCTCATGTTCTTCACCTCCGGCACCACCGGCTATCCCAAGATCGCCGTCCACTCCTATAAGTATGCCCTGGGCCACTTCGTCACCGCGAAGTATTGGCATTGGGTGGAAAAGGAGGGGCTGCACTTTACCATTTCCGAAACCGGCTGGGGCAAGGCCCTGTGGGGCAAGCTCTACGGCCAGTGGCTGTGCGAGGGGGCAGTATTTACCTATGACTTCGACCGCTTCGACGCGGAGAAGATTCTGCCCATGTTCGCCAAATACAACATCACCACCTTCTGCGCTCCCCCCACCATGTACCGGATGCTCATCAAGGAGGACCTGTCCCGGTTCGATCTTTCTTCCATCCACCATGCCACCACCGCCGGTGAGGCGCTGAACCCCGAGGTGTACTACCAGTTTGAAAAGGCCACGGGGCTGCACATCGCCGAGGGCTTCGGCCAGACCGAAATGACCCTGGGCATCGCCAACCTGACAGGCGATATGATCAAGCCCGGCTCCATGGGCAAGCCCGTCCCCGGCTATGGCATCGACATCCTGGATTTGGACGGCAACCCGGTGGAGGACGGCGTCTCCGGCGAGATCGTCATCAAGGCGGACCGGAGCGGGGAGAAGCCCTGCGGCATCTTCCTGGGCTACTACAACGACGAGGAAAAAACCGCTGCCGTGTGGCACGACGGCTACTATCACACCGGCGACGTGGCCTGGCGGGATGAGGACGGCTACTTCTGGTATGTGGGCCGCGCGGACGATGTGATCAAGTCCTCCGGCTACCGCATCGGACCCTTTGAGATTGAAAACGTCATTATGGAGCTGCCCTATGTTCTGGAATGCGGCGTCAGCGCCGCGCCGGATGAGGTCCGGGGCCAGGTGGTCAAGGCCAGCATCGTGCTGGTCAAGGGCACCGAGGGCACCGAGGAGCTGAAAAAGGAAATCCAGAACTATGTGAAAAAGCACACCGCTCCTTATAAATATCCCCGGATCGTGGAATTCCGGGAGGAGCTGCCCAAGACCATCAGCGGAAAGATCATGAGAAACAAGCTGTAACAAATTAGGAGACGATGCCTTTGAACTACAAACGTGTTACCCTGTTTGCCGGGCATTATGGCAGCGGCAAAACCAATATCGCCCTGAACTATGCCCGGTGGCTAAGGCGGCAGAAGCTCCCCGTCACCATTGCGGATTTGGACATTGTCAATCCCTATTTCCGCACCAAGGACAGTGAGGCTGCCCTGGCGGAGGAGGGAATCGGACTGATTGTTTCGGAGTTTGCCAACTCCAACGTGGATTTGCCCGCCATGCCCAAAGAGGCTTACGGCCTGGTGAACGACCCGTCGGTTTACGCCGTCCTGGACATCGGCGGCGATGACCGGGGCGCCCTGGCCCTTGGCCGGTATACCCCCGCCATCAAGGAGGAGGGAAACTATGAGATGCTGTTTGTGGTCAATCGCTCCCGCCCCTTGACCCGCACCGTGGCGGATACCCTGGAGGTGATGGGGGAGATTGAGGAGGCTTCCGGAATTCCTTTCACCGCCATCGTCAACAACACCAATCTGGGCCTGCAAACAACGGCAGCGGATGTGCTTGCCAGTCTTCCCTATGCCCAGGAGCTGTCCCAAATAACCGGGCTCCCCATCAAAATGACCTGCGCGGCGGAGCAGCTGTGCCCGGAGCTCTCCGGAATAGTTCCGGATTTATTCCCCTTATCCATTCAAAAACTCTATTATATGATCAATTCGGAGGTATAAAATGGCGAAACTGACATTCAATGAAGAGCTGTGTAAGGGCTGCGGCCTCTGCGTGGGTGCCTGCCCCAAGGGGCTGCTGGTACTGTCCCAGGGGCGGCTGAACCAGAAAGGCCATACCCCGGTGGAACTGACCAAGCCGGAAGAGTGCGTGGGCTGCGCCTCCTGCGCCATCATGTGCCCGGATTGCGTCATCACCGTTGAACGCTGAGAAAGGAAGTGCGGTATGCAGGAAAAAACTCTGATGAAAGGCAATGAAGCCATTGCCGAAGCTGCCATCCTGGCAGGCTGCCGTCATTATTTCGGCTATCCCATCACCCCCCAGACCGAGGTGGCTGCCTACATGGCCAAGAAGATGCCCAAAATCGGCGGCACCTTTTTGCAGGCGGAGAGTGAAATCGCCGCCATCAACATGGTCTACGGCGTGGCCTCCACCGGTAAGCTGGCCATGACCTCCTCCTCCAGCCCCGGAATCGCCCTGAAGGCCGAGGGCATCTCCTACCTCGCCGGTGCCGATCTGCCTGCGCTGATCGTCAACGTCCAGCGGGGCGGTCCCGGCCTGGGCGGCATTCAGCCCTCCCAGTCCGACTATTTCCTGGCCACCCGCGGCCCCGGCCACGGCGACTTCCATGTGCTTGTGCTGGCCCCCGCCTCCGTGCAGGAGATGGCCGACCTCACCGGCAAGGCCTTTGAGCTGGCCATGAAGTACCGGATGCCCGCCATGCTCTTGGCCGACGGCACCATGGGTCAGATGATGGAGCCCGTGGTCCTGCCGGAGCCCAAGGAGCCCAACCCGGTTCCCCCCGCCTGGGCCGCTGTGGGCACGGAGGGCAAGCGGTTCCACAATGTGATCAACTCCCTGTACTTAGACCCCCTGACTTTGGAGCGCACCAATTTCGAGCGCTTTGAACGCTACGCCGCCGTGGAGCGGGATGAGACCATGTGGGAGGAGTTCATGATGGAGGATGCCGAAATCTGCGTGGTCTCCTGCGGCATCACCGCCCGGGTCTCCCGGAACGCCATTGTGGAGGCCAGAAAGCGGGGCATCAAGGTTGGCATGATTCGGCCCATTACCCTGTGGCCGTTCCCGAAAAAGCCCCTGCTCGCCGCAGCGGAAAAGGTGAAATCCTTCCTGTGCGTGGAGCTGAACATGGGCCAGATGAAAGAGGATGTGGAGCTGGCCATCCGCTGCAAAAAACCGGTTGACCTGTGCTGCCGGGTGGGCGGCATGATCCCGTCCCCGGATGAAGTGCTGGCCGCAATCGTCAAGGCCAATGAACAGGGAGGTTAAGCCATATGGTCGTCTTTGAAAAACCCAAATCCCTCACCGATAAGGTGTTCCATTACTGCCCCGGCTGCACCCACGGCATCATCCACCGGCTGATTGCCGAGGTGATTGACGAGCTGGGCATCGAAGGCCAGACCGTCGGCGTGGCTCCCGTGGGCTGCGCGGTGCTGGCGTATGACTACTTTGCCTGCGACATGATCGAGGCCGCCCATGGCCGGGCACCTGCCATCGCCACCGGCGTGAAGCGCTCCATGCCCGACAAGGTGGTGTTCACCTACCAGGGCGACGGCGACCTGGCCTCCATCGGCATGTGCGAAACTGTGAGCACCGCCGCCCGGGGTGAAAACGTCACCATCATCTTTGTCAACAATGCCATCTACGGTATGACCGGCGGCCAGATGGCTCCCACCTCCCTCATCGGTCAGGTCACCCAGACCTCCCCCTATGGCCGGGACCCCAAGACCCAGGGCTATCCCATAAGGGTTTGTGAGCTGCTGGCCACCCTGGATGCTCCGGCATATCTGGAACGGGTCACCGTGAACAGCGTCAAGAATGTGCGTAACGCCAAAAAGGCCATCAAAAAGGCTTTCCAGAACCAGATCGAGGGCAAGGGCTTCTCTTTGGTGGAGGTGGTCTCCGCCTGCCCGACCAACTGGGGCATGACGCCGCAGAAGGCTCTGGAATGGATCGACGAGAAGATGCTGCCCCAGTATCCCCTGGGCTGCTACCGGGACAAGGATAAGGAGGTTTGAGCCATGGAATATCAAATCGTGATTGCCGGCTTCGGCGGCCAGGGCCTCCTGTTCTCCGGCAAGGTGCTGGCCTATGCCGCGCTGATGGAGCAGCGGGAGCTGAGCTGGCTGCCCTCCTACGGTCCGGAAATGCGGGGCGGCACCGCCAACTGCAATGTGATCATCAGCGACAGTCCCGTGGGCTCTCCCATCGTCCAGAATCCCAATGTGCTGATGGTGATGAATACCCCGTCTCTTGAAAAGTACGAAAAAACCGTGGTCCCCGGCGGAAAGATCTTTGTGGACTCCTCCCTGGTTTCCCGGAAGGTGGAGCGCACCGATGTGGAGGTCACCTATATCCCCGCCACCAAGATGGCCGGTGAAATGGGCATTCCCACCCTGGCCAACATGATCCTGCTGGGCGCCATCGTCAAGTCCACCGGCTGCGTGGGGGACGAGGCGGTGCTGGCGGGACTGAAGAAAATCGTCTCCGCCAAGCATGCCGATCTGCTGGATGCCAACCTGGCAGCCATGCAGGCGGGAAAGGACTTTGTAAAATGAAAATCAGCTGCATTCAAATGGATGTGCAGCTGGGTGCACCGGAAGAAAACCACGCCAAGGCAGAGCAGCTGATTCGCGCCGCTGCCAAGGAAAAGCCGGATGTGATTCTGCTGCCGGAATTATGGGATGTGGGCTTCTTCCCCAAGGAAAATCTGAAAGCGCTGGCGGACCCGGACTGCTCCCGGGTTGAAAGCCACATGGGCGCTCTGGCAAAGGAATTGGGCGTCAATATCGTGGCCGGTTCCGTGGCCTGCCTCCGCAGGGGTGCGGTTTACAACACCGCCTGCGTCTTCGACCGTCAGGGGCAGCTGCTGGCCCGGTACGACAAGACCCACCTGTTTTCCCCCATGGGAGAGGACAACTATTTCGCAAAGGGAGATCACATCTGCCGGTTCCGGATGGACGGGCATGATGTGGGAATCCTCATCTGCTATGACATCCGTTTTCCGGAGCTCACCCGGGCCATGACCGTTCCCGGCTTGGAGCTTCTGTTCATGGTGTCCCAGTGGCCGGATGTGCGGGTGCCCCATCTGCGGGTGCTCACCCAGGCCCGGGCCATTGAGAACCAGATGTACCTCGCCTGCTGCAACGCCTGCGGCAGGGCAGGGGATACCCATTACGGCGGCAATTCCTCCATCATCGACCCCTGGGGCCAGGTGCTTGCCCAGGCGGGAGGAAACCAGGAGATTATCACCGCCGACTGCGACTTTGCCGTCACCGAAAAAATCCGCGCCTCCATGCACATCTTCGCCGACCGAAGACCGGAGCTATATTAATTAAAAGGAGAGAATTACAATGGAGTACACATTTCCTGTTACCAGAACCACCCATCCCAAGCCCCGTCCCCAGGACGAAACCAAGCTGGGCTTTGCCAAGTATTTCACCGACCACATGTTTGTCATGGACTATGACGAGGGCCAGGGCTGGCACGACGGCCGGGTGGTTCCCCATGAGCCCTTCCTCATTGAGCCTGCCTGTGCCGTGCTCCACTACTCCCAGTGCATGTTCGAGGGCATGAAGGCCTACCGCAACCCCCAGGGCGGCGTCCAGCTCTTCCGCCCGGATATGAACATTGCCCGGATGAAGCGCACCAACGAGCGGATGTGCATCCCCGAGCTCCCCGGCGACATTTTCCTGGCTGCCGTGAAGGCTGTGATTCAGGAGGATATCGACTGGGTTCCCTCCGCCCCCGGCACCGCCCTGTACATCCGTCCCTTTATTTTCGGCGACGAGGTGTCCTTCTCCGTACTGCCTGCCAAGCACTATAAATTCATGATCATTCTCAGCCCCACCGGCTCCTACTACGCCGCCAACGACGGCGGCCTGTCCACCACCCGGATTTATGTGCAGGATGAATACATTCGCGCGGCCCGGGGCGGCACCGGCTTTGCCAAGTGCGGCGGCAACTACGGCGGCGGCATGCGGGCCTCCCTGGACGCCATGAAGTACAACTGCAAGGATGTGCTGTGGCTGGACGCGGCGGAGAACAAGTATGTGGAGGAAATCGGCACCTCCAACGCCTTCTTCCGCATTGACGATGAGGTGATCACCGCCCCTCTGGATTCCGGCACCATCCTGCCCGGCATCACCCGCAACTCCGTCATCCAGCTGCTGAAGCGCTGGGGTATCAAGGTCTCCGAGCGGAAGCTGTCCATTGACGAGATCGTGGAGGCCTCCAAGAACGGCAAGCTGCAGGAGGTCTTCGCCTCCGGCACCGCCGCTGTGATTTCTCCCATTGGCTGGCTCTGCGTCAAGGGCGAGGATGTGCCCGTGGGCGATACCAAGGTGGGACCCGTGGCCCAGAAGCTCTACGACAATCTCTACGGCATGCAGACCGGCACCGTGGAGGATTACATGGGCTGGATTTATAAGCTGTAAACGATCACATCCCCCCGGCACTGAACTGCCGGGGGGATATTTACGGAAATAAAGAATAAGTACATTGTAAAACGGGGCAAAAGATGATATGATATTCTCCTAAAGAACAAGAGCTTCCGAGGGAAAAGAGATATGATGATATTACAGTGCTGCAAAACACAGATCATGGCCATTCTGATTCTGGCCTATGTAGAGCTTGTCTACATCAAAGAGGGCAATCATCTGATTAAGCTTACCAAAGTATTCAACTGCAACAAGTTTTTTGACACCAGCCTCACCGCCGCCAATCTGGCGCTGCTCTTCGACGGCATCACCGCCTGCACGGTGAACCTGCTGGACCAGGTGCCCCGGTGGGTGAATTTGCTGCTGCACTTCGGCATGTTCGCTTCCTATGATGTTTTTGTTGCCCTGCTGTTCTGGTACTGGGTTTCCGTTACCGTGGGCATCCCTAAGAAAAAATGGCAGTTGAGCCTGTCTTTGCTGCTCAATGCCGTGAACCTGGCGGCAATGGCCTGGTTTCTCAAGGATTTGGATTTCATCCACGGCGTCACCTCCAATTACTCCATGGGCATGTCCGTCTACCTCTGCTTCCTGGGCGTGGTGGTTCACTGCTTTGCCACACTGCTTCTGATCGGCCTGAAGTATCGGGAAATTCCTAAGAAAAAGAGAATGGACCTGTTCACCACGTTGTTTTTTATCGTCATCATCATGACCATTCAGATTGTATTCCCCGAATCGCTGGTCTCCTGTTTCTCCGTGGTGCTGATTCTCATCAGCATCTATCTGAATATGGAAAACCCCGCCATTCACAGCCTGGAGCACTACCAGAATGAAATGATTATGGGCTTCGCCACCCTGGTTGAAAACAAGGACGACAGCACCGGCGGGCACATCCGGCGCTCCTCTGCCTATGCCAAGCTGATTGCCAAAAAGCTGAAAAAGAACAAAAAGTTCCGCCCCATTCTCACCCGGGACTATCTGAACCATTTGGAGCAGTCCGCGCCTATGCACGACATCGGCAAAATCGGCATTTCCGATGCCATCCTCCAGAAGCCCGGCAAGCTGACAGCAGAGGAGTATGAAAAGATGAAAGAGCACGCACCTGCCGGGGGCAGAATCATTCAGGAGACCTTTGGACACCTGTTTGATCAGGAATATGAGACCATGGCCTTCCAGGTGGCCCGGTTCCACCATGAAAAATGGAACGGCAAGGGATATCCGGACGGCCTGAAAGGGGAGGAGATCCCCCTCTGCGCCCGGATCATGGCAGTGGCGGATGTGTTCGATGCCGTTTCCAGCAAGCGCTGCTACCGGGATGCCATGCCATTGGATGCCTGCTATGACATCATCCGAAAGGGCAGGGGAGAGGACTTCGACCCGGATGTGGTGGATGCTTTCCTGTCCGATACGGAGCAGGTGGAGCGAATTTATTATCAGATGATCGACGGAGCAAAGCAAAGGAAGGATGGCCATGAAATCAGAGCGTAATTTTCCCAAATGTATCATCACCCCCAAGGGCACCCGCTGGGTGGAGCAGGGGCATCCCTGGATTTACGAGGCGGAGGTCATCCAACTGGAGGGCGCCTGGGAAAACGGCTGCCTGGTGGACGCAGTGAGCGAAAAAGGCAAATACCTGGGCACCGGCTTTTTGAGCCTGCAAAGCAAAATCCGGGTGCGGCTGATTTCCCGCAATGCCAACGACAAATTCGACGAGGCTTTCTGGCAGCGCCGGATTCAATATGCCTGGGCGTATCGGAAAACCGTGATGGGAGAGGATATTTCCTGCTGCCGGGTTATTTTCGGCGAGGCAGACGGCTTCCCCGGGCTCACGGTGGATCGGTTTCAGGACATTCTGGTAACCCAGACCCTGTCCGTGGGAATGGAGAAGCTCAAGCCCATGCTGTTTCCGCTGCTGGTGAAGGTGCTCCGGGAGGACGGCCAGGAGATCCGGGGTGTTTTTGAGCGGAACGATGTGGCCATCCGGGCTTTGGAGGGACTGGAGCAGAACAAGGGCTGGTTCCCCCTGGGAGAGCCCACCCCAGGCACCGTGACGGAAATCCGGGAAAATGGAATTTTCTATCGGGTGGACGTGGAAAACGGTCAGAAAACCGGCTTCTTCCTGGACCAGAAATACAACCGCCTGGCGGTGGCGAAGCTGGCAAGGGGCAGACGGGTGCTGGACTGCTTCACCCACACCGGCTCTTTCGCATTGAATGCCGCCCTGGGCGGCGCGGAGCACGTGACGGCAGTGGATATTTCCGCTTCCGCCATCGAGATGGCAAAGGCAAACGCGGTTCGCAACGGCCTGGACGACCGAATGGATTTTCTGGTGGCGGATGTGTTTGATCTGCTGCCGGAGCTGGCGGCCAAGAGCAGGGCTCCCTATGATTTTATCATCCTGGACCCGCCCGCCTTTACCAAATCCCGGAAAACCGTGGACAGTGCCCAGCGAGGCTACAAGGAGATCAACCTCCGGGCGCTGAAGCTGCTGCCCCGGGGCGGGTATTTCGCCACCGCCTCCTGCAGTCATTTTATGCCCTCGGAGCAGTTTGTGCGGATGCTCCGCAGCGCCGCATTGGACGCGGGGGTGGAGCTGCGGCAGATCGAGGCCCGACAGCAGTCCCCAGACCATCCGATTTTGTGGAACGTCCCCGAGACGGATTATTTAAAATTCTACCTCTTCCAGGTGGTTTGAATCAAAAAGCGTGCCAACCGGCACGCTTTTTATGTTGGTTAGAGTTGTTTGTTGGTCGGACGTTTCAATCGGTAAATTGAAATTTGACGGGGAGGTTTGCGCGGGGGTATATTCCATCGTGTTCGTGGAACGGATTTATCCGTTCCACCCGTTTTGGTAAGTGTCCGGTTTCGAATCATCATAAAAATGTTGTTATTTGCGTAGGGAATGCATTCATGCATTCCGCTTCGGTAACGTTTTTATTGGGGTATGTTGAATGGAAAAAAATGAGCAACCCCGCCCGGTGTTATCCGAAACATTGTCCCATTCAGCGTACCGCCCCAAAATCGTTCCCGGGCGGAACGGATAAATCCGTTCCCTACGAACAGCAATTTGCCTGCTTACAGAATCAGACCGGTGAGGGCAAACGGGAATACGCATTTAGAGGCGCGCAAAATGCCCATGCTTAGGGAGTCGCTGCGTTTCCTTTTGGCGCAAGTTCTATCGATAAAAAAATACCCAAAAATGCACAAGGAAAATAAGAAAAAAATGAAATAAATTGTATAAAATGCTTGAAAAATAAAAAATCCTCCTGTATAATACGGATTAGGCAGCCTGCTTACGGCACACAAAGGAGGAACATATTATATGCTGGACCAGTCTTATTATCGCAAGACGGATGAGATCATTGCGCGCTATGGTAAGAAAGACAGCGCCCTGATTCCCATCATGCAGGACATTCAGGCGGAATACCGTTATCTGCCCAGTGAACTGCTGACCTACGTTGCCTCCCAGATTGGGATTACCGAAACCAAGGCTTTTAGCGTGGCCACGTTCTACGAAAACTTTTCCTTTGAGGCAAAGGGAAAATACGTCATTAAGGTGTGCGACGGCACCGCCTGCCACGTTCGCCACTCCACCCCCGTTCTGGAGGCGCTGTGGAAAGAGCTGGGCCTGAGCAAGAAAAAGCACACCACCGACGACATGATGTTCACGGTAGAAACCGTATCCTGCCTGGGTGCCTGCGGTCTGGCGCCCACCATGATGGTCAATGAGCAGGTTCATCCCTCCATGACCCCCGAAAAGGCACTGGCATTGATCGCGGAATTGAGAGGTAAAGGCTGATGATTAAATCGATTGAAGAGTTGGTTCAGGTGCGTGAGGCTGCTCTTTCCGACCTGAATCGTTATGATTGCCGTATTCTGGTCTGCTCCGGCACCGGCTGTATTGCCACCGGTTCCAATAAGATTCACGAGATTTTTCAGACCCTGGTAAAGGACACCCCCAATGTAAAGCTGGAATTCGCCCCCCACGACGAAGCCGAACACGAAAAGCTGGTGGGCGTGAAAAAGACCGGCTGCCAGGGCTTCTGCGAGCTGGGCCCCCTGGTGCGGATTCAAAAGGGCGACCGGGTGATCCAGTATGTCAAGGTCCAGCCCGAGGACTGCGATGAAATTTTTGAAAAGAGTGTTCTGGGGGATGAGTCCCTGGAGCGGCTCCTTTATAAAAAGGGCGACCAGACCTACATCTCTCCCGATGAGATTCCGTTCATTGCGAAACAGACCCGGATTGTTCTGGAAAACTGCGGCAGGTTCGATGCCGAGTCTCTGGAAGAGTACATGGCCGCAGGCGGCTTTGAGGCTCTGAAGAAAGCCATGTTCGAGATGACCCGGGATGAGGTCATCGACGAAGTGGACAAGTCCGGCCTCCGTGGCCGTGGCGGCGGCGGCTTCCCCACCGGCCAAAAGTGGAAGCAGGTGGCCCGTCAGAAAGAGACGGAGCGCTATGTGGTCTGCAACGGCGACGAGGGCGACCCCGGTGCCTTTATGGACGGCTCCGTGATGGAAGGCGACCCCTTTAAGCTTATCGAGGGCATGATGATCGCAGGCTACGCCGTGAAGGCAGAAAACGGCTATATTTACGTCCGTGCCGAGTATCCCATGTCCGTGGCCCGTCTGCGGAACGCCATTGCGCTGCTGGAAAAGGCCGGATTGTTGGGTGACAACATTCTGGGCACCGACTTCAATTTCCATATGCATATCAACCGGGGCGCCGGTGCCTTTGTCTGTGGTGAAGGCTCCGCGCTGACGGCCTCCATCGAGGGCAACCGGGGCATGCCCAGAACCAAGCCTCCCAGAACCGTGGAAAAGGGTCTGTGGGAGAAGCCCACGGTTTTGAACAATGTGGAAACCTACGCCAATGTGCCCAAGATTATTCTCCAGGGCGCCGACTGGTTCCGTTCCATCGGTACCCCCGGCAGCCCCGGCTGCAAAACCTTCTCTCTCACCGGCGCCATTGAGAACACCGGCCTGATCGAAGTGCCCATGGGCTCCACCCTGCGGCAGATCATCTTCGATATCGGCGGCGGCCTGAAGAACGGCGCGGAATTCAAAGCGGTTCAGATCGGCGGTCCCTCCGGCGGCTGCCTGACGGAAAAGCATCTGGACGAGCCCCTGGATTTCGACTCCGTGAAGAAGTTCAACGCCATCGTCGGCTCCGGCGGCATGGTGGTCATGGGCAAGGACACCTGTATGGTGGAAGTGGCCCGGTTCTTCATGAGCTTTACCCAGCGGGAATCCTGCGGTAAGTGCACCCCCTGCCGGGAAGGCACCAAGCGGATGCTGGAGATCCTGGAACGCATTGTGAACGGCCAGGGCAAGCTGGAAGACCTGGATACGCTGGAAGAGCTGGCAAAGATGATTCAGACCATGGCACTGTGCGGCCTGGGCAAGTCCGCCCCGCTGCCCGTTCTGTCTACGCTGGCAACCTTCCGGGATGAATATGTGGAGCATATCGTGGATAAGAAGTGCCGAGCCAAGCAGTGTACCGCGCTGCGCCGCTATGTCATCAATCCTGCCTTCTGCAAGGGCTGCTCCAAGTGCGCCCGGAACTGCCCTGTCAACGCCATTTCCGGTGTTGTCAAGAAACCCTACACCATCGATTCCGATAAGTGCATCAAGTGCGGCGCCTGTAAAGAAAACTGCGCCTTCGATGCCATCTATGTGGAAGCATAAGGAGGGGAAACCATGGGAACCATTACCATTAACGGAAAGAAATACGAGTTTACCAACGAGAAAAATATCCTGACCATCATCCGCAATGCGGGCATTGAGGTCCCCACCCTGTGTTACCAGCCGGAACTGAGCATTTTTGGCGCCTGCCGTCTGTGTACGGTGGAGGATGACCGGGGCCGGTGCTTTGCCTCCTGCTCCGAGGAGCCGAGAGACGGCATGGTGATTTTCACCCATACCGAGCGGCTTCGCAAGCACCGCAAGCTCATTGTGGAGCTGCTGCTGGCGGCCCACTGCCGGGACTGCACCACCTGCGACAAGCACGGCAAATGCACGCTGCAGAAGCTGGCTTACCAGATGGGTGTGAACCAGGTCCGGTTCCAGAACCACCGGGAAGAGATGAGCGTCGATTTTTCCTCTCCCTCCATCGTCCGTGACCCCAATAAGTGCATTCTCTGCGGCTGCTGTGTCCGGGCCTGCACCGAGCTGCAGGGCATCGGCGTTCTGGGCTTCGCGCACCGTGGTACCGATGCCGTTGTCAGCCCCGCCTTTAACCGCCCCCTGGCAGAAACCAACTGCGTGGGCTGCGGTCAATGCCGGGTGGTATGTCCCACCGGTGCTCTGACCATCCACCACAACATGACCGACGTCTGGCAGGCATTGGGTGACAAGGATACCCGAGTGGTGGCCCAGATCGCGCCTGCCGTTCGTGTGGCTGTGGGCGATGCCTTTGGCCTTCCCAAGGGCGAGAATTCTATGGGCAAGATCGTGGCGGCTCTGCACCGTATGGGCTTTGACGAGGTCTTCGACACCTCCTACAGTGCTGACCTCACCATCATGGAGGAGTCTGCGGAATTCCTGGATCGGGTGGCCAATGGCGGCACGCTGCCGCTGCTCACCTCCTGCTGCCCCGGCTGGGTGAAGTTCGTGGAAAACGAGTTCCCCGAGTTCGCGCCCAATATTTCCACCTGCCGTTCTCCCCAGGGCATGTTCTCCGCCGTCCTGAAGGATTACTACCGGGACGAGGTGAACGCCAAGGGCAAGAAGACCTTTGTGGTGTCCGTCATGCCCTGTACCGCCAAGAAGATGGAGGCCCGCCGTCCTGATTACCATACCCATGGCATCCAGGACACCGATGCGGTCCTTACCACCAAGGAACTGATTCGGATGATTGATGCCCACGGTATCAATTTTGAATCCCTGCCCAGCGAAGCCTGCGATATGCCCTTTGGCATCGGCTCCGGCGGCGGCGTGATTTTCGGCACCACCGGCGGTGTTACCGAGGCGGTTCTGCGCCGTCTGGTTGAAGGCCACGATCCTGCCACTCTGAACGCCATTGCCGAGTGCGGTGTCCGGGGGGACGAGGGCATCCGGGAATTCACCATTCCCTATAACGGCATGGATGTGTCCATCTGTGTGGCCTCCGGGCTGGCCAACGCCCGGAAGGTGCTCAATTCCGTGAAGTCCGGTGAGAAGCACTACCACTTCATTGAAGTTATGGCTTGCCCCGGCGGCTGCGTCATGGGCGGCGGTCAGCCTGTGGACGGCGGCACCAAGGCCAAGCGCGTGGAAGCCCGTACCAAGGGATTGTATGCCGCAGACGGCGATATGGCCATCAAGAAGTCCAACGAGAACCCCCTGATGGATGTGTTCTACAACGGCTACTTCAAGGGCAAGGCCCATGAGCTGCTCCATCGCTCCCACGAAGAATAATTTTTCCAATCTGCCTCCCCGGGGAAACCCGGGGAGGCGAATTCAGATATGTGCATATCGGCTTTCATCGGCATGATCGTTCTTTAGCGAATGAACGGAATTTGTTCCGTTGTGTTCGCAGGGAACGCATTTATGCGTTCCGATAGGTAACGATTTTTGGGCGGTACGTTGAATGGTACACTTTCCGGCGTGTGCGTAGGGAACGGATTCATCCGTTCCGAAAGGTTCGATGATCACCGCAGTTCGTTGCGTGGTATTTTGGAGAACGTATGATTGGCGTTTTACCGTTTATCCAACCGAGTTTGAAACAATAAGGGAAGTGGAACGGATAAATTGTATAGTGTAGTAACATAGTTTACAAGTTGTGTAAGCACATGGTTTACAGTTTTTGATACAATTGAGCCATACCAAAACAGAAAGGAAAGAACGGTATGGCTTGGGAAGAAAGGACTGTAGAACAAATGCGAG
>JAQYLT010000026.1 GCA_028719885.1 Bacillota bacterium
ACCATTTATCCAACCGGTTTTGAAACAATACGCAAGCGGAATGCATAAATGCATTCCCTACGCAAAGTCTGGCGTGTTACCATTGGACGAACCTGAGTGTTTATCGGAACGGGCGGAACGGATAAATCCGTTCCCTACGAATCACCTCTGCAAATTCCAATTTTCCGTTTGCAGATTCTTTAAATTGTCCATTCCCCGAAGCGCACTGGGGATTGGTTCTGTTCGTGGGGGGCGATGAGCTTTTCCATCCAGATCATATCGTACCAGGTGTGGAATTTGTAGCCGCAGCGGTGGAAGGTGCCCACCATTTTGTAGCCCATTTTCTCATGGAAATACATGCTGTCGTTGGTCAGATGCGGGTCTTCACAGGGGGTATAGGCAATGCAGGCATTCAGATTGCAGATGCCCATTGCCTTCAGGGACTGCTCCAAGCTTTCATAAAGCTGCCTTCCCATTCCCATTCCCCGGCACTCCCGGCGGACATAGATGGTGGTCTCCACCGCCCAATCATAGGCTGTCCTTGATTTGAAGGTGCCCGCATAGGCATAGCCCAGAATCTTCCCCTGCTCATCCACCGCCTTGAGATAGGGGTATTTCGCAGAGATGGTTCGTATCCTCTCCCGGAATTCCTCCAGCGATGGCACCTGATACTCAAAGGAAATGGCTGTTTCCAAAACATAGGGACCGTAAATTTCCAAAAGCCCGGCGGCGTCTTCCTCTGTTACCCGTTCAATGATACACATGCTTCCAGCTCCATTTCGATGCATTCCCAGGTCTCTTCCCCGATTTTATAAGCCTCGACGCTGCCGTTTTCCTGAAAGCCCACGGCCCGATAGCAATGGTAGGCACCGGGGTTGTTGGAGAATACCCCCAGCCCCACTTTTCTTGCCCGGTACAGGTCGAAGGCATACCGGATGCCCAGGGTGAGCATTTTCTTTCCATAGCCTTTTCCCCGGATGGCAGGGTCCACAATGACGAAGCCGAAGCGCAGCTCCTCCGGGTCCTCCCCGGGCTGGCAAAGAATGAAAAAGCCCACGGGGCCGGAATCATCCTCCGCCACAAAGGGGAAGTAGTGACTTCCGTGATCCCGGGCCGCCATGGCCTGATTGAACCGCGCCGGAGTGAGGGGGTAGGGGCCTAAAATTCCCGCGCTCCACTTGTAGAAAGCTTGCTCATCAGCACACCATGTGACGATCTTCTCCCCATCCCTCAGCTGATAGGGCCGCAGCCGCAAACCATCCATCACCTTGCCTCCCGTTTCAGATTCTCCCGTGCCTGGGGATTGTTCCCGGTGATGGCCGCCAGGATTTCACAGTGCTCCATCCGGGGGCAATCGCCGCAGGTTTCCATATTTTTCTCCATGGCGCATTTGCGAATCTGGCAGAAATCGCTGCAATAGGGCGTCTTGGCCCCCGGTGTCCGGCAGCCGGTGCAATTCACCATCTCTTTTGTGATTTCAACTCCGTTCAGTTGGCTCCAAAGAGCGGCGGTTTTTTCCCGGAGTTCATCGTCATTTTTCAAGGTGGCAATCCGGGCATCGCAGCCTTCGCAGTCCAGCCCGCAGCAGGCAATCAGCTTGTTCATCGTCTCTCTCCTTTTTCATCCAGCAGCCCGTAGGTTTTGTATCGGGTGAGGATATTTTGCAGCATCAGCTTATCCCCCAACAGCTGGCGATAGGTAGCGGTTTTGGTTTTATCCTCCGCTTTTAATTTCTCCATTTTTTCCAGGGTGGTATGATACTCCTGCTGAATCGCCTGGAGCATGGCTTCAAATTTTGCTTCCCGGTCCGTCATGGCTGCTTCACCCAATGGACGTTTTTTTCCTGGTATTGGTCCCTGGGCTCTGGCGTTTCAGCGGGGAAGCCCAGGAAGATGATGTTCAGCGGAATCTGCTTTTCCGTCATTCCCAACAGCTCCCGCACCCGTTTTTCTGCCTGCTTCTGGGGATAGATGCCGCACCACACCGCGCCCAGGCCCAAATCCGTGGCCTGGAGCAGAATGTTCTCCGTGGCAGCGCTGCAATCCTGAATCCAGTACTCCCCCAGCTGCATGGGCAGCGCCCGGGACAGATTCCCCGCCACGATGATTGCCAGCTTCGCCTCATGATTGGTAAACCGGCTGGCCTTGCGAAGCTTTTCCAGTGTCTCCGCCTGGGTCACCACCCAGAATTCCCAGGGGGTCCGATTGCAGGCGCTGGGGCCGCTCATGGCCGCATGGAGCAGGGTGTCGATCATTTCCTCCGGCACCGGCTGCTGTGTAAATTTCCGCACGCTTCTGCGCTTTTGCAGCGCTTCCTTCAGTTCCATATTCTTCTCCTATAGAGCTGCAAATTACCAAACGCGAATACGGTTAAAGCCGGGCTGCAGGCTGTTGATGGGGCCCGGAATCACATTATCGGCGCTCCGCTTCCCGCCGCAGTAGTCGGTATCGAAAACGATGGATTCACCCTCCGGGGTCTCGAAGCGGCCCTCCACGGCTCTGGTTACACCCAGGTCCTCGGTGGCCATCACTTCGGACTCCAGCTCCAGCACCTGAGGATCCACCGTTGCCTCCAGGTAGACCTCCCGTCCGTTCTCTGTCTGCTCTGTGACGATTCTGGCCGTCAGCTTTCCGTCGCCGTGGTAGGCGTGCTCCTCCCGGTCATAGCCCTGGGCGCCCTGGAGATACACATTCCGGTCGATGTAAACCGGCTGCTTCACCTTAGTGTACAAATTGCAGTCTCCGGGGAAGGCTTCCTCGATATTCTGAACGAATTCCTCGTAGCTGGCCGGATGGCCGTTGAAATCGGCGGTGCCGCTGGAAACCCGCTGGGTCTGGCCGTAGGTATCCGCCCCGCCCACGAAGATGTTCTGGTAGAACCGGTCGTCGCCGCCGTAGACGAAGGAAGAGGCCATAATGGCGGTGGTGTGGGGGAAGTGATAGGGGGTGGAGCGGTCCAGCACGTCCCAGTGGAGCATATTGCCCAGCACCAGGTTGTGCACGTACGCGCCGCCCTGGGAGGCGTTTTCAAAGCTGTAGGGAGAGGCGAAGATGTTGTTGTCCACCAGGTAGGGCCCGTGGGACACCTCCACCATCAAATCCCGGCTGTTGTCGGCGAACAGGTTGCCGCTGATTCGGGTGCCCTGGGTCTGCCAGTCGAACCACATGCCCAGGGTGCAGTGGTGGAGATAGTTGTGATGCACCTGGGTATCGATGGCAGCGTGGAACTTGATGCCGCCGATTTCCCAGCCGAAGAACTCATGCTTGGTGGCAATGCGGAAAATCTCATTGTCGTAGACATCACAGAAAATGCAGCCCAGATGGCCCACGATGCCGTTCTGGCCGCAGTCGTGAATCACATTGTTCCGCACAACATGGGAGCCGATGCGTTCCTTGCCCCAGCCCATCGTCAGGGCCTTCCCCACCGCCTCATACTGGTAGGTGTAGCCGGGCTTTCTTCTGGTTTTGGTGAAGAGGTTGTCCCCGGTTTTTTCGTCCTTGCCCAGGCTGATGCCGCAGCATTTGGAATCGTGGATGTGGTTGTTTTCAATCACCCAGCCCTTTGACCAGTGGGGGCCGATCAAGCCCGGCTGGTCTCCGGTGGGGGGCGCAAAGGGGGTGGCCGCCTGGGCCATCTCGAAGCCGGAAACGGTGATGTAGTCGCAGCCGGTCTGCCGGGGATAGAACACGCACTTTCTCACGTTGATCTCCACCAGCTCCCGATTGGGGTCCGCTCCCTGGAAGTTGGCCCAGATGGTAGTGTATTCCCCGTCTACCTGGGCATACCACTGGTAGGCGGTATCCTGCCAATTGGGAATGGGCTCCTTGTGGCCGCTGCCCCAGGGATAGTTATGGCCGGATTTCCGGGTTTCCCCCTTGATGACATCCTCCAGGCTCAGCGCCTCGAAGAAGGAGGTGCCGTTCAGATACACATCTCCCAAATGGAGGGTGGGATAGGCAGGAGAAACCATCCAGTCGCCATAGAGGAAGGTGGCATAGGGGTTCCAGTCCCCAAACAGGGCATTGGGCACCGCCGCCTTCCACACGGTTGTTCCGGGGAGCTGCTCCCAGCCGGTGATCTGCTCGGAGCCTTTAATAACGACCTTTTCTCCCTCTGCGGCCCGGTAGGTGATTCGTTCCATGGGACCGATGCCGCCCATTTTCGGGTCCACCCATTCCCGGTATACGCCCTCATGGACGATGACCGTGTCCCCCGGCATGGCCGCTTCTGCCGCCCGCTGGATGGTGAGAAAGGGCTCCGCCTGGGTGCCGGGGCCAAAATCCCGCCCGTTTTTCGCCACATGATATTCTCTTGCCATTGCTTTATTCTTCCTTTCCAGAATTACATGATGTATTTTGCACCGGGGCGCTGTAGACAACGGCCCGGGCTTTTCCCTTGTGTTTTGCTTCACCCCACCACCGCCATCACGGTCATGTAGGTGACAGGATCGCCGCCACACACCGTTGTGCATATCGGTTTGTCGCAGCAAATTGGAATTTGCAGAGTTTGTTGAATCGAAAATATCTCAACGCGTGCGTAGGGAACGGATTTATCCGTTCCAAAACCTGCAACAATCACCGCAGTTCGTTAAATGGTATTTCATACGCGTTTTTCGCTTCTTTTCCCGTTCAATCCACCGATTTGATACTATAAGTGGACGGAATGCATAAATGCATTCCCTACGCAAATAACAATATTTTTTGATGATTCGAAACTGGGTACTTACCGGAACGGGCGGAACGGATAAATCCGTTCCCTACGAATTACCTCTACAAATTCCAATTTGCCAACGAGCTGAATTAAACTGATATGCACATTTTATATATTACTCGTTTCCGTTCCGAATTGCAAGGAAAACTCCACAAAAAAGGACCCGGTGGCAGCCATCGGGTCCTGATTTTTTATCTGCTCCCCTTGTCGTAGGGGATGCCCTCGGCCTTGGGGGCCCGGGAGCTCTTGGAGGTAAAGGCCAGCACGATCATGGAGGCCACAAAGGGCATCATGTTGTAGATTTCCTTGGGCCAGCCCAGCCTTGCCAGGAAGCTAAAGGAATCGAAGATGTTGGCCATGGCCCGGAACACCGCGAAGAACAGCGCCGCACCGGCGATGTTCAGCGGCTTCCACTGGCCGAAGATCATCACAGCCAATGCAAGGAAGCCCATACCGGCAACGCCCATTTCAAAATTCCACTCGCCCACGGCAGGGACGATATAGGCCATGCCGCCAATGCCGCCCAGGACACCGGACATGAGCACACCGGCCCAGCGCATTTTATACACGTTGATGCCCACGGAATCCGCCGCCTGGGGATGCTCGCCGCAGGCCATCAGCCGCATACCAAACCGGCTGCGGTAGAGGATGAACCAGGCAGCAGCCAGGGCGATCACCGTAACCAGCAGGAACCAGTTCAGGGTCAGCGGTCCGATGTTAAAGGAAAAATGGGAGCTGTTGAGCACCGCGTTGGAATTGGTGGAATAGACGATCTTGGGAGAATCGGAGCCGTTGATGCGCTTGGCAATGACCATGGCCAGGGCTGTGGCCAGCAGGTTCAGGGCCGTGCCGCCGATGGTCTGGTCCGCCTTCAGATTGATGGCGGAAAAGGCCAGCAGGGAGGAATACAAGAGTCCCGCCAAAGCGGAGGCCACCACCGTCACCAGAATGCCCAGGAAAACAGGAGCCCCCAGGGCATTCATAATGTTGATGGCCACCACGCCCATCAGGCCGCCAATGACCATGATGCCCTCCAGAGCGATGTTAATCACGCCGGAGCGCTCCGAGAACATACCGCCCAGGGCAACCAGAATCAGCACGGCGGCATAGAGCAGGGTGTACTTCAATAACAGCCACATTACGCTTTGTCCCCCTTTCTTTCAGCACTGGGTTTGCGGGCGAAGAGCTTCATGATTCTGCCCTTGAACAGCAGGCTGAAGGCACACAGATAAATCACCACGCCGGAGATGATATCCGACACCTCGCTGGGGAAGAGCTTGGCCGTCATAAAGCCGCCGCCCACGGTGATGTGGGAAATGAATATGGCAGAGAAGATGCAGCCAATGGGATTGGAGGAGGCCAGCAGCGCCACGGAGATGCCATTGAAGCCGGTGGCCGGCAGCGCCGTGGATACCAGGGGCTCCCACTCCTTGCTGCCGGAGAGGTAGAACAGTCCCGCGCCCAGACCCGCCAGCGCGCCGGCGATGGTCATGGACAGGACGATGTTGGTTTTCTCGTTGATGCCGGCGTATTTCGCCGCGTTCTTATTGTGTCCGCAGGCCTTCAGCTCATAGCCGAAGGTGGTTTTGTTGATGATGACCCAGATGAGCACCGCCATGGCGATGGCGATGAAGATGCCGATGGTGGGCATGAACATCTTGCCGAAATAATCCTTGCCGCCTACGGTGACATTGAAGCTGGGCAGCAATGACTGGGGGGCGGACTCTTTCAACGTAAAGGTTTTGGTGGTTTTCAGATTGAACATGGGGCCGTTGCCGCCCTGATAAATCAGGGTATTCACGGCGTACAGGCCAATCCAGTTGAACATGATGGCGGTGATGACCTCATTCACATTCAAAAACGCCTTGAAGAAGCCGGGAATGGCACCCCAAATGGCGCCGCCCACCGCCGAGGCGATGAGGCACACCCACCAGGGCATTTTCAGCACGATGGCGAAATACAGCGCCATGAACGCGCCCACGGTATACTGGCCCGCCGCGCCGATGTTGAACAGGCCGGTTTTGTAGGCGAAGGCCACGGACAGGCCTGTCATGATCAGGGGGGCCGCCTGGAGAATCTCCATTCGCACGGCCATGCCCATCACATTGGACTTGGCATAGAAGCCGCCCTGGACAATGGGCTTAAAGCCCTGCTCCCAGGTGATTTTCAGCAGGTTCATCAGGTTGAATTCTTCGCCGTTCTGGCTCAAGGTGATTCCGCCCAGCACCAGCAGCGCCACAAAGCCCACTGCCAGGCCGCACAGAACGCAAACCAGCGACGCCATCATGGTCCCGACTCCGCCGGAAACACCGGAAAGCCGGGGGGTATTTTTTCTCTTCTGCATCG
Source organism: Bacillota bacterium (assembly GCA_028719885.1). Taxonomy (GTDB): domain Bacteria; phylum Bacillota; class Clostridia; order Oscillospirales; family Oscillospiraceae; genus Faecousia. The sequence goes on from JAQYLT010000026.1 coordinate 7,036, forward strand.
CGCTTCCTCCTTAGCTGTTCCGTTTGGCTCCGGCCATATACAATCCAAGGGTCTGGACATCGGTGGTCTTGGGGTCGAACTCGCCCACGATCTCTCCCTCGTACATGACAAGGATCCGGTCGGACAGGTTCATCACCTCATCCAGCTCCAACGAGACCAGCAGCACCGCTTTTCCCGCGTCCCGCTGGGCAATGATCTGCTTGTGGATATACTCAATGGCGCCCACGTCCAAGCCACGGGTGGGCTGGACGGCAATGAGCAGCTGGGGGTCCCGGTCGATCTCCCGGGCCACGATGGCCTTTTGCTGGTTGCCGCCGGACATGCTCCGGGCAATGGTGACGCTGCCCTGGCCGCTGCGGACGTCGTACTGCTCAATCAGCCGATCGGAATAGGCCCGCACCGCCTTGCTGCGAATGAAGCCAAAGCGCTGGAATTCCGGCTCCCAGTAGCGCTGGAGCACCATGTTGTTCTCCAGGGAATAGTCCAGCACCAGGCCGTGCTTGTGCCGGTCCTCCGGGATGTGGGACATGCCCAGTTTGCTTCGCTGCCGGATGGAGGCCTTGGAAATATCCCGGTCGTTCAGGGTGATTTTCCCGGCGCTCATTTTCTCCAGGCCGGTGAGGGCATAGACGAATTCCGTCTGGCCGTTGCCCTCGATGCCCGCCAGGCACACGATCTCACCCTGGCGCACCTCCAGGCTGGCATTTTTCACCGCGTTGTTGCTGTGAACACGGGAGGGAACGGTCATGCCCTCCACCCGCAGCACGGTTTTGCCCGGGGTTTTCTCCTGCTTCTGAGACACCAGCTGCACATCCCGGCCCACCATCAGCCGGGACATTTCCTCCACGCTGGTCTTGGCCACATCCACAGTGCCCATGTACCTGCCTTTCCGCAGCACGGAGCACCGGTCGGCCACAGCCTTGATCTCGGCCAGCTTGTGAGTGATGAAGAGGATGGACTTTCCCTCTTTTTTAAAGGAGCGCATGATCTCCATGAGCTCGTCGATTTCCTGGGGAGTGAGCACGGCGGTGGGCTCGTCGAAAATGAGGATCTCATTGTCCCGGTACAGCATTTTCAGGATCTCCACCCGCTGCTGCATGCCCACGGAGATGTCCTCGATCTTGGCATCCGGGTCCACCTTCAGGCCATAGCGCTCCGACAGCTCCAAAACCCGCTTCCGGGCGGCTTTCCGGTCCACCACCGGGCCGTTCATGGGCTCGGCGCCGAGGATGATGTTGTCCAGCACGGTGAAGCACTCCACCAGCTTGAAATGCTGGTGAACCATGCCGATGTGCAGGGCGGTGGCATCGTTGGGGTTGTTGATTTTTACAATCTGGCCGTCCTTTTTGATCACGCCGGCTTCCGGCTGATACAGGCCAAACAGCACACTCATCAGGGTGGATTTGCCCGCGCCGTTTTCTCCCAGCAGGGCATGAATCTCCCCCCGCTGCAGCTGCAGGGTCACATCATCGTTGGCCTTGATGCCGGGAAATTCCTTGGTGATGTTCAGCATTTCAATCACGTAGTCCGCCATATCGTCACTCCTCACCGGTTTTATTGTTTTATTATATCTCTCTTCCCCAAAAAACACAATAGAAATCTTTTTCTTTGCGATATATTTGGTAAAGATTTCCATCCCATTCCACCCCCTCCCCCGGCGGGCAGGTAAATTGGAATTTGTAGAGATGATTCGTAGGGAACGGATTTATCCGTTCCGAAACCTCCGATTGTCACCGCAGCTCGTTGAATGGTACATGTCCGACGTGTGCGTAGGGAACGGATTTATCCGTTCCGAAAGGTGGGTAAACATCCGTGGTTCGTTGGATGGTAACGGGTCCTTTTTTCAACATTTTTCCATTCCACGTGCACCCCATCAAAACGTTACCGGGCGGAACGGATAAATCCGTTCCCTACGAAACATCCCGACAAATTCCAATTTCCCGACATCTGTTACAAAAAATCCCGGGAGCCGAAGCTCCCGGGAGTGGTGGGGTCTATTCAGGTTTGCTTAGGCAATCTCGTTGACGGTGATGGAAACCTCGGGCATTGCCTCGGTGGAGTTGCTGACCACGATCTCACCGGACTTGATCTGCTCTTTCACAGCCTCGTAGTCCTCAACGGAGATGTTCTGCAGGCTCCAGGTTTCGGTGGGCAGA
>JAQYLT010000027.1 GCA_028719885.1 Bacillota bacterium
ACCTTTCAACTCCCAAAATCCGGCTTTCTTCAGATTCCGCCTCACGACGGACACCCTTGCCTTTGGCTAAATCTTCCCGCTACCGGGCGACTTCGGGACTTTCACCCTATAGAATGTGCGCTCACCGGGCGCACATAACAAATTCCCCGGCTGCGTGGCAGCCGGGGAAATTTTTCAGCGAAGCAGGGGGAAGCTGGAATCCGCCAGGGGCTTTCTGACATCCGCCCGGCGTGTTTTCTTGGCTTCGTAAAGCTTTTTATCCGCCTGGGCGGAGGCGGTTAGGAAATCCTCATAGGTTTTCATGACAAAGGCGTGAATGCCCACGGAAATGCCCACATAGAACGGCTTGCCGGCGGTTTCGTTGGTGTGGTCCAGCGCCTCGGTCAGCCGGGCCCGGAATTGCTCCGGGAAGGAGGGACTGTCAGAGAGCACCAAGCATACAAATTCGTCGCCGCCCACCCGGGCCAGCTTGTCTGACTCCCGGATGCAGCTTCGCAGAATGCTGGCACAAACGGTGATGGCGTAGTTGCCCTCCGGGTGGCCGAAGTAGTCGTTGATCTGTTTCAGGTGGTCCAGGTCGCAGTACAGCAGGTAGGCGTATTGCTCCAAGCCGTCCTTACACAGCTCCTTTACGCTTTCCGTCAGGCCCCGCAGGTTTAAAAGGCCGCTGAGCTGGTCGTAGCCGGAGAGCATGTCCAGCTCTCGGTTTCTGGCCCGGATGGCCTCCATATCCTGCGTCATCTGCCGCCGGTGCATCTCCTGGACCTTGCTCAGCTCCAGATATTGCAGGGACAAGCCCAGCTGCAGGCTGACCACGTAGAAAAACGCCAGCTCATCCAGGGGAACGTCGCAGACCAGAAGGCCGTACTGCCGGTCGCCGGAGAAGAGCAAAAAGCACATGAACTGATGGTTGTCTCCATCGTCGGTGAGCTGGGCGATGCCGTTTTCCTCGGTGACATGGGGACGGTCGTAGGGCTGGAAGGCGTAGCTCTCGCCGTGACGGTAGCAGGAGGCCAGATACAGGTTATCCGGGCAGTTCCATTCGCTTTCACCGTCGTAGCTGATGGAGTGGTCCAGCAGGAACAGATAGGCGGCATTGGCCTTGAGCAGCCGCAGCTTTTCCATCACCTGATAGCAGTACTCCGTCTCATCCTGAACGTAGTCGTTCAAATCCCGGCCCATCATGGGAATGAACCAGGATTTCCCCTGGTATTCCAGCAGCTCCTGCTCCCGCTTGGCTGCCTTTCGCCGGACCCGACGGAGCTCGTCGGCGGCCTGCTGGGGGAGCAATGTTCGCTTGTCCCGGTTGGGGGTACAGCCGCAGGATTCCCGGGTCACCAGCTGCACCGGATAGCGCTGGTCGGTAAGGGCTTCTCCCTGGAAAATTCTGGCCATGTCTTCAACGGCCTGATAGCCCATCCCGTAGGCATCCTGAAACACGGTGGTGAGCGGCGGAATCAGCTTATCGGAGAATTCACCGCCGTCGTAGCCGGTGATTTTCAGGTCGATGCCGATGCGAAGCCCCCGCTTCTCGCAGACCCGGTAGCAGGAGGAGGCCATTTCATCGTTGGAAAAGGCGAAAGCGTCGGCATCGGGATTGGCATCCAGAACCCGCTCCACCTCGGCGTCCACATAGGCGGAGAAGTCACCCTCGCCGATCATGGAATCGTCTACGGGGAGATCAAAGTCCTCCATGGCATCCAGATAGCCCTGGAACCGCTCGATGGCGTCGGTGTTCCGCCGGGGCCCCCGCATGAAGAGAATTTTCTTACAGCCATGAACGGTCACCAGATGCTTGACCACATCATACATTCCCTGATGGTTGTCGGAAATGATGTTGTGGCAATTGGGCAGCTCCACCTTTTCGGTGACGATCACCAGGGGGCGGCTGTTGTAGCGCTGGGCAAAGCTCCAGGAGTCGTCCTGGTTCATGTGGAAGCCAATGGTGCCGTAGTTGATGATATATCCGTCGGTACCGCTGATACGGCAGTAATCGTGAACGGTATTAAATTGATAGTCGTAGATGTTGTTGCTGAAATCACCCAAAACGCTTTGGAAAAAGGGCTTGGTGTGAATCCGCAGGAAGAAATAGGAATTGATATCCTCTTGCTGGGCTCTGGTGATGATGCCCCGAATCATTTCCTGGGGGAAGTAGGAATGCACGCCGCCAATCATCACGCTGATGGATTGCCGCTTTCTGCTGTCCATGGCATTACCTCACGTAGGTTATTGGAAGTCCTGACGGGTCCGCCGGTCAGGGGCCTGCAAAGCGAGTGCTCGCGATGCCATTTTCGATATACTTGTACTCTTTTCTACTATAGCATATTTTTACAAAAAAAGCCAGAACGAAAGCTGTCGTTTTTGTAGAAATTAAGGGGAGTTTTTTGTTGAAGCTGAGACTTGACAGAAAAAATCCCTTTAAAAAACTGTGCACATTTCAGAGAAATATGTTATGATAGGCGAAAGGAGTGGAGAAAATGGCCAATCAGCTGCACAAAACCGATATGCTGGAGCGTCGGATTTATCATGAAATCTGCCGCCGGGAGGGGGTAAAGGCCCGGGAGCTGGAAAGCTGTGTTCCGGCAGACAAGCACCGGATCAACCAGTATCTCTACGGCGCTCCGTTTCTTCAGGAGCTGTGCTATCAGGATCGGGATTATCGCTGGCACGGACTGATTCGTCAGAGCCGCCCTCACAAAGGGCTGGAGCATTTCTGCGGCTATTACGGCTTTGTCTCCGATTTTCTGTCCCTGGGCCGGGAGCAGTGGCTGGAAATGCTGATGGCAGGCTGCCGGAGCAATGGCCGGAATCTCAACGACACCCGGGGACTGCTCCATTCCTTTCAGGACTGCCATGAGGTGATGATGAATCTGTTCGCCGATCTGGAGGGCGTGTGGGCGCCGGATTGGGAGCTGGGGTTTGAGCTCCGCATCAAGCGGGCAAGATATATACGGATCTATGCCGATGTGCTGGTGATTACGGAAAACAAGGTGTTTGCCCTGGAGTTCAAAATGAAGGATGTGATCGAGCCGGAGGAGGTGCTCCAGGCGGCAAAGTACGTGGAGTTCCTGGAGGTGCTCTTTGGACCAGATTACGATGTGATTCCCGCCCTGGTGCTCACCCGGGCCAGGGACCTCTATACCCACGTGCCCATTCCCGGCACCGAGGGCACCCTGGCGGTGTGCGCCGGGGATATGCTCTTTAACCTGTTTGACGAATACATGGGGTTTTTGCAGAAGTAAGCGCGGCTTTTTGTATTAATGATAGAATCGGGGCATAAATCGTTGACAAACCGCAGCGGTTGTTGTAAAATTCCAAGTTGGAGAAAAGGGCATGTTTTCCTGCTCAGAATGGCCTTTTCCCCTCAGAATCCATCAAAATACCAAGCTGTCACCCCGGTGGCGGCGGAAATAAACAGGAGGAGAAACGAATCATGGAGAAGCTGCAGCAGCTGTATGAAGGCAAGGCCAAGAAGGTCTTCGCCACCGACGATCCCGAGAAGCTGATTGTGGAGTATAAGGACGATGCCACCGCTTTCAACGGCCTGAAAAAGGGCACCATCAAGGGCAAGGGCGTCATCAACAACCAGATGTCCAACCGCCTGATGGCCTACCTGGAAAAGCAGGGCGTTCCCACCCACTACATCCAGGAGATCAACGAGCGGGAGACCATCGTGAAAAAGGTTTCCATCGTTCCCCTGGAAGTGATTGTCCGCAACATCTCCGCCGGCTCCTTTGCCAAGCACTACGGCGTGGAGGAGGGCATCGTGTTTGACCAGCCCACCATCGAGTTCTCCTATAAGAACGACGAGCTGGGCGACCCCCTGCTGAATCGCTATCATGCATTGGCCCTGAAACTGGCCACTGCCGAGGAAATTGACACCATCGAGAAGTACGCCTTCAAGGTGAACCAGGTGCTCAAGGCCTTCTGGCTCTCTGCCGGGGTGACCCTGGTGGACTTCAAGCTGGAGTTCGGCCGGCTCAGCGACGGCACCATCGTCCTGGCCGACGAGATCAGCCCCGACACCAGCCGCCTGTGGGATGTGAAGACCCACGAGAAGCTGGACAAGGACCGTTTCCGCCGGGATATGGGCGGTGTAGAGGAAGCCTACGCAGAGATCATGAAGCGTATGGAAGCCACTTTGGCTTAATTGGTGAACGATATGGGAAATTGTGCAATTGTTGGCATCAACTGGGGCGACGAGGGCAAGGGTCGCATGGTGGACCTGCTGACCCAGGATTATGATGTGGTGGTTCGTTACCAGGGCGGCGGAAATGCCGGTCACACCGTGATCAATGAGTTCGGCAAATTCGCCCTGCATCTGCTGCCCTCCGGCATTTTCCGTAAGGGTGTTGTGAACATCCTGGGCAACGGCGTGGCCCTGGACCCGGAAAACCTGTGGAAAGAAATGCAGGAGGTTCAAGCGCAGGGCGTGGCTCTGACCCCCGAGAATCTGAAAATCAGCGACCGGGCGTCCTTGCTGATGCCCTGGCACCGGGACCTGGACGGCCTGGAGGAGGCCCGTTTGGCGGACAAGAAATTCGGCTCCACCAAGCAGGGCATTGCACCTTTCTATGCGGATAAATTCTCCAAAAAGACGGTGCTGGCCGGTGAGCTCCTGTACCCCGAGCACCTGAAGGCCCATCTGCAGGACCTTTTGGAGTGGAAGAATCTGACCCTCACCCGGGTCTACGGGGCGGAGCCCGTGACCATGGAGGATTTGGAAGCCTGGCTGAATGACTACTGCGAAAAGATCAAGCCCTATATCTGCGACACCGGCGTGTTCCTCCGGGATGCCCAGGCCCAGGGCAAGAAGATCCTCTTCGAGGCCCAGCTGGGTGCGCTGCGGGACCTGGACTATGGCATCCACCCCTACACCACCTCCTCCAACCCCATTGCAGCCTATGCCCCCGTGGGCTCCGGCATGCCCAATGTGAAAATCGATGAAGTGGTGGGCGTGGTCAAGGCCTATTCCAGCTGTGTGGGCGAGGGACCTTTCACCTGTGAGCTCTTCGGCGAGGAAGCGGATAAGCTCCGGGAAGCCGGCTTTGAGTACGGCGCGAAAACCGGCCGTCCCCGCCGGGTGGGCCCCATCGACATCGTGGCCACCCGCTACGGTGTCAGATGCCAGGGTGCCACCAACATCGCCCTGACCAAGATGGACGTGATGGGCTATATGGACAAAATCCCCGTGTGCGTCCAGTACGAGGTGAACGGTGAAAAGACCGACGAATTCCCCTTCCCCTGCCTGCTGAACGATGCCAAGCCTGTGATTGAATATCTGGACGGCTGGAAGTGCGACATTTCTTCCATCCGGAACTGGGACGATCTTCCTGTGGAAGCCAAGCGGTATGTGGAGTATATCGAGGAGAAGATCGGCTGCCACATCGGCTATGTGTCCGTTGGTCCCGAGCGGGACAGCATCATTCTGAGATAAGCTTTTGATAGGAGAGCCCTATGACTGATCGTTACGAATCCCCCCTGTCCTCCCGTTATGCTTCCAAATACATGCTGAACCTGTTCTCTGCCGAGACCAGAATCCGCACCTGGCGGAAGCTCTGGGTTTCTCTTGCCAAGGCGGAGCATGCCCTGGGCCTGCCTGTCAGCCAGGAGCAGGTGGAAGAACTGGAAGCCCATATCAATGAAATTGATTTTGAAGCCGCCGCCGCCCGGGAAAAGGAAGTGCGCCATGATGTGATGGCCCATGTCTATGCCTATGGCCTGGTGGCGCCCAAGGCCGCCGGCATCATCCACCTGGGCGCCACCAGCTGCTACGTCACCGACAATGCGGATGTGGTGCTCTACCGGGACGGCCTCCGTTACCTCCGGGGCGAGCTGTTAAAGGTGGTAAAGAACCTTTCTCAGTTTGCGGATAAGTACAAGGCCATGCCCACCCTGGGCTATACCCACTATCAGCCCGCCCAGCTGGTCACCGTGGGCAAGCGGGCAACCTTGTGGATGCAGGACCTGATGAGCGACCTGGAAGAGCTGGACTTCGTCATCGGCAGCATGAAATTCCTGGGCTGCCGGGGCACCACCGGCACCGAGGCCAGCTTCATGGACCTTTTTAACGGCGACACTGCCAAGATCGACGAGATGAACCGGATGATCAGCAGTGATTTCGGCTTTGCCAAGTGCTTCTCCGTCTGCGGCCAGACCTACCCCCGGAAGCTGGACAGCCGGATACTCAACGTGCTGTCCTCCATTGGCCAGAGCTGCTACCGCATGGCCAATGATATCCGGCTTTTGCAGCACGACCGCCAGGTGGAAGAGCCCTTTGAAAAGAACCAGATCGGCTCCTCCGCCATGGCCTACAAGCGCAACCCCATGCGCTGTGAGCGAATCTGCTCGTTGTCCCGGTATCTCATGGCCGACGCCCTGAACGCCCCCATGACCGCTGCAACGCAGTGGCTGGAGCGCACCCTGGACGACTCCGCCAACCGGCGTATCTCCCTGCCCGAGGGCTTCCTCTGTGCCGATGCCGTGCTGCGCCTGGCCCAGAACGTCACCGACGGTCTGCATGTCAACGAGAAAATCGTGGAGCGCACCGTAAGGGAGTATCTGCCCTTTATGACCACGGAGAATCTGATGATGGAGGCCGTCAAGCGGGGCGGCAACCGGCAGGAGCTGCACGAAATCATCCGCAAGTGCTCTATGGAGGCCACCGCCAAAATGAAGAACGGCGAGGACTGCGACCTGCTGGAGCGGCTGTCCAGAGCTCCGGAATTTGGCATGACTTTGGAAGAGATGCAGACCCTGCTGAACCCCAGCGACTACATCGGCCGCTGCAAGGAGCAGGTGGAAGCATACCTGGCCGAGGTGCAGCCTGCCCTGGAAAACGTGGGCGCTGAGATTGCGGAAATTAATCTGTAAAAATGGATAGGGAATGCTTCGTGCATTCCCTGTTCTGCTATCTTCCACCATATCCAACGAAAGGATGGAAACTCAATGGAAAAAATTCTTGTTTTGGACTTCGGCGGCCAGTATAATCAGCTCATTGCCCGCCGGGTCCGCGACCTGAATGTCTATGCAGAGATCAAGCCCTATAACGGCATCACCCCGGAGGAAATCCTGGCCGAGGGCTACTGCGGCATCATCTTCACCGGCGGCCCCAACAGCGTGTACGACATGTCCTCCCCCCACTATGACCCCAAGGTCCTGGAGCTGGGCATCCCGATTCTGGGCATCTGCTACGGCGCCCAGCTCACCGCCTGGATGGGCGGCGGCTCCGTGATTACCGCCGAAACCAGCGAATACGGCAAGATCAATCTGATTCTGGATGCGGCTGATTCCGTACTGATGGAGGGCGTGCCCACGGAGAGCGTGGTGTGGATGAGCCATACCGACCGGATTGAGCGGGTGCCCGATGGGTTCCGGATCACGGCCCATACCGATGTGTGCCCCGTTGCCGCCATGGAAAATGCCGGGAAAAAGCTCTATGCCGTTCAGTTCCATCCCGAAGTCACCCACAGTGAGTATGGCAGGCAGATTCTGCGAAACTTCCTGTACAATGTGTGCCATTGTGAGGGCACCTGGCGGATGGATTCTTTCATCGAGGATACCGTGGCGGAACTGCGCCGACAGATCGGGGATAAAAAGGTGATTCTGGGCCTCTCCGGCGGCGTGGATTCCTCTGTGGCGGCGGGCCTCATCTCCCGGGCCGTGGGCGATCAGCTCACCTGCGTGTTCGTGGATCAGGGTCTGATGCGGAAGGACGAGGGGGACTTCGTGGAGCAGACCTTTACCAAGCTCTTCGATATGAAATTCGTCCGTCTGAACTGCCAGGAGCACTTCCTCTCCTGCCTGAAAGGGGTCACCGACCCGGAGGAAAAGCGAAAGATCATCGGCACCGAGTTCTATAAAGCCTTCTGGGATGAAATCCGCCGCCAGGGGAGCCAGGACAGCTTCTTCGCCCAGGGAACCATCTATCCCGACCGAATTGAATCCGGCAAGGGGGAGGCGGATAAAATCAAAACCCATCACAATATGGTCAAGCAGCCGGAGGACGTGCAGTTCCTGGGCACCATCGAGCCGCTGAAAGACCTCTTTAAGGATGAGGTCCGCCGGGTAGGGGAGCAGCTGGGCATTCCTAAGGAGCTGGTGTGGCGGCAGCCTTTCCCCGGCCCCGGTCTGGGCGTTCGTATCATCGGCGAAATCACCGCCGAAAAGGTGAAGATTCTCCAGGAGGCCGACTGGGTGCTCCGGGACGAGATGGCAAAGAACGGCTATGAAAAGAATATGGCCCAGTTCTTCTGTGTCCTGCCCGGGGTGAGCACTGTGGGCGTCATGGGGGACCACCGGACCTACGATCACCTGCTGGCCATCCGGGCCGTTACCACCGACGATTTCATGACCGCCGACTGGGCCCGCATCCCTTATGACCTGCTGGCGAAAGTCTCCAACCGCATTACCAACGAGGTCCGCCACATCAACCGGGTGGTCTATGACATCACCTCCAAACCCCCTGCCACGGTGGAGTGGGAATAATCCCACTGTAACGAGGCAATCTCCCACATCCTCTCTAGGGCAAAATCACGCATCCAACCCCCCTAAGAGAAAACCGGGAAAAACCTAAGAAAATAGAAGGCTTTGCTTACATTGCAGGGCCTTCTTTTTTTATCTAAGAAAGCCCGC
>JAQYLT010000028.1 GCA_028719885.1 Bacillota bacterium
GGTCCACATCAACGGCTGGCAGGAAAACAACCTCATCCGCAAAGACCGCTACACCCCCAGCCGGTATCTCATGCAGTTCCCCCAACTGGGTGCAGAGGTGACGGAGGAACCCACTGTAGAAAAAAGTGAACCGGCCCCTCCCGTGCCCCAGCCGGAAGAAGTCCAGGCGGAGAGCATGGCGGAAGAGCCGGAAGAAGTCACAGAAGCCCCGGAAACCCGGAAAACCATCTGTCAACCGGATGGTTGTTTTTTGGGTGACAGCCGGTTAACCCAGGTTAGTTTAGGTAAAGATAGTTTAATTCAGGTTAATATAGCTCAGGATAGGTTAAAAACGGGGGAGACGCCCGCGCCCGCGAGGAAGCTGATCCCCACCGATTCCGAAATCGCGGCACAATTGGAAACAGAATTCAACAAAAAGCGCCAAAATGCCATGGATATGCTGCTGAAATCCAAATATTTTGGCTATTGTCGGGCATCACCCGCTATGATACCGGCTGTGTAAAAGTCTGTGGAATTCCTGTGGAGAAACTGTGGAAAAATATCCTACAGAATCAGGCAAATCAATCCGGAGGCGCCTTCATTGACGATTCTTTCCAAGGTGCCCCGGAATTTGCCCCGAACCTCATCCGGCATCCTTACCAGCTTGGCATTCAAGCCCTCCTGAATCAGCTCATACACGGATTTGCCGAAAATATTGCTCTGCCAGAGCTTCTCCGGGTCCTCATCCTTCAGGTAGGCAATCAGCTCCCGGGATTGCTTTTCATCCCCCACCATGGGGCTGATCTGGGTGTCGATGTCCACCCGCATCATGTGGATGGAGGGAGCGCCTGCCCGGAGCCGCACGCCGTAGGAGCCGCCCCGCTTGAGAATCTCCGGGGTTTCCAGCTTCATTTCCTCCGCCGTGGGCATCACCACCCCATAGCCTGTGGCCTTCACCGAGGCCAGGGCAGAGGAAATCTTGTCATACTCCCGGCGGATATCCGAGAGCTCCGACAGCAGCTTCAGCAGCTCTCCATCGGTTTTGATGGGCATTCCCGCCCGGCTGCTGAGAATTTCATAAAACAGGGACTCGGGGAATACCATGGCGCAGGAAACCACGCCGCTGCCCAGGTCCACACCTCTGACCCGGAAATCCTGCACCTGCTCCAATTGGGCCAGGGGCTGCAAAGCCGCCTCCGCATGGCCCAGGTCCGGAATCTCCCCCGCCCGCTGCAGCAGGGCCTGGTACAGCGCTGCTTTCACCGGATGCTCCGGCTCCAGGGCGTCCATCCACCGGGGGAGGTACACCCGCAGTTCCGTCATGGGGAAAGCCTCCAGAATGGCCAGCAGCAGCCTGCCGATGCCCTGCCGGTCCAGGCTCTGACAATCGGTGATGTAGGGCTGCAGGCCGTGCTCCCGGGTGATGTCCTCCGCCGCCGCTCTGGCCGCGCTGCTGCCGGGCTCCCGGCTGTTGACCACCACCAGGAAAGGCTTGCCTGTGGCTTTCATGTCCAAAATGGCCCGGCGCTCCGCTTCCAGGTAGTCCTGGCGGGGGATGTCGGTGATGGTGCCGTCGGTGGTGACCACCAGACCGATGGAGCAGTGCTCCTCCATCACCTTTTTGGTGCCCAGCTCCGCCGCCTGGGTCATGGGGATCTCCTTGTCAAACCAGGGAGTCGTGACCATCCTGGGATTCCCGTCCTCTTCCGCCCCCACGGCGCCCTCCACCATGTAGCCCACGGAATCGATCATCCGCACCCGGAGCCGGGAGGTGCCGTCCGGGGAGATTTCCACCGCCTCCTCCGGCACGAATTTGGGCTCCGAGGTCATGATGGTTTTGCCGGAGCCGCTTTGGGGCAGCTCATCCCTGGCCCGCTCCCGGCGGTAGGGGTCCTGGATGGCGGGGATCACCAGCTCCTCCATCACCCGCTTGACCAGGGTGGATTTGCCGGTACGCACCGGGCCCACCACGCCAATATAGATATTGCCGCCGGTTCGCGCGGCAATTTCCGAATAGATTTCCTCCATAGCCAGCCTCCTCATCCGGCAGGAGAGGGCTCCTGCCATGGTTTGCTTCAGAATATGACGGCAGCAAGAAGAATAGAACCACCCTGGCCTGGGTGGAATCGCGGGCGGTAGTGTTGAAATATGCAAATATATTGCCGAATTATGCAAGTTTTGAGATTTTTTATTGACAAGTGGGGCAGAGGGGTGTATAGTTACCCTGAAAATTCCATTGATTCCCCGGCGGCAGGACTGTGTGCCGCATCCGAAAGGAGATATTATGTATACCATTCAGGACCTTTACGATTTGAACCATACCGCCGCCGCAGGCTACCTCAGCCAGTTCACCTACCCCTGGGAGGCGCTGAAAGGCATTAAGGACATGATCCTGGAGCTGGGCAGCCGGCTGGGTGATGATTTTGTGGAGGTACAGCCCCAGGTCTGGGTCCACCGCACCGCCACCGTGGCCCCCACTGCGTTCCTTGGCAGCCCCTGCATCATCGGCGCGGGTACCGAGGTGCGGCACTGCGCGTTTGTTCGCGGCAGCGCCCTGGTGGGGGAGAACTGCGTGGTGGGCAACTCCGTGGAGCTGAAAAACGTCATCCTCTTCGATAACGTCCAGGTGCCCCACTACAATTATGTGGGCGACAGCATCCTGGGCTATAAGTCCCACATGGGCGCGGGCAGCCTGACCTCCAATGTGAAATCCGACAAGACCCTGGTGGTGGTGAAGTCCACCGAAGAGCAGATCCCCACCGGGCTGAAAAAATTCGGCGCCATGCTGGGCGACTTTGTGGAGGTGGGCTGCAACAGCGTGTTGAATCCCGGCACCGTCATCGGGCCCCACTCCAATATCTATCCCACCAGCTGCGTCCGGGGCGTGGTTCCGGCCAACAGCATCTGGAAAACCGGCGGCGTCGTTGTGAAAAAGGTTTGAAAAAAGAGTGCCGGTATGTGTTCGGGATGGTGACGGGTTCCTGCTTTTTTAACGTTTTTCCATTCCACATACCTCGATTAAAATGTTACCAAGGCGGAATGCATAAATGCATTCCCTACGCAAAATCCGACGCGTTACCATTAGACGAACCTGGGTGTTTATCGGAACGGGCGGAATGCATAAATGCATTCCCTACGAAACACCAATTTGCCAATTGACTGGGGGCTCCCCCGTATCTCATATCTTATATCTTTTATCTCGTATCTATTGAAAGGAAATTGAACTATGGGTAAATATTTCGGCACTGACGGATTCCGGGGGGAGGCCAACTGCACCCTCACCGCCGACCACGCTTTTAAGGTCGGCCGCTTCCTGGGCTGGTACTACGGCCAGCTGAAGCACCGCGCCGGGTCCGACGAACCGGCCAGAATCGTCATCGGCAAGGATACCCGCCGCTCCAGCTATATGTTTGAATACAGCCTGGTGGGCGGCCTGGTTGCCTCCGGGGCGGACGCCTACCTGCTCCACGTCACCACCACCCCCTCCGTGGCCTATGTGGCGCGGACCGACAATTTCGACTGCGGCATCATGATCTCCGCCAGCCACAACCCCTATTACGACAACGGCATCAAGCTGATCAACGGCTCCGGCGAGAAGATGGACGAGAGCGTCATCCGCCTGGTGGAGGCCTATCTGGACGGGGACCTGTTCGCCTTCGACCGGCACTGGGATGAGCTGCCCCTGGCCAAGCGGGACCAGATCGGCCGGTCCGTGGACTATGTGGCCGGACGAAACCGGTATGTGGGCTACCTCATCAGTCTGGGCATGTACTCCTTTAAGGGCAAGCGCATCGGCCTGGACTGCGCCAACGGCAGCTCCTGGAACATTGCCAAATCCGTGTTCGATGCCCTGGGGGCCAAGACCTTTGTGATCAACGCTGAGCCCGATGGCTACAACATCAATAAAAACGCCGGCTCCACCCACATTGAGGTGCTGCAGAAGTTTGTGGTGGACAATCAGCTGGATGTGGGCTTCGCCTACGACGGAGACGCCGACCGCTGCCTGTGCGTGGACGAGCTGGGCAACGTGGTCACCGGCGACCACATCCTCTATATCTGCGGCAAGTACATGAAGGAAAAGGGCCTGCTGCCGGGCAACACCGTGGTCACCACCGTCATGAGCAATTTTGGCCTGTACAAGGCTTTCGACGAGCTGGGCATTGAATACGCCAAGACCAAGGTGGGAGACAAGTACGTCTATGAGCACATGATGCTGAACAACAACCGGCTGGGCGGCGAGCAGAGCGGCCATATCATCTTCTCCAAGCATGCCTCCACCGGCGATGGCATCCTCACCAGTCTGATGGTGATGGAAGTGATGATGGACAAGAAGAAGACCCTCTCCGAGCTCTGCCAGGGCTTCACCTTCTATCCCCAGGTGCTGAAGAACATCCGGGTGGCCAACAAGGCCAACGCCCAGGAGGACGAGGATGTCCAGGCTGCCGTGGCAGAGGTTGCCGCTGCGCTGGGAGATTCCGGCCGCATTCTGGTGCGGGAATCCGGCACCGAGCCCGTGATTCGGGTGATGGTGGAGGCCGAGGACCACGACACCTGCGAGAAATACGTGGATCAGGTGCTGGAGGTCATCCGCCGCAAGGGCCACGCGGTGTAATTTTTTCCATCCGTTTTCAAATCCCTCCGGTTTTCCCGGGGGGATTTTCATTCCAAGGAGGAAGAAGAATACGAAATCAGGCTGCCGGGTTTGGTGGGCAAACAGACAAATTGGAATTTGGCGGTTTGTATGAATCTCTTTCGTGCCGCAGCGCATATCGATTGCTTTGCAAATATCGATTACGAAGTAAATATCATTTTTTATCGATATTCTTTGTGAGACGAAAATCGATATTGCTTTGCATCGATATTTTTCAATATGCTTATCGGTTTAACTCAGCAAATTGTTGCTTGAATCGCATCAGCCAACTGCATGGGAGGATAATCCTCCCCTACGGAGGTGGTAACGGACACCCCGTAGGGACACCCGTCCCCGGGTGTCCGATACGGAGATGGTAACGGACACCCCGGAGGGGTGTCCCTACGAAAGTGGTGCAGTGTCGCACAGTGCGTCAAACAACAATT
>JAQYLT010000029.1 GCA_028719885.1 Bacillota bacterium
AACGGATTTATCCGTTCCGCCCGTTCCGATAAACACTCAGGTTCGTCCAATGGTAACACGCCAGACTTTGCGTAGGGAATGCATTTATGCATTCCGCTTGCGTATTGTTTCAAAACCGGTTGGATAAATGGTGAAATGCCAATCATATGTTCCCCCAAATGCCATTCAACGAACTGCGGTGATCATTGGGGGCTTCGGAACGGATAAATCCGTTCCCTACGAACATATACTGACAAATTCCAATTTCCCCATCTGCGAATAAAGATCACGCCGGGAGCTGCTGCTCCCGGCGCGGCTATTATGTTTCGGAGAAGCGGCGGGCCAGCTTTCCCTTGGCGACGCCCACCTTTCCTCCGGAGAGGAGGAAGGCCTTGAGGCTGCGCTGTAGGGAGGTGTCCTCCGCCAAATCCTCCAGAGGAGTGGTTTTCTGCTGGGCCTCGGTCAGCCGGAATACCCATTCCAGCACATCCATGGGCTCTGGGGCCACGGAGGTGATGTCAAAGGCCCGCTGGAACCGCAGAATGTTGGAGCTTGCCGGAAGCATGGGAATCAGCGCCGGGGACAGGAGCCAGGATTCGCACTCCATAGGCACCTGCGCCCAATCCGGGAAGTGGGTTTTCAGGAATTCCCGCGCCTGTTCGATGGATTCATCCAAAAGGGCCATGTCCATTTTGGTGTCCGAGGGAATGTGCAAGCCAATGGCTCGCTGGCCGTTTTCCTCCCACAGCTCATATTCCAATTGGCCGATGCGGAAGAGCCGGGCGCCAATCTGCCGGGTGGTCCAGAAGGCCCGGTCGAAGCCGTAGTATCCCAGGGAGCGGTAGTGCTCGTTCACAAAGCGGGTGAAGCACTTCATGGTGTCGATCCAGATTTCCTGAGGGATGGCCTCCCAGGGGCCTTCCTCTTTATTTTTTACAGCTGTGAGCAGCTGCTCCGCCAGAATTTCCGCGCCGTTGCCGCCATCGCTGTAACTTGCGCCGCAATATCCCGGCAGCGCCTGAAAGGCACAGTCCATCACCTGCAGGGCAAAGCTCCGAGGCATCCCAATTTGATGCAGCAGCTTTTCCAGTGCCTCCTGAACCAGCAGGCGGCATTCCTCCCGCTCCACCTTCTCCATGCCGGGGGCGCTGCGAATCTGTTCATCCGCCAGACGGTCGGCCTCCCGGTTCTCCGGGGAGAGTCGCCAGAGCTCCTTCGGTGCACCGGTGAGACCCAGGCCGGTGAGCTTTTCCTGCGTTTCCTCCAAAGCGGCGGAAAAGGCCTCCCAGCTGGGGTAGTCCTCCGGCCTGGTAGCCTTCAGGGCGGCGGCGGTCAGCCGGGGGAACAGCAGCTGGGCGGCACGGTTCAGGTTGGGAATCCGTTCCGTCCACAGCATGCATTCCATGCCCAGGAGATTCTCTTCGGCCCCTTCGGCGTAGTGGGGAATCCTTGGGGCACTCCAGATGTCAAAGGCATCGGTGATGGAGTAGGGATAGTCGAAATAGTAATGGGAGGTATCCGACCGGATGACCTTTCCGCCGTTTTTCATGAATGCGGCGGTTTCAAGGTCATTGCCCAGCCAGTGCTGCACGATAAAGTGCTCCGGCAGCGGGCCGCCTGAGAGGCATTCGTTGAAAACGATCACCTTTTTTCCCTTTTTCCCCAGGTATTCGCCGATTTGCAGCACCAGCCACCGCTGCAGCGCCTCTTCATCCGCCAGGCCCTCCTCCCGGATGCGCCGCTGGCAGTCCGGGCAGCGGCGCCAGTGGAGTTTGACGGCCTCGTCGCCGCCGATGTGGACATAGGGTCCGGGGAAGAGCTCTGCCATCTCATCCAGAATGTCCTCCAAAAAACGGAGGGATTCCTCCTTGCCGGCGCAGATCAGGTTGGGGAAAATGCCGGGAATGGTTACAACTTCATAGGAATAGGGCATGTCGATCTCCCGGAGCACTCCCTTTTGGAACACCTCCCGGCGGCAGCCGAACTGGGGATAGGCGGCCAGAATGGCGCTGGCATGGCCGGGGATCTCGATTTCCGGCACAATGTCAATGCCCCGCTCCCGGGCATAGGCGACCACCTGGCGGGCCTGCTCCTGGGTGTAGAAGCCGCAGTTGTGCTCCGTTTCCGACACATTGCCGAAAAGGGAATTGCCCCGGCGAGAGCCGATTTCCGTCAGAGCGGGATATTTCTTGATTTCAATCCGCCAGCCCTGGTCGTCGGTGAGGTGCCAGTGCATCGTGTTCAGGCCGCAGACCGCAGCGGCATCAATGAGCTTGAAAATGTCCTCAATGGGCATATAGTGCCGGCACACATCCAGCATAAAGCCCAGATAAGGACGAGGGGATTCTGCCATTTTTTATTCCATCCTTTCCGAAAAAATCAGGCGGTAAAATCCATTTCCATTATACATGGCCGGCCCGGGCCTGGCAAGGGAAAAGCCAGGAAAAATCGCAAAATATTGATATTTACAATCTGATTTCCATGGATTATAATGAAAGGAAATGTATCCTGCTTTATTTTGAGAACGGACTGGTCAACGGAAACGGAGCTGAGCACAGTGAATGACGATATGACCCGGCTGCTGGGCGTGACGGGGCTGTATCTGATGGATGCCGCCGCCTGGGTTCTCGTGGCGGCGTATTTGGGAATCTGCTACCGGCGAATCCTGAAACAAAAGCTCACCGGGGAAGTCCGCCGTACGTAAAATCGGAATTTGTAGATATGTGTTCGTAGGGAACGGATTTATCCGTTCCGAAACGTCAGTTAATATCCCTGGTTCGTTGGATGGTAAGGGGGTCCTTTTTTCAACATTTTTCCATTCAACATGCACCCCATAAAAACGTTACCGGGCGGAACGGATAAATCCGTTCCCTACGAAAGGTACTCTACAAATTCCAATTCCCCCGATTACGGTACAAACAATTCTAAAAAGAGGCAAAAAAATATGAAATATCTCAAGCAATTATCCATTATTCTGGCCATTTCCTGCCTGGGGGAGCTGCTCTCCCTCTGGATTCCGGCACCCATTCCCGGGAGCATTTACGGCATTGTGCTGCTGTTTTTGGGGCTGGTGACCAAGGCGATTCCCATCCATGCGGTGAAAGAGACGGGGCATTTTCTGGTGGAGATCATGCCGGTGATGTTCATTCCCGCTGCTGCGGGGGTGCTGGAATCCTGGGAGCTGATCGCTTCCTCCTGGCTGCAATACGGCCTGCTGACCATCGTCACCACCGTGGCGGTGATGGGGGTGGCCGGACGGGTGACCCAGCTGTTTACCGGAAAGGGGGAGAAGAAGCATGGTTGAGTTGCTTTCCCAATCCGTGTTTTTTGGTGCGGTGCTCAGTCTGGCGGCCTACCAGGTGGGACTGTACTGCAAGAAAAAATGGCACATTGCCCTGTTTAATCCCTTGCTCATTGCCTCAGCGTTGGTCATCGGCGTTTTGGCTTTTTTCAAAATTCCCTATGATGTGTATTATTCCGGGGCAAAATACATCAGCTACCTGCTCACCCCGGCCACAGTCTGCCTGGCCATCCCGCTGTATGAGCAGCTGGAGCTATTGAAGAAAAACGCCCTGGCCATCCTGGCTGGGATTCTCTCCGGGGTGCTGACCTCGGTGACGTTGGTGCTGCTCTTTGCTGTGGTGTTCCATTTCAGTCATACGGAGTACGTCACTTTCCTGCCCAAATCCGTCACCACCGCCATCGGCATGGGGGTGTCGGAGCAGCTGGGGGGCAACGTGTCCATCACCGTGGCGGTGATCGTCATCACCGGCGTGCTGGGCAATATGCTGGCAGAGCCGGTGTGCCGGCTGCTTGCCATCACCAATCCAATCGCCAAGGGCATCGGCATCGGCTCTGCTGCCCATGCCATCGGCACCGCCAAGGCCATGGAGCTGGGAGAGGTGGAGGGCGCCATGAGCGGACTCTCCATTGCCGTCTCCGGCATCCTCACCGTGGCGGCGGCAGCGGTGTTTGGAATGATTTATTGAGAGAGGAAACAAAAATGGCCTTTGAAAAAGCATATGATTTTTTGGCCCGGCGGGGCTACGGAGACCGGGTGCGGACCTTTTCCGTGTCCAGCGCCACGGTGGAGCTGGCGGCCAATGCCCTGGGGACGGAACCGGCAAGGATCGCCAAATCCCTGACCTTTGTGGATGGGGAGGGGGCCATCATGGTGGTGTGCGCCGGGGATATGAAAGTGAACAGCGGCAAATTCAAGCAGCGCTTTGGCGTGAAGGCAAAAATGCTCACTTTCGACCAGGTGCATCTTTTGATCGGCTATGATGTGGGCGGCGTGTGCCCCTTTGGGGTGAATCCGTCGGCCGCGGTTTATCTGGATGAATCCCTCAAGCGGTTTGAGCATGTGTATCCCGCCTGCGGCAGCGACAACAGCGCGGTGAAGCTGACGCCGGAGGAATTGGAGCAGCTTACCGGCGCCGCCTGGGTGGATGTGTGCGTTCCCATGGCCGGGGCTGCCGAAAGTGAAAAATAGCCTTGACCCCGGGGAAAAGGCTGGTATAATGGTTCTTATCCCGAAAAAAGAATGCTTGGAGGTATGGGAATGGCACGGAACAGAAAAAAGAAAAACAACCGGCCTTATCAGAATCAGGCCACCATCACCGTATATCTTGTGCTGCGGGCACTGGTGATTCTCACGCTGGTTCGCGGGGTGTTCCGAAGAGAATATCAGACCGTGTTTCTGTGCGCGCTGTCGCTGGTGCTGCTGGTGCTGCCCAGTATCATCTCCAAAAAGATGAAGATCGTGCTGCCCAGCACCTTGGAGATTATCATTCTATTGTTCGTGTATGCGGCGGAAATTTTGGGAGAGATCAACAGCTTCTATGTCCGGGTGCCCCATTGGGACACCATGCTCCACACCATCAATGGCTTCCTCTGCGCGGCCATCGGCTTCGCGTTGGTGGACATGATGAACCGGAACGACCGGTTTTCCTTCCAGCTGTCGCCGCTGTATCTGGCCATTGTGTCCTTCTGCTTCTCCATGACCGTGGGCGTGCTGTGGGAGTTCTTTGAATTCAGCGGCGACTATTTCCTGGGCATGGATATGCAAAAGGATACGGTGGTGAACGCCATCCATTCCGTGAACATGGACCCCACCCTTACCAATACGGTGGTCCACATCCGGGATATTACGGATACCATCCTGGTCCACTCCGACGGCACCCAGGAAGCCCTGGGCCTGGGCGGCTATCTGGATATCGGCATCATCGATACCATGAAGGATTTGTTTGTGAACTTCATCGGCGCAGTGGTGTTCTCCGTCATCGGTTATTTCTATGTGAAAGAAAAGGGCAAGGGAAAGGTGGCCCACCGGTTCATTCCCCGGGTGGAGCGCAGCGAAAAACAGGAGCCCTGAGAGAGATAACCCAAAACGGATTGCCGACGGCAAATGGGTGTTTGTCAGCAGGTGTTCGTAGGGAACGGATTCATCCGTTCCGAAACGTCAATTATCATCCATGGTTCGTTGGATGGTAACGGGTTCCTGCTTTTTCAGCATTTTTCCATTCAACATACCTCGGATAATCGTTACGGAGGCGGAATGCATAAATGCATTCCCTACGAATCACCCCTGCATATTTCAATTTCCCTGCCGCTTCTGGCAGGGATTTTTCTTGCAAAACGGCGGAGCTATGTTATAATGAATTAAAAAGAGAAAATTGCCAATAAGGGGGAAATCAAATGTATTTTGACAACAAAATCTGGATCGGCGACGACCAGGGAGAACGGGTATGCATCCTGCCTCAGATGGCCAACCGCCATGGCCTGATCGCGGGCGCCACCGGCACCGGCAAAACCATCACCTTAAAGGTTTTGGCGGAGAGCTTTTCCGATGCGGGGGTCCCCGTGTTCCTGGCGGATGTAAAGGGTGACCTTTCCGGCATGTGCCGCCCCGGGGCGGACAGCCAGGATATGCAGGAGCGGATTGCCCGGTTCGGCCTTGCCGACTGCGGCTTCCGGTACCAGGCCTATCCCAGCACCTTCTGGGATGTGTACGGCCAGATGGGCATCCCCCTGCGGACCACCGTTTCGGAAATGGGCCCCCTGCTGCTGGCAAAGCTGCTGGACCTGAACCCCACCCAGACGGATATCCTCACCATTGTGTTTAAAATCGCCGATGACGAGGGCTTGCTGCTCATCGACACCAAGGACTTAAAGTCCATGCTGCAATATGTGGCGGAGAACAACGCCCAGTATTCCGCGGAGTACGGCAACATCGCCAAGGCCAGCATCAACGCCATCCTCCGGGGCGTGGTGGCCTTGGAGGCCAAGGGGGGAGAGCAGTTCTTCGGCGAGCCCGCCCTGAACATTGCCGACTGGTTCCAGACGGAGTTTGGCCGGGGCATGATCAACATTCTGGATTGCCGCAGCCTGATGAACGATGCCTCCCTGTACACCACCTTCCTGCTGTGGATGCTCTCGGAGCTGTTCGAGGCCCTGCCGGAGGTGGGCGACCTGGACAAGCCCCGGATGGTCTTCTTCTTCGACGAGGCCCATCTGCTGTTCAAGGGCGTGTCCAAGGCGCTGCTGGAAAAGATCGAGCAGGTGGTGAAGCTGATCCGGTCCAAGGGCGTGAGCATTTTCTTCATCACCCAGAATCCCAAGGACATTCCCGATGGGGTGCTCAGCCAGCTGGGCAACAAGATTCAGCATGCCCTGCGGGCCTACACCCCCGCCGATGAGAAAGCGGTGAACACGGCGGCCAAGTCCTTCCGCATCAACCCTGCCTTCAACACCAAGGAGGAACTGCTGAACCTGGGCACCGGAGAGGCGCTGATCTCCGTGCTGGATGAACAGGGCATCCCCACCATGGTGCAAAAATGCCGGATCCTGCCGCCCCAGAGCCTGATGGGCGCCATCGACGATGAGGAGAAGAAAAAGGCCTATTTGGTGAATAACCTCTATCTGCGCTATCAGAATATGGTGGACCGGGACTCCGCCTATGAATTCCTGACCCGGAGAAATGAGCAGCTGGCTGCCGAAATGAAAGAGGAGCTCCGCCGTCAGGCTCAGGAAAAGGAGGCGGAAAAGCAGCGCATTCAGGCGGAAAAGGAGGCCCAGCGCCAGGCAGAGCGGGAGGCCAAGGCGGCCCAGCGGGAGAAAGAGAAGCAGGAAAAGGCCTTCCGTTCCAGCGTCAAAAGCGTGGGCAATTCCATTGTGGGCACCGTTGGCCGGGAAGTGGGCAAGAACCTGGGCGGAAGCCTGGGTGGCAGCTTCGGCAAAAAACTGGGCGGCAACCTGGGCGCCTCCCTGGGCAGAAGCATTCTTGGAACTTTCTTAAAGGGATAATTTCAGCCCCCTGGAGAAAAAGCAGCAGACGTGGCTCGTAACCACGCCTGCTGCATTTCATTTTTCATCTTCCGACTGTTACAAATTCGATATGCTTTTTGGCTCGTTTTCCGCAAGCGGACGGATTGGAATTTGGCAGTATGTTGAATGGGACATCTTCCGGCGTGTGCGTAGGGAATGCATTTATGCATTCCGCGCGCGTATTGTTTCAAAATCGGTTGGATAAATGGTAAAACGCCAATAATATGTTCCCCCAAATGCCATTCAACGAACTGCGGTGATCATTGGGGGGTTCGGAACGGATAAATCCGTTCCCTACGCAAATTCCAACGTTTTACAATTCATCCTACTGCCACAAAAGGACGTTACCGAGGCGGAATGCATTCTCTGCGAAACATCTCGCCAAATTACAAATTACCGAGGGAGTACCGGTCGAGGGGCCCAGGAGTTGTGGGTTGACTGCCCAAGGTTCGTAACGAATTGGCCGCGGGGCCTCCCCGTCAGTTCTTTTTCGGAATTGTCCATGGTGGAATCCTCATCTCCTTGCCGTCAATAATTTGGGAAATCCCGGTATCAACCGTAAAACAGTATACAATCTTCCGAAGAAAAAGTCAAGAATCGGCAGAAACGTCGATTTACTGGAATAAAGTGCTTTTGTCCATGGCCTTTTGCGGCGGGATATGGTATACTGAATACAATCACAGCAGAGGGGGCGGCATTCATGCAGGTTACTTCCAGCCAAAAGGAGCGGAACCATCAACCCTTTGTGGAGGGGCGCTTTGCCGCTGCCTGCCGGGACCTCTTCCATCCAATTCTGATGGCCATGGCCCGGCAGACTCTGAAATTCCGCATCGTCCGGGACAATGATTACCAGCCCCTGCCGGACCGGCCCATTCTCTTCGCCCCCAATCATTACTGCGGCCTGGACATTACCATAGTCTGCAATGCCATCCATGGCAGAGCAGTGATTGTGGCCGGGAAGCAAAGCTTGTTCCCGGTGGACGAGTTCTTTCTGAGAGCCAACGGGGTGATCTTTGTGGACCGGCTGAACCGGGAGGATACCGCTGCCTGCAAGCGGGCCATGACGGCACAGCTTCGGGCGGGGAAGAATGTGATTCTCTTCCCCGAGGGCACCTCCAATGTGTCCGACGCGCTGCCCATGTATCCGATGAAATGGGGCATTATCGATGTGGCCCAGCAGACCGGCGCCCAGATCATCCCCGTGATTCTGCGCTACGACAAGCTGACCTCGGAATGCCGTGTGCGCTTTGCCGCACCCATGACGGCGGAGCATATGACCAAGGCAGAGGGCATCGAAGCGCTGCGGGACACTATGGCCACCCTCCGCTGGGAGAGCTTCGAGGCGAAAGGAATCCACAGCCGACGGGAGCTGAATACCGCCGAAGAGCGGCGGCAGAACATGGAGCTGCTTCTGAGCTACCGGCTGCTGGACTATGAAACGGAGAAGCAGGTCGTATTCCGTCCGGCCCCCACCGAGGCGGAGGTTTTTGAACCCATCATCCGGGCCTATTCCAAAATGATGGGCGGCAAATAAAGGCAATCCCTCATTCCGAAAGGATGGGGGTAGCTTTTTTTGCCCCGGAGGATGTGAATAATTTTTGATCGTAATGAATAAATATACATATGAAAGCTGAATACAGATTTTGAATATCCGTGTATACCATGGGACTTTGCATATTTTTGTGATTATTTCATAGAAAAACCGGGGGATGCCCGGGAAGATGTTGTATGATAATGCAGTTGACAATGAATATTATACGTGGTATAATCCCATCATCAAAGAAAAGCAGCCACAAGCTGTATAATCATTTAAAAAGGAGAAATGCACCATGAAAAAGTTCCTTGCTCTGGTTCTCACTCTGGCCATGCTGTCCAGCCTCTTCGTGATGGTCGGCAGTGCAGAGGAAACGAAAGAAATCACCACCATTAATCCCGGTGTGCTCACCGTGGCCACCAGCCCCGACTTCGCTCCCTATGAGTTCTACTCCCTGGATGAAGAGGGCAACCCCACCCTGGCTGGCTTCGATATGGCCCTGGCCCAGTACATCGCCGACTACCTGGGCCTGGAGCTGGAGGTCATCCCCATGGACTTTGACGGAACCCTGATGGAGCTGGCCGCCAAGAATGTGGACTGCGCCATGGCCGGTTACTCCCCTGACCCCGCCCGGGAAGAGAAGATGGACTTCTCCGACATTTACTACACCGGCGGCCAGTCCTTTGTCACCGTGAAGGACAAGGCTGACCTGTTCACCTCCCTGGAGGATACCAATAATGCCGACTATCAGATCGGCGCCCAGCTGGGCTCCATTCAGGTGAAGCTGGCCCAGGAGAACTCTCCCGAGGCAGACATTGTGGAGCTGAGCAAGGTCACCGACATCATTGCCGAGCTGCTGGCCGGTCACCTGGACGGCGCTTACATCGAAACCGCCGTGGCTGAGAGCTACGCCAAGAACTACCCCGAGCTGGCGGTGATCCTGCCCGTTCCCTACGACCAGGAAGGCAGCGTTGTGGGCGTGTACAAGGGGAACGAAGCGCTGCTTGCCGGCATCAACGAGGCCATTGCCGCCGCCCTGGAAGACGGCAGCATGGACGCTTTCGTGGCGGAAGCCAACGAGCTGGCCTCCGGTGAGGTCTACGAAGGCCTGCTGGAAGACAAGTAATCCACGAAATTGAATGATTTCCCCGGAAGAAGCCCTTCCGGGGAAATCTCGGTTTTATAAAGAAAAGGAGTTGGTATTTTTTGCTTTCCATCAGCGGTTTTCAAAAGGCTTTTGAGTATATCGATCTCATCAAGCAGGGCATGATCTGCACCCTGTCCCTGTCCGCCCTCACGGTGCTGTTTGGCTTTATTCTGGCGCTGTTTCTTGCCATCTGCCGCCTGTCCAATATCAAAATCGCCAAATTCCTTGCCACGGTCTATGTGGAGGTGCTTCGGGCCACGCCCTTGCTGGTGCAGCTGTTCATTGTATATAATGTGCTGCTGGCGGGGGTATCCCTGCCCAAGTTCCGCATATTTGGCTTCATCCGGTTTGAGCGGTTCCTCCCCGGCGTCATTGCCCTGTCCCTGAACTCCGGCGCCTACCTCAGCGAGATCATCCGCTCCGGCATCCAGAGCATCGACGGCGGCCAGACGGAAGCCGCCCGGAGCCTGGGCATGACCCAGTGGCAGAATATGAAGCTCATTGTGCTGCCCCAGGCCATCAAGAACATCCTGCCCGCCATCGCCAATGAGTTCGTTACCATCATCAAGGAGTCCTCCATCTGCTATACCATCGGCGTGCAGGAGATCATGTACGGCGTGAACTCCATCAAGGGCGCCACCTTCTCCATCGGAGAGCCGCTGATCATCGCGGCGGTGGTGTACTTCTGCCTCACCTTCCCCACCAGCAAGATTATTGCCTATTTTGAAAGGAGAATGAGCCGTGGCGACCGGAGATAAGCTGATTCAGGTTCAGCATGTGAAAAAATACTATAACCACGGTGCCATCAAGGCCCTGGACGATGTGTCTGTGGACATCAACAAGGGGGATGTGATGGTGGTCATCGGCCCCTCCGGCTCCGGCAAGAGCACAATGCTGCGAAGTCTGAACCTTTTGGAGGTGCCCACCGACGGCAGCATTATCTTTGACGGGGTGGACATCACCCAGAAATACACCGTGGGCCCTGACGGAAAAAAGAAGAAGCTGGATATCAACATCCACCGGCAGAAGATGGGCATGGTGTTCCAGCATTTTAACCTCTTCCCCCACAAGACCATTTTGCAGAATATGACCATTGCCCCCATCCAGGTAAAGGGTATGGACAAGCAGCAGGCGGAGCAGAAGGCGAGAGCTTTGCTTGCCAGAGTGGGCCTGGAGGATCGGGCGGATGCCTATCCCATCCAGCTTTCCGGCGGCCAGAAGCAGCGTGTTGCCATCGTTCGGGCGCTGATGATGGAGCCGGAGGTCATGCTCTTCGACGAGCCCACCTCCGCCCTGGACCCGGAGATGGTGGGCGAGGTGCTGGAAGTGATGAAGGAGCTGGCGGCCTCCGGTATGACCATGGTGGTGGTTACTCACGAAATGGGCTTTGCCCGGGAGGTGGGCAACCGGGTGTTGTTCATGGCGGACGGCAAGCTGCTGGAAGAGGGGACGCCGGAGCAGATTTTCGGCAATCCCCAAAACCCCCGGCTTCAGGACTTTTTGTCCAAGGTGCTGTAAATGGAAAAGCAGTTTTTATATGATATCATCGAGGATCATGCTCCGTCCATCATCGCCCTGAGCGATCAAATCTGGGAGCTGTCCGAGCTGTCCATGGAGGAATACAGGAGCGCGGAATACTACTGCCAGCTTTTGGAGCAGGAGGGCTTCCAGGTGCAGCGGCAGCTCTGCGGCATCCCCACCGCTTTCTCCGGCCAATTCGGCAGCGGCAGCCCCCGGATTGGCATCCTGGGGGAGTTCGATGCCCTGTCGGGATTGTCCCAGCAGGCCGGCTCCACCCAGAGACAGTGCGTGACCGAGGGAGGCAACGGCCAGGGCTGCGGCCACAACCTGCTGGGTGCCGGTGCTTTTGGTGCTGCGCTGGCCATCAAAAAGGCCTTGGAAGCAGGGAAGCTGCAGGGTACCGTGATTTTCTACGGCTGCCCCGGAGAAGAGGGCTGCGCCGGTAAGACCTTTATGGCCCGGGATGGGATGTTCCGGGATTTGGATGCCGCCCTGACCTGGCACCCGGGGGACACCAACGAGATCAAGGTGGGGGCCTCCGCCGCCTGCATCCAGGTGGAGTACAGCTTCCAGGGGCTGGCGGCCCACGCGGCCAACGACCCCTACAACGGCCGCTCTGCCCTGGACGCGGTGGAGCTGATGCACGTGGGTGTCCAGTTCCTCCGGGAGCACATGCCCCCCAACAGCAGCATCCACTATTCCATCACCGATGGCGGCGGCGTGTCCCCCAATGTGGTGCAGGCAGGAGCCAAAACCATTTTCATGGTCCGAGGAGAGACCGTCCGCAAGGCCAAGGCGCTTTTGAAGCGGGTGGACAACATTGCCAAGGGTGCGGCGCTGATGACCGACACCCAGGTCACCTCTCGGCAGCTGGACGGCACCGCCTCCACAGTGGGCAATCAGGTGCTGGAGCAGGTGATGTATGAAAATCTGAACCAGGCGCCCATCCCCGTCTACACCGAAGCGGAGCGGACCTACGCCCATGCGCTGCGGCAGACCTTCCAGCCGGAACTGCCCGGGGAACTGACCAAAACCAACCCCAGCGTCCGCAGATTTGTCCTCCGGGAGACGGAAAACGGCCAGCGGGACATCAATGATTTTATCATGCCCTATGTGCCCTGCTGGGATTACAGCCCCGGCTCCACCGATGTGGGAGATGTGAGCTGGCTCACCCCCACCGCCCAGTTTACCACCGCCACCTGGGTCAGCGGCAGCCCCGGCCATTCCTGGCAGAATGTGTCCATCGGCCGCACCTCCATTGCCCACAAGGGAATGCTCCAGGCGGCAAAAATCCTGGCAGGCACTGCCTGGGATTTGATGACCAATCCCGCACTGCTGGCCAAGGCGAAGGAAGAATTCGCGGTCTCCGCCGCCGAGGGCTACGACTGCCCCATTGGCCCGGAGGTCATCCCCGGCCCCCAGCAGTAAAAATTGGTATTTGGCGGGTTCATTGGATGGAATGTCTTTCAACGTGTTCGTAGGGAACGGATTTATCCGTTCCGAAAGGTTCGATGATTACCGCAGTTCGTTGAGTGGTATTTTGGGAAACATATGATTGGTGTTTACCATTTGTCCAACCGATTTTGAAACAATAAGGGGAGCGGAACGGATAAATCCGTTCCCTACGAAAAGAATCAACATTTTTCCATTCAATATACCCCCAATAAAAACGTTACCGAGGCGAAACGGATAAATCCGTTCCCTACGAACACATACTGACGAATTCCAATTTTCCGATTCAAGCAAAACGCTTCGTTGCATTTTCCGAGCCTCTTAAAAAAGGGGCTCATTTTTTGTGAGATATTGGTTCCCCATTCCTGACTATATAGATGTAACGGAAAGGAAGTGGTTCAGCATGGAGGATCAGGCGATCATTGCCCTGTTTTTTGAGCGCTCAGAGCAGGGAATTGTGGAACTGATTTCCAAATACGGCAAAGCGGTTCAGAGAATTACCGGCAACATCCTGGCCGACCCCCAGGATGCGGAGGAATG
This sequence comes from Bacillota bacterium, assembly GCA_028719885.1. Classification (GTDB taxonomy): domain Bacteria; phylum Bacillota; class Clostridia; order Oscillospirales; family Oscillospiraceae; genus Faecousia. The sequence goes on from JAQYLT010000029.1 coordinate 13,500, forward strand.
CGCCAACGATACGTACCTGGGGGTGTGGAATTCCATTCCGCCCAATCGCCCCAGGTCCCTGGGTGCCTACTGCTGCGGCATCGCCCGGAACAAGGCCCTGACCCGCTACCAGTCCAACACCGCGAAGAAGCGCAACAGCCACTTCGACGCGGCCCTGGAGGAGCTGGAGGAAACCATTCCCAGCCTGGCCTCGGTGGAATCGGATATGGAAGCCAAGGAGCTGTCCCGCTGCATCAATGCATTTCTGGCGGGCCTGGCTGATGACGACCGGTATCTGTTCATCCGCCGCTATTACTTCGGTGATTCCATCAGCGGTCTGGCGTCCCAATTGGGAAAAACGCCCCACCGCCTCTCCGTGCGGCTGTTCCGAATCCGTGACAATCTGAAAAAATACTTACGGAAAGAGGGGATGCTTCCATGAGCCATGAATCCATCATTCGGATTCTAAATGAAATCGATCCTGCCCTGGTGGAGGATTGCATTGCCCAGCGTGGCAGGCACCCCTCGGAAAGGAACGATATGAATCCATCTCACCATTCCTCCCGCCGCCGGCTGGCGGTGATCATCCTGGCGGCCTGTCTGGTATTTGCCCTGGGGATTACCGCCTACGCCACCGGTGCAATTCAATCCCTGATTTCAAAATATTGGAGCAGCTTCAACTATGTCACCCCGGACGATGAACTCCGGGAGGATCGCCCGGACTATGCTCAGTGGCTGGATGAACAGCTGGAAACCCAGGCCATGATGCTGAGCATTGGAGAGCAGGCCGTCCAAACCCAGGTAGATTACCAAATCCCCGGCCTGAATGGGGCGGGCGTCACCCTGCTGGAATACTACTACGACGGGGAGAAAATCGCCCTGGCCTGCCGGTTCCAAAGGCGGGAACCCCAGGTGGATTTCAGCTTTGACTCCAAGGATTATGCCAATCTTCCGTTCCAGACCGTAGAAGCGGACAGCTACCCCTCCTACCGCAGCCTGGTAAAGACGCCGGAGGAATTGCAGCAAATTGAGCAGAAGCTTCAAAAGGACGGCTGTGTGAGCTTCCTGGTTTCTGACGCCTGGATTTCCGACCATGTCTACGCCAACGATTCGGATTTGGGCCCCTGCCATGGGGATCCGGATGAAAACGGCATCTTCACCATTGACCCCATTGCCATGGGCTTGGGGGAGGTGGAGCTGCCGGAGGACTGCCGGAACCTGCCGGAGATTGAAGTGAAGCTGACCTACCGGGTGAAGACCTACGCCTTCAAGCTGGAGGGGGAGACCATCCAGTACGCGGAAATCGGGCAGACGGATTACCCCATCCACTTCACCATTCCCAATCTGAACCCGGATTCCATCCCCGCCAAGTGGAGCATGGAGAAACTGGGGGAATTGACTGCCGGAGAATCCCTCCGCTTCTCCACCCGGATTCAGGGAAAAACCATGACCGTTGACGCTGTGATTCCCCAGTCCCAGGAAATGCAAACCATTTGGATGCAGACGGATACTGCTTCCTTTGAGCGGATGGGCCGGGAGCTGCTGCTGGAGCGCTTCCCCCAAATCGAAGCAGATTTGGAAAGCGGAAAGACGCATATTGGCCTTTCTGACGAAACAACCGGGAATCTGCTGCTGGGCTTTGACTGCACAGTGGACGGGATGGCGGGCTACCTGTATTTCGTGGATGTGCAGCGGGATTTGAACGGGAGCGACCTGGACGACCCCAAAACCACGTTCATGCCCCACTATCTGACCTCCATCGTCCCCGAGGGGATGACCATGACGGGGGAGGAGGCAGCCAAAGCGGTGGCGGAGCTGCTGTCGGATTATTCCTGCTTCCGGTTCACCCCCTGGAATGTGCGGGCGGGCTACGACCAGCAAAAACAGCAGGGCTACTACTGCATCAACCTGCAGCCGGAATACCAGGGGATCCCCGTTTATGGCCGTGGCGCGATCCCCCATGGGTTTTATTCCAACCAGGGCCTCTTTGCGTGCCAGGGAAGAATCATGCTCCGGGAGAGTCAGCGGATGGCGATCCAGTCTCCCGTCCCTCTGGAACAGGCAATCGAATCCGTGGTAAACAACATTCCGGAGATTACAATCCATGATACCGTGCGGTGCAGCGCGATCCGCCTGGGATACCTGGAAGAGGTGCAGGAAACGGAAGTAGTGCTGACGCCGGCCTGGGTGTTTGAATGCAGCGAGAGCAAATCCGGTGAGGATGACACCAATGATTTTGAAATCGCCGTGTCGTTGGAAACCGGGAAACTGGGGTTCGTCCGCAATGGGGAGCAAATCTGGGTGGACCCAATGTAAACAGACAAATTGGTGTTTGACGAGGCATTCCGCCCTGGTCGCAAATCATCGGGGGTATTGAATGGAAAAAACGTTGTGTTTTGCGTAGGGAACGGATTTATCCGTTCCGAAATGTCAGTAAATATCCGTGATTCGTCGGATGGCAACGGATTCCTTTTTTCAACATTTTTCCATTCAACGTGCACCCCATAAAAACGTTACCGGGCGGAACGGATAAATCCGTTCCCTACGCACACATTGAAACATATCCCATTCAACGAACCCGCCAAATTCCAATTTGCCATTTCGATGGGCACAAAAATCTCCCATTCGGCTTCCGGTTACGGTTGCTGAATGGGAGATCATTTTATGGAAAGCTTATGCCAGGATGGGCTTCAGTGCTTCGGCCAGCTTGTCTTTCTGTGCCTGGGCCTCGGCCAGGTCCTTGCCCAGGGTGGTGAAATAGGTCTTGATCTTGGGCTCGGTGCCGGAGGGACGGACCACCACGGTGGCGCCGCCGTCCAAAGCGTAGATCAGCACATTGGCGGCGGGCAGGCCGGTCTCCTGGGGCTTCTGGTAGTCGGTGACCTTGGTGACCTTGTAGCCGGCGATGTCCACGGGCGGATTCTTTCTCAGAGACTCCATGATGCCGGTCATCTTGTCCATGCCGCTGAGGCCGGGGAACTCGAAGGAGTCCACCTTGTTCAGGTAGCGGCCGAACTTGGCATAGATGGCTTCCAAACGCTCCTTGATGGAGGAGCCGATGGAGCGGTAGTAGGCGGCCATTTCGCAGATGAGCATGGAGCCGATGATGGCGTCCTTGTCCCGGACGTAGGGACCGGCGAGATAGCCGTAGCTCTCTTCAAAGCCGAAGATGAAGCGGTCCACTTCTCCGGCGGCTTCCAGGTTTGCAATCTGGTCGCCGATCCACTTGAAGCCGGTGAGCACACTCCGCATTTCCACGCCGTAGCTTTCTGCCACCGCGTCGGCCAGGGGCGTGGAGACGATGGACTTGACGGCCACGGGATTTTTGGGCATGGTTCCCTTTTCAATCCGACCGGCGCAGATGTAGTCCAGCAGCAGCACGCCCACCTCGTTGCCGGAAACCAGCTCATAGGAGCCGTCGGGGCAGCGGATGGCGATGCCCACCCGGTCGGCATCCGGGTCGGTGGCCAGCATCAGGTCGGCGCCGGATTTTTTTGCCAGCTCCAGGCCCAGCCGCAGTGCCTCGAAGATTTCGGGGTTGGGGTAGGGGCAGGTGGGGAAATTGCCGTCGGGATACTGCTGCTCGGGGACGATGGTGATGTCGTCAATGCCAATGTCGTGGAGCACCCGGGTCACGGGCACCAGGCCGGAGCCGTTCAGGGGGGAGTAGACCAGCTTGAGCCCCGCGGTTTTGCACAGGCCGGGCCGGACGGACCGGGCCTTGATGGCGTCGTACAGGGCTTCCTTGCAGTCCTCGCCCACATAGGAAATCAGACCGGAGGCCAGACCCTCTTCAAAGGAGATGAGCTTGGCACCCTCCAGAATGTCGGTTTTCTGGATTTCGGCATAGACAACGGCGGCGGCATCGTCGGTCATCTGGCAGCCGTCGGGCCCGTAAGCCTTGTAGCCGTTGTACTTGGCGGGGTTGTGGGAGGCGGTGACCATGATGCCGGCGTTGGCACCATAGAATCTGGTGGCGAAGGACAGGGCGGGCACCGGCATCAGTGCGTCATAGATGCGGACCTTGATGCCGTTGGCAGCCAGAACGCAGGCGGCGTTTTTGGCAAACACATCGGAGTTGATGCGGCTGTCGTAGGAGATGGCAACCAACTGGTTGCCCCCCTGGGTCTTCACCCAGTTGGCAAGCCCCTGGGTGGCCTGACGGACCACGTAGATATTCATCCGGTTGGAGCCCGCGCCCAGCACGCCCCGCAGGCCGGCGGTGCCGAATTTCAGAGAGACGGCGAAGCGGTCCTTGATCTCATCGTCGCTGCCTGCGATTTTCCGGAGCTCCTCTGTCAGAGCCGGGTCCTCCAGCTGAGCGGAGGCCCAGCGCTTGTAATCGTCCATGTACATGTTGATTCACCTATCCTTTTGCAAATTTTTAATTGAATTTACACAAATCAACTGAAGATACTATAAAACATTTCGGCTCAATTGTCAATGTTGTAACGGAAATTCCTCCCGGTTGACAGGGCTGGGGCGGGCTGATAAAATAGAGGAAAATCAGAAAAAGGAGATTGCTCCATGGTGAAAAAAATAATTCCCCTCCTGCTTGTTCTGGTGCTCCTTTCCGGCTGCGGGGAGAAAGAAAAGCAGGTGTATCAGACGGTTTTTTTGGATGTGTTCGACACCGTCACCACCCTGCGGGGGTATGAAGAATCGGAGCAGGCTTTCCAGCAGCGGGCGGAGCAGGTGCATCAGGCCCTGCAGGAATATCACAAGCTGTTTGACATCTACAACGATTACCCCGGCGGCCTGAAGCAGGTCAACGACAATGCGGGCCTTTCCCCGGTCCAGGTGGATAGAGCAGTGCTGGACCTGCTGAAGGACTGCCGGGACTACTATGAGCTTACCCAAGGCCGGGTCAATGTGGCAATGGGCAGCGTGCTCTATCTGTGGCATGAGGCCAGAGAAGCGGGGCTGAACGACCCGGAGCATGCGGCCCTGCCGGAGATGGAGAAGCTGAAAGAGGCGGCAAAGCACACGAGCTTCGACACGGTGCTCTTAGATGAGCAGGCTGGGACAGTTTTCCTCTCCGACCCGTCTCAGCGGCTGGATGTGGGTGCCGTGGCGAAAGGCTGGACGGCCCAGCGGGTGAGCCAGCTGCTGCCCGAGGGCTATATGCTCAACGTGGGCGGCAACGTGTGTACCCGGGGCGTAAAACCCGGTGGCGGGAAATGGAACATTGCCGTTCAGTCCCCCAACGCAGGGGAGGACAATCTGTGCGTGGTCAGCCTGGCGGGGCAGAGCCTGGTGACCAGCGGCGACTACCAGCGCAGCTACACCGTGGACGGGAAACGCTACCACCACATCATAGACCCGGACACCCTGATGCCCTCCGAGTATTGGCGCAGCGTGTCCATCCTCTGTGACGATTCCGGCCTGGCGGACTGCCTGTCCACCGCCCTGTTCCTGCTGCCCCTGGAGGAGGGAAAGGCCCTGGCGGAGCAATACAATGTGGAGGTCATGTGGGTGGATGCGGACATGAACATCACCCAGACCCCCGGCTTCACCGCCGCCCTGCGAGAGTAAAAAGAAAAAATCTCCCATTCTTCCGAAAAACGGAGGAATGGGAGATTTCTTTTACATTTTTTCCGGGGCGGAGAAGCCCAGAATGTAGATGCACTGCTCCAGGACGTTTTTGGCAAGGCCGATGAGGGAAATGTAGCCCGCTTTCAGGGTTTCGTCTTCCTCGGAGAGGATGCGGGTCTCATGATAGAACTTGTTCACGCAGCCTGCCAGCTCGTAGATATAGGCGCAGATCAGATTGGGAGAGGAGCTCCGCAGGGCGGCTTCCAGAGTGGGGCCCAGCTTGGTGATGGCAATCATCAGCTCCTTGGCAAAGGGATTGGCGGGGGTCTGGATGGGAAGGGCTTCCCAGGCACCGTAACGGGACAGGATGCTCTTCACCCGGACGATGGTGTAGAGAATGTAGGGTCCGGTGTTGCCCTCGAAGGCGGCGAAGCGCTCCATGTCGAAATTGTAGTCCTTGGTGGGTTGGTTGCTGAGATCACCGTATTTCAAAGCGGCCATGGCAATCTTGGCAGTGGTGGCCTCCACCTGGTCCTCTTCGACGATCTGGTTCTCCACCACCTTGGCGCGGACGAAATCCGTCATGTCGGCAATCAGCTGCTCCAGCCGGAGGACGCCGCCGTCTCTTGTCTTGAAAGGCTTGCCGTCCTTGCCGTTCATGGTGCCGAAGCCCACATGCTCCAATTCCGTCTCCGGCTTCACGATGCCCGCCTTCCGGGCGGCCCGGAACACCTGCTCAAAGTGGAGGTTCTGCCGCTTGTCGGTGACGTAGAGCACCTTATCGGGGTTCCAGTCCTGCATCCGCTGCACCAGGGTAGCCAGGTCCGTGGTGGCGTAGATGGCGGAGCCGTCGGACTTCACCAGAATGCAGGGGGGCACTTCCTTTTTGTCCCCCTCTTCCGCCACGGGAATCACCCAGGCCCCCTCGGACTGGACGGCAATGCCCCGATTCTTCATATCCTCCACCATGGCGGGGATGTAGGGGTCGGCGTCGGATTCGCCCAGCCATTTTTCAAAGTGGACATCCAGATTGTCGTAGTTCTTCTTCAAATCCGCCACGGACACGTTCATAATGTGCCGCCACAGGGCCCGGTAGCCCCGGCGGCCCTGCTGCAATTCCAGGGTGGCCTGGTGGGCCTTGCTTGAGAATTCCGGGTCTGCCTTCTTGGCGGAGGCGGTGGGGTAGATTTCTTCCAGATCGGTGACGGTGAAGGGCGCTTCCTTGGGGTACTCCCCGGTGAAGCCCTGGTCAAAATAGGGAAGCCCCGGCTCTCGCTCCTGGAGCTCGGCGATGATCAGGCCCATCTGCAGGCCCCAGTCCCCTAGGTGCACGTCGCCGATGGCGTTGTAGCCCAGGAATTTGTACAGCCGTTTCAGGGCTTCGCCGATGATGGCGGGACGCAGGTGGCCGATGTGCAGGGGCTTGGCCACGTTGGCACCGCCGTAGTCCACCACGATGGTTTTTCCCTGGCCGATTTTCTGAACGCCGAAGTCTTCCTGGGTACGCATCTCCTCCAGATAAGCTGCCAGGAAAGCGCCGGAGAGCTTCAAATTGAGGAAGCCCGGCATCACGGCCTCGCACATGTCGTAATCGCTCTTATCCAGCTGCTCTGCTACGGCTTTCGCAATCTGGATGGGGGCGCATTTGTATTGTTTCGCAGCGGCCAGAGCGCCGTTGCACTGATATTCGCACAGGTCCGGCCGGTTGGAAACCGTCACCCGGCCGAAGCTGGGGTCGTAGCCTGCCTTCTCAAAGGCCTGCTGCATTTTTTCCGTAATGATATCCAAAATCTTTTCCATAATTCAACTCCAAAAAGAGATATAAGATATGGCGTTTACCAGGTTCGCCAATATGCCGACAAATTGGAATTTGTGGAGATGTTTCGTAGGGAATGCATTCATGCATTCCGCCTCGGTAACGTTTTTACCGGGGTATGTTGAATGAAAAAATGTTGAAAAAATCGGAACCCGTTACCATCCAACGAACCATGGGTGTTCACCCACGTTTCGGAACGGATAAATCCGTTCCCTACGAACACATACCGCCAAACATCAATTTCCCTAACTGCGAATTGAAACCGGTATGCGTATCGTTACTGCTCCGCGGCTTTCCGCTGGGCCATCCATTCCAGGTAATCGTCGTAGGTGCCGTATTTGTCGATGATGGTGCCGTCGGGCTGGAAGGCAATCACCCGGTTACAGGTGGAGGTCAGCATTTCGTGGTCGTGGGAGGCAAGCAGCACCACCCCGGGGAAGGCTTCCAGGCCCTTGTTCACCGCCTGAATGGATTCCATGTCCAGGTGGTTGGTGGGCTGGTCCAGCAGCACCACGTTGGCGCCGGAGAGCATCATCTTGCTGAGCATGCAGCGCACCTTTTCGCCGCCGGAGAGCACATTCACCGGCTTGAACACATCCTCATTGCTGAAAAGCATCCGGCCCAGGAAGCCCCGGAGGTACACATCGTCCTTTTTGGAGGAGTACTGCCGCAGCCAGTCCACCAGCTCCATCTCATTGCCGTCGAAATACTCGCTGTTGTCCTTGGGCAGGTAGCTGCGGATGGTGGACACGCCCCACTTGATCGACCCCTCGTCCGGCTCCAGCTCTCCCATGAGCACCTTGAACAGGGCGGTCTGGGCCAGCTCGTTTTCACCCACAAAGGCGATCTTGTCGGTGCGGTTCACGGAGAAATACACCTTGTCCAGCAGCTTCACCCCGTCTACCGTGACGGAGACATCCTTGACGGTGAGCACATCCTTGCCCAGCTCCCGCTCGGCCTGGAAGCCCACAAAGGGATAGCGCCGGGTGGAGCAGGGCATTTCCTCCACCGTCAGCTTGTCCAGCAGCTTTCTTCTGGCGGTGGCCTGCTTGGCCTTACTCTTGTTGGCGGAGAAGCGCTGGATGAACAGCTGCAATTCTTCAATCTTTTCCTGATTCTTCTTGTTCTTGTTGCGAAGCATGGCCTGGACCATCTGGCTGGATTCATACCAGAAGTCGTAGTTGCCCACATACATCTTGATTTTGCCGTAGTCAATGTCAACGGTGTGGGTGCACACGGTGTTCAGGAAGTGCCGGTCGTGGCTGACCGCAATGACCATGCCGGGGAAGTCTAAGAGGAAATCCTCCAGCCAGTTGATTGCCTCAATGTCCAGGTTGTTGGTGGGCTCGTCCAGCATGACGATGTCGGGATTGCCGAAGAGCGCCTGGGCCAGCAGAATCTTCACCTTCAGCCGGGGATCCACGCTGCCCATGATGTCATAGTGCAGCTCCGTGCCGATGCCCAGACCCTGCAAAAGACGGGAGGCATCGGACTCCGCCTCCCAGCCGCCCAATTCCGCGAACTCCGCTTCCAGGTCGGCGGCGCGAAGACCGTCTTCATCGGAAAAATCGGGCTTTTCGTAGATGGCGTCCTTTTCTTTCATCACATCATACAGATGTTGGTTGCCCATGATGACGGTGTCCATGACGGTGAACTCGTCGTAGGCGTTCTGGTTCTGCTTCAAAACGGACACCCGCTTGGTGGGGTCGATGGTGATGCTGCCGTTGGTGGAATCCAGCTCCCCGGTGAGCAGACGCAGGAAGGTGGATTTGCCCGCCCCGTTGGCGCCGATGATGCCATAGCAGTTGCCGGGGAGGAACTGCAAATCCACATGCTGAAACAGCCACTGGCCGCCGAACTGCATTCCCAAATTGCTGACTGTAATCATGGTTAACTCCTTATATAGAAAAATATTAGATCAGGTAGGTGTGCCCGAAACACCCCAAAGATTTTTCGTAGGGACCGGATTTATCCGTTCCGAAAGGTTGGATGATTGCCGCGGTTTGTTGAATGGTAAGATTTCACATAAACAACAGCATTTTTCCATTAAACCGATTGCTTCAAAAAGCATTACCTGGCGGAACGCATAAATGCGTTCCCTACGAATATGCCTTTGCATTTCCCGTCCAACCAACCGCGTACGTTTCGGAAGGTGGCGGAAAGTATCTGGTTTCACAAGTCGTCCTGGGCACATAACTTTACATTTTAATACTACCACAAAATTGTGAATAAAGAAAGAACTTTTTTCGCAACACTTGCATTTTCTGAAAACTGTGATATATTATTAGCACTCAGCAACGTAGAGTGCTAAAGACACATTTGAAAGGAAGCCAATTGATTATGGAAAAAATGCAGTTTAAAGCCGAGTCCCAGCGTCTGCTGGATCTGATGATCAACTCTATCTATACCCATCGGGAGATCTTCCTCCGGGAGATCATCTCCAACGCCTCCGATGCCATCGACAAGCTGGCCTACCTGGCCCTCACCGACAGCAGCCTGAATGTGAACAAGGACGATCTGAAAATCACCATCACCCGGGCCAAGGACGCCGGTATCCTCACCGTTTCCGACAACGGCGTGGGCATGACCAGGGAGGAAATGGAGGAGAACCTGGGCACCATCTGCAAGTCCGGCTCTCTCAGCTTCAAGCAGGCCATGGAGAAAAATGAGGACATCGACATCATCGGCCAGTTCGGCGTGGGCTTCTACTCCGCCTTCATGGTGGCGTCCTCCGTCACTGTCATCTCCAAGAAGGCCGGTCAGGACCAGGCATGGAAGTGGGTCTCCGACGGCGCTGACGGCTACACCATCGAGCCCTGCGACCGGGAATTCTGCGGCACCGATGTGATTATGACCCTGAAGGCCGACACCGAGGATGAGAAGTACTCTGAATACCTGGACGAGTACGAAATCCGCAGCCTGGTGAAGAAATACTCCGACTACATCCGCTACCCCATCGTCATGGAGGTGGAGAAGTCCCGGAAGAAGGAGGATTCCCCCGAGGACAAGCCCGAGTATGAAACCTACACCGAGATGGAGACCCTGAACTCCATGGTGCCCATCTGGCAGCGCTCCAAGAAGGACGTCACCGACGAGGAATACGAGACCTTCTACCGGGAGAAGTTCTACGACTACAACAAGCCCCTGCGGATCATCCACACCAGCGCCGAGGGCAGCGTTTCTTTCAAGGCCCTGCTGTATATCCCCAGCAAGGCGCCCTATGATTTCTACACCAAGGACTTTAAGCGGGGCTTGCAGCTGTATTCCTCCGGCGTGATGATTATGGAAAACTGCGAGGACCTGCTGCCCGAGCACTTCCGCTTCGTCCGGGGCATTGTGGACAGCCAGGACCTTTCCCTGAACATCAGCCGTGAGATGCTCCAGCACAACCGGCAGCTCACCGTCATCGCCCGGAACATCGAAAAGAAGATCAAGTCCGAGCTGAAAGCCATGCTGGAAAACGACCGGGAGAAGTACGAGGAATTCTACAATGCCTTCGGCCTCCAGCTGAAATACGGTACCGTGTCCGAATACGGCGCCCACAAGGAGAGCTGCCAGGACCTGCTGCTGTACTACAGCCACAAGCAGGGTAAGCTCGTCAGCCTGAAAGAGTACGTGGAGGCCATGCCGGAAGGCCAGGAGAAGATTTACTTCGCCCCCGGCGAGAACCGGGAGCATCTAAGCAAGCTCCCCCAGGTGGAGCTGCTGGGCAGCAAGGGCTATGATGTGCTTCTGTTCACCGAGGAAGTGGACGAGTTCGTGCCCCAGACCCTGGTGACCTACATGGAGAAGAAGTTCTGCAACATCACCACCGAGGACTTGGGCCTGCAGAGCGACGAGGAAAAGAAGCAGGCCGAGGAAAAGGCGGAGGAGCTGAAAGGCTTTATCACCTTTGTCAAGGAGAGCCTGGGCGACCAGGTGAAGGAGGTCCGCCTGTCCCAGAATCTGGGCAGCTACCCCGTGGCCATGGTGCCCGAGGCCGGCATGAGCTTCGAGATGGAGAAATACATGAAGCGGGTGAACCCGGAGTTCGCCTATCCCGTGGGCCGGGTGCTGGAGCTGAACCCGGAGCATGAGGCTGTGAAGAATCTCCAGCGGGTCATGACCGAGGACCCGGTGCTGGCCAAGGACTATGCCCAGCTTTTGTGCTGCCAGGCGCAGCTCATGGCCCAGCTGCCTCTGGAGGACCCCTTTGCTTACTCCGAGCTGGTCTGCAAGCTGATGAAATAATTCCCCTTTTCAACAAATCCCGCACCATCCGGCGCGGGATTTGTTCATGATGTCAAACAAGAAATTGGAATTTGGCAAGATGTTTCGTAGGGAACGGATTTATCCGTTCCGAAGCCCCCAATGATCACCGCAGTTCGTTGAATGGCATTTTGGGGAACATATTACTGGCATTTCACCATTTATCCAACTGGTTTTGAAACAATTCGTAGGGAATGCATAAATGCATTCCCTACGAATTGTCCCGCCAAATTCCAAGTTATCGCTTGCCAGATAATAAATTTTGTGCTTATCGGCTTTGCTCAGCAACGCGACAAATTGTTGTTTGACGCACTGTGCGACACTGCACCACTTTCGTAGGGACACCCCTCCGGGGTGTCCGTTACCATCTCCGTATCGGACACCCGGGGACGGGTGTCCCTACGGGGTGTCCGTTACCACCTCCGTAGGGGAGGA
>JAQYLT010000030.1 GCA_028719885.1 Bacillota bacterium
CATAATCTTCAAGATATTGTTTCTGATTTGTTATGGAGTTCGATTCTCCTTGAATCTCATCATCACGAGACAGACGCTCATAAAGTGCTGTTATTCTGTTATCTTTAGCCATTTTCTCAGCTCCTTTCATAATGCTAAAAATAAGGACACACAGAAAACACTTCATTTTTTAATGACATATTTTCTCTGTATTCTTAAAATGTAACCCTTTGGATCGGTAACAACGAAACTGACAGGGTACTTTTTGGAGGTACACTGCATCAGATTGGGTTTCAACCAGAACCGGGTCTTGCCGGAACCGGAGCCGCCGATGATCAGCACATTCTTATTCCGTGCCGTCTTGGGGTTGGCAGGACGATTGTTCATGGTCAGGCTTTCCGTCTGGGTGAGGATGATGTTGTTTTCAAACACCGGGTCAACATAAGGCCGGATGTCCTCCGCTGTGCCCCACCGGGCGGAGCCGTATTCCATGTTCTTGCGGAACTTCTTCGCGTTTTTGCCCTTTATATAGACACCCAAGCGTATGGCTGCGGCGATGGCAATACCGACGCAGAGGTCTACCGGGTGGAAGCCGGGCAAAGCGGTGGCAAAGGCGGCGGACAGTCCCTCCATGAAGTGCAGGAACTTCCCGGAGAAATCAGAACCGGGAGCCAGCCGCGCCGCTTGCCCCAGCTTGGTGGCAAACAAAGCGATGACTGCATACGGGATGTTAGGCAGAAGGACTTTCTTCCAGTTTACCTGTTTCACCGCTCCAGCTCCTTTTTCTTTGTCCGATCCACCACGGCGGACTGAATCAGCGCCTTAAACTGTTGCAGCTTGGCAAGTACGGAGGGCCTGGATTTCTTGTTCACGATCTGCTCCGTGTACTCCTTGAAGGCGGCAGTCATGGCATCGGCATCCTGACTTTTGAAGAAAATCAGGTAACGATTCTGTCCCTTTGCCTTAAAAGGAGCAAAGTCAATGCCGTACTTTCTGGCAATACGGTTGAAAGAACCGATATTCTGATCCGTGACCTCAACGCTCTGCAAGCCCCGGTTCTGGGCTGCGAGCTGCTTGACAGTCATCTTGCCGTGGGGCTGTTTATTTTGGCGCTTGGTTTTGATCTGAGCGAGGAATTTCCCCAGTGCTTTTCGCAGCTCCTGTTCCGTCAGCTTTGTGCAGTTGATGACGAGGGTGACAACTCTCTGTTCCACTTCTTCCTGCATTGGGCATCATCTCCTTTCTGTGGATTTGCTGGGAAAAGTATTTTTCTAGGGCGGGACTACCAGCCGATGGATAAGCTTGAAATCTGTCACGAAATTCCTTTCTCCCGGTGTCCGGGCATGAAAAAAGCAGCTCAAAATGAGCTGCCGTAATCGTAATTTGCCTGCATGGTGTAGTAGCTGTCCAGCGTAGAAACCGCATTGAACAGCGCCGCCAGAAGATAAGCCTTGGTATTTCGCACCTGGGTGCGGTTATCCTGGATGCCGTCGCATACCCGCTCGATGTGCATGGCGTTGATTTTGGAGAACCGATCCTGGACATAGGCAGTTGCGTACTCTGCCTCCCTGCCAATGTGGATGGTGGGACTGCGGTTCATGGCAACCTCCAGCATGATCTCCACCAGCTCATCAATCTGCTCCCGGCCATACCGCTCCCGCATAATCTCATAATCAATTTGTGCTCTGATCTTTTCTCTTTCCTTCTTTCCGTCCGTCAGAGGAACCGCATCCGCAGAAGGAAGGAATGAATCTGTATTTGATAGATCCTTATTTGATTTTTCTGTAATTGATTCTTGTATATTTAATTGGGCGGGATTTTCCTGTTCAGGTTCCTCCTGTTCAGGGAAAACCTGTTCAGGAATGTCCAAGACAGGGTTGCCCAAAACTGGTTTCTCCAAGACTGGGTTTTCCCGTTTAGGTGCTTTTCCTGATTTGGGAGGATTCTCGGTGGAATCCGGGCGCACCGGCTTTTCCAGGATTGTGTACTCAACCTCAGTCAGATGCCCCAGTTCGTTGCGGAGCCGTCTGCGCTGGACATATCCGGCGTTCTCCAACTCTTTGACAGTGGAGCAGATGCTGTCCACGCCATCCTTGCAGATGCAGGCCAGGCCCTTGGTGGTGTAGTCCCATCCCTCTGGGAGAGAAAGCATCAGGGAAAGCAGCCCCTTGGCTTTGAGGGAGAGGGATGTATCCCGCAGATGGTAATTTGCCATCACGGTGTAGTTTTTGGTTTTGTCGATACGAAATACTGCCATAGTGTTATCCTCCAGCTTGTTCTAAGCGTTCAGCGCTCCATTCCTATTGAGATTTTGGGATTACTCAGGGCTCATAGATGATGATGGGGTTATCATCGCCGTCTGCATCATCATCGGAGTGGTACTTGTCAACCAGGTGCTGCCACAGCTCCAGGATGTGTACAGGGGCAATGTGGGCCGGCCATTCTTCTCCTTTATATTCCCGGTATTCCGTCACATAGCCAATGGCCGCATCCACCATGCGGAAGCAGGAGGTGGCCGCAATGGTCATATCGTCCAGCAGCCACAGCTCATGGAAATAGGAAGTGGATACCTCCTCGTCCTCAATCGGTTCTTTCTCGTCGCTCCAAATCAGCGTGGCAGTGCCGTAGAAAAGTTTGGATGCCCGGTATTGGTGAACTGAGCAGGAAGCCCCGGCGGAACAATAGGTGAAAACAGTTTCCGCTTCATCACACAGGGCATGGTATAACCGGCCATAGTCCAGGGTGATCAGCAGGCGTCTGACTTCATTGGGGGTGCAGCAGAATTTCTCTCCCTCGGCAGTGAAAAGCGTCGTGAGACTTTCCCGTAATTTTTCAATTTTGTTCATGTTGTTACCTCCTAAAATAGATTTATCTGGGCTTGCGCTTGTGGCCCTTTTTCTGCCGGTTGGTCTCCGGGGTATAAAGGCCGTTGATGATTTCTTCGTGGTGGACGATCTTCACGATGCCCTTGCTCTCCGCCTGTTTCAGCAGCTGGAACGCGGCATCGGGCAGATAGAGCCGAACCCGGTGGTGTCCGTACTCAACCAGGTCATCGAAAATGACCATGTGGCGAACATCCTCCAGATACCGGTGGAGGGAAAGCAGGGCGTGACCGTCGGTCACGGCGTAGTCATGGCTCATGGGTGGTTTCTCCTTTCAGCTTGAATACATCAGTGCCATATTTGGCAATGAGCATGGCGTTGATGATGAGACGAAATGCCTCATCGTCGATTTGGCTGGGGTCTGCCAGTTCCGCTTCGGTTACGCCCCGGGCATTTCGCAGCCCCTTGGCAGCAGTATAGAGAGCCTGGTTATGCGGGGACATGCCGCCCAGCGTTGCATAACCAAACTCAATGCCACTGCGGTAGAAGCAATTTCCGGTGCGATTGAAAAGGGCTTGGTTGGAAGTCAGCAGAAACATGGCGGCGTAGTAGCTGGGGGTGTTTCTGGATTTGTTGTAGCCCAGCTGGTGGTTGAACAGCTCCATCCGGGTCTTGTGATGGCTGTCCGCCCAAAGATAGCCGGGATAGTTCTGAAGCAGAGCGGATAAGCGGTTCCAAAGAATGCTCCTGCGGGGAATCATGGCTTTGACAGCACTCTGATAGGAAACCACCCCGGCTTCAATTCGCTCTGCCAGAAAGGGACAGACTTCATGACGGCAGCCGATTTTCCTGGTATACTCGGTGCAGAGATTACAATCCACATCTTCTGCGGAGTAGGTAAATTTACGGATGTACAATGGGTAAACTGATGCTCCTTTGGACATAAAAAATCCCCGGCAAGAAAACTTGTCAGGGTTCATGGGGGGTATTAGCGGCTATTTTCACGCTGTCGCTTTTTCAGCCAGGCATCCAGAAGCTTGAAGATGGTTTCTTCAATCCGTTTGGGGGAATAGGAGCGAGGGAAATACTTTTTCAGCTTGTCCCCGGACAGGGTGATGTCGTTCCTCTCCGGCTTCTTCTGCTCCATCATGATGGAAAGCATGGTATCCTCGTTCAATTCTCCGGCCTGACTGAGTTTGCGAAGGCGCTGCGCCTGGGATAGAGATGGGGTGGCCTGTTCACTTTCGATGGTGTCGAATAGCTGTTCCTGGCTTTCTTTCGGCAGGGCGGCAATCTGATAGGCAGGACTGAGGGCGATTTTCTTTTCGTCCACCATTTCCATGAGCTCAGGAATCAGATTGTTCAGGGCGATATAATTGCGGACGGTATTTCCGCTGACACCTGCCTCATCTCCGATAGAATCGTCACTTTGGAACTTCGCCGAAATTTTCGGCGAAGTTCCGAACGTGCGCCCTGCCGTTTTCTCAAAGGCCAAAAGCATCTGCAAATGTGCAATTGTTGCAGAAATAGGGATTACACCAAATGATCCTCATTGACCAGGAGCAGCCCTGTATTTTCTTTTGCAGCATCAAGCATACGCTGCGTAAAGCTGCTTTTACTGAACACGCCGAAGATAACATCATACCCCGGGTATGCCTTGCGAATTTCAGCAGCGCCATCAACCTTTTCCTTCAGGGTAAAATAGACAGGCGCATCCACAGGTTTTGTATGGTATTTACATTCTCCTGCAAATATCCGCTTATTCTGATGGTCTACGGCCATTACATCAATTTCCGTATCTCCATCAAAATCGTTCAACCAGTAAGAACCGATACGGGATGGCACAAAAGAAATCGCCCCATTCCTGCACAACTCTGCAAAGATACTTTTGCAAATGTCCTCATAAGCGAACGCTGCGAATTTCTCTACAAAGTCTTTTCTGATTTCATCCAAAACAATCTGCATATTGTCCAGTTCCAGTTCACCCTTATAGGGATAAACATAGCGGAACCAAAACCGAATGAAATTATCCGAGATGAAATACAGTCCCTTACGGGATTTTTCCGGATTCTTTTCTGTTACCGGCGTTTTCTTTTCGATAAAACCCAAATCCGCAAGTGTAGACAGATATGGTGTCAAAGCTGAAGTTTCCTGTCCCAGCACACCGGCAATCTTGCCCAGCTTGTGGTTTCCGTCTGCAATGGCCTTGATGATGGAGAAATAGTTCACTGCTGTCACAGATTCACTTTTCAGCAGAAAGTTTGGTTCCTCGTACAAAAATCCACTTTTAGATAAAACGGCATCTTTAAGCTGTTCTTCAAGTCCCCGGTCATCCTCAAAAAACTCCAGATACTTGGGAACACCACCCGTCACAGCATACTGTTCCACTGCCTGTTCAAACGGCAATTTCTGAACGGCATATATATCCGTAAACGGCAGCGGAGCCAGACGTATCTGCGCGGTTCTGCGGCCATACAGAGGACTGTCATAGGAAAGAGCATGTTTCTGCATCATACCGATCAGGGAACCCGACAAGATCAGCATCACATTGCTGCCTTTCAGAATTTCATCCCAGGCGTTCTGTAAGATCGATGGGAAGGCTGGATTGGTCTTTACCAGGTACGGAAACTCGTCAATAACCAGCACTTTCTTTTCTTCCGGTTTATAATCGGCAATCACTTGGAATAGATCCAGCCAATCCGTAAAGGCCACTTTCTGCAGATATGCGCTTTTCGTTGTGCGCCCAATGACGCCAGCCAGACGCTTTATACTCTGGGATTCAAGTTCTTCCGTTGCGAGGAAATAGAAGGCTGTCTTCTTTTTCAGAAACTCTTTGATCAGCGTTGTTTTGCCAACTCTGCGTCGTCCATAGATGACCACGAAACCGCCATCGCGCTCATACTCTGTGTTCAGCTTTTCCAGCTCCACTTTTCGGCCTATAAACTTCATACGTGCGCCTCCTTATGATAAGTTATTTTATGATAATTTCGTTTATATTATACATCCACATATCTGAAAGTCAAGGTCATCTATGAAAAAACGGCCAGATTGTTCCGAGCCGTTAAAATCTGGTTCAAGGGATATTAGCGGCTATTTTCACGCTGTCGCTTTTTCAGCCAGACATCCAGAAGCTTGAAGATGGTTTCTTCAATCCGTTTGGGAGAATAGGAGCGAGGGAAATACTTTTTCAGCTTGTCCCCGGACAGGGTGATGTCGTTCCTCACCGGCTTTTTCTGCTCCATCATAATGGAGAGCATGGTGTCCTCGTTCAATTCTCCGGCCTGGCTGAGTTTGCGAAGGCGCTGCGCCTGGGATAGAGATGGGGTGGCCTGTTCACTTTCGATGGTGTCAAGCAGCTGTTCCTGGCTTTCTTTCGGTAATGCGGCAATCTGATAGGCAGGACTGAGGGCGATTCTCTTTTCGTCCACCATTTCCATGAGCTCTGGAATCAGATTGTTCAGGGCGATATAATTGCGGACGGTATCTCCGCTGACACCTGCCTCATCTCCGACAGAATCGTCACTTCGGAACTTCGCCGAAATTTTCGGCGAAGTTAAATCAGAGCGTGCGCCCTGACGTTTTAGGGCTTCCATTTTTAGCTTATATGCCTTGGCCCGTTCAGACGGCAGGATATTCTCCCGTTGGATGTTGCTTTCCACCATCTGGATGATGGCATCGTTGTCATCCAGGTTCATCACGATCACCGGCATGGAATCCAGACCGGCAAGCTCACACGCCTTCTGCCGCCGATGCCCGGCGATGAGCTCATAGCTGCCATCCTCCCTTGGCCGGGCAATGGCAGGAACCAACACGCCAAACTGCTTGACACTCTCCACCAGCTCCATCATGCTGGGATCATCCCGGATACCAAAGGGGCTCAACGGGTGGGGGTGAAGCTGGTCATGCCTGATTTTGGACACTTTTGCGGGTGTTTTTTCTGATTTTGGGGGTATAAACAATTCCTCCTAAAATGGATAACGCCAGAAGTTCCTTGTTTTCCGAACTTCTGGCGTTATTATTTCCTTTTTTATCAATCTACTAAGGATTATCCATAAGTATTGATGCAATATTTGAATGTCTCTGGATTTTGGAAACCATCTGTTAAATCAAATATTTTTGTGTATTTCCATCAACATTCAATAGGTAACCGGAACATCAAGGTCATTGGCAGCCTGCATCTTGAACTTGTCCATTGCTTCCCGCGCCTGGGGAACGTTGATCTGGTTGTTGCTCTTCATTTTCGATTCTCTCCTTTTGACGTTTTCCGCGGTTTTTCTTCCGCAGTCATAGCTTTACCGCTTTTGTCGGGAATATCACTGTTGGTTTCTGGTAAAACTGGTTGAAAAGCTCGAAAATAGCGATTTGGAAGGATGCGCCAAAGGCAATCCGGTATTTTACTCTGCTATATCTGTGTCAATGATTTCAGGGCATTGACGGCGAATGATTTTCACCGCCGTCAAAATGGTAGTGAGATTCAACAGGCCTTCGGTAATCAAGGTCACGCCCAGCAGGATCATCACGGCTCGTGCACTTTCCATGGGCCGCAGAACCAAAAGAAATCCGGCAACGCCGGTCAAAATTGCCGCCACCAGAATCAGCCACCATTTTTCCAGACCAAAGGCCTTGGAATCAATGGAAATCTGTATTTTCAGCAGTGCGTCCGCCAAGACACAGACACCCATGATGATGCAAATGATTTGAACCATGGTATCCGGGCGAAACAACAGAATCCCACCCAGGGCAATCAGCAGAATGCCAAAAGCCAAATCATATTGAAAGGCCAGCCGGTACAGATCCTTGGAGCAATAGCCGATGATTTTCACCGCGCCGAACAGAAGCATGGTTACACCCACCAGGCGGCACAGAAGTGCGGCAGAAAAATCCGGAACCGCAATCAGAACGCCTCCCAGCGCACACAGCGCCACGGACAGCAGAATGTAACCCAGCTTGGCCGCCTGAATTCGTTTGTTCCAATACACAGAGAATTCCTCCTGTCATTTTTCATATAAGAAAAGCCGGATTGTCCACGGTTTCATGACAATCCGGCTGTAATTGCACCGCGATCCGGCTACTCCAATCAGGCGGCCAAATCTGTCCGCTTCCAGGGACGCTCTGCCGTATTGGAGCCAAAATCGGAAATCATGATTTCTCCGCCCCCTGTTTCTTGGCGCAGCTGCACTGCCACAGGGCATCAGCGGTGGGCTTCCAGTTTTTGGCGTAGGCTTCGCATTTATCGCACAGATGGTCAACCGTCTCGGGAGACTGAAGGTCAGTAGAATGGGCGCCGGTGGTCTTGACCATTTCCCGAAGCTTTTCCGGGTTTTCCAGCATGGGACAGGGTCGCAGATGATTGTCATTGAAAGGCTGACCGTCGTGGTAGGCCATGAAGATGGGGCTACGCATCACATCCAGCAGGCTCATGTCCCGGATATTGGCGTTGGAATAGTGGATGAACACGCAGGGGTCGCAGTCACCGTTGGCGTTGATGTGCAGATACCGCCGTCCGCCAGCAATGCAGCCGCCCACATACTCACCGTCATTCTGGA
The DNA here is from genome assembly GCA_028719885.1 of Bacillota bacterium. Taxonomy (GTDB): domain Bacteria; phylum Bacillota; class Clostridia; order Oscillospirales; family Oscillospiraceae; genus Faecousia. Next base: position 8,348 of record JAQYLT010000030.1, read on the forward strand.
AGTCCATGGCGAAGATGGGCTTGGTGGCGCGAATGTCCCGGATGCGGTGATACATGAATTCCCGCTGCTCAGGGTTGGGCAGCAGCTCCGGCGCGGCATCGTTGCCCACAGGCATATAGTGGAAGTACCACACGAACCGGGCGCCCCAGTCCACCATTTTGTCGATGAATTCGTAGGAGCTGATGGAGTCCAGATTCTGGCTGGTATAGCAGCAGGACAGACCAAAGGGCAGGTGCTTTTCCTTCAGAATAGCCATGGCCTTGATGACCTTCTGGTAAGTGCCGTTGCCACGGCGGCCGTCGGTGGCGGCTTCAAAGCCCTCGATGCTGATGGCGGGAATGAAGTTCTTTACCCGAAGCATCTCATCGGCAAAAGCTTCATCAATGAGGGTGGCATTGGTAAAGGAGAGGAACTGGCAGTCGCTGTGCTTCTCGCAAAGGGCAATCAGATCCTTTTTACGCACCAGCGGTTCACCGCCAGTGTAGATGTACATATACACACCCATTTCCTTGCCCTGGGTGATGATGGAGTCAATTTCGTCGAAGGTCAGGTTCAGCTTATTACCATACTCCGCTGCCCAGCAGCCAGTACAGTGCAGGTTGCAGGCAGATGTGGGGTCCAACAGGATTGCCCAGGGGATATTGCAGTTGTATTTCTTTCGATATTCCTCCTGCTTGGGCCAGCCGATGATGTTGGCGTTGAGGAAGAAGTTCTCAAAGGTCGACTTCAGAACACCGGGATCGGTTTCTTTCAGAATGCTCATGACCAGCTGGTACATATTGTTCTGGGGATCTTCCAGAACATTTCGGACAGCGGCACGCTGGGTGGGGAAGCTGTCAGGCCCCTCCCCTGCCAGTTTATCTACCCAACTCATGAGCTTCAAAGCGTTCTCCTCAGGGTTCTTTTCCAGATAGCCAAAGGCGGTACGCAGGGATACCTTTTTGATTTTTTCGGTTAATGACATCGTTATCTCTCCTTTATACAGCGCTGGGAGGAAAGGCCTCCTGCTTCGTCACTCGATGACATGATATTGCTTCAAAAGCTTTTCCACCTCTGTGCCTTTGATCTTTTCCAGGAGCATTTTCACAGCGATTTTTTCCAGGAAGCTGAAATTCATCTCCGTCACGGGCTTACCATCCCGGAGCTGGATGGTGGCATTCAGCAGATCGCGGATGTCGTAAACGCTGCCCCAAACCTCCGGCACGCCCCGGTCGATGTCCAGCAGGGTATAGACGGCCTCCATGGCGGTACGGATGGAATACTCCGTGGTAAAAACCGTATCTCTGGGAGTTTCCGCGAAATTGCCGATGAAAGCGAAGTTCACAGAACCGGCAGGAACCACATTGGGGCGGTCACCAGCCTCACGGGGCTGGAAATAGGCACTGGCAAAGGGCATCATCACCGGGACGGTGTTGGCGCTGTTCTTAGCCAGGTCCTCGATCTGATCCACAGGAACACCCAGATGATAGAGCCATTCCTCACAGATTTCCATGCCGGTGCACTCACGCATGGGCTTTTTGATAAAGTCTCCGGGACGATCCGAGAACATGCCGTACAGCCACACAAGCACCTGCCCCTTGGGCTGGTTGCGGTACTGGGGCTGGCGGTTGATGGTCCAGCTCAGCAGCCAGGAAGAATCCTTCACGGTGACAATACCGCCGGTAACCACCTTGCCGGACAGGGGATCCCGTTTACAGATATTCTGAATATAAGGCAGGATCTTCTCGTCCAGCGTATTGACTGTGGCGCTGACCCAGTTGCTGTCCTCCGGGTCGGTGCAGAACTTGTCGGGGTGTCCGAAAGCGGGGTCCTGAGCGGCAATCTTGCGCCAAAGAGCAAAGCTGCCGCCTTCGTGAATTTCTCCGTCCATGCCGGTGGCCTTGGTCTGAGAGCCATAGGTGGAGTTTTCCACATTGCTGCCGTTGGTGTAGAACACAAGGTCATTCTCCGTGAGGCTGATCTGCTTGGTTTCTCCGTCCTGCTCCAGAACCAGTGTCTTGGCAGTCTTTCGATTGCCGGAAATATCGAAAAGGACATTGGTAACGGCGGTGTTGTAGTGGAACTGAACGCCATGCTCCTCCAAATACTTCACCATGGGAAGCACCATGGACTCATACTGGTTGTATTTGGTGAAACGCAGGGCTGTGAAATCGGGCAGGCCGCCGATGTGGTGGATATACCGCTGCATATACCGCTTCATTTCCAGAGCACTCTGGTCGTCCTTGAAGGCAAACATGGTGCGCCAGTACATCCAGAAATTGGTGTCAAACACATCCTTGTCGAAGATATCGGTCATTTTGACGTTGTCCAGGGCTTCATCCGGGGTCATGAAGAGCTTCATGATTTCCATGCAGCCTTTGTCAGAGAGGCCGAACTTCCTGTCCGTGTGGGCGTCCTCGCCCCGGTTCTGCGTGGCGCGGCACAGAGAGTAGTTGGGGTCCTTCTTGTTCAGCCAGTAGTACTCGTCCAGAACGCTGACACCCTCCGTTTCTATGGATGGAATGGAGCGGAACAGGTCCCACATACATTCAAAGTGGTTGTCCATCTCCCGACCGCCGCGCATGACATAGCCTACGTTCGTGATGTGATCTCCGTCCAGACCGCCGCCGGGAATGGTAGATTTTTCCAAGATATGAATGTGGGGACCGGACATCTGGCCATCGCGCACCAGGAAGCACGCAGCCGCCAGGGATGCCAGACCGCTGCCGATCAGGTAGGCAGATTTATTCTCCACGCCCTCAGGCTTTCTGGGATGGGCAAAGGCTTCATAGTTACCGCTGGAATAATACATATTTTTTCCTCCTAGTTGTTTCGGCATCCTCTCGTTTCGAGGCGCTCTTAGTTTGTGCCCTCATTATAGCGGGAAGATTTTTCCTTTCCTATGGACAAAGGTACCCCCTGTGCCCAAAATTCAGACACAGGGGGTAGGTTTGCCTAGTGATTATTTCTCACACCGGTCAATGAGATGTTCCAGATCGCCGCGCTTTAATTCCAAAATCCGCCGGAACCGGGCCAATGCAGCCGGGTTCATATCGGTTTCCAGCCAGCCCATAATCATGCCGAAGCTGACACATTTCAGGTAATCCACAATGGTTGTGTGATCCTCTTCAGACATTTTCCGGTCACCCAGAACGCTGTCCACATACGCTGTGACCACATAAGTACAGACCCGCCATTGGTATTGCTCATAAATGTCCCGGTTGACGGAATGATAGATATGCAGCACCGCTCTTCGGTTGGCCAACGCAAATTCCAGCGCCGCGTTGATGCAGTCGTCCAGAGAATCGATGGTGGGATGCTCCCGGATGATTCGCTCCGCGTCTTCGTTCACAATGCTTTCCATCAGCTGAGGGAGGTCCTGATAGTAATAGTAAAAGGTGTTGCGGTTCACCCCGCAGTCCTCCACAATATCCCTGACCGTAATCTGACTCAACGGTTTTTCGTTCAGAAGCTTCACAAAGGAATCTCGGATTGCTTTCTTTGTAAAATTTGCCATACACCATTCTCCTTTTCTGTCAGTGTTCAGCAATGTCTATAGGATAACACGATTTCCCGATAAATGCAATGAACAAAGTCAGCACAGCTCACATCAGCATGGTGAATCTAAGAAACCGCTGCAACTGCTTGATGCACATTCCTCTTTATAGGTGAACGTATGGTTGGGAATACGTTATGAAAACGACCCCAGTAGACGACTGTGTGTCATCTACCGGGGCTTATCCGTTTCCATTATGAATCATAACGCTCTGCTTCTGTAATGATTTGATGGCAATATGCCTTCAGCTTTGGAATGTCTTCTGTCAGAATTTCCCAAGTGACCTCTGGATCGACAGTACCATAGCTGTGTGCCACAATATTCCGCATACCCCGAATCTGCCGCCAGGGTGCTCCCGGATGTGCTGTGCGGAATTCATCTGTCAGCTTTCCGGCAAGTTCACCGATTTGCAGGACACACAAGGCTGCCGCATTTCGGTAGATGGCATCTGTTGAAAACACATCGTAGTCCTTTCCAAAACGGCGGATCGTCTCTTCGATCTGGTCGCAGTACGCAATAATATGCTCTAAAATGCTGATATTACGGTCAAGAGGCTTCATAGAGCAACACCTCGTCATCAGAAATGGAATGCAGAAATTTACTGTCCAAACTTCCGGTGGGGACTAAATCTACATGTATCCCGAATGCGTCTTCTAAGTCTGCAGCAAGTCCACCCATCTGCAACCCACGAATGGAACCTTTATCGATCCGCAGGTCAATATCACTGTCCGCATCGGCATCGCCTCTGGCGTAAGAACCAAACAGATAAACACGATCCGCCCCGTACTGGGCCGCAAGAACTGCAACGATTTTCTTGATCTCTTCCACAGAATACCGCATAGCTGTCCCTCCTTAGATAGCAGTTCATTATCATTGTACCATGCTTATGCCAAAACGGCAATGGTTATTCTTTGAAGATTTTTGAATCAATTTCGTTCCCCAACAGCTCCTAGCCACATCTCCTATTTGCATTTTGGGGAACAGGGGTATCCATACTCCCCTCTTCCAGCCAGAGCTGCTCGTAGCCGGAGCAGCTCTGGTTTTGTATGCCCCGTGCTTTCAAATTGTAACGGATATTTTTGAAAAAAGTATTGACAAATCTTATCAATGCCGTTATGATAATCAGCAGTTAGCAATTGCTAATTTTTTTCAGCTTAGCGGTTAGCATTAACTAACCTCAATCAATCTAAAGCAGGTGATGACGTATGAATTTGACGAAAGCAGAAGAAGGCAAGGAATATACCATTCAGCGGATCGACACCCAGGATGAAGAGCTGGACTCCTTTCTGTTCTCCCTTGGCTGCTACAGCGGTGAGCCGATCACAGTGATTTCCCGCCGCAGGGGCAGCTGCACTGTCTCGGTAAAGGACGGAAGATACAGCATCGACAAGCAATTGGCGGAGGCCATTGTCATATAACCGCGGACAAAGGTGATCCGCCGATATGCAGATCGGCCCCACGCAGCATGGCGATAGATTGGTATTTGACAGGTTCGTTGGATGGTAACGAGTTCCAATTATTTCCGATATTTTCCATTCAATATCCCCCGATAAAAACGTTACCGAGGCGGAATGCATAAATGCATTCCCTACGACACAACCTGAGAAGCGCCAATTTGTCCTTATCTATATCTGTTAGTTAGCTTTTGCTAACTGTTTTTCAGAACAACCACGAAAAAGGAGGAAATGAAAATGAGAATTGCTTTTGCAGGCAATCCCAACAGCGGGAAAACCACCATGTACAACGCACTGACCGGCCGCAATGAAAAGGTTGGCAACTGGGCGGGGGTGACCGTGGACAAGAAGGAGGCGTTGATTAAAAAGGCCTTTGCCGGAGAAACGGAACTGATTGCCGTTGACCTGCCCGGCGCTTACTCCATGTCGCCCTTTACCTCGGAGGAGAGCATCACCAGCTCCTATGTGCGAAACGAGAATCCGGACGCCATCATCAACATTGTGGATGCCACCAATCTGAGCCGCTCCCTCTTCTTCACCACACAGCTGCTGGAGCTGGGCATTCCCGTGGTGGTGGCGCTGAATAAGCACGACATCAACGAGAAAAAGCAGACGAAAATCGATATCAATTCATTGGCGGAAAAGCTGGGCTGCCCGGTATTGGACACCACCGCAACCACCGGGGATGGACTTCGGGAGATTGTTCAAACTGCCGCAGCGCTCCGTGGGAAAGGCCAGAAAGCACCTTACCACCAGGGCGACGTGGACCTGACCAGCAAGCAAGCGGTGGAGGCGGCTGACCGGAAGCGATTTGAGTTTGTAAACAAAATCGTCGCTTCCGTGGAGACCCGAAAGGTTCTGACCAGGGAGAAAAATGCTCAGGATAAAATAGATGCCGTGCTGACCCACCCCCTTGGGGGCCTGGTGATTTTCGCGGCGGTGATGTTCCTGGTGTTCCAGATTTCCCAGGCATGGGTCGGTCCTTGGATTGCGGATACCCTGGTGGGCTGGCTGGAAACCTTTCAGGAATGGGTCGGCGGATTGGTGGAGAACGCGGCTCCTATTTTGCAGGCACTGCTGGTGGATGGCATCCTTGGCGGCGTCATCGCTGTGATTGGCTTTCTTCCGCTGGTCATGGTCATGTATTTCCTCATTTCCCTGCTGGAGGACTGCGGCTACATGGCCCGGGCCACGGTGGTGCTGGACCCCATTTTCAAAAAGGTGGGTCTTTCCGGCAAGTCCGTGATTCCATTTGTGGTGGGCACCGGCTGCGCCATTCCCGGCGTGATGGCCTGCCGCACCATCCGCAATGAACGGGAACGCCGGGCCACTGCCATGCTGACCCCATTTATGCCCTGCGGCGCAAAGCTGCCGGTGATTGCCCTGTTTGCCGGTGCATTCTTTGCGGACGCCTCCTGGGTTGGTACGCTCATGTACTTTGTGGGCATTGTATTGATTCTGCTGGGTGCCCTTCTGGTGAACCAGATCACAGGCTACAGGCACCGGAAATCCTTTTTCATCATGGAGCTGCCCGAATACAAGCTGCCCTCCCTGAAGCGGGCCGCCACGGAGATGTGTTCCCGGGGCTGGGCATTCATTGTCAAGGCGTTCACCATTATCCTGGTCTGCAACACCGTGGTGCAGATCATGCAGACCTTTACCTGGAGCTTTGAAGTGGCCGAAGTGGCCAGCGACTCCATTCTGGCTTCCATTGCCGGTCCCTTTGCTTACCTGCTGGTGCCCATCGTTGGAACCCTTTCCTGGCAGCTGGCGGCGGCTGCCGTCACCGGCTTCATTGCCAAGGAAAATGTGGTGGGTACCCTGGCCGTCTGCTTCGTGGGTCTGGAAAATCTGATTAACACGGAGGAACTGGCTCTGATGGAAGGCGCGGGCACAGAGGTGGCTTCCGTGTTTGCCATCACCAAGGTGGCCGCCCTGGCCTATCTGATGTTCAACCTGTACACGCCCCCCTGCTTTGCCGCCCTGGGCGCCATGCACGCAGAGATCAACGACCGCAAGTGGTTTTGGGGCGGTGTGGGCCTGCAGTTTGCCACCGGCTTCACGGTCGCCTATCTGGTGTATCAGATCGGCACGCTGATCACCACCGGTTCCATGGGTACGGGCTTCCTGCTGGGGCTGATCGTGGTTGCCATTCTGGCGGCCATCCTGATCTATCTGATGCAGAACGCCAACAAGAATCTGGCTGCCGAATACGCGCTGGGCAGCAAATCATAAGCGGAAAGGAACTATAACCATGGAAAACGTGATTATTATTGCCGTGATTGCCACCGTCATCGGTCTGGCGGGCAGATACCTCTATCGGGCGAAGAAGCGCGGTGTCAAGTGCATCGGCTGCCCCAGCGGCTGCGGGGGAAAGTGTGGCTGTCATTGCGGAAAAAGTGACCCCTGATTTTGTAACCCCAGATACAATGCCCCCTGCCTTCTGTGATCCAAGGCAGGGGGTACTGTTATTCTTTCAAGGAGGCATACCAGTTCATAACCGCCGTCAGGTTTTCCTCCCGGACGTAATGACCATCCCGCTGCAGCAGATAGAGCATCCGATCATCTTGCTCTGTACGCTGCTGCTTGGAGGACAGGCCCTTGACCAGCATGGAGATCAACAGCTTATCCATTCCCTTTAGCTTTCCCCGGTCAAAGCCCCCCTGGAGGGTAAAGAGCGGCATCTCTTCCGGGATGGCTGTGGCTTTCCGCACCTCATTTTCCATGGTGCCGGTATCGCACAAGCCCACGCCGCATACCCCGCAGAGGCGGAACTCTTTCATCGCTTTGCGAAAGCCCTGGACCGAGCTGGCATGTATCCAGCCCAGATAGAGGATGGGGCTGCCCTGGGTCAGGCCATAGAGGGCATCCTCCAGGGGGTACACGGGAAGCGCCAGTTTCTTCCCCAACAGGTAGGCATACTCCCTGGTAAAGCCGGTTTTTGAGGTATAAACGATTGCATTCGGAATCATATTACGGCGCTCCCTCTCATCATCCGCGGTGTTTTTTCCCGGAAAGGACGGCCATGACAATGTACAAGCCAACGAAAATCAGAATGGACGCAACCAGCACCAGATACATACCGGACAGCTCCACTTTCTTGTCGAAGAAATAGAGATTGCAGTCCACGCTGTCCCGGATGGCATCCACCACCACAGTGGGGAAGCCCTGGCTCTCCATCTCCTGAAACACCCCCCGCAGGGTGTGGTTTCGCAGCAGGCTGGTGCCGTAGGAGCCGGGCAAGAACGAAATCACCCGCTGCAGCCCCTCGCTGAAGCTGGAAATGGGCATATAGGCGCCGCAGATAAAGCCGTAGCCCGCGCTGACGATGGTGCCCACGGCGCTGGCCTGGCCATTGGTGGACAGGGGGAAAATGACGCAGGAGGAAAGGGCGGTGCCAAACATCACAAGAAGAACCACGTCCAGCAGCAGCGCCGCCACATCTGCCGCCGTGAGGAACCAGCCCACCAGGTACAGATAGACCAGGCACACGGCTGCGGCGCCAACGGAAATCAGAAGCGTGGAGCACAGGGTGGAAAGATAGTAGCTGAGTGACAGCGTACTGCCCTTGATGGGGGCAATGGTCAGGTCCTGCCGGGCGCCGGTGGTCTTATCCTGCACCATCAGCAGATTGGAGCAGAACGCCACGGTGACACAGCTGACGGCCAGCAGAGAGGACACCAGCTGTCCCCCCACGCAGCCCCAGATCAGCTCATCCGAGACCGATGCTCCCGCCGCCTCCAAGGCGGAACGGAAGCTGTCCTCATACACATTTCCCAAAAAGGTGCTGTAGAGCACCAGAAGAATCAAGGGAGTAATCAGCGAGGTGAAGAACATCCCCTTATCCTTAAAATACAGCTTTGTATTGCGCCGAATCAGCGCGGTCAGTCCGGTCATCTCCCCTGCTCCTTTCCATTCTTCCCCCATTTGATGGGCAGAACATTGCACAGATTCCCCGCCACACTCAGGCCCAGTGCCAGAGGCAGGAAAAGCCCATCGTTCCAGTCAGTGAACATACAAATTGTCACAGAAGCCAGGGCGGCCAGGCACAGAATCATTCCAATCAGGTGCTTGAGCTTCATTTCTCCGTCCCTCCCGTGAGCTTCTTCCCGGTGACGGCCAGGAACACATCGTCCATCTTTCCCTTGGTGATTTCAAAATCCTCAAATAGCTCCGGATACTGCCGAATCAGCTCCCGGGCGGCAGCGGTATTGGGCACCGAAACCCGGTAGGCATCCCGGATGGCCTCATAGGGCGCACCCAGTTTTTGAATCCGGGCTTCCTCCTGGCCGTAGATGGTGATGTAATCGCCGGTGTAGGTGTTTTTCAGCGTCAGAGGCGTTCCCTCAGCGGCGATTTTCCCGTGGTCCAGAATCACCACGAAGTCCGCATCCGCCGCCTCCTCCATGTAATGCGTGGTGAGAAAAACGGTCATCTTTTCCCTGCGGCGCAGATCGCCAATCACCTGCCAAAGGCTGTTTCTGGTCTGGGGGTCCAGGCCGGTGGTGGGTTCATCCAAAATGAGAATTCTGGGCCGGTGGAGCAGGGCCCGGGCAATGTCGATTCTCCTACGCTGTCCGCCGGAGAGCTTCCCCACCGGGCGGTTCAGCAAATCCTCAAAGCAGAGCAGGCCGGCCAGCTCCTCCAGCCGGGTCCGGAACTCCCCGCCCCGGATGCCATAGAGCGCCGCCCGGCTCCGGAGATTATCCCGGACGGAAAGCTCCTTATCCAGCACTGAGTTTTGAAACACCACGCCCAGACTCCGCTTGATTTCATCCGGCCTGCTGTCCAGGCTGCTGCCGCAGACCAGAACGCTGCCGCTGTCCTTGGGGAGCTGGCCGCAGAGGATGTTGATGGTGGTGGACTTGCCCGCACCATTTACGCCCAGAAAGGCGAAAAGCTCTCCCTCTTTCACCCGGAAGCTCAGCTCCTGTACCGCTTTGACATCGCCAAAGGATTTGCACAGGCCCTGGATTTCGATGATATTCTCCATATTCATTCCTCCGTCAGAATTCCGGTTCCTCGGGGATCAGTACCGCTGCCACCAGATAGGCCAGAATTCCGCTCCCCCAAAGGCAGCAGAAAATAATCCAGCCAAGGCGAATCAGCACCGGGTCCAAATTGAAATAGGCGGCGATTCCCGCGCACACGCCAACCAGCACTCTGCCCTCCCGGGGGCGATAGATTTTTTTATTCATAAGCAACTACCCTCTTTCTTGATTTACTTGGATTATATACGAGGCTCCGGTTTTTCGATAGTCTGCTTTTCTATGTGAATGTGTTCTTTTTTCAGATATCAGAAACAGGAAACGCCCCGCCGGGGCGGAGCGTTTTCGATTATGACCGCCAGGGTCTTTCTGCTTTGTGCCAGCCACGCTTCTCCCAGTAGCCGTAATCCGGCTCCATGGGCGGAAAATGCTTATGGGCAAAGCGCATGAGATAGAACCATTTCTTTCCCCGGAAATTGCAGCCCTGCTTTGCTGCATTTTCCCCAATTGTATCGGCCAATTTTGTTGTTTTCCGTTCAATCTTCTTCCGGATGCCGTTGGGGATTTCCTTGGGGCTGGTGGCCTGGACGCCAAAGCCCAACCGGTATACCTTCCGGATGCCCCACATTTCCAGGCTGTCGGCCATGTCCCGGGTGGTGCTGCTCATGCCGCCGCCTGCGGCTGTGGAAATGGCCACTGCCTGCTTCCGGCTCATTTCAGGCCGGGGCCGGTGCACCATCCACCAGGTGCCGAAATGGTCCAAAAAGCTCATCATCTGCCCGGTAGCGTGGTAAACATACACCGGGCTGTCCAGAATGATCAGCTCCGCCTCCAGCATGGCCTCCATCAGGGGCTCCAGCATTTCATAATGAGGACAATGGGACAGCTCCGTCCGAAAGCAGGTGGTACAGCCCATGCAGGGTTTATCAAAATCCCGGGGAAGATAAAATTCCTTTGTCTCGCCGCCCACCTTTTCTGCCAGAAGTCTGGCAACCATATGGGTGCTTCCGTGATGGTTTTGTCCATGAATGAGGACAATTTTCATTTTGACACCTCCAAAAAATCCCGCCTGAATTGGGAGGGCGTGACCCCCTCCGCCTTTTTAAACGCCTTGGTAAACACCCGATAGTCCAAGAAACCCAGCTGCTCCGAGATTTCCCCGATGGACAGGGCCGTGGACAGCAGCAGCGTTTTGGCCCGCTCCATCCGAATGTTTGTAAAGTAGGTGAGAAAATTCACCCCAATTTCGTTTTTGAACAGCTGGCTGATGTACTGGGCACTGAGATGGAATTCCTCCGACAGCACGCCCAGGCTCACCTCCTCCGAAAGGTGCTCCTGCAAATATCGGGTAATGCTCACGATCACCCGTTCCTCCGACGGCGCTGCCTCCGGGGGCAGCTGCCGCTGGAACAGAGCGATTTTCAAATTGTCGATACAGGAGCCGAATTCCTCGTAGTTGACGGGCTTGAGGATATAGTCGGTGATTTTCAGCCGGAGGGCCTCCCGGCAATAGGCGAAGTCATCATAGCCCGACACGATCACAAAAGCCATCTCCGGGTATTTCATCCGGCTGCACTGAATGACCTTTAAGCCATTCATCACCGGGATGTTGATATCCATAATCACCAGGTCCGGCCTCAGAAGGTCGATTTGGGACAGCGCCTCCATGCCATCGGCGGCCTCGCCAACCACCTGACAGTCGTGGGCCTCCCAGTCGAAGAGCTGCTTAAAGCCCTGCCGAATCAGAATTTCGTCATCCACCAATAAAACCCGCAGCTTTTTCATGTTCCATCCTCCATAAGCGGCAGCAGCATATGGGCTGTGACGCCGCCGGTGTCGTTCTCCGTGTACCAAAGGCCGTATTCTCTTCCGCAGAGCAGCTTGATTCTCTTTTGTACATTCAAGATGCCGATGCTGTTGCCCGTGAGCTTGGCCGGCTGCCGGGCATAGCAGCGGAGCATTTTGTCAACGGCATCCTTTTTCCCCGGCTCAAAGCCGCTGCCCGTGTCCCGGACGGCGATTTCCATCTGGTTTTCCCCGGTTCTCCTGGCGGAAATCTCCACCTTTCCCCGGTAGCCCTTGTTTTTCAGCCCGTGAACCAGACTGTTCTCCACAATGGGCTGCATGATGAAATTGGGCACCTGCATTCCGCCCAGCTCCGGATCGATGTCATAGGTGCATTCCAGCTCCGGATAGCGGTAGCACATCAGCTCCATATAGGCCTCTAAAAGCTCCATCTCGTCGTCCAGCGTCACCATGGGCCGGTCCACCTTGACGCTGAGCCGGAAGAAATCCACCAGGTGCATTAAAAGCTCCGCCACCTGCTTGTCCCCGTTGAGCTGGGCCTGAATTCGGATGGTATCCAGGGTGTTATAGAGGAAATGGGGATTGACCTGGCTTTTTAAGTACAGCATGGACATTTTCTGCTCTGTCAGCTCCGCCCGGAGAATATCCGGATTTTCCAGAATCACGTAAAAGGCCAGGGTAATCAGGGTGATGCCCAGGCCGCTGATGAGCCAGGTATGGTTGATGGCCTGCAGGGTGGTGCCAATCAGCTCCACCGCACAGGCAAACAGGATGGCCATCTTCTCTTTTTTCCGGATGGAACGCCAATTAAACAGCAGCAGTCCGGTGCCCAGCAGGAAATAAAAGGCCACACTGATGTAGCAGAAGACCACGTGGATGCCGTCGGAATAATTTCCCTGGGGGGTTACGGCATAGTGGATGGGCAGCAGCATATTTCCCAGCTCTGCAATCACCAGATAAACCCCGGCGGAAAGGTCCAGCCGACGGGGCTTTCCGGTTTCCTCCTCCACCAAAATGGCAATGTACTGATAGAACAGGAAAAAAATCAAAATCATGGTGCCGATGAACAGCCGGTGAAAGGTATTGTTCAGGAACACCGGCACGGTATCCAGGTGATTTACGGTATAAACCGTGATTCCGTCAAACACCAGGTGCAGCAATACCACCATCAGCAGCATGGAAAAGGTACGGTGAAGCTGGGTGAATTTCTTTTCCGCGGAGTAGTAGGTGTTGGCCACAAAGGCAAGCACCAGGAACAGGGCAATCTCCATCCGAAGCATGCCATCTCCTCCTTTCCTGACCATTATATAGCCTTTCGCCAAAAAATGATAGGGAGAAAACCAGGGCAAATGTGTCTTTTTTATAGGCAGCGGCGGATTCGGGAAAGGATTGACGGAAAAGGAATCCCGCTGTATAATGGATTCAAAATACCAGGAGGAAATAAGATGAAGGTTTTTTACTACTGCAATTTCCCCTCTCCTTATTATGTTGGCTTTCTCAACGAATTGGGTAAGCTGTGCGAATTGACGGCTGTGTTTGAGCGCGGTTCCTCCAACGATCGGGACGACAGCTGGAAGCAGTTCTCCGCTCCCAACGTCAAAAACCTGATCATCCTGCACGGAATCCACACTGCCCCCGAGTACGCTTTCTGCCCTCAGATCATCGGGATTCTGAACCGCGAGAAATTCGATGCCGTGATTGTCCACGACCCGGCCTCCCCTACCGGCCTGTGGCTGATTGGGTATCTGAAGCTGAAGAAAATTCCCTTTGCCTTTCAATGCGAGGGTGGCTTCCCCGGGGATGGAAAAACCGGTCTGAAAGAGAAATTCAAGCGGGCCCTGTTTTCCGGCGCCCAACTCTATCTCAGCGCCCCGGGGCCGGAGCACTGCTATTTTAAAGCCTATGGCGCGCCGGATTCCCGTCTTGTCTACTATCCCTTTGCCTCTTTTTATCAGAGAGACATTCTGGAGAGGCCCAAATCCCCAGCGGAAAAGCAAGCCATCCGGGAGGAGCTGGGCATTGAGGAGGAACAGGTGATTGTCAGCGTTGGGCGAATCATCCCCTCCAAGGGATACGACACCCTCCTCGACGCAATTAAGGACCTGCCTGAGAAGGTGGGAACCTACATCGTCAGCGGACCGGCAACCGAGGAGCTGCAAAGAAGAATGGATGGCTACGGTCTGAAAAACGTTCACTTTGTTGATTTCATGCCCAAAGAGCAGCTTTGGAAATACTACCAAATGGCGGATTTTCTGGTTCTTCCCACCCGGTACGATTCCTGGGGACTGTTTGTCAACGAGGCCATGGCCAACGGTCTTCCGGTGATCACCACCAAGCAGTGCGCCGCCGGATTGGACCTGATCGTCGATGGGGAAAACGGCTATTTGGTAAACGCTGACGATGTGCCCAGCCTGACAGAGGAGATCAACCACCTGCTCTCCCACCCGGAAGAGCGGGAGAAAATGGCATGGAACAATATCCAAAAAATCCAACCCTATTCCTTTGAGCAGCAGGCAGCGGTGACCATGCAGGCATTGGACCGATTCTTCCCCACGGAGCATTCCAAGGAGTGATTCCGACGGAGGATGTGGCGGTTTCTCCCCTAAGCAAAACCAATAAGCACATACAAAAATCAGCGGCGGACCATTTTCGGTTCGCCGCTGAAATGATAATTGGGATTGAATTAGCTCTGCTTCCGCTTGGAGACCACGTCGAAAATGACGGCGGCCAGCAGGACCAGGCCCTTGACGACCTTCTGGTAGTTGGCATCCACGCCCATGATGGACATGCCGATGTTGATGACACCCATCAGGATGGCGCCGATGATAACACCGGGGACGGTACCAATGCCGCCGTAAGCGGAGGCGCCGCCGATGAAGCAGGAGCCGATGGCGTCCATCTCATAGTTCTGGCCGTAGGTGGGCTGGGCGGAGGTGAGCCGGGCGATGGTCAGCATACCGGCAAAGGCAGCCAGCAGGCCCATGTTGGCATAGGCGATGAAGTAAATCTTGTTGGTATTGATGCCGGAGAGCTTGGTAGCCAGCTCGTTGCCGCCAACGGCATAGAAGTGACGGCCGATGGTGGTCTTGGAGGTGATGTAGGAATAGATGGCAATGATCAGGGCAACCCAAATGAGAGCGGTGGGCAGGCCCTTGTGCTTGGCCAGCTTATAGGAGAAGAATCCAATCAGAGCCACGATCACGACGGACTTGATCACGGTGGAGGTCAGAGAGCCAACCTCGTAGCCCTTTTTCAGCCGGTTGCTCCGGCTAACAAAAGTGACGATCACGTAAACCACAGCGGCAATGGCAGCCACCACCAGGCAGAGAATGTTGATTCCCTCGCCATGGAAAATATCGGGCACATAGCAATCAGCGCCGCCGCCGAAGAGCCGGACAAAGGTGGCATCCTTCACCGCCAGGGTCTTGCCCTGGAGCACCACGTTGGACAGGCCCCGGAACACCAGCATACCAGCCAGAGTGGTGATAAAGGGAGGTACCTTTACATAGGCAATCCAGAACGCCTGCCAGGAGCCGATGGCGAGACCAATGGCCAGCATCGCCAGAACCGCCAGCCACATATTCACGCCCTTGCTCATCATCACGGCACCGATGGCACCGACGAAGCAAACCACGGAGCCGACGGACAGGTCGATGTTGCCGCCGGTGAGGATGCACAGCAGCATACCGGTGGCCAGCACGAACACGTAAGCGTTCTGGGCGAACAGGTTATTGATATTCTGGGGCAGCAGAATCTTGCCCTTGGTCTGCCAGGTAAAGAAAGCGGCCACCAGCACCAGAACCAGCACCATGGTATACTTCTGCACAAAGTCCAGAACAGACTTCTTGCTCAGGGGGGAAGCCTTTGCCCCCTTGGACACATCCAATGTTACATCCTTTTTCATCTGCTGATTCTCCTTTGTTATTTATTGGTGGATTTCAGGATGGTACCCATGATCTGCTCCTGGGTGGCCTCCTCACCGGGGAATTCGCCCACGATGCGGCCCTCATTGAGGACGTAGATTCGGTCGCTCATGCCCAAAATCTCCGGCAGCTCGGAGGAAATGATAATCACGGACTTTCCCTCCGCCGCCAGCTGGTTGATGATGCAGTAGATTTCGTACTTGGCACCCACGTCAATACCACGGGTGGGCTCGTCCAGAATCAGAATATCCGGCTCTGTGAACATCCACTTAGCCAGCAGCACCTTCTGCTGGTTGCCGCCGGACAGGTTGCCCACATTCTGCTCCACCGTGGGGCACTTGGTACTGAGCTTCTTTTTGTAATCCACGGCCACGGCATATTCCTTGTCCTGGTCGATGACGCCCCTTTGGGAAACCCCCTCCAGATTGGCAAGGGTGGTGTTCACCCGGATGGGGTTGGAGAGAATCAGGCCACTGCCCTTACGGTCCTCGGTGACGTAGGCCAGCTTATGCTTGATGGCATCCTTGACCTTGTGCATATGGACTTCTTTGCCGTTGATGAAAACCTGACCGGAGATGTTGGAGCCGTAGCTGTGGCCGAATACGGACATGGCCAGCTCCGTTCTGCCGGCGCCCATCAGGCCGGAGATGCCCACCACCTCGCCCTTGCGGACATAGAGGGAGACATCGTCCACCACCTTTTTATCGGTGTAGATGGGGTGGTATACATTCCAGTTTTTAATCTCCATGGACACATCGCCGATCTTAACATCCTTGCGCTTGGGGAACCGGTCGGCAATTTCCCGGCCCACCATGCCCTTGATGATGCGGTCCTCGCTGATATCGTCCACGCCCTTATGGAGGGTTTCGATGGTGTGGCCGTCCCGGATGACGGTGATATCGTCTGCCACATAGGAGACCTCGTTGAGCTTATGGGAGATGATGATGGAGGTAAGCCCCTGCTCCTTAAACCGCAGCAGCAGATCCAACAATGCCTTGGAATCCGTCTCGTTCAGAGAGGAGGTGGGCTCGTCCAGAATCAGCAGCTTGGCATTCTTGGCCAGTGCCTTGGCGATTTCCACCAGCTGCTGCTTGCCCACGCCGATGTCCTTAATCAGGGTATGGGAGGACTCGGTCAGGCCCACGGAACGCAGATGCTTGGTGGCCTCGGCGTGGGTCTTGTTCCAGTCAATCGCGTAGGCTTTGCCCTTTTCGTTGCCCAGGAACATGTTTTCGGCAATGGTCATCTGGGGGACCAGGGCCAGCTCCTGATGGATGATGACGATGCCCAGATTTTCACTGTCCTTGATTTTGGAGAATTTACAGACCTCTCCGTTATAGATGATGTCGCCGGAATAGCTGCCGTAGGGATAAATGCCGCTGAGGACTTTCATCAGCGTGGATTTACCGGCGCCGTTCTCACCGACTAAGGCGTGGATGGTGCCACGCTCTACCACCAGGTTCACATCGTCAAGGGCCTTGACGCCGGGGAATTCCTTGGTGATATTTTTCATTTCCAGAATAATGTCCGACAAGTTACCGCCTCCGTAGCATGGAATGATATGCGAATTCACACAAGCCGGGATTTCTAACCATGGTGAAAAACACATTTTTGCAGTGAAAAAAATCCTTTTTCGCCACAAAAATATGTTCTTTTCCAATTTCTGACCACTCTTTAATTTTGGATATTGGCCAAGGCGCATAAGCGCCTTGGCCAATGGGTCAATCAGTCAAATCTGAATCTGTGGAATTACTCCAGGCCCAGCTCAGCAGCAGTGTAGTAGCCGGAGTCAACCAGCAGCTCCTGAATCATATCGGGAGTGCAGGCCACGGGCTCGCACAGGTAGGAGGGGATAATACCGGTGCCGTTGTCGTAGGTCTCGGTGTCGTTGATCTCGGGCTCAGTGCCTTCCAGGATGGCGGTAACCATGGTGACGACCTGAGCAGCCAGGGTACGGGTGTCCTTGAAGACGGACATGGACTGAGTGCCCTCCAGCATGGAGATGGTGGACAGAACGTCGCAGTCCTGGCCAG
This sequence comes from Bacillota bacterium, assembly GCA_028719885.1. Lineage (GTDB taxonomy): Bacteria > Bacillota > Clostridia > Oscillospirales > Oscillospiraceae > Faecousia. Next base: position 26,087 of record JAQYLT010000030.1, read on the forward strand.
TCAGCACGGGCCACTCGCCGGTGTAGTTGGCCTTCAGAGCGTTCTGGACGCCCAGAGAGGTGGAGTCGTTGGAGCACAGGACAGCATCCAGCTGAGTGCCATCGGCATAGTAGGAGCTGAGGATATTCTCGAAACGAGCCTGGGCAGCGTCGGTAGCCCAGTTAGCGGTAGCAACAACGGCCTTCTCGGTCTGGCCGGAGGGGCAGGTCAGAACACCGGACTCCAGGTAGGGGGTCAGGATGCTCATAGCGCCGTCGAAGAAGAAGTTGATGTTGTTGTCGCCGGGGTCGCCGGTGATGAACTCGATGTTGAAGGTCTTGTCGCCGGCATTGTCCAGATCCAGGGCATCCCGGATGAACTCGCCCTGCTTCACGCCAACCAGCCAGTTGTCGAAAGTGGCATAGTAAGTAACGGCATCGGAGTTCATGATCAGACGGTCATAAGCGATGACAGGGATACCGGCTTCCTTGGCCTGAGCCAGAACGGTGCCCAGGGAGTCGCCGTCGATGGAAGCGATGACCAGAACCTCGCAGCCGTCAGCGATCATGGTTTCGATCTGGGAAACCTGAGTGGGGATGTCGTTGGCAGCGTACAGCAGCTCAACTTCGTAGCCAGCTTCGATCAGCTGAGCTTCCATGTTGGCGCCGTCCTGGTTCCAACGCTGCAGATCCTGGGTGGGCATGGAAACGCCAACCAGCTTGCCCTCTGCCTTGGCGGAGCCGCTGAAGCAAGCGCAGCAGGCAACGACCATAGCAAGAGCGATCACGAGGGAAAGAATCTTCTTCATTTGTGTGTGCCTCCTAAAAATATTATGTTATAGCTCATAAAGAGCAATAACTACAAATTAACAAAGACAATCCCTCATTCCATTTCATTCATAATGAAATGGAAAATGGGACGTCCCATTTTCTGGCAATTTGTGGGAATCCACAAGAGACGGTATAATCTTACCACTGTTTCATTGGGTTTTCAAGGCGTGGTTTTGTACAAGATTGACAAAACAAATTTATGTAATTTGCCAATGAATTCTCCGGCAAAAAAGGAGGATCGGCGGCATTCAGACGAATTTGTTTTTTGAATATGCCTATTTCTCGGCACATCCGCCGGAACAGGAGGAAGAATGTGCCCGTGGAAAAAGGTTGCCTTTTCCGGCGAAGCATGGTATGATAATCGGACTTGTGACGAAAGGAGGGCGCAGGCCATGGCCAACCAGGAATGGAACGATGTATACGATGAAAACCGGCAGCGCACCGGCCGGGTGCATCTGCGGGGTACCCCCTGGGCTCCTGGAGAATATGGCCTGGTGGTGTGCGTCTGGGTCTACGACGGTGCGGGCCACATCCTGCTCACCCGGCGGGCCAAGGGAAAGAGCTTCCACGGCACCTGGGAAAATTCCGGCGGTGCGGCCAAGGCAGGAGAGACCAGCCGGCAGGCCATTGCCCGGGAGCTTTTCGAGGAGACCGGCATCCGGGCCTCGGAGGAGGAATTTGAATTCTTAAGCTCTGACCGGGACAAAAACACGTTCTACGATCACTACTGCCTGCGGCGGCAGATTTCTCTGAAGCGAATCGTGCTGCTCCCCGGCGAGACCGACGCTGTGATGTGGGCAGGCTACGGAAAGATTCACTGGATGATTCGCACCAAGAAAATCTGCCGAATCATCGCCGCCCAGTTCCGCCGCCAGGAATCGGAGCTGAAAAAGCGCAATGTAGCCAAGGTTCATTGTTGATTTTTGTCATATTTGACCGCATTTTTCTCTTGCAATTTGTGCTGATTGTTTGTTATAATAAAAGAAAGCGTTTTTGTGGGTGTTCCCCGGGATGCTTTCTTTTTTATTTATCAGATGGAGGCAACAACATGATTACTTTGATGCATCTTCCCATTCGCCGGGGCAACGCTCCCCTGCGGATCGCCCACGGCCACTTTGCCACCAACCATTCCCACATCAACTATTTCGTGGATATTACTTACCAGAAGACCCGGCTCAGCGAAGCCAAGGACAGCGCCCACCAGCTTGTCTCCAATTTCGTCAACGACACCCCGGTGGACACCATCCTCTGCCTGGATGGCACCTCTGTTCTCGGCACCTGCGTGGCGGAGGAGCTGACCAAAAGCGGCTTCCGCACCATCAACGCCCACCAGACCATCTATATTCTGGAGCCGGAATACAACTCCAACTCCCAGATCATCTTCCGGGACAATAACGTGAGCATGATTCACGGCAAGAACGTTCTGGTGCTCATGGCATCGGTGACCACCGGCTTCACAGCCAAGCAGGCGCTCCAGGCCATCAGCTACTACGGCGGCAATGTGGCTGGCGTGGCTGCCATCTACTCCGCCGTGGACGAGGTGGAGGGTCACCCCATCCGCTCCGTGTATACCATCAACGATCTGCCCGGCTACGCCAGCTACGACTACCGGGACTGCCCCTACTGCAAGGAGGGCAAGAAGATCGACGCGCTGGTGAACAGCTACGGCTATTCCCAGCTGTGATGACCTTATCATGTCTTTATGGGGCAGCGAAAGCTGCCCCATATCATTCTAATAGAAATTCGCATGTGCACATGTGGTACTATTAAGGAGGAATAAAAACACGAAGCTGGTTCTTGAATTCGACATAGATGCGGATATTATAGAAGTTCCACAGTATGTTATAAATAATAGAGAGCTTCTACAAAAACGCTTCTGCAAATGGCTGTACAGTTCCCAGTCCAAGCATAAATATCGGATTAAGATGCAAGATAGCAGTGGAAAAACTTACACGGGAGTAAGATATCGTAGTGATGCGTTTGTGGAATGGTTGAATAAAAGTGTTTTAGCGGATACACCAGAAAAGGCATGTATCTTCAAAGAACATGCACTAGAATATTCTGCCAGCCTTCCAAAACTACAGTTTTGAAAAACTGCAATTCTGGTGTAATTTACGCATGACATTCGGTGCCTGCTATCTAAAAAGCTGAATCAACTTAATTCGTCATAATGGTTTTTACTGTAAGGGTATATGGATGTCCGCAGATGGGACACGTCAACAATTATCTGACGGCATTCCGTACATCAACAAATAGTAAAAGGGGGAGGCTCATATGGAATTATTTCTATTGGATTATCCTGAAAAAGTCATAGTGTATGAGCGGAAAGGCTTTTTTTGATAAAGCGGCGGAGTTATGCTATCAGCGCTGGAAAAGCTGCCCTTCCAATCTAGCTTACTTGGTATCCGCAGGTGCACAGATGTGGTACACATCATACCTGATCGATGTGAATAAGGGAGACCCCAATCCCGTTGCGGCTTCCTTTCCAGACCAGGATGTGATTTTGTTATGGCTGGAAGAGATAACACAGTATGGGTTTGACAATTTTTCCAATTTAACAGGATTCAATGTAATCTTTGGATATATGGCAAGGACGCTCCCGGATCAGTTCGGGGATTATCTTTGGTGGTATGATAAGGGTAACGCTATGATACAAAAAGCGTACCACGATGCACCGGAAAATCTGATTGCAAAAGCGATGTACTACAGTTCGATTGATGATAAAGCATACCGTGCCGTTTGCACAAAGATTTGGGAGCGTATAACCCCAGCCCAGTGGGGGAAGAGCGAGGTTCAACAGTACTTCTTTCGGATTTTGTGCGGAATTATCGCTTATCCAGGGGCGTATGAGGTTAAAAAAATTTGTCCTGATGATTCGTGCGTGAATTACGATTAAATCAGGATTATGCGGAGGGCCATGGGAGGAAACTCCCATGTACTTTTTACCAAAAGCCTAGCTCTCCGCAGTAACTGGAATCGGTCAAATCCCCCAATATCCCAAGGCAGCCTATTTTCAGCGCCATTAAGCACATTGTAGAAAGCACTCCACCCCGCTTCGACAGATTTTGTTGCAATTTCCGATTTTACTTTTTTCGGCTTTGGGCTGTCCAAAATCGCCTTGACTTCATTTTCCCGCCATGGTATAATTTACTGAAATGCGGCGCTTCCTCCGAAAGCGCAGCTGGGTCTTGCCGCATTCCGGCAGGGCTTTTTTTCTGGACATTTTCCAATCCGAAAGGAGACCGTTATGACTGATCGTATCAAGGCAAAGGTGATTTCCCCTTCCCTGGATGCTTCTTTCTCTCAGGGCCTTGTTTCCTTTTTTTGCGGCGGCGAGCTTGGAGCTTTCAATTCTCCGGAGTTCGCCGTTTTTCCCGGTTTCTGTGATGTGCATGTGCATTTCAGAGAGCCGGGATTTTCTTATAAGGAGACCATTGCCTCCGGCAGCCGGGCGGCAGCCCGGGGCGGCTACACCGACGTATGCACCATGCCCAACCTAAACCCCGTGCCCGACTCTGCCGAGCATCTGCGCCGGCAGCAGGAGCTGATTGGCCGGGATGCCTGCATCCATGTCCATCCCTACGGCGCCATCACCGTCGGCCAAAAGGGAGAGCAGCTGGCAGACCTGGCGGCCATGGCCGGAAGCTGCATCGCCTTCTCCGACGACGGCCGGGGCGTTCAAAGCGACGAGCTGATGCGCCGGGCCATGGAGGAAGCAAAGCGACTGGGCAAAATGATCGTGGCCCACTGCGAGGTCAACGAGCTGCTGAAAGGCGGCTACATCCACGACGGGGAATACGCACGGCTTCACGGCCATAAGGGCATCTGCTCCGAGAGTGAATGGAGGCAGATTGCCCGGGATTTGGAGCTGGTGAAACAGATTGGCTGCGCCTATCATGTGTGCCACATCTCCACCAAGGAGAGTGTGGACATCATCCGCAAGGCCAAGAAAGAGGGCGTGAACGTCACCTGCGAAACCGGGCCCCACTACCTGATTCTGGACGACAGCTGCCTGCGGGAGGACGGACGCTTCAAGATGAATCCCCCCCTGCGGAGCAAGGAGGACCGGCAGGCTCTTGTGGAGGGTATTCTGGACGGTACCATCGACATGATCGCCACCGACCACGCCCCCCACAGCGCCGAGGAAAAGAGCAAGGGTCTGCAAAAAAGCGCCTTTGGCATTGTGGGCATTGAAACCGCCTTTCCCCTGCTCTACACCTATCTGGTAAAGCCCGGCGTGCTCAGCCTGGAGCGGCTGGTGGAGCTGCTCACCGTGAATCCCCGCAGACGCTTCGGCATTGAAAGCAATGGCGCTTTCACCTTGTGGGATTTGAACGCCGTGTCCAAAATTGATCCCTCGGAATTCCTTTCCATGGGCAAATCCACCCCGTTCACCGGCTGGGAAATCAGCGGCAAGTGCATCGCCACCGTGTGCGACGGAAAAATCGTTTACAAAGCGTAAGATCTTTCTACCATTAACATGCAGATTTACAAGGAGGTAAATTTCTAATGGCAAAGAGAACGGACATCAAAAAGGTACTGATCATCGGCTCCGGTCCCATCGTGATCGGGCAGGCGGCAGAATTCGACTACGCAGGCACCCAGGCCTGCCTGGCCCTGAAAGAAGAGGGCTACGAGGTCATTCTGGCCAACTCCAACCCCGCCACCATCATGACCGACACCACCATTGCCGACAAGGTGTACATGGAGCCCCTGACCCTGGAATATGTGGCAAAAATCATCCGCTATGAGCGGCCCGACGCCATCGTCCCCGGCATTGGCGGCCAGACGGGACTGAACCTGGCCATGCAGCTGGAAAAGAAAGGCATCCTGAAGGAGTGCCGGGTGGAGCTGCTGGGCACCAGCTTCTCCTCCATCGAGCGGGCCGAGGACCGGGAGCTGTTCAAGGAAATGTGCCAGTCCATCGGCGAGCCGGTGATTCCCTCCGAAATCACCTACTCCCTGGAGGAAGCCAAGGAAGCCGCCCAACGCATCGGCTATCCCGTGGTGCTCCGGCCTGCCTTCACCCTGGGCGGCACCGGCGGCGGCTTTGCCTACAACGAGGAAGAGCTGATTGAGGTGGGTCTGAACGCCTTCAACCTCTCCCCAGTTCACCAGGTACTGATTGAGAAGTCCGTCAAGGGCTACAAGGAGATCGAATTCGAGGTCATGCGGGACTCCAACGACCACGCCATCACCATCTGCGGCATGGAGAACATCGATCCCGTGGGCGTCCACACTGGCGACAGCCTGGTGGTGGCCCCCATCATGACCCTTAGCGATCACGACCTGAAAATGCTCAACGACTCTGCCATTAAGATCATCCGGGAGCTGAAAATCGAAGGCGGCTGCAACGTGCAGTTTGCCCTGAATCCCAATTCCTCCGAGTATTTCCTGATTGAGGTCAACCCCCGGGTGTCCCGTTCCTCCGCCCTGGCCTCCAAGGCCTCCGGCTACCCCATCGCCCGGGTCACCGCCAAGATCGCCATGGGCATGGCTCTGGAGGACATCAAGATCGCCAACACCACCGCCGCTTTCGAGCCCCGCCTGGACTATGTGGTGGCCAAACTGCCCCGGTTCCCCTTTGACAAATTCACCTCCGCTCCCAACACCCTGGGCACCCAGATGAAGGCCACCGGCGAGGTGATGGGCATCGGCTCCAACCTGGAGGAATGCCTGCTGAAATCCGTCCGTTCCCTGGAAAACGGCGCTTACCACTTCTATCTGGCCAAATTTGACGACATGCCCACGGAGGAAATGCTCCGCTACATCAGCGTGTTCCGGGATGACAATTTCTTTGCCATCGCGGAGCTCCTCTACCGGGGTGTCACCGTGGAGGAGATTGCAAGAATCACCCAGATCACCCCATTCTTCCTGGAGGCCATGGAGCACATCATCGATATGGAGCACAAGCTCTCCGCCAATGTGGGCAGCCTGGAGGTGCTGATGGAGGCCAAGCGCATGGGCTTCAGCGACCGCTACATCGCCCGGCTGTGGAAGCAGCAGGAGATGGAAGTCTGGAACTTGCGCCAGAAAGAAAACATCTTCCCCGTATTCCGCATGGTGGACACCTGCCACACCGGGGCCTACATCCCCTACTTCTATTCCAGCTACACTGGCAAAAATGATTCCATCCTCACGGATAAGAAAAAGATCGTGGTGCTGGGCGCAGGTCCCATCCGCATCGGTCAGGGCGTGGAGTTCGACTACTCCACCGTCCATGCGGTGAACACCATCCGGCAGATGGGCTATGAAGCCATCATCATCAACAACAACCCGGCGACCGTCTCCACCGACTACACCACCGCCGACAAGCTGTACTTCGAGCCCCTGACCCCCGAGGATGTGATGAACATCATCGTATATGAAAAGCCCGAGGGCGTGATTGCCACCCTGGGCGGCCAGACCGCCATCAACCTGGCTCAGCCGCTCATGGAGCGTGGGGTGAAGATCATCGGCACCGACTGCGCCGCCATCGACAAGGCGGAAAACCGGGATCTCTTTGAAAAGCTGCTGGAAGAGCTGCAAATCCCCCAGCCCGAGGGCAAGGCCGTGACGAAGATCGAGGACGGCATTGCCGCCGCTGCCAAGATTGGCTATCCCGTATTGGTGCGTCCCAGCTTCGTGCTGGGCGGCCGGGCCATGCAGATCGTGTCCAACGAGGCCCAGCTGGTGCAGTACCTGAAAACCGCTGTGGAAATCGATGCGGACAAGCCCGTGCTGGTGGACAAATACATCCAGGGCCGGGAGGTGGAGATCGACGCCATCTGCGACGGCCACGATGTGTTCGTTCCCGGCATCATGGAGCTGGTGGAGCGCACCGGTGTCCACTCCGGCGACTCCATCTCCGTCTACCCCACTTTCTCCATCTCCGACAAGGTCAAGGGCATCATTCTGCAGTACGCCAAGAAGCTGGGCCTGGGCATCGGCATCGTGGGTCTCTTTAACGTCCAGTTCATCGTGGACAAGAACGACAAGGTTTACATCATCGAGGTGAATCCCCGCTCCTCCCGCACCGTGCCGTTCCTGAGCAAGGCCACCGGCTTCTCCCTGGCGGACATCGCCACCCAGGTGATTCTGGGCAAATCTCTGAAAGAGCAGGGCATCTTCCACATCTATCCGGAAGAGAAGCAGCGCTGGTACGCCAAGGCGCCTGTGTTCTCCTTTAACAAGATTCGGGGTCTGGATGCCTACCTGTCCCCGGAGATGAAGTCCACCGGCGAGGCCATCGGCTACGACCGCACCCTGACCCGTGCCCTGTACAAGGCGCTCCAGGCCTCCGGCATGAAGCTGCAGAACTACGGCACCGTGTTCGCCACCATTGCCAAGGGGGACAAGGAGGAGGCCCTGCCCCTGATCAGGCGGTTCTATCAGCTGGGCTTCAACATTGAGGCCACCCCCGGCACCGCCGAGTTCCTGAAAAAGCACGGCATCCGCACCCACACCCTGAAAAAAATCAGCGAGGACCCCAACGAGATTCCCGATGCCCTGCGCCAGGGGCACATCGCCTACGTGATCAACACCCGCACCCCCGGCGCCGACGAAAAGGACGGCATCACCATCCGGCAGATCTCCACCGAGTACAATGTGAACATCTTCACCTCTCTGGACACCGTAAAGGTGCTGCTGGATGTGCTGGAGGAAATCACCCTGACCATTTCCACCATTGATGCCTAATGAAGTTCCCCCAAGGGAGGTACTATGAAACAGGTCATTTTTGAAATCAGCTCCAACCAAGCCCTCACCCGGGATGTTTACAGGATGGTGCTCCGGGGGGATACCTCCGGCATCACCAATCCCGGGCAGTTTGTGGAGATTGCCCTGCCGGGGAAATTTCTCCGGCGGCCCATCTCCGTCAACGACTGGGATGCAGACAGTCTGGCCCTCATCTACAAGGTGGTGGGTCAGGGCACCGAGCAAATGGCCCAGCTGCCTGTGGGCACCAAGCTGGATGTGCTCACCGGTCTGGGCAACGGCTATGACACGGCCCGCAGTGGGGATAAGCCCGTGCTGGTGGGCGGCGGCGTGGGGGTGCCCCCGCTGTATGCCCTGTGCAAAAAGCTGCTGGCTGAGGGGAAGCATCCCAGTGTGGTTCTGGGCTTCAACAAAGAAAGTGAAATCTTCCTGAAAGAGAAATTCGAGGCGCTGGGAGTTCCCGTATCCATTGCCACCGCCGACGGCAGCGTGGGAACCAAGGGCTTTGTCACCGATGTGCTGAGAGGCCTGGATTACTCCTATTTCTACGCCTGCGGCCCCATGCCCATGTTCCGGGCCATGGAGCAGGTTGTAAAAACCTCCGGCGAATACAGCTTTGAAGAGCGGATGGGCTGCGGCTTCGGCGCCTGCATGGGCTGCTCCATCCAGACAAAGAGCGGAGCGAAGCGGGTGTGCAAGGATGGCCCCGTCTTTATCCGGGAGGAGGTATTCGGATGAACACCAAAGTGAATCTGTGCGGAATTGAGCTGGACAATCCGGTGATTCCCGCCTCCGGCACCTTTGGCTTCGGCTACGAATTCGCGGAGCTCTACGATATCAACGAGCTGGGCACCTTCTCCTTTAAGGGCACCACGAAAGAAGCCCGCTTCGGCAACCCCACCCCCCGCATTGCCGAGTGCCCCAATGGCATGATCAACGCCGTGGGCCTGCAAAATCCCGGGGTGGAAAATGTCATCTCCCGGGAGCTGCCCAAGCTGAAAGAATGCTTCCACAAGCCGGTGATGGCCAATGTCTCCGGCTTCAGCGTGGAGGACTACGCCTACACCTGTCAGAGGCTGGATGCCCAGGACCAGGTGGGCTGGCTGGAGGTAAACGTCAGCTGCCCCAATGTCCACGGCGGCGGCATGAGCTTCGGCACCCAGCCGGAGGCAGCGGCTGAGGTCACAAGAGCCGTCAAGGCCGTGACCAAAAAGCCGGTCATCATCAAGCTCTCCCCCAATGTGACGGATATCGTATCCATCGCCAAGGCCTGCGAGGACGCGGGGGCCGATGGCATCAGCCTGATCAACACCATGCTGGGTATGCGAATCGATCTGCGGCGCAAAAAGCCGGTCATCGCCAACACCATGGGCGGCTACTCCGGCCCCGGCATCTTCCCGGTGGCACTGCGGATGGTGTACCAGGTGTCGAAGGCAGTATCCGTTCCCGTCATCGGCATGGGCGGCGTGAGCAGCGCCGAGGATGTGATTGAGATGATGCTGGCGGGAGCCACCGCCGTGGAAATCGGCGCGGCGAATCTCGTCAATCCCTTTGCCAGCCGGGACATTGTGAGGCAGCTGCCCCAGACCATGAACAAATACGGAATTGAAAAATTAACTGATATCATAGGAGGCGCACACTAATGGGTAAAGATGTGATTGTAGCCTGCGACTTTTCCAGCGCAGAGCAGGTATTTTCTTTCCTGGACAAGTTCCAGGGCAAGAAGCCTTTCGTGAAGATCGGCATGGAGCTGTATTACGCCGAGGGTCCCGCCATTGTGAAAGAAATCAAGGCCCGGGGCCACAAGATTTTCCTGGACCTGAAGCTCCACGACATTCCCAACACCGTGAAGAAGGCCATGGCCGTGCTGAGTAATCTGGATGTTGACATCTGCAACCTCCACGCCGCAGGAACCACCGCCATGATGAAGGCCGCTCTGGAGGGTCTGACCCGGGCCGACGGCAGCCGTCCCCTGCTGATTGCCGTGACCCAGCTCACTTCCACCGACCAGGCCGCCATGGAGAATGACCTGATGATTCACGCCCCCATTGACGAAGTGGTGATGCACTACGCCGAGACCGCCAAGAACGCCGGTCTGGACGGCATTGTCTGCTCCCCCCTGGAGGCCGGAAAGGTGCATGAGCGCTGCGGCAAGGATTTCCTGACCGTCACCCCCGGCGTGCGCTTTGCCGATGGGGATGTGGGCGATCAGAAGCGGGTCATGACCCCCGCCGCCGCCAAGGAAATCGGCTCTGACTACATTGTGGTGGGCCGGCCCATCACCGCCGCTGCCGATCCCGTGGCCGCTTATGAGCGGTGCGTGGCGGAATTCTGCGATTAAAGAAAGAAATCCGAAAATTGGAATTTGTCAGGATGTTTCGTAGGGAATGCATTCATGCATTCCGAAAGGTAAGGATTTTGGGGCAGTACGTTGAATGGTAGCAGGTTGGACGAAACTGTAGGGAATGGGCTTGCTCATTCCGACTGCGTTAGCAGCTTTTTCCCCACAAACAGTTCTGTAATGGCCTGGCTTTTATGACGATTCCACCAGATTCAAAAATAAAAGCGGTTTCGGGGTGCGGCTCCGCCGACGGAATGAGCAAGCCCATTCCCTACGGGCGATGCGCGACTTTGTACCATTCATCGAACTGCAGTGATGATCGGAGGCTTCGGAACGGATAAATCCGTTCCCTACGCACACACTGGAAGGAGTCCCATTCAATCCACCAAATTCCAATTTTTGAAGCAATCCAACAGAAATACAAACAAAAGGAGATTGGATTATGGAAAGCTACAAGCGCGAGTTTATTCAGTTTCTGGAAAAGGCCGGGGTGCTGAAATTCGGTGATTTCACCGCCAAATCCGGTCGGAAGATTCCCTATTTCATCAACGCCGGAATGATCAAAACCGGTGAGGAAATCGCCACCCTGGGCGAGTTCTATGCCCGGGCCTACCAGGAAAAGCTGGGAAAGAAGCAGGCCGTGCTCTATGGGCCCGCCTACAAGGGCATCTCCATAGCGGTCTCCGCCGCCGTGGCTCTGAGCAAAAACGGGCTGAACGTGCCTTTCTTCTTCAACCGGAAAGAAGTGAAAGACCATGGCGAGGGCGGCGTATTCGTTGGCTATGTGCCCCAGCCCGGTGAGGAAGTGGTAATTGTGGAGGACGTGATTACCGCCGGCACCGCCATCCGGGAGAGCCTGGAAATCCTCAGCGGACTTCCAGGCGTGAAGGTCGCCGCCACCTTTATCATGGTGGACCGGAAAGAGCGCGGCCGGGGTGAGAAACTGGCCATGCAGGAGGTTGAAGAGGAATTCGGCTTCCCTGTCTACTCCGTGGTGGATGTGTATGACATCATCGAATACCTGGAAGAGAACCCCGCCAACGCAGAAAATGTGGCCCGGATCAAGAACTACCTGGCCGTGAACGGAGCAAAAGCATGAGAAGTTTAAACAGCATCCTGGACCTGACGGTGGAAGAGCTGGACGAACTCATTGCCACCGCCAAGGACATCATCGCCCATCCCGAAAACTACTGGGACGCCTGCAAGCACAAAAAGCTGGCAACATTGTTCTTTGAGCCTTCCACCCGGACCCGGCTGAGCTTTGAAGCCGCCATGATTGAGCTGGGCGGCAGCGTCATCGGCTTCTCCCAGGCCAGCTCCTCCTCCGCCGCCAAGGGCGAGAGCATGGCGGACACCGCCAAAATTCTCAGCTGCTACGCCGACATCATGGCCATCCGGCATCCCAAGGACGGCGCGCCTTTCGTCGCCTCCCGGAACGCCACCGTGCCAGTCATCAACGCCGGCGACGGCATGCACAACCACCCCACGCAGACCCTGGCAGACCTTCTGACCATTTCCCGGGAAATGGGACGGCTGAACGATCTGACCATCGGCTTCTGCGGCGACCTGAAATACGGCCGCACGGTTCATTCCCTGATTGAAGCCATGAGCCGCTACACCGGCATCAAATTCGTGCTCATCTCCCCGGAGGAATTGAAGCTGCCCGGATTTGTCCGGTTCAACACGCTGGAAAAGCACCACATTCCCTACACCGAGGTCACCTCATTGGAGGAAGCTCTGCCTCAGCTGGATGTGCTGTACATGACCAGAATCCAGCGGGAGCGCTTCGACGACCCCTGGCAGTATGAACGGCTGAAGGACAGCTATGTGCTGGACACTGCCAAGATGAAGCTGGCCAAGGAGAAGATGTGCGTGCTCCATCCCCTGCCCCGGGTGAACGAAATCAGCGTGGCGGTGGATGACGACCCCAGGGCCGCCTACTTCCGCCAGGCTCTGAACGGCAAGTACATGCGGATGGCCCTGATTCTCATGCTGCTGAAAGAGGCGGAGCGGAATCCCATCCGGGAGGAAATTGACACCTCCGACCTGCGTTACGACCTGGTGTGCCACAACCCCCGGTGCATTTCCGCCACGGAGCAGGAGCTGCCCCAGATTTTTCGCACCACCGACAAGGAAGCGGACATCCACCGGTGCATCTACTGCGAACAAAGAGCTTAATTTTTTCCGCCGTCCCAACCAATCCCGGGGACGGCGGCTTTTCATATAAAACATGCTTACCGGCTTGACTCAGCTTGTTCTCAAACAGGTGTTTGGTGACTTTGTTGAATGGTGCAATGATGGATATTCCGTTTTTCAATACATCAATGACATCGATGAAACCTATTTACGAATCAAACCGATATGCACAATATAAAAAATCCGTGCACCCTTTTGGAGGATGCACGGACTGTGTATGGATGTTCGATTAGGCCTTGCCGTCGGAGCCCAGGACGTGAACGATCTTGTGAGCGACCATGTCCTTAACAGCCTGACGGGCGGGCTTCAGGTACTGCCGGGGATCGAAGTGATCGGGATGCTCGGCGAAGTACTTGCGGATGTTGCCGGTCATGGCCAGACGGATGTCGGAGTCGATGTTGATCTTGCAGACAGCCAGCTTGGCAGCCTCCCGCAGCTGATCCTCGGGAATGCCGATGGCGTCGGGCATATTGCCGCCGTAGGTGTTGACCATCTTCACGAATTCCTGGGGAACGGAAGAGGAGCCGTGCAGCACGATGGGGAAGCCGGGCAGCCGCTTGATGCACTCTTTCAGCACATCGAAGCGCAGGGGGGGCGGAACCAGGATGCCGTCGGCATTGCGGGTGCACTGGGAAGCCTTGAACTTGTAAGCGCCGTGGCTGGTGCCGATGGCGATGGCCAGGGAGTCGCAGCCGGTGCGGGTGACAAACTCTTCCACTTCCTCGGGACGGGTGTAGCTCTCTTTGCCGTGCTCGACGGCAACTTCGTCTTCCACGCCGGCCAGGGTGCCCAGCTCAGCTTCCACGACGACACCGTGATCGTGGGCGTACTCAACGACCTGCTTGGTCAAAGCGATGTTCTCCTCGAAGCTCTTGGAGGAAGCGTCGATCATGACGGAGGTGAAGCCGCCATCGATGCAGCTCTTGCAGAGCTCAAAGCTGTCGCCATGGTCCAGGTGCAGAGCGATGGGAATTTCGGGGTTCTCGGCAACGGCAGCCTCCACCAGCTTCACCAGGTAGGTGTGGTTGGCATAGGCACGGGCGCCCTTGGACACCTGCAGGATGACGGGGCTTTTCAGCTCGCCGGCAGCCTCGGTGATACCCTGAACGATTTCCATGTTGTTGACGTTGAAAGCGCCGATAGCGTAGCCGCCGTCGTATGCCTTCTTGAACATTTCGGTTGTGGTTACAAGAGCCATTGGAATCAGTCCTTTCATGATTCAAGCGGATCGCTCCGCCAGTTTTCGAGGCTATTATATCACATTTTTCCCGTTTTTCAATATAAATATTTATGACGGAACTGTATCCTTGCATTCCATCCGCTCAGCGGCTCTTTTGTGCCAGTTCTTCCCTTTCAAAAATTGGAAATACTGGCAGAATTTCCCCATTCCCGGAACTTTGAAACGGCACTAAAATTTGCTGCCAACCGTCCTCTGCAGGGATGCGGTGTAGCTTTAGATGGTTTTTCCTCTCGTTTCTGCCCTTTTTTTGTCAGAATACCAGTTTACTTTTTCGGTTCCGTATCGTATAATCATATTGCTGAAACAGCGAATTTTTACGCAAGGAGTTTGGTAATGATGAATCTGTCTCCTCTTCAGACTGCCAGATATCAGTACACCCCGAAGCTGCCCGGTATGCTGAGAAACGGTATTTCTGAAATCTGTGTGAAAGTCGGTGAGCCCACGCAAAGCGTTGCCGACCAGGAAAAGATTAAGGCACTGTTCCCCAATACCTACGGAAAGAACGAAATCACCTTCCAGAAAGGTACCAACACCTCCGCCCCCAAGAAGCACATTGTGGGTGTTATCCTGTCCGGCGGTCAGGCCCCCGGCGGCCACAACGTTGTCTGCGGCCTGTACGATGCTCTGAAGGCCACCAATCCCGAAAATGAGCTGTACGGCTTCAAGGGCGGCCCCAGCGGTCTTCTGGAAGACAACTACCGCATTATGGATGATGAATACATCGACATGTTCCGCAACACCGGCGGCTTTGATATCATCGGTTCCGGCCGCACCAAGCTGGAGACCGAAGAGCAGTTTGCCATCGCTGCCGAAGTGTGCAAGAAGCACGGCATTACCGCCATTGTCATCATCGGCGGTGACGACTCCAATACCAACGCCGCTGTACTGGCAGAGTACATGGCTGCCCACAATACCGGCGTTCAGGTGATTGGCTGCCCCAAGACCATCGACGGTGACCTGAAGAACGAAGACATCGAATGCTCCTTTGGCTTCGATACCGCAACCAAGACCTATAGTGAGCTCATCGGCAACATCGAGCGGGATGCCAACTCCGCAAAGAAGTACTGGCATTTCATCAAGGTGATGGGCCGTTCCGCTTCCCATGTGGCTCTGGAGTGTGCTCTGGAAACCCAGCCCAACATCTGCCTGATTGGTGAAGAGGTTGCCGCCAAGAAGATGTCCCTGTCCGCTGTGGCCGATGTCATTGCCGATTCCGTGGCCGCAAGAGCCGCAAAGGGCATGAATTTCGGTGTTGCCATCATTCCTGAGGGCATCGTGGAATTTGTTCCCGAGTTTTCCATGCTGATTGCCGAGATCAACGAGCTGCTGGCCGGCGAGAAGACCGCTGCTTTCAATGCGCTGCCCAGCTGGGAAGAGAAATACGCTTTCATCGAAAAGGGTTTGAGCAAGGAAGCCATGGCTGTCTTTGCCATTCTGCCCCAGGGCATTCAGCAGCAGCTGTTCCTGGAGCGCGACCCCCACGGCAATGTGCAGGTCTCTCTGATTGAGTCCGAAAAGCTGTTCTCTGCCCTGGTCGCCGATAAGATGGCTGCACGCAAGGCCGCCGGTACCTTTAATGGCAAGTTCAGCGCCCAGCATCACTTCTTCGGCTACGAAGGCAGATGCGCTTTCCCCTCCAATTTCGACGCTGACTATTGCTACTCCCTGGGCTACAACGCCTTCATGCTGATCCAGTACGGTTACACCGGATATCTGTCCAAGGTTTCCAACCTGAGTAAGCCCGCCGAGGAGTGGGTTGCCGGTGGTATGCCCATCACCAAGATGATGAACATGGAGAGAAGAAACGGTCAGGACAAGCCCGTTATCCGCAAGGCTCTGGTGGAGCTGGACGGCAAGCCCTTTACCTACTTCTGTGAGCATCGTCAGCAGTGGGCGGAGGAAACCTGCTTCACCTACCCCGGCGCCATCCAGTACTATGGCCCCGCAGAGGTCTGCGATCTGACCACCCGTACTCTGGCTCTGGAGAAAGCCTGATTCCAAAACTGAAAGCGTCTGCCGAAAGGCAGGCGCTTTTTCTTGGGAAGCTCTGATTAAATCGGCAAGAGCTGGCGGCAGATGATTTTGCCTCAGCCGAAAGTTCTGAAAATAAGGGCATACTTTGTGTATTTCCCATTTTTAGAACTGCGCGGATGGGGCAAAAAGATCGCCGCCCAGCCGCAGACGATTTATTCAGAGCTTTCCTTGCATTCAGGGTCTTTCTCTGCTATAATCCCTATGCCCGAAAGGAGGTGCACCGTGACAAGACAACGAAAAATACTGATTACCTTTGCCGTGCTGTACGCAGTAATGATGGTGTATCTTTTGTTTTTCCGAAAGCCTGCCTTTACCGACGAGCCCTACTGGGGCCAGGTCCGCTCCCACCTCAATCCCATTCCCTTTCACACCATCGGGCTTTATCTGAGGCTTTTGCTGCGGCCCTCCCAGCCCTGGCTGATTCGCCTTGCCCGCGTCAATTTATGGGGCAACATTTTTCTCTTCCTCCCTCTGGGGCTGCTGCCGCCGCTGCTGTGGCAGAAAGCCCGGCGGTTTTGGAAGACGCTTCTGCTGGCCGCCGGTGTGATGATTCCCGTGGAGCTGCTGCAGATGCTCCTGCTGGTGGGCACCTGCGATGTGGATGATTTGATTCTGAATCTCCTTGGCGCCGCACTGGGCTACGGTTTGTTCCGGCTGATGCATTGGGAAAAGAAATCACCTGCGATGTAGTTTTGGGCACATCGCAGGTGTTGCTTATTTTTGGATGAGCTGTTTGGTGTAGCCAAGTTTTACCAGCGTTTCATAGGCCTCCATGGCACTGTCCGGGACCGCCTGGGGGATTTGATAACCCAAATCCGGATATATGAGCACCCGCTGGAAATCTCCCACGATCATGTGGATGGTATCCTCTTCGGTTCTCCCCCAGCGGGAAAGTCCGGCGATATACTGCTGATAGCTCTGCTGCCAGGATGTCACCGTAACCTCCGCCTCCGGCCAGTAGATCGGGAAAGCCGCAAAGAGACGGCGCTCCATATAGGGCTTCTGTACGCCAATGACCCGGGGGTGCTCCAACCCCTGCTCCAGAAGCAGCTGCTTGGAAAAAATCAGGTTTTCTCCGGAGTTGGTGGAGCGATCCTCAATCAGAATACTGCTTTCCGGCACGCCCTCATCCATTGCAATCCTGGCAAACCGGCTGGCCTCACTTTCCGTCCACATGGAGCTGGTATTTCTGCCCAGGCCTCCCGTAAACAGCACCAGAGGGGCCAGTCCCTGATGATAAAGCTGGGCTGCCCGGCGGGCTACGTCTTCGTTATAGCAGCCAAAGCCGATGATGCAGTCCGATTTTCCGGGTGTCTGCCCCAGACGCATGTAGTCCCACAATGTGTTCACAGCAGCTTGTCTGTCCATGCTGACCATCTCTTTCCCTGTCATGATTTTGTGTTTTTCGTTCGTCACCAAACCGGAAAAATTGGAATTTGCAGAGGTAATTCGTAGGGAACGGATTTATCCGTTTCCTACGAAACATCCTGGCAAATTCCTATTTATCGGTCAAGCCGATACGCGTTTTTTGTATTTTACCACAGCAGGCTTCCGGGGTCAATCAGGAAACCATTACTCCCGGGATTTCGGGATGCTCGCCCCCTTTTTTCCGTTCTGAATTTCCAGAAAGGCCTCCTTCAGTCGCTCCAGGTAGGCAAAGGGCTCCTCCGGCGTGATGGGCACAAAGCTTCTGCCCCCCAGCTCATCATGCCGGGGTCTCAGGCGGAAGGACAGCTCCCCCTCCCCCACCCGGCTCACCGGAAACCGGGTCTCCAGGCCGAAGCCGGTTTCCTGAGGCACCAGAATGCCCAAATTCACCCGTTTCTCCCCGGTGGATGCCTCCAGGCAATACATCACCTGACCGGAGAGACTGCACCGGCAGACAACATGATAATATAGCCCCTGCCGGGTCACCTGGGCCTTGCCCACGGTGTCGTCTCCAAAATGCACTGCATAGTCCATAACCCCGCTCACCGCCTCCAAAAAAGCCTATGCAAGAAAAGATTCGGAAAGAACCCCGCGCTGTTTCCCCTTTACATCCGCGGTTACCGGGCTTATAATAATCAGGAAGCATGGCTACAGAGAGAGGAAAACCCAATGAACTACATTATTTTTGATCTGGAATGGAACCAGTGCGGCTCCGAAACGGAAATGATCACCCAGCCGGTATGTCTTCCCGGAGAGATTATTGAAATCGGCGCCGTGAAGCTGGACGATGCCTTTCAGAAAATTGACGAGCTCCGGCTCTACATCAAGCCCAAATACTACGAAAAGCTCCACCGGCGGATCGTCACCCTCACCGGCATCCGGGACAAAACCCTGGCGGAGCAGGGGCTGTCTTTCCCGGAGGCCTACCGGAAATTCCGGGCCTTCTGCGGGGAGGAATACAGCTTCATGACCTGGAGTACCTCCGATCTGCCCATTTTGATCGACAACATGCTGCTCCACGGCATTGACATCTCCGATCTTCCGGACACCTACGATTTGCAGCGGATTTTCTGCAAGGAGATCATGCGCTTTTCCAGAAGAATGTCCCTGGACGACGCTCTGAAGGTGCTGGGAGAAAAGGGCGACACTGCCCACGACGCCCTGAACGACTCCAAAAACACGGCGCTGGTGTGCAATCATCTGGATTTGGAGGAATACGCCGGAGAATATGTGTCCCGTGCCTTTGCAGAGCCGCCCCTGAAGCCGGTGTTTGAAAGTCCCCGGGCGGCGCTGGCGAGCCAGGAGCTTCGCCAGCTGCGCTGCCCCTGGTGCGGCCAAAGCATCCAGGCGGCGCCCTGGCTCTCCATGGACCACCAGGAATACATCTCCATGGCCAGCTGTGACCAGGGGGACGAGCTTCTCATCAGCTTAGAGCTCATCTCCACCGGCTCCAACCGGTTCCACCCGCGACGGGTATTCTATGAAATGAGCGATGATTTGTGGGAAGAATACTCCGACCGATCAGAAGCCGAAGCAGAGAAATAATGCACTGACAAACATACAAGAAATGGAGCAACAAATGAAATACCAGGCAATTCTTTTTGATATGGACGGCACCCTGGTGCCTATGGATACAAACGCGTTCATCAAGGGATATTTCAAGCTGCTGTTCTGCAAGCTTTCCAAGTACGGCTTTGACCCGGAGCAATTTGGCCGGAATATGTGGGCCGGCGTTTCCGCCATGGTGGAAAATGACGGCATGGCCACCAACGAAGAGCGGTTCTGGCAGGTCTTTTGCCAGCGGACAGGCGTGGACAAGGATGCCATCAACGCCGACTGTCTGGAATTCTACGGGAAGGAATTCCAGCAGGCCCGGCAATTCACTGGGGAAAATCCCCTGGCCGCCGAGGCTGTCCGCATCGCCCGGGAGAAAGCAAAGACGGTCATCCTGGCCACCAATCCCATGTTTCCCATGGTGGGCCAGCAGACCCGGATGGGCTGGGTGAATCTCAAGCCGTCGGATTTTGAGCTGGTCACCTCCTATGAAAATGAGCGGTTCTGCAAGCCCAATCCCAAGTACTACCTGTCCATCTGTCAGAGAATGGGCCTGGAGCCGTCCCAATGCCTGATGATCGGCAACGACGAAAACGAAGACATGTACGCCGGAACCCAGGCGGGGCTGAACGGCTGGCTGATCACCGACTGGATGATTCCCTGCCAGGAGCATCCCTGGAACGGCCCAAAAGGAAGCTTCGCCGAAACCCTTGAAATGCTGAAAGCATTGGAGATTTACCCATGATTCTGAGCCACGAAGCGGTTCTTTCCCTGCTGCCGGACCGGGAGAAAACCGCCCACAAAGGAAATTTCGGCAAAATACTGCTGCTCTGCGGCAGCCGGGGCTATACCGGTGCGGCCTATCTTTCAGCCATGGGTGCCCTGCGCGCCGGGGCGGGGCTGGTGTTTCTGGGGGTGCCGGAGAGCATTTATGCCATCGAAGCGGTGAAATTGAACGAGGCCATTGTATTTCCCCTGCCCGACCGGGACGGAATGCTGCATGAGGCGGCTATGGAAGAAATCGAAAAAAGGCTTCCTGGGATGGACGCGGTGCTGATCGGCTGCGGCCTGGGGCAATCCCAGGGCACCGGAGAAGTGGTGCTCCGGCTTCTGGAACAGGCCCGCTGCCCGGTGGTTTTGGACGCGGACGGCATAAACCTCATTTCCGGGCATAGGCATGTACTGCGCGGAAGAGCAGCCCCCACCATCCTCACGCCCCACGGCGGCGAATTTGCCCGGCTGGGCTATTCCATCGGCGAAAGTCGGATGGAAGCCGCCATGCAGGCCGCCAGGGAGCTGAACTGTGTGATGGTGCTCAAGGGCCATGATAGCTGCATCACCGACGGTGAGCGGCAGTACATAAACCCCACCGGCAACCCGGGAATGGCCGTTGGCGGCAGCGGCGATCTGCTGTCCGGAATCATCGTCAGCCTGCTGGGCCAGGGACTTTCTCCCCTGGAGGCCGCTGCCTGCGCCTGCTGGCTTCACGGTGCCGCCGGAGACCGGTGCGCTGCCAGCCTGGGGCAATATGGGATGCTGCCGTCGGACATGTTGGAGGTACTTCCGCGACTTATGAAATAAGGCGGGATCTGATTGAAAAAACCATTGGTTGCGGCGGTGCTGGTGATTCTGGTACTGTCCGGCTGCAGCGGAAAAAATAAGGAGCTGGAACAGGGCTTAAAGCTGCGGACCCAGCTGTTATCCTCCGGCGGCTGCCAATTCGACGTGGGCATCACCGCGGACTACGGTGACAAGCTCCACAGCTTCGGCCTCCAATGCCAGGCGGACCAGCAGGGAGCGGTTCATTTCCGGGTCACCAAGCCCGAGAGCATTGCCGGAATTGAGGGAACACTGGACGGGGGCGACGGGGCTTTGACCTTTGACAGCACCGCCCTCCACTTCCCTCTGCTGGCTGACAACCAGGTTACCCCTGTGAGCGCCCCCTGGCTTTTTGTGAAAACCCTGCGAAGCGGCTACATCAGCTCCGCCGGGGCCTCCGGAGAATACACCCGGCTGAGCATGGACGACAGCTACGACGACGACCCGCTGCATCTGGACATCTGGCTGAACGGGGACAATGTGCCGGTAAAAGCGGAGATTCTGTACCGGGAACGGAAAATTCTGTCGTTAGATGTCCAAAATTTCCGAATGGAATAGAATTTCGGCGAGATCAGGCATAGAATTCTATGAGGGCGACGCGGTATAAAATGGCAATGTGCGTGGGAGAATAAATACACAGCCGCGCTTCCAGGGAAAAGAAGCGGGCCCGATTCTTCAAGCACGGAGTGTGATGCATATGGACAGCACAGTAAAACGGGGGGATATTTTTTACGCGGACCTGTCCCCGGTGGTGGGAAGCGAGCAGGGCGGCACCCGGCCCGTTCTCATTGTGCAGAATGACACAGGAAACCGCCACTCCCCCACTGTGATCGCAGCGGCCATTACCAGCCAGACCGGCAAGGCCAAGCTCCCAACCCACATCAATATCGCCGGAGGCAGCGTGGGTCTGAGCAAGGATTCCGTGATTCTGCTGGAGCAGATTCGGACCATCGACAAGCGCCGTCTGCGGGAACACATGGGCCGACTGGACGAACAGCAGATGTCCATGGTGGATAACGCCATAGCGGTGAGCTTTGGTTTACATGGGAATGGTACAATGTAAAAAAATGGGTCGGCCTGCCCGGTGCAAGCCGACCCATATTCTTTTCAGGAAGCTCAGCGAAGTCCGGCCTTTTCCAGGGATTTCCGAATCAGCAGACCAAAGGGGACGCCAAGAACGATCTTTCCCAGGTCAAAGGGAATAAAGGGATAGACGCACACATCCAAGGCGTGAGCCAGGGTGCTTCCGGTTTGCAGCATAAACCAGCCGGTGCCCAGGGCATAGTCCGCCGCCACACCCACAGCCATACCCACCATGGTCAGCCAGGGATTGCCATGGGTCAGCTCCATCACCACGCCGCCGATGGCGATGATGAGGAAGAAGCCCACAAGATACCCTCCGGTGGGTCCCGCCAGCTTGGCAAGGCCCCCCTGGAAACCGGAGAACACCGGCATGCCCACCGCGCCCAGCAGCAGATAAACGGTGTAGCTCACCAGCGCCCGCCAGGTACCCAGCACCATGGTGGTGACAATCAGGACAAGAATGGAAAGAGAAATGGGAATGGGTCCGATGGGAATGGACAACGGGCACAGCACGCACATCAGGGCCGCCATCAGGGCGCAGACCGTCATATTGTAGAGCGCGGATCGTTTCTTCATATTGGTTACCTCCCGGAATTTTCTGGTAACAGGATACCCCACCGTCTTCTATTTGTCAACCTCTAATTCATTTCAAGTTAACATTTTGTGGATTACGCAGGGTTATGAAGAAAACACGAGGTTGACAATTGGAGATTTTTCCGCCATAATACAGAAAAAGGAGGATTGGCCATGGGAACAAAGGAACGTCTGCTTTCCCTTTTGGAGCAGCACAAGGGAGAATATCTCTCCGGGGAGGACCTGGCGTCCCGGCTGCAGGTCTCCCGCACGGCGGTTTGGAAAGCGGTGAATGCCCTGCGGGGGGCGGGCTACGGCATTGATGCAGTGCAGAACCGGGGCTACTGCCTGGATGTTCACACGGATATTCTGTCCCTGGAGGGCATCCGGCAGCGGTTGGAACCAAGATGGCAGTCCCTATCCCTGGAGCTGGTTCCCTGTACCGCCTCCACCAACGCCCTGGTGCGGGAGCGCTCCGGCAGCGGCGCGGCGGAGGGCCTGGTGATTCTTGCAAACCAGCAGACCCAGGGGCGGGGCCGTCTCGGCCGGGAATTCTACTCCCCGCCGGACACGGGAATCTACATGAGCCTGCTGCTGCGTCCCAAGAACCTGGAGCCCGGCCAGGCAGTGAAAATCACCACCATGGCCGCCGTGGCCGCCTGCCGGGCCATTGAAGAGGTCACAAACAAGGAGCCCCAGATCAAATGGGTGAACGACATTTTCCTCAACGGGAAAAAGGTCTGCGGCATCCTCACCGAGGGCTCCTACAGTCTGGAATCCGGGAAGCTGGACGATGTGGTGCCCGGCATCGGCTTCAACGTCTATCCCCCTGCCGGCGGCTTCCCCGAAGCGCTGGCGGAGATTGCGGGGGCCATCCTCCCCCAGCAGCTGGAGGATGGGAAGAACCGGCTGGCCGCATCCTTTTTGAACCATTTTCTATCCATCTACCATGGCGGACAGGACTATGCCCCGGAATACCGGGCCAGGAGCCTGGTCATCGGACGCCCCATCCGGGTCAGCTCCCCTGCCGGGACGCGGAAAGCCTACGCCCTGGATGTGGACAGGGACTGCCGCCTGATCGTCCGATACGAAGACGGCAGCGTGGACACCCTGTCCTCCGCAGAGGTAAGCATCCGGGACGAAGAGCTGTGACTTCCCCCAGCAAGAACCATCCAATGAGAAAGGAGTTTTTTATGTTTTGTGACAAAGATATCCTGAATTTAAACCAGCATCCGGAGCTCACCCGGAACTACGCCCAATGGCAGCACGAAAAATGGGGGGTGCCCCTGGAGGCCTATCTGGACAGCCTGCGGGAAGCCAGGGAAAGCACCACCGGGGTACCGGCCTGGTACGCCATTTTGGACGAAGCCGGGCACATCATCGCCGGTCTTGGAGTGATTGAAAACGATTTCCATAAGAGAAAGGACCTGGCCCCCAATGTGTGCGCGGTGTATGTGGATGAACACTGGCGCAAACAGGGGCTGGCCCGGCTGCTGCTGAACCATGTCACCCGGGAGTTGGCGAAAAAAGGCATTTGTGACGCCTATCTGCTCACCGACCATCAGGACTTCTACGAGCACTGCGGCTGGGAATTCTTCACCATGGCGGAGGAAGACAACGGCGGCCAGGCCCGGGTGTACCATAAGCACACAGCCATTTAACAAACGGTGATTCGGTAAATTAGTATTTGTCAGGTTGTTTCGCCCGGTAACGTTTTTATGGAATGCACGTTGGATGGGAAAATGTTGAAAATGGAACCCGTTACCATCCAACGAACCATGGATGTCAATTGACCTTTCGGAACGGATGAATCCGTTCCGCCCGGTAACGTTTTTATGGAATGCACGTTAGATGGGAAAATGTTGAAAAAGGAACCCGTTGCCATCCAACGAACCATGGATGTCAATTGACCTTTCGGAACGGATGAATCCGTTCCCTACGAACATATACTGTCAAATTCCAATTTAACGCCCCAATGCGCCAAAACTGTATGCAAAAACCCCTCCGGGAGACCGGAGGGGATTTTGAGCGTTTATCAAGAGGGATATTAGTAGAACTTTCTCTTGTTCTTACGGGCAGCTTCGGACTTCTGCTTACGCTTCAGGCTGGGGCTGACGTAATGCTCGCGCTTCTTCACTTCGGCGATGACGCCCTCTTTGGCACAGCTGCGCTTGAAACGACGCAGAGCGCTTTCCAGAGACTCATTCTCCTTAACGCGAATTTCAGACATGGTTTTCCCTCCCTCCGATGCATCCGGCTCAATCCAGGATGCTTTCAGGGCCTTATCGGCTTTGTTCATTATATAGGTTCTTTCCCCAAATGTCAAGAAAGAATCTGCGGATTTTACAATTTATTTATATCAGCCGCTTATTTTACGATCAGGTTGACCAGCTTGTTCTTCACCACGATGGTCTTGACGATGCTGCCGCCCTGCTTTTCCAGGAATTTGGCAATTTTCTCGTCCGCCAGCACATTGGCAATCACCTGGTCGTTGTCCAGATCGGCCTCCATCACCACGGTGCCCCGCATCTTGCCGTTGACCTGGACCGCCATGGTAACCTCGGAATCCTTACACTTTTCCTCAGAATAGGTGGGCCAGCTTTCATAGGCGATGGTATCGTCATGGCCCAGAATCTGCCAGATTTCCTCGCCTACGTGGGGGGTGATGCAGGAGAGCATCTTGATGAAGCCCTCGGCATACTCTCTGGGGCAGGTGCCGTTCTTATACACCTCGTTGACGAACACCATCATCTGCGCGATGGCGGTGTTGAAGCCCAGGGACTCAAAATCGTTGGTCACCTTTTTCACGGTCTGATGGTAGATTTTGGTGAGCTTGCCGTCGTCGGTATCGGTGATGTTGGCCGCTTCCGTGAAGAAGTTCCACACACGGTTGATGAATTTCTTGGCGCCCGCCACACCGGTGGTGCTCCAGGGCTTCGAGACCTCCAGGGGGCCCATGAACATCTCATACAGCCGCAGGGTATCCGCGCCATAATCCCTTACCACATCGCTGGGGTTCACCACAAATTCCGGATACCGCTTGCCCATCTTGATGCCGTTCTCACCCAGGATCATGCCCTGGTGCACCAGCTTCTTGAAAGGCTCCTTCACCGGGGACAGGCCCTGATCGTACAGGAACCGGTTCCAGATTCTCGAATACATCAGATGGCCCACGGCGTGCTCCGGGCCGCCCACATACAGGTCCACGGGCATCCAGTGCTTGAGAAGCTCCGGGTTGCAGAACTGCTTGTCGTTGTGGGGATCGATATAGCGCATGTAATACCAGCTGGAACCGGCGCTGCCGGGCATGGTAGAGGTCTCCCGGACACCGTGGATGCCGTTGCGGTCATACCGCTTCCACTCCGTCGCGTTTTCCAGGGGGGCCTGGCCGTTCTTTCCCTTGTAGTCCTCCAGCTCCGGCAGAATCAGAGGCAGCTCCTCATCGGGCAGGAACACGGTCTTCCCGTCGTCGGTGTACACGCAGGGCACGGGCTCGCCCCAGTAGCGCTGCCGGGCGAAAATCCACTCCCGGAAGTGGTAGTTGTTCTTTCTTCTGGCCACGCCCATCTTTTCCAGCTTGCAGGTGATGGCCTCCTTGGCCTCCTCCACCGTCAGACCGGTGAATTCCTCGGAATTGATGAGCTTACAGCCCTTGCCCAGATAGTCCTGCTTCTCAAAGGCGCATTCAGACACATCCCGGCCCTCAATGACCTGAATCATGGGGATGTTATGCACCTGGGCATACTCGAAGTCACGCTGGTCGTGGCTGGGCACGGCCATCACCGCGCCGGTGCCGTAATTGGCCAGCACAAAGTCGCCGATGAACACGGGAACCTGCTTGCCGTTCACCGGGTTGATGGCATAAACCCCTTTCAGGGGGCAGCCGGACTTGCCCTTGTTCAGCTCGGTGCGGTCCATGTCGCTCTTCTTCACGGTTTCGTCGATGTAGGCGCGGACCTCTTCCTTGTTCTGGATGCGGTCCATCAGGTCCTGGACGATTTTGCCGTCGGGGGCCAGCACCATAAAGGTGATGCCGTAGATGGTTTCGATACAGGTGGTGTAGATGGAGAAGCTGCCGCCGCCCACAAGCTGGAAATCCACCTCCACGCCGGTGGACTTGCCGATCCAGTTGCGCTGGATCTCCTTGGTGGATTCGGGCCAGTCGATCTCCTCCAGCCCCTCCAGCAGCTTTTCGGCGAAGGCGGGCTGGTCGATGACCCACTGCATCATGTTCTTTTTCACCACGGGATAGCCGCCCCGCTCGCTCTTGCCGTCGATGACCTCGTCGTTAGAGAGCACGGTGCCCAGCTCCTCGCACCAGTTCACCGGCATTTCAATCCGCTTGGCGTAGCCCGCCTCATAGAGCTTCTTGAAAATCCACTGGGTCCACTTGTAGAACTCCGGGTCGGAGGTGGCCACCATCTTGGACCAGTCGTAGTCGAAGCCCAGCTCTCTCAGCTGTGCGGAAAAGGTCTTGATGTTCTCCTGGGTGAAGCCATTGGGGTTGTGGCCGGTATTCACGGCGTACTGCTCCGCAGGCAGGCCGAAGGAGTCGTAGCCCATGGGGTGCAGCACATTGTAGCCCTGCATCCGCTTCATCCGGGACATGATGTCCGTGGCGGTGTAGCCCTCGGGATGGCCCGCATGCAGGCCCACACCGGAGGGGTACGGGAACATGTCCAGCACATAATACTTGGGCTTGGAGAAATCCCACACGTCGGTGTGGAAGGTGTCGTGCTCCTGCCAGTACTTCTGCCATTTGGCCTCGATGTTTGCATAATCATAGTTCATGGCGAACATTCCTCTCTAAGCCGCGTTACTCCGCGACGATAATATCCTTGAGATCGATTTCCTCGGCGTCGGCCCACAGCCGCTCCAGATCATAGAACTGCCGGGCCTCGGGGGTGAACACATGGACCACAATGGAGCCGAAATCCAGCAGCTCCCAGCTGTTGCCCCGGTGGCCCTCCCGTCCCAGCATGGGCTCGCCCAGCTGCTCCATGGTATACTCTGCATAGTCGCACAGGGTCTTGACATGGGTGTTGGAGGTGCCGGTGCAGATCAGGAAATAATCGGCCAGGCTGCTGACCTTGGCGATTTTCAGCAGCTTGATGTCCAAACCTTTCTTGGCATCCAGGCATTTGGTTACTTCATAGGCAATTTCTTTTGGGCTTAACATGGTTATTCTCCTTTATTTCAGGCAGTCCAGCGCTTGTGCGGACTGGGGGGATACTTCGCAGCCCTGATTTTTCAGGTGCTCCAGGGTCATTTCCAGGCCCAGCTTCAACGCGGCGGTGAGGTCCGAAAAGGCCAGGGAGCGCAGCCGCTCCACCCCGGGGAAATCCCGGTTGGGTTCCATATAGTCTGCCACGTACACGATCTTTTCTAACGTGTTCATGTTGGCCTTACCGGTAGTATGGCTGCAAATGGCGGAAACCACCCGTTCATTTTCACCAAAAATCCGCTCCGCCACCAGGCTTCCTGTGAGGGCATGGAGGGTTTTGGGGTATTTCCTGGAAAAATCGTCTAATATTTTACCATAAGCGGCGCACAATGTCAATTGCAGGGGACCGTCCAATGCCTTGGTAATGTCGTGAAGCAGCCCGGCCCGGGCGGCATCCTGCTCATCGGCCCCCCAGCGTCTTGCCAGCTCCACGCAGGTATCCCGGCAGCCTAAAACATGCCGCACCCGGCCCGGATGCAGCAGCCGGACCACAACCTGCTCCAGCTGCTCCATGGGAAGATTTTTCCAATTGGCATTGGTATCATACAGCCCATTTCCGCGGATGTACGCCCCGACTCCATGGGGCAGGAATTCCTCCCCGCAGCCAAAGGCCAGCAGCCGCCGCATCTGGGTGGAGGAAATCTCCGTGATGGGATTTTTCAGCACCGCCACGCTGCTTCCCCGGGAAAGCAGCTTCTGCTCCATCTGCCCGATCAGCTCACGCTCCCGCTTTCCTCCCCGGCAGAACACGGCCAGGCGGGTATTTTGCAGAATCTCTTCGGCATTTTTCCACTGGTCCACAATCTGAAACATGTCCGACCCCAAAAGCAGAGTGAACTCCGCCTGGGGATGCTGCTGCCGGAGAAGCCGCAGAGTATCGCAGGTGTAGCTGGTACCCTCACGGGTCAGCTCCACGTCGGATACCTCCAATTTGGGATGCCCCGCCACCGCCAGATGCAGCATTTCCAGCCTCTGGGCCGGGGTGGGCGTGCCGGGAGGGAGCTGCTTATGGGGCGGCTCCAGGGCGGGAATCAGCAGGACCCGGGATAAGCCCAGCTCCGCCGCCGCGTACTCTGCCGCCTGGATGTGACCGATGTGGGGCGGATTAAAGCTGCCGCCGAAAATACCGATTTGTTCCATATGCCTCTTCCTCCCTGCTTGCGAAAACGAACTGCCGTTGGATGGAATTATTTATTTCGCAGCTGTTTTTCCCGGTCCCGCTCGATGGCCTTTTCAATGGCCTGCTCCCGGAAATAGGCGTTGCGCTGCTCCTTGATCTTCTTCTCTGCCTGGCGGCGAGCATGGATGCCCTTTCGCACCGGGTCGGACTTGCTCACCGGGATGGCCTTTCGCTTGGCCCGGCCGGACTGGTTCCGCTCCTGCTGGCATTTCTCACTGAACCGGTAGATCACAAATTTGGAGCCCAGGCAGGCAATTCCCTCGGCGCCGGTGGCATCGCAAATGGCGTCGCTCACCTCCCGGGGGGACATGAGGGCGCCCTCCAGCACCTTACCTTTCACCAGCTCTCTGGCCGTGAGCAGATTTTCCGCCTCTGCAATCACCGCCTCGGTGACGCCGCTTTTTCCCACCATCAATGTGGTTTCCAGGGCATTGGACTGGGCCCGCAGCTCAGCCCGCTCTTTACTTGTCAGCATAGCCTGCCTCCTTGAGCTTTTGATAGAGCACCTTTAATGCCACCGCCCGGTGGGAAACCCGGTTCTTTTCCTCCGGGGTGGCCTGGGCCAGGGTTTTCCCATAGGGGGGATAATAGAAAATGGGATCGTAGCCGAAGCCGTTTTCTCCCGCCGGACTGCGGAGCAGCTCTCCGTGGACCTCTCCCCTGGCCTGGATGGTCTGCCCATCCGGGGTGACCAGAGTGATGACGCAGACGAACTGGGCCTGGCGCTGACCGTCGGGCACCTGCTCCGTGTTTTTCAGCAGCAGCTGCAGTCTGCCCCAGTCGTCCAGGGTGGGGTCAAAGCCATACCGGGCGGAATAGATGCCCGGCTCTCCGTTGAGGGCGTCCACGGCGATGCCGGAATCGTCCGCCAGAGCGGGCAGCCCCGTGGCCTGCATCACCGCCTGGGCCTTGAGAAAGGAATTTTCCTCAAAGGAGGTTCCCGTTTCCTCCACATCAATATCCACACCCAGCTCGGACTGCAGCACCAGCTCCATGTCAAATTTCTTTGTGATCTGGCTGATTTCCTCCAGCTTATGCCGGTTTTTGCTTGCCAATACTACCTTCATATTCGCTCCTTAAAACAACGCCTTGACGAAATCCTCCGCCACAAAGGGCATGAGATCGTCCTCCTGCTCCCCCACGCCGATGAATTTCACCGGGATCTGCAGCGCATCCGCCACGGCGATGACAATGCCACCCTTGGCGGTGCCGTCCAGCTTGGTCACGGCCATGGCGGTGACACCGGCGATTTCCTTGAACTGCTTGGCCTGAATCAAACCGTTCTGCCCGGTGGTGCCGTCCAGCACCAGCAGCACCTCCCGACTGGCGTGGGGCAGCTCCCGCTCCACAATGCGGCTGATTTTATTCAGCTCGTTCATCAGGTTCACCTTGTTGTGCAGCCGTCCGGCGGTATCAATGATGATCACATCGGCATCCTTGGCTTTGGCGGACTGGATACCGTCGTACACCACCGAAGCCGGGTCCGCTCCCTCATGCTGCCGCACGATGGAGGCGCCGCTGCGCTCTGCCCAGATTTCCAGCTGATCCGCCGCAGCGGCACGGAAGGTATCCCCCGCCACCAGCAGCACCTTTTTTCCCTGCTGCACCTGCTGCTTGGCAATCTTGCCGATGGTGGTGGTCTTGCCCACGCCGTTGACACCGATGACCAGAATCACACTGGGATGGGTGGAGAGATTCAGCTCCGGGCTGCCCACGTTCAGCATGTCCACCAGAATCTCCTGGAGCAGCTGGCGGGCTTCCTCCGCCTGCCGGACATGCCGGGCGGCGGCCTCCTTTTTCAGCCGGGCGGCTGCCTTGGAGGCGGTCTCCACCCCCAGGTCGGCCAGAATCAGGCTTTCCTCCAGCTCGTCGTAGAAATCGTCGTCCAATTCGGAGACGGAGAAAATATCGTTAAAGGTCTCGCTGATGGCCTCTCTGGTTTTGGAAAGGCCCTGCTTGATTTTGTCAAAAAATCCCATACTTACTTCCTTTCTTTATTCCCCGATGCCCAGCATTTCGGTCATCTGGTTCAAATCCAGCCGCAGCAGGGTGGAAACGCCCTGCTCCTGCATGGTCACACCATAGAGCACGTCCGCCGCCTCCATGGTGCCCCGCCGGTGGGTAATCACAATAAACTGGGTTTTCTTGCACAGATTGTGCATGTAATGGGCCACCCGGTCCACATTCCGCTCGTCCAAAGCAGCGTCGATCTCGTCCAGCAGGCAGAACGGCGTGGGCCGCACCCGCAAAATGGCGAAATACAGTGCCGCCGCCACAAAGGCCTTCTCGCCGCCGGAGAGCAGGGTGATGGTTTTCACCTGCTTTCCCGGGGGCTGAACGCGAATTTCAATGCCGCAGGTCAGGGGGTTCTCCGGGTCCTCCAAAATCAGCTGACCCTTGCCGCCGCCGAACATCTCCTGGAAAACCTCTCCGAAATAATGGTCGATTTTCTGGAATTCGGTGACAAAAATCGTGGTCATTTCCTTGGTGATGTCCCGGATGATGCTCTCCAATTCCCGCTTGGAGGTGAGCACATCGTCCCGCTGGCTGGCAAGGTACGTGTAGCGCTCATTGACCCGGGCGTATTCCTCGATGGCGCCCAGGTTCGGCGTGCCCAGGGCGGCAATCTTCCGCTTCAGCTCGCCGATGCGCCGGTTGCCTGCGGGAATGGACTCGATCTCCCCCCGGAATTCCCTGGCGGTGCTGGGGGTTAAGCCGTAGGAATCCCAGAGCTTGTCCACGATTTGCTTTTCCTCCATAGAGGAAGTGAGCTTCTTCTGCTCCAGCAGGGCACAGGCCCGCTCCATGTTCAAAATATCCTTGCTCTTATCCTGGGCCTCCCGCTCGCAGAGGGTCTTGGCGGCCTCGGTCTGGGACCGATGGGAAATGGCCTGCTCCACCTGGCTCCGCATATCCTCCGCCTGGGTGTCGTTTTCCTGCTGACGAAGCAGCAGCGCCTGGATTTCCCCGTTCAGCCGCTGGGTTTCCTCCTCAATGGCCTGAACCAGAGCCAGCTTTTTCTCCCGGTCGCCCTCCATGGCGGAGCGCAGCTGCCGCAAATCCTCGATGTGGCTCCGGGCCGTTGCGCTTTCCGCATCCAGGGCGGCGGATTCGGTTTTCAGCTCCGTGATCCGGCTGTTGATTCCGGCGGTGGCCTCCACGGTCTCCGTCTGGCTGCCCTCCAGCTGGGCGATTTCCTGCCGGCACTGGGCCAGCTGGGCTTTGAACACATTCACCTTGGCCTGCTGGGCGGCATACCGCTCCCGGTCGGTCTGGCCCCGCTGCTGCAGGGCATCCAGCTCCCGCCGGGCGGACTGCTCCGCCTCCAGGATGGCATCCACCATCACCTGATACTGCTTCTCCTGGCCCTGGAGCCGAAGCACCTGATCCTCAGCCTCCCGGAGCTGATCTCTGGCAGCGGAGAGCTCAAATTCCACCTGGTCATACTGCCGCCGGGCCTCGGTGAGCTCTGCCTCGGCGGTGAGCTTGTCGGTTTCCAGCTGCTTCTGCTGGGCGGTGAGCTTTTCCAGCTCGTTGGCCCGGGAGAGGATGCCTGCATCCTTGTTCACAGAGCCGCCGGTCATGGAGCCGCCGGGGTTCATCACCTGGCCGTCCAGGGTGACGATCTTGAAGCGGCTGCGGTATTTCTGGGACATGGAAATGGCGCTGTCCATATCCTGAACGATCACCGTTCGTCCCAACAGGTTTTCAATAATCGATCGGTAGGTTTTTTCACACCGGACAAGCTCCGAGGCAACGCCCACGAAGCCCCGGCAGCTTTCCAAGCCGCTCTCCTGGAGCACCCGGCCCTGAATGCCGGTTAGAGGCAGGAAAGTGGCCCGCCCGCCGCCGGTGCGCTTCAAAAAGGAGATGGCGGCCTTGCCGTCGGCTTCGCTGCCCACCACGATCTGCTGCATGGCGGCGCCCAGGCCGATTTCGATGGCCACGGCGTAGGCGTCCTCGGTGCGAATCAGACGGGACACCGGTCCGTGGATGCCCCGCAGCCGGCCCCGCTCCGCCTCCTGCATCACCATGCGGACGGATTTCTGATAGTTTTCAAAATCCCGCTCCATCGCCCGGAACACCCGGGCCTTGGCGGTGACGGAATCCAAATCCGCCGTGAGCTGGCGCAGTCTCGCCTGGGCATCCTCCATCCGCTTCTGCCGGGAGGACTGCCGCAGGGAGTAGCCCGCAATGGTATTGTTGGCGGCGGTGACCTGTTCCTGGGCCTGTTTCAGCTGCTCCTGAGCCTGGTTCAATTGGGTTTGGGCCCCGGTTCTCCGGGACGCCCCGGCGGCCAAATCAGCGTTCAGCTGTTCCAGCCGCTGAGCGCTCTGGGAGATGCTCTCCTCCAATCCACGGACGTCCGCCTCCCGCCCGGCAATGTCCGCGGCCAGAGTGGATTCCTGACCCCGCAGCTCTAAAAACCGCTTGGTCATGCCCTGGGCACTGGCGGTCATGGCGGATAGCCGCAGCTGCAGCTGCTCCAATTCCTTTGTCCGGGCGGAGATCAATTCCTCAATCTCCTGAATCCGGGCCTGGGCCTGGTCGATCTGGCTGTTGACGCCGCCGGAACGGTCCTCCTGGCCCTTTAATTCTTCTTGAATACGGGCGATATTCTGGTTGTTGTTCTCCACATTGCCCCGGAGCACCGCCATCTGGCCCTCCAGTTGCTGATGGGTGGATTCCAGCATATTGGCCTTCACCCGGAGGGTTTCCAATTCGCCGTCCTCTTCCCGCAGAGAGCTGCCCAGCTGCTCCGCCTTTTCATAGAGCTTATCCAGATCGTCGTGGGCCTGCTGCAGCACAAAGGATGCAGAGGCATAGTCCTCCTCCGCCTTTTTCGCGGCTGCGGAGAGCTTATCCAGGGTATCCAGCCACACGGCCACCTCTACTCCCTTGAGCTCCTCTTTCAGCTCCAGGTATTTCCGGGCTTTCTCGGACTGAACCCGGAGGGGTTCCAATTGGAGCTCCAATTCGGAAACCTTGTCGCCGATTCGCATCAGATTGTCCTCGGTCTGGGCAAGCTTTCGCTCGGTTTCCTCTTTCCGGTGGCGGTATTTGGAGATACCGGCGGCTTCCTCGAAGATTTCCCGCCGGTCGTTGCTCTTGAGGGACAAAATCTCGTCAATTCTGCCCTGGCCGATGTTGGAGTAGCCCTCCCGGCCCAGGCCAGTGTCCATAAACAGCTCGTTGATGTCCTTTAACCGGGCGGACTGGCGGTTGATATAGTATTCGCCGTCGCCGCTGCGGTAATACCGCCGGGTCACCATCACCTCGTCGGAGTCGTAGGCCAGGGCGCGGTCGGAGTTATCCAGGGTCAGAGTGGCCTCGGCAAAGCCCACGGCGCTGCGCTTCTGGGTACCGCCAAAGATCACATCCTCCATTTTTGCGCCCCGCAGGGTTTTGGAGCTCTGCTCACCCATGACCCAGAGGATTGCATCGGAAATATTCGATTTGCCGGAGCCGTTGGGCCCGACGATGGCGGTGATGTCGTCGCCGAACCGGATCAGTGTTTTGTCCGGAAAGGACTTAAAGCCCTGCAATTCCAAAGATTTAAGATACACAGCATAACCTCAAGCATGAAATTGATCAAAAAGTATCAGTTTATTATAGTCCTGAAACGGAAAAAAAGCAAGAATTTCTTTTTGATTTCTTGCCGGAAGAGATATACCCCACCAATTGCAGGTTCTTCCTTATGAAGATTGGTGTTGGGCAGGATGCTTCGTAGGGAATGCATTTATGCATTCCGCCTCGGTCGTAAATCACCGGAGTTATTGAATCGAAAAAACGTTACATTTTGCGATTTGTCGAACCTTGGTGATTCAAAAAGCTTTCGGAATGCATAAATGCATTCCCTACAAAACATTCTGAGGGGCATAACAAAAACCGGAGAGGTTTCCCTCCCCGGTTATGTGTGATATAATGGGATTACTCCTCGTCTTCGTCCTCAAAGGAGAATTCCAGGGTCTCGCCGCACTTGTCGCAGACGATGCTGCCGGACTCCAGCACATCCTCGTCGAAATCGATGATGTTGCCGCAGGCGCACTGCACCTCGTAGACGGTGGTTTCCTCGTCGCCGAAGTCGAAGCCTTCCTCGGAGTCGTCATCCTCGTCGTCTTCGTCGTAGGACCAGTCGTCCTCGTCTTCCTCGTCGTAGTCCTCATCCTCGTCCAGGATGTAGTCCTCGATGGCATCCAGGTCCTCTTCGATCTCATCCAGCTCGTCGGAGATGGCGATGGTGGTATCCTCGATATCCACAACCTTCTTGGTCACATCACCCAAAAGGTCCACAATGGCAGCGATCATCTTTCCTTCATCGGACTCGGTGTTCAGCTTCAGGCCATCCATCAAGCCCTTGAGATAGGCGGACTTTTCAGAAATCGTCATAGCATTTCGCTCCTTATTGAAAAAGAATCAAGCCTTGGAACGGCCCAGGTACTCGCCGGTACGGGTATCGATCTGGATCTTGTCGCCCTCGTTGATGAAGAGGGGCACCTTCACCTCGGCACCGGTCTCCACGGTGGCGGGCTTGGTCACGTTGGTGGCGGTGTTGCCGGCGAAGCCGGGCTCGGTCTTAGTGACCACCAGGTCGGCAAAGTTGGGGGCTTCCACGCCGAAGACGTTGCCCTTGTAGCTCATGATGACGCAGGTATCGTTCTCCTTGACGAACTTGAAGGAATCGTCCAGCACGCTGCCGTCGATGGGCTCCAGCTCATAGGACTCGGGGTCCATGAAGTAATAGAGGTTGCCGTCGTTGTAGGAGTACTCCATCTTCTTGCGCTCAATGTAAGCGGTGGGGTACTTGGCGGTGGGGTTGAAGCTGGTCTCGGTGACGCCGCCGGTGATGACGTTCTTCATCTTGACCCGGACGAAAGCAGCACCCTTGCCGGGCTTGACATGCTGGAACTCCACGACCTGCATGACCTTGCCGTCCATTTCAAAAGTAACACCGTTTCTGAATTCGCTTGCAGAAATCATTTTTTATCCTCCTAAGATATCTTCCCCTAAGGCGAAGAAAAGTATGTACAAAATTGCATCGCTTTATTCTAACCGATATCGCCCCATTTTTCAAGGGGAAACTTCAGTTTTTTTACAGGATGATGAGTTCTTTGGGCAGCTTTGTGAGATTTTCACAGCCGTCATGGGTCAAAACCGTCACATCTTCGATTCGGACGCCGAATTTTCCCGGCAAATAGATTCCCGGCTCGGCGGAGCAAACCGCTCCCGCGGGCAGGGGCTGGGTATTACGCTGGTTCAAATTGGGGCTTTCGTGGATTTCCAAGCCTAAGCTGTGGCCATAGCCATGGCCGAAGAATTGGCCGTAGCCCGCGTCGGAAATCACCGATCTGGCAATGCCGTCGATGGTGCAGCCGGTCACCCCTGCCTTTGTGGCGGCAATGGCCTTGGTCTGGGCCTCCAGCACCACAGAATAGACCTTTTTCATTTCCTCGGTGACAAAGCCAAAGGCCACGGTGCGGGTGGTGTCGGAGCAGTAGCCCTGGTAAAGCACGCCAAAGTCCATGGTGAGGAAATCCCCGTTCTGAATCACCCGGTCACCGGCGACCCCGTGGGGCATGCTGGTGTTGGGCCCGGAGACCACGATGGGGTCAAAGGACAGCCCCTGGGCGCCGTTTTTATACATGCAGTAGATCAGCTCCGCCTGGGCCTGGAGCTCGGTCATGCCCGGCTTCAGCCGGGGCAGCACCTCCAAAAAGGCGGCGTCGGCAATTTCCTGGGCCCGGCGCATCCGGTCCAGCTCCCAATCCTCCTTCACCGCCCGGAAGCCGTAAATCTTCTCGTGATAGGGCACCAGCCGGGCATGCAGGCTCTCCTGGAACCGGGAGAGCTCCCCGGCGCTCATGTATTCCTCTTCAAAGCCAAGGGCGGTGATGCCAAAGTCGGCAATGGCCTGGTTGATGAGCTTGGGATAGCTCCGGTCCCGGTCGGTTTCCACCACCTGAAAGCCTCGGATGTTCTTCTGGGCGGACTCGATATACCGGCTGTCGGTGTAGTAGCGGCAGCCCTTTTTGCTGACGACGGCCATCCCCTCGGCAATGTCGAACTCCGCGCCGTAGTGCCGGCTGTAGCGGGAGGTGAGCAGCAGGCCATCCACCTCTTCCCCCAGCAGGGACAGGTACTTTTCAAGATTCTTCATTTTCGATTCTCCTTTTTCCAGCCATGGCGATAAAGGGCAGCTCCAGAATATGACGGCCCTTGAGCCAGATATTATGATTACAAATGGCGCTGACCAGGATGGAGGTCACGCCGCAGCCGTTGGCCCCCAGGGTATCCGTATAGATCTGGTCCCCCACCAGGGCTGCCTGGGAGGCTTCCACGCCGTAGTATTGGAGACACTGGCGGATTCCCTTGGGAAAGGGCTTTTTCGCGTGGGTAATGCAGTGGATGTTTCTGGCGGCGCAGAATTTTTGGACCCGGTCCCGTTTGCTGTTGGAAACCACGCAGATGGTGATATCCGACCGGTTCATTTTTTCCAGCCAATCCTCCATTTCCGCCGTGGGGCTGTCGGTGGTGTAGGGAACGATGGTGTTGTCGAAATCCAGCATCAGCAGCCGGATGCCTCGCCGGTGAAGCAGCGCCGGAGTGATGTGTGTAAGGGACGGGGCAATCAGCCTGGGCAAAAGAGAAATGGACATATCATCCTCCATGGAAACATAATCTATGGAGGAATTATACCACGAAGCGGAGGGTTTGTCCATGGCGATTCGGCAATATCTGGCCATGACGGCGGCGGAAATGACACAGGCCGGTTCCCTGCCCCGGCATGCCGCCTGGATGGCCTGCCATTTTTCTCCCTATTCCACCGGCCTGACCAATCTGCCCGAACGGCTGCCGCCGGAGACCCTTTTGATTCTCAACGACCGCACGCCCATCCATGGCCACGAGCCCCAGCGGATTCTTCGGGAACTGGAAACGGTGCTCCACCGGTGCCGCTGTCCGGGGCTGCTGGTGGATTTTCAGAACCCACCCTGTCAGGAGTCTTTGGAGCTGGCGGACTATCTGGCAAGGCAGCTGGATGCCCCCATGGCCATCAGCCCGGAATACAGCGCGGAGGGCCGGGGAGTGTTTCTGCCGCCGGTGCCCACGGACAGAAAAGCTGCCGACTATCTGAAAAAATGGGCCGGGCGTGAAATCTGGCTGGAGGAGGCGCTGGAGGGCCAGAACATCACCCTGACCGGCCAGGGCGCTCTTTTCACAGCCAACCGGCGGCAGGATTTTGACCTGGTTCACGCCGACGGCGGCCTGCACTGCCACTACAGCATCGAAGAGCAGCCGGAAGCCGTTGTCTTTCACACCTGGCGAACCAGGGAGGATCTGGCCCAGCTGCTGGAAGAGGCGGAAGCGCTGGGGGTGAAACAGACCGTGGGCCTCTATCAGGAGCTCTTCTCTGCCCCCAGCCCTGCTTTCTCTCCATAAGGCGCCATGACAAAAGCGCACCCGGGGTTGGGTGCCCTTTTCCCTTTCATCTTATCGCACTTGGTTGATATTTTAAAAGGCAGAATTCCGGCGGGGCTTGACAAATTCCGCTTCCCCGTTAAAATGGTTCTGTAAGAATGGGAAAGGAGGACTGATGGGTTTGAAGAAGCTCAGTGGATTTACCCTGTTAAAGCTGATTGCCGCCTTTCAGGT
Source organism: Bacillota bacterium (assembly GCA_028719885.1). Classification (GTDB taxonomy): domain Bacteria; phylum Bacillota; class Clostridia; order Oscillospirales; family Oscillospiraceae; genus Faecousia. Next base: position 64,694 of record JAQYLT010000030.1, read on the forward strand.
GGTATACATCCATTTGATTACCCATTTTCATCTGCCCCCCGTTCCTTTCATCAAGCCGCCGGATATATTCCGCCTTCTGTCCCCCTTTGACGGGGTTCCGGTTTTTTTCTCTCTCAGCGGCTACTTCCTTTGGAAATCCCTGTCCGCCCGCCCTCTGGGCTTCCGGGACTATGCCCGACGCAGAGTGCTTCGAATCTTCCCGGAATTGTGGATGGTTGTTGCCTTCTCCATTGTTTCAATCCTGATTTTCTGCCGTCAGGAATTATCCGCCCTCCCCTTTCTGGGCTGGATCGCTGCTCAGGCAACTTTCCTGCAATTCTGGACGCCGGACTGCCTTCGCTCCTTTGGCGTGGGGTGCCCCAACGGCTCGCTGTGGACCATTACCATCTTTCTGCAATTTTACCTTGTGGTGTTCTTTCTTCACCGGCTGCTCCACGGCAAGAAGCCTATTGCCTGGTTATTGACCCTTTTGGTTTCCGCCGGGCTGAACGTGATCCCCGGATATTTTGCGTCCGGTGTTCCCCAGCTCCTGTATAAGCTCTATCAGCAGACGATTCTGCCCTATCTGTCCGTGTTCCTGTTTACGGCCTGCGTTGCAGAATTTGAAGACGTGATCGGGTGTAGAATCAAAAGCATTCTGTTGGTAATCGCTTTGTATGCCGTCCTGGTCATTGGAATTCCCTTCGATTTTCAGGGTGCCGGGTATCCCCTTTTCCGGTCCATGCTCATTGGTCTTTTCGCCCTTTCCTTCGGCTCCACCATCCGATTTGGGCTTCTCAAGGAGGACATTTCCTATGAAATCTATCTGGTGCATATGCCCGTGGTGAACATCCTCTTGGAACTGACTGAAGCGCCCAATTGGGGCACCTTCCTTACAGCTTCGGGGCTGACCCTGCTGCTGGCCCTGACCCTGTACCAGCTGAACCGGCGGGTTCTGAACCGGCTGGATGCAGCCTGAATCCTTAAATAACCCAAAGCCCCGCTCCAAAATCGGAGCGGGGCTTTCATTCATACTTCTTCCATTTCTTCCTGCTGCTGATATTCCGGGAAGACGGAGTACATGGGCTTCACATCCTTGCCCAGAATCTTCCGGTCGATATAGTTCACGGTGATTCTGTAAACCAGGCTGCTCAGGCTGATGACGCCGATCAGGTTGGGGATGGCCATCAGTCCATTGAACGTATCGGACAGGTCCCAAGCCAGGTCCAGGCTCATAGTGGCGCCCACAACGATAAAGGCCACAAACACCACCTTGTAGATCATGGTTGCCTTGGTGCCGAAGAGATACTCAAAGGCCTTGGTGCCGTAGTGGCTCCAGCCCAGCACGGTGGAGAAGGCAAACAGCAGCACCGCGATGGCAATGAACCAGGAGCCTGCCTGACCAAAGGAGAGGGAGAAGGCCTCCGCCACCATGGCGGTTTTCTCGGTGGTGGTGAGCATGGCGCCGGTATTCAAGTCCACCAGACCGCTGGTGAGCACCACCAGAGCGGTGAGGGTGCAGACGATGATGGTATCGGCGAACACCTCAAAGATGCCCCACATGCCCTGCATGACAGGCTCTTTCACATTGGAGTTGGAGTGGACCATGACGGAGGAGCCCAGGCCGGCCTCGTTGGAGAACACGCCACGCTTCATGCCCCAGGTCACAGCGTCCTTCACGGTGGCACCCACCACGCCGCCGAACGCAGCCCGGCCGGTGAAAGCGCACTTGAAGATGATGCCGAAAGCAGGAATGATCTTAGAGGCATTCATTGCAACGATGACAATAGCGCCGATCATGTATACAACCGCCATAAAGGGAACCAGCTTTTCCGTCACGGCGGCAATACGCTTCAGGCCGCCCACCACCACCAGGGCCGCAATCACCATCAGCACCACGCCGGTGACCCACATGGGAATGCTGAAAGACGCCTTCATGTTCACGGCGATGGAATTGATCTGGCTCATATTGCCGATGCCGAAAGAGGCCAGCACGCAGAAGCAGCTGAACATCACCGCCAGGACGGCGCCGATCTTTTTATAACCGGGGTAGCTGCCCAGACCATCCTTCAGGTAGTACATGGCGCCGCCGCACCACTCGCCGTCCTTGTTCTTCCGGCGGTAGTAGATGCCCAGCACATTTTCGGAATAGTTGGTCATCATGCCGAAGATGGCCACGATCCACATCCAGAAGATAGAGCCGGGGCCGCCAGTGGCAATGGCAGCAGCCACGCCGGAGATGTTGCCGGTGCCGATGGTGGCCGCCAGGGCGGTGCACAGGCTCTGGAACTGGCTGATGGACTTATCCTCTTTGGCCGTGTGGGCGGTGATCTTCTTATCGGTAAAGATGCCGCCGATGGTATTCTTCATCCAGTGGCCGAACTTGGTCACCTGGAATACCTTGGTGAGAATGGTCATCAGAATGCCGGTGCCCACCAGCATAATCAGCATGGGCATGCCCCACACGAATCCGTTGACCGCGTTGTTCACATTGGTGACGGTTTGAATGATGTTTTCCATGATGTTTCCCCCTTGCATTTGCCGGAGACGAAAAAAGAGCACCTGCGAGGGGGGTGCTCTCCAAAAACGAACCATCGCCCGGTTCCGGGGCACGGATACGCCTGCCCGCTGGAACTGGGAATAATGCTCTGTCCTTTTGCCTGAGAGATTCGGCGTCTTTGCCCCTTGCACCTTCGGCCCCCGGATTGCCCGGATGTCTCCAGAGTGCGATCCACATGCGGTCCTTGTAACCTGAGAGTTTCACTCCTTCGGTGGGGCATTTTCAGCTCCGTTTTCCGTATGCTTCCTGTCGCACATTATTCAGTTATTTCACCCCTGCTGGGGCTGATGGGAGAATGATAGCACATCCAACCGTTTCTTGCAAGGGCCGGAGGAGAGATTTGGAGGAATGAACAGATTGTGAACAAAAGGAAACGGCTCTTTTGTCGAAAAGTGTCCACATTGGCATTACGTTTGTTTCTATATGGCGTACAAGCAAAAGCTGCCGCATTCTTTTTGAACACGGCAGCTCTGCGTTTACTGAATCATTTCCTCAGCCATGGCGAACAAAGCCTCCGGCTCCACGGTATTCCAATCCAAAATGGAATAATTGATGTCATTTTCCGTCCAAAGCAAGAAAGTTGTAACCCGCTCCCGCACCTCGTCAGAGCCGTAGGAAACGTAATGGCCCGGCTGGCTGGCCCATTCCTTTTCTTCCTGGGAGAGCTGATAATCCTCCGGTACAAATTTATATTCGTCCCGATAGAAATTGAGCTCCACATCTCCCACTGTTTTCACGCTTGTGGGGGTTCTGTCGTCTCTCGGAAGTCCTTCCAGGTTCAAGGAAGCGCGAAGCGCCAGCATCTGGCCCTGTTCGTTTTTGTAGTAGGATATCAGCTCCTGCAGTGTCACCACCAGATCGTTGTTCTCGTCCATGGCATCAATTTCCTGAACCTCCGCGCTTTGAAATTGGAAGCCGTTGGCAAATGATTCCGGAATGGTTGCCTGGAATCCGGCCTGGGCGTAGGCCCGGTCCAAATCGCTGTATTTTTGATAAGTTTTGCTGCTGCCGGATTGATAGGAATGGATGTTCAGCAGCCCCGCAGCATAGGCTGTGATGGACATCAAGCAGATGAGTGCTGCTGCCAGGAAAATATAGAATGCTCTTTTTTTGTTTTTCATGGTTTGATTCTCCTTTTCCGGAGCGTCCACTTCCAACAGATATTCGCAATCAACGTCGTTGAAAGCCTGATTCAGGTCTGTTGCTTTCATGTTCACATACCTCCCTTTTGAAGCGTGTGTTTCAGTTCTTTTCGCATTTTTCCCAGTCGGTATTTCACCTGCCGGATGGAACACCCGTATTTTTCTGCAAGCTGCGGGGCCGTCATGGCATAGTAATACCGGGACAAAAACAGCTTGCGGTCACTGGAATTCAGGGTACCAAGGAAACGGTTCAACAGCTGCCCCAGCTCCTTGGCCTCCAGAATCTGCTCCATATCCCTGCAGGTATCAGGAATGCATTCCTCCAATTCAGAAAGAAGAATATCCGCGTTTCCGCCCCGTTTCTCGGCGGTCAGGTATTCCACCCTTTTGAAGCAAAGATTCCGGACAATTCGGGACAGGTAATATTTCAGCACGGATGGGCGCTTCGGCGGAATGGAATCCCAGGCCGCTAAGTAAACATCGTTTATGATTTCTTCCGCATCTTCGGAACTGGGGAGAATGTTGCAGGCGATGGTTCTCAGATAACTCCCGTATTTCTTTGATGTTTCCGAAATTGCTTCCTCTGACCGTGAAAAGAACAGGGCAACAATTTGCGTATCTTCCAAGTGATTCACTCCTTTGTCTGTAAGGGCCTTACACCTACATAATACGGAAAGAGCTGCTGGTGGACAATTTTTAGAAACAGCAATTTGTAATTTGCCAGGATGTTTCGTAGGGAATGCATTCATGCATTCCGCTCGGTAACGTCTTTATCAGGGTATGTTGAATGGGTAATTGTTGAAAAAATTGAAACCCGTTTCCATCCAACAATCCTCGGATGTTTACCGACGTTTCGGAACGGATGAATCCGTTCCCTACGCAAAACACAACGATTTTTCGATTCAATAACCCCCGGTGGTTTGCGACCAGGGCGGAACGGATAAATCCGTTCCCTACGAACACATGCTGACAAATTCCAATTTGCCGATTCGCTGCGGCAATGCAAATGCCCCGGGCGAGAATTGCCCGGGGCGTTTGGGGATTGATTCCGTTACTGTCTTACAGATACCACTCCAGGCAACAGCCTTGTGAATTACTTGGAGATGTCCTCACCAAAATATTTCATGGAGAGCTCCGAAATGACACCCTGCTCATGAAGCTCGGCGATGGCCTGGTTGATGGCCTCCAGCAAAGAGGCGGTTTCGGCGCCTTTCCGCATGGGGATGGCCACGTTGGAAGCATCCTCGGTGGTGGCAACGACTTTCAGGTTGGCATCGGGGTGCTGGGCCATATAGTCGGTGTAGGAGACGATGGCATTCAGGGTGGCATCCACCCGGCCCTGGAGCACCATGGTCAGGGTCTCGTCCAGGGTGTCCACACCGTAGCAGGTGGCGCCGTAGTCCTCCGCCAGGTTCATGTAGGTGGAAGCGATGGAATTGGCAGTCTTCTTGCCGTTCAGGTCCTCAAAGGTCTTGATGGTCTCATTATCCCCCCGGACGATCAGAGCGGTGCGGATGTAGGCATAGGGCTCGGCGAAGTCGTACTTCTCGGTACGCTCGGGGGTGACCTCCACGCCGTTGACCACGATGTCATACCGTCCGGCATCCATCCCAGCAAAGAGGCCGTCCCACTCGCCGGGGATGATCTGGGCCTCCACGCCCAGCTTTTCGGCAATGGCCCGGGCGACCTCCACATCGAAGCCCATGAGCTCATCGTTCTCGTCCACAAAGGACCAGGGTGCCCAGTCGCCCTCCAGGCCCACAATGATGGTGCCCCGCTGCTGAATGGTTGTGAGCAGGTCCTCTCCCTCAGCAAAAGCCATCGTGGACAGCAGCGCCGTCAGCATCATCACGGCAAGCAGTGCGGCAAAGAATTTTTTCATTTTCTTACTTCCTTTCTTCTTGGGAAATCAAACTCAGGAATGCACGGGTTCGTGCCTCCCTGGGGTTTTCAAAAACTGCCGCAGAGGGGCCGGCCTCCACGATGGAACCGTTCTCCATGAAAATGACCTTTGTGGATACGTTCCTTGCAAAGTTCATTTCATGGGTGACCACCAGCATGGTCATCCCCTCCTCCGCCAGCGCCCGCATGACGGAAAGCACCTCAACCGTGAGCTCCGGGTCCAACGCGGAGGTGGGCTCGTCAAAATAGATGATCTCCGGCTCCGTGGCCAAGGCCCGGGCAATGGCCACCCGCTGCTGCTGCCCGCCGGAGAGGGCATTGGGGTAGCTGTCCGCCTTGTCCGCCAGGCCCACCTTGGCGAGGGCGGCCCGGGCGATTTCCTCCGCCTGCTTTTTCGGCATTTTCCTTGCCACCGTCAGGCCCAGCATCACATTTTTCAGGGCTGTTTTGTTTCGGAAGAGGTTGTAGTTCTGGAAGACAAAGGCGGTTTTCCGCCGGATTTTCTCGATATCCCTTTTGGATATCCTCGCCAGGTCGAAGCGCTCTCCGTCGAACTCCATTTCCCCGGAGTCGGCGGTTTCCAGAAAATTCATGCACCGGAGCAATGTGGTTTTTCCCCCGCCGCTCTGGCCGATGATGGCGATCACATCTCCCTTGTTGACAGTGAGGTCCACGTTATTCAGCACCGGAAGACCGTCGAAGGATTTGCAGAGCTCATGAATGGTCAGCATACCCGCCCCTCCTTAAAAGCCATAGGTGGCCAGTTTCTTTTCGCAGACCGCCTGCAGCCTGGTCAAAACCGTGCAGAAGAGCAGGTAGATCAGCGCCACCTCGATGTACAGCGCCAGGTGCTCATAATACCGGGATGCGATCCGCTGGGTGACCATGAACATCTCCATTACCGTGATGTTGGCGGCGAGAGAGGTATCTTTCAGCATGGAGATCAGGGAATTGGACAGGGGCGGGAAGGCGGTGCGGAAGGCCTGGGGCAGGACCACATGGAACATGGTTTGCAGCCAGCTCATGCCCACGCAGACACCGGCCTCCATCTGTCCCCTGGGAATGGACTCAATGGCCGCCCGCATGGTTTCGGCGCAGTAGGCCCCCTCGTTGATGGAGAACACCAGCACCGCCGTGGGGAATGGCTCCAGCACAATGCCCAGATTGGGCAGGCCATAGAACACCACGTACAACTGCACCAGCAGCGGGGTACCCCGGACCACCCAGATGTAAAATCGGATCAGCTGCCGCAGCACCGGGATTTTCGCCACCTGGATCATGGCGGCGATTACCGCGATGACCAGGGCAATGGAAAAGGAGATGGCTGTCAGGGGGATGGTCATTTTCAGTCCCGGCAGCAGCATCTTGGGGAAGGACTCAATGAGAATGCTCACCAGCCGCTGAGAGAAAAATGCCGAAATTGCACCACTCACGCCCTCGATCATATCCGCGCCTCCTTTTCTGCTTCACACTTTCTGCACAAACAGAGCTATTATAGCCGAAAATGGGTGGATAATCAAGAGCCTAAATTGATAGTTGCTCTGGACGAAATTGATATCTTACTCCGCCCGGAACACAATGGTGCCGATATAAACCTTGTCCCAGTCGTAGTAGTGGACGGTAAGTTTATCGGTGACATCGCCCTTGGCCATGGTCCAGGCGGTGTGGTACTGCCCGTCCTCGCCCAAGACCGCGGCTCCTTGATAGTAGGTGATCTCGTCGCTGTCCAGCTTCATGATGTTGTAGGATGCTTCCAGATCCGTGACAGTCTCCTGGAATTTCACGGTCATGCCCATGGGGGATTCCGATATGGTCACGGATTCCACATGGATGCCGGGGATCGCATCGGGGTTATCCGCCTTGAACACCCGCTCTTCGGTAGAGGGAGCCTTGCTGATGGGGAAGGTAAGATAGATACGCTGAATATCTTCCACATTGCGAGCATCTTCATCCCTTGCATACACCTGACAGGTTGCTTCGGGGGCATCGATGGAATAGTCCCCCTCCACCAGAATGGTCATTTCTCCCTCGGACTGGCTCCGGAAGTCCAGGCTCTCAACGGCAATGCCCAGGGCCTCCCGGTCGCCCACGTCAGCGCCTACGAACAGCAGCTGTTTTCCCTGCTTCGCGGCGTATTCTCCCAACGTCTCGCTGCCGGAAAGGCCGATTTCCCCAACGGAATCCTCCGGGCTGCAATAGGTGGGAGCAACAATATACTTGTCCCCGCCGGAGACACCCACGGTTACCATAAAATGCGTGCCGTCAAAGAGCGTCTCCACCAACTGACAGCTCCAATCCTGGGCCTGCTCGGTAACCTCCTGCTGCTGAACGTAAGGCTCCGCCTCCTGGGGCAGCGGATGGAGGGTATCCTTCTTCATATCCGCGATGCCCAGATAGGAAATCGCGGCATACACCGTCACCGACAGCAGCCCGATGGCCAGAGCCGCCAAATAGGTCAAAAAGAGCCGCTTTGTGTTTCTTTTCACTTTTTTCATTTCAAATGCCTCCTCAATGTAGCTTCCGTCGATATTTCCGAACTGCTCCAAAAGCTCAAAGGTGTTCACAGCAATTCCCCCTCAGAAAGAAATGTACGCAGCTTGCTCCGGGTGCGGAAAAGCCGGGTTTTGATACTTCCCTCCGACAGACCGGTTCCCTGGGAAATCTCACGGATGGAACGAAGATACCAATATCGGCTGACAAAAATCATTCGCTCCTGCTCCGGCAAGGTAGTCAGGAATCGATTCAGCCCATCCCGGAATTCTTTCCGGCGGAGTGCATCCTCCGGGGTGTCCTTTCCCGGGATGCACTCCTCCAGCTCCTCCAGGGCCAGCTGCACCTCTCCCCCGCCCCGCTTCCCGGCAGAGCGCCTGCGCCACCGGTCCAGAGCAATGTGGCGGGTGATTTTCCCCAGAAAGGGAGCCAGGCGGATAGGACGGTTGGGCGGAATGGATTTCCACGCGGTAAGATAAGTATCGCTGACGCACTCCTCCCCGTCTTCCGGGCTGGATAGAATGTGGCTGGCGATCTGAAAGCAATAGGGGCCGTACTTCTGATCCGTCTCCACGATTGCCTGTTCCGAACGCCGGAAATAGAGCGCAATGATTTGGCTGTCTTCCAAAATCAGCACCTCCTGTTGTTTTTCTTTGATAGGGCCCTACACCCATCAAGGCGCAAAACCATGAAAAAGGTTACAGTGAAAAAGATTTTTTCCAAAGCGGCACATGTAGCATGAATTGGAGTTCGCCCAACGGGATATATTCCGACGTGTGCGTAGGGAACGCATTCATGCGTTCCGAAACGTGGGTGAACATCCGAGGTTTGTTGGACGGTCACGGGTTCCTGTTTTTTCAACATTTTCCATTCAACATACCCCCGTAAAACCGTTACCGAGGCGGAATGCATAAATGCATTCCCTACAAAACATCCTGTCAAACACCAATTTGCAGGCCATCTGGCAGGGCATTCGATTATTTCAATAAAATTTTCCATTCCCTCTTGTAAATTTCGCCGAATTGGCGTATACTATCTTATATTTTTTACCAGAAGAGAGGTATTTCCTATGGATCTGATCACCGTCAGAGCGTTGTTCAAGGACACGGCAGCCTTCGCCGGAAAAGAAGTGGAAATCGGCGGCTGGGTGCGTTCCAACCGAAAAAGCAAGCAGTTTGGCTTCATTACCCTGAATGACGGTACTTATTTCACCCCGGTTCAGGTGGTTTATACCGATGCCATGGAGAATTTCGGGGCCATTTCCAAGGTGAATGTGGGCGCTGCACTGATCGTCAAGGGCACCGTGCTGCTCACCCCCGACGCCCAGCAGCCCTTTGAGATTCAGGCCAGCTCCGTCACCGTGGAGGGCGATTCCACCGGCGACTATCCCATGCAGAAAAAGCGCCACAGCGTAGAGTTCCTGCGGACCATGCCCCATCTGCGGCCCCGGACCAATTTGTTCCAGGCAGTGTTCCGCGTCCGCAGTCTGGCCGCCTATGCCATCCACAAATTCTTCCAGGAGCGGGACTTTGTGTATGTCCACACCCCCCTGATCACTGGCTCCGACTGCGAGGGCGCGGGTGAAATGTTCCAGGTGACCACTCTGGATTTGAACAACATCCCCAAAACCGAGGACGGCAAGGTGGATTTCAGCCAGGATTTCTTCGGCAAGCCCACCAACCTGACGGTTTCCGGTCAACTCAACGGCGAGACCTTTGCCATGGCCTTCCGCAACATCTACACCTTCGGTCCCACCTTCCGGGCGGAGAACTCCAACACCACCCGGCACGCCGCGGAATTCTGGATGATTGAGCCGGAAATCGCCTTTGCCGACCTGGACGACGACATGCGTCTGGCGGAGGATATGATCAAATACATCATTTCCTATGTGCTGGAAAACGCCCCCGAGGAAATGGCTTTCTTCAACGAGCGGGTGGACACCGGCCTGCTGGAGCGGCTGAACCACGTCCTGAACAGCGACTTTGGCCACATCACCTACACCGACGCGGTGAAGATTCTGGAAGAGCACAACAGCCAGTTCGACTATCCCGTCCACTGGGGCAGCGACCTGCAGACCGAGCACGAGCGGTTCCTCACCGAGGAAATCTTCAAACGTCCGGTGTTCGTCACCGACTACCCCAAGGAGATCAAGGCCTTCTATATGAAGCTCAACCCCGACGGCAAGACCGTGGCTGCCATGGACTGCCTGGTGCCCGGCATCGGCGAGATCATCGGCGGCAGCCAGCGTGAGGACAACTACGACCTGCTGAAAGCCAGAATTGAAGAGCTGGGCATGCGGGCCGAGGATTACGACTTCTATATGGATCTGCGGAAGTACGGCTCTGCCCGCCACGCTGGCTTCGGCCTGGGCTTTGAGCGCTGCGTGATGTACCTCACCGGCGTGGGCAACATCCGGGACGCCATTCCTTTCCCCCGCACCGTGGGCAACTGCGAACTGTAAATGCCATTTCAAAAAGCCTGCTGAGATCAAACTCGGCAGGCTTTTCTGTTTGGATGGGCGGGGGTTATAATCCAGCCAGGCAAATTGGAATTTGCAGAGCAGATTTTTGCTCAGGCAACTGTAGGGGAGGCTATTAGCCTCCCGCCAGGTATCGATTACTGAGGGTTCGGTTGAATGGAAAAAGAGTTGGACATTTCCACGAATTCGCCCAGCATTATTGCTTTTGGGGGCTTGTACTGCGCGGGAGGCTATTAGCCTCCCCTACAGTGGCTGGGTGGTAATTCGGCCCTGCAAATTCTAATTTCTCCGTTTTGATATCCTTTCACTCTGTCGGTGGGGATGGAACCTGTTGGAGGGAGACGCCGTAAGCGCTATCCGTTTTTTCCACCCGGTAGAGGCCATGCTCCTGGGCAGGGTCATCTGACAGCTCGTCAAAAACCGGGAGCAGGGCATCCTCCACGGTCAGAAGGTACACATAGTCGCACCCATCCGCCAGCTCCTGCGCCCAGACTTCCGTGGGATTTTCCAATCCCGGAATCACCACCTGGGTCTCGGCCAGACCATTGCGGATGCCTAAATTGGAAGAAATCAAATCAAAGAAAATCCGATGGTGGTAAAAGCTGTTTTCCCAGCCGTCCCCGGCCATCACCAAGTAAATCCACCCTGTCTGCCCGGGTTCCAGGTCGTTTTCCACGGCGGAGCGGATTTGGGCTGCATCCCGATCTGCCGCCGGGAGCTCCGGGTACACCGTGAATACCGCACGCCACAGCGCCGTCAGTCCCACGCCCACCAGCAGGCAGCCGGAGAGCACCGCCGCCGAAACACCTTTTTTCCAGCCCAGGGACCAGGCAATCAGCCTCCCCTCCACAATTTCGGGCAGCGCCGTCAAAAGAATGCAGGTGAACAGCTCCAGCAGCGCCGTTTCCATATACCGGGCGTAGGATTCCAGGGTCTCGCCGTAAATCAGCGCATAGCCATAGATGAACGCCACGGTGGAAAGCAGGATCCCCACCGCCACGGCGGCCGCCTCCGCCCTGCTCTGCTCCCGCTGAAGTCGGAAAGCAAGATAATACAGCAGCCAGAGCACCATGGACACAAAGACAAAGGACAGAAAGAACCCCAGCGGCAGTTTGTAAATCAGCACATTGGCGGAAGCCAGCGCCCGCAGGACATTTGAGATGGCCTGCGCGCTCAGGGTATGCATTTTCAGCGGCACCAGCACATGAACCTCGTAAAGGCGCAGCAGCAGCTTCCAGCTCAGTGTACTGATTGCCAGGACGGCAGCCGGAAAGAGGAAACGCTTCCAGCTTTTTCTCTCCAGCAGCAGCGCCGTCAGCAGTGCGGCGGCGGCAAACAGCAAGCCCGTATCCTTGAGCAAACAGAGCATCCCCAGGCTCAGGCTGAAGGCCAGAAGATGGAACCAACTCCTCGCTGGATGGTGCCCCGCCAGGTAAAAGGCGTAGCCCGCGGCGATGCCCAGCAGAGGGTCCACAAAGAGGGTCATGCCAAACATGGCCGTATCCTCTAGATGGGTGGTAAAGACAAAGGGCGTCATCAGCACCACCAAGCCGGCGGGAGCCAAAAGCCGCCAATGCTTCCACTGCCAACGGGAGAACGCCGGAATGAAAAAGGACAGCGCCATGCAGGCATAGCCGACAAAGAGTCCGCCCTCCGCGAATTCCCTGGAAAAGGCGGTAAAGTAATAGCCGATCAGCGGCAGTCCCGGGGGATAGGACTGCATGATGGAAAAAATCGGGCTGTCCTCCCCCAGCTGTATTTTTCCTGTTTCGTGGATGGCCTTGGGCACCGCGCCCCAGAGCCGAAGCTCATCATGACGGGAGACCACATTCCCGGAAAAGAACACCAAAAAAATCAGGCAAAAGCACAGATAAGCCGCCGTTCCCGGGGTGAAAAAGCCACGCAGGTAGCTTCGTAAGGAGCCACTTTTTTTCCATCCCGCCAGAAACAGCAGGACCATCCCGGCGCAGAGCAGAATCAGCCCCAGGCGAACGGCTCCCAGGCAGTAGAACCCATACAGCAGGCAGCCCACGGCGCAGCAGCAAACCGGCCAGCAGTCCTCCGACCGCCGTCCAAAGACTGCCGAAGCGCCGGCCACCGCCAAAGTCAGGAAAAGCAGCGCAATGATGGAAGTAACCATAGCATCTCCTTGTTATGAATTGGGCCGCTTCCGGTTCAGGTAGATGTCCAGCTTTTCTTTCATATTATCGGGAATCTGCCGTCCCACCGGGCAGCACCGGGCATTGGCCATGCGATTTGCAAAGCGAATGAGAAAATCAATATCCGCCTCCATCTGTTCCCCGCTGATCAGCGCCATGGTGTCGTAGCGATTGTGGATGGTGGCAGTGTTTGCCGGGGCTCTCCGGGCAAAGGAGATGGCCGGTACGCCCTTATCCGCAAAGGGGGTGGAATCGCTGGAATAGACATCCTGATAGGCCTTTATGGCAAAGCCCTGCTCCAGGCTGAAATATTCCAGATAGCTCACCAGCTTTTCCTCCGCCGTGGCGCAGGCAATGAACTTGCCCATGGTGCAGCCGATCATATCCAGATTGATGTTTAACACCACCTTACCCAGCTCCTGCTCGTGGGCGGCGCAGTAGGCCTTGGAGCCCAGCAGTCCCCGCTCCTCACAGCCGCACCAGACAAAGCGCAGACCATAGCGGTGGGGATTGTCCTTAAAATACGCTGCGATTCCCAGCAGGCCCACAGAGCCGGACATATTGTCGTAAGCGCCCTGGGACAGGGAGGTGGAGTCATAATGCGCCGTAAAGACGATGTACTCTTCCGTTTCTCCCGGCATATCCAGGATCACATTCTGGGAGCTGCCGGTGTATTCCCGCTGCTTCAAGGTGATTTTGGCCTGCTGAATTCCTTTGTTAACCAGCGCCACCGCGTCCTTGGTATTGATATGCACCGCCGGAAGCTTGTTCCCCTGATGGATATAGCTGCGAAGCTCCCGGGCATCTATATCCCGGTCGGAATAATTCACATTTCCGTCGTGGGTGATGATGCCCACCGCCCCATTGGCCAGCAGGTCCTGATAGACCCAATAGCCCAGGTAGCCGTCAATCAAAACAATTTTCCCTCTGCACTGCTGCAGGGACCAGGCATCGGTGCTGCGGAGATAGTAAAAGGGCGCTTCCACCTCGCCGCTTCCGGCACACATATATCCTTTGCAGGGAATGGGCTCGCCATCGGCCAGCAGCACCGCCTCCTCCACATCCCCCAGGGGCACCTCAAAGCTTTCCACGGCAGCTTTCAGACCCAGTTCCTCCAGCTTTCTCACGAGATAGTCCGCCGTTTTCTTTTCCTCCGGCCTGCCGCCCATGCGAATGTAGGCGGTGTCCTCAAAAATACGCATGATCTGTTGGGAATTCATTTCTCTGTCCTCCAGTTTTCGGATAGCACTATCATAGCACATTGCGGCGATTTTACAAGCACCAATGCAAAAAGCATCCGCTCTATGGCAGTGGGTTCCGCAAGGATTTTTCATTCCGGGAAAGGTTTTACTTGACTTTGCCCCGGGAAAGGGCTATAATGTGCGAGTAGTGAATACGGGCTTGTAGCGCAGCTGGGAGCGCACCACATTCGCATTGTGGGGGTCGGGAGTTCGAATCTCCTCAAGTCCACCAAAAATTTACCCGGTAAACGCATTGTTTACCGGGGTTTTCTTTTATATCGGAACAAATTGCAGCTCCGTATTTTTCGTATTGTGCATATCGGCTTGACTCAGCAATGCGACAAATTGGTGTTTGCACAGCCCTTGCCCTCCCCATTGGGGAGGGTGGCGAGAAAAGCGAGGTCGGGTGGGGTGTCCCATCGGGAGGCGACGGAACCCCCTCAGTCGGCAAGCCGGCAGCTCCCCCAGAGGGGGCGCCAAGCTTCTCCGCCCCAGTACATCCCTGTCAGCATCCTCCATCATTTCAGTGGGATTCCCTCAGGCTTCCATTTTGTCCATGTGATTTCATCCTTGACATCGCGGGGAGCTTGGCCTACAATGTAGGCACAGACGCAAACACAACGGGTGGGAGAAAACACCGCCGTTTTCATCAATCGGGCCATCAGTGAAACCAGGGAGCAGGACAAGGGGGCATCTGAATGAAGACCTATACCATCATCGGTGGGGTCAATGGCGTGGGCAAGAGCAGCTTCACCGGCGTTCTGAAGGAGTGCAGCACAAACCTGGGTGTGATCGTGGATGTGGACAAGATCACCGCGGAGCTGGGCGGCAATGCGCTGGCCGGCGGCAAGGCAGCCTTGCGGAAGATGAACGAGTGCATCGACAAGGGCGTTTCCTTTACCCAAGAAACCACTCTGTCAGGCCATAAAACAGCAGCCACCGCAAAACAGGTCAAAGAACTGGGTTACCATGTCCGGCTTTTCTACATCGGTCTGGACAGTGCGGAGGAAAGCCTGTCACGGATTGCCAACCGGGTAAGGCGCGGCGGACACGATATCCCCCACAATGATGTGATCCGCCGTTTCGCGGATCGCTGGGAGGCTTTGGCAAAGGTTCTTCCATACTGTGATGAAGCAGAGTTCTACGACAACGACAACGGCTTTGTGCTGGTGGCGGTGTACCGCAACGGCGAAATCCGCCCGGTGGGCACCCTCCGCCCTCAGTGGCTCTTGAAGCTGATGCAGAGCATGGTGTAAGCTTGAAATGTTGAACTGTTAACGCCCATTTCATCTGCAAAAATGGTGTCTCATGTGCAATTCTAATGTCCCAAAACTGCGCTTTTATGCCGTTCCGACGGCTAATTCATGAGTCATCTTTCTAATAACTGGATTGTTTACCGTCTAAAGCAAAATAGGAAAACAATTCAAAACAGTTCTATACCGCCACAGCCTTCTCAATTCAGATAATTACAGCGGTTTTTATTATATAAGACATGATTTTCTCATTGGTCATCATATTCTCACTTTTCGTGGGCATTAACACAAATGCAGAAATTCAAGCTGCAGCCGCAAAAAATGGCACCACCTTTTCCCGGTGGTGCCACTATCATGATTAAGGGATGCGGTTTTTTAACGTTTTGCCATAAAGGCTTCGATTTCATCCGGCTCCTTGATAATGCCGGCGGAGAGAATCTCACAGCCGTCCTCGGTAATCAGCAGATCATCCTCAATCCGGATGCCGATTTCCCATTCATCGATATACAGGCCGGGCTCATCGGTAATCACGCTGCCGGGGGCCAGCTTCACGCCCTCAACCGTCACATCGTGGACATCGATGCCCAAATGGTGGGACACGCCGTGCATATAGTATTTGCCGATCTCCTCTTCCTTTTCAATCAGCCCAAGCTCCATGCAGCCGGCGGCCAGCACCTTTTTGCAGATGTCGTTCAGCTCCCGGGTGGTCATACCCGGCTTCGCCTGGGCAGCCACTTCCTTGTTGGCCCGGAGCACGATTTCATAAACCTGTCTTTGACGGTCCGTAAACTTGCCGTTTACCGGGTAGGTTCTTGTAATATCGGAACAATAGCCCTGCCAGCGGGTGCCCAAATCCAGCAGCAGGAGGCTTCCATCCTGGCAGGTTTCCCGATTGGTTTCGTAGTGAAGCATACAGCCGTTCTTTCCGCTGCCTGCAATGGTTTGGAAAGAGGGCCCCTCTGCACCCAGGTAGTGAACCATATACTCAAAATCCGCCTGGGCCTGATATTCTTTCATGCCGGGCTTCAAATTCGTCATCACATGCTGCAGGGCCTGACGGGTAACATCCACAGCCTGCTGAATCAGCGTCACTTCATCCTTGTCCTTCTGCATCCGCAGCTGGGACGCCATTGCCCAGAGATTCCGCAGCTGAACGCCGGGATAATTGGCTGCAAATTGCTGCGCCTTGGAAAGGTTATAATCCGGCAGATCGGTACTCTGATTCCGGAAGCAATCGAAATAGCAGCAGGAGACATTGGCGTTATTCAGCAAGTAATTGACCTCGGCATCAAACCGGTCACCAAAGCGAACATCCTGGATTTGGCTGATTTCCTTTGCCTCCTCCACCGTGACCATTTTCCCCGTCCACCGCTCTGCAGTGGGGTCTGCCTTTTCAATATAGAGGGTAATCCGACTGTTCCCGCCGGATTTACGCATCAGCAAAACCATATTCTCCCGGCGCAGTCCGGTGAGATAGAAGAAGTGCCGATTGGCCTCGAACTCATAATAGGCATCCGCGCTGATATGCGCCGGCGCACCGGAGTAGAGAATCAGCAGGGACTCTTCTTCCATTTGCTCCATCATTTGTTTTCTTCTTGCTTCGTAGTTCATGGGTTACTCCTTTTCACGATTAGACACTCAAAACTGCTGCCTGACATATACAATTATCAAAAGATCTGCACCATTCGTATCCAACTTCTTCACTATTCACTATTACTTCCCAAAAATCCCGAATGCCTTCGCATTCGGGAGCACTGATAAAAAGATTCACGATCCGGGCCGCGAATTTCAAAGATTTCGTCAAACTGATACTGTCCTAGCTCTTAGCGGTATTTCCCTTTAGAAAAAAGATAAGAGATAACAGATAATAGAGAATAGTACAGAAACGCCACAAACCGCGGCAGAAAATCAACTACCTATTCGCTATTATCCATTATCTCTTATCTGACCCCTGCAGGGCGTTTCTGGCGCCCCCTGTTGGACTCGAACCAACGACCTGCGGATTAACAGTCCGTCGCTCTACCGACTGAGCTAAGGGGGCATTGTGTTGGCATTACCTATCTTCCCGGCAAGTCACCCTGCAAGTATTGTCGGCGCAGATGAGCTTAACTTCTGTGTTCGGGATGGGAACAGGTGGACCCTCATCGCAATCAATACCAACTTTTTTGGATGGGT
>JAQYLT010000031.1 GCA_028719885.1 Bacillota bacterium
CCCCTCCGCATCAATGAACAGCGTTGTCGGGAGCGAATACACTCCATAGGTCGTGGCCGCATTGGAATCCAGGTCATAGAACACTGGGAACGAGTAACCTTTCTCCTCGATAAACGCTGACGCCTTTTCAAAGGACTCCCGAGAACTGGTGGTCATATTCACCATAAGAAAATGTATCTCATCTCCCAACTCTGCATAGGCCTCATCAAAGTCCGGCATTTCGCTCTGGCAGGGGCCGCACCAACTGGCCCAGAAATTCAGGATGACGGGTTTCCCGATGAAGTCCGACAGATGTACCTCATTCCTCTCTAAATCATACACGGTGAAATCCGGTGCAAGCACCTTTTCTGGTTCTGATTCCTCGGAACTATCCGAATCATCAGATGCAGGCTTTGATGCCTGTGCCTGCTCTGCCAACTGCTCGGGAGCCATGTCTCGCCCCAAACGGTTGTAAAGCACACTGGCGCCGCCCAATATCAAGGCAAAGACAAGCAGAATGATCATAACAGTTTTCTTGTTTTTCATAGTACCTCCTTAGCTGAGCAAACTCAGAAGCCGCCCAAGAGTCCCGGTGGCCATCAGGATACCAACCAGCACCAGAAAAACGCCGCAGACAAGGTTAATGGCCCGGTAGTGACCTTTGATCCAGTTGAAAGCCGACTTCAAATAGTCGATCAGCACGGCGCTGAGAAGGAAAGGAATTCCCAGCCCCAGAGAATAGGCAAGGAGCATCAACATCCCCTCCGCCACATGCCCCTGCTGGGAGGCCAGCATCAGCGCAGAGCCCAGGAAGGCCCCCACGCAGGGCGTCCAGCCCAGGGAAAAGATCACGCCAAAGATCAAAGATGAAAAGAAATTCATATTTCCGGTATCCACAGACCGGCTGCTGCCCTTGAACAGATTCAGCTCAAAAACGCCTAAGAAGTTCAGCCCAAAGATAATCACCACCAAGCCAGAAATGATATTCACTGCGGTTTGGTATTCCCGCAGGAAGCTGCCAACGGTGCCTGCCAGAGCGCCCATGGTCACAAAAACAGCGGTAAAACCAGCCACAAAGCCAACGGCTCCCGCAAGAGTCTTTCCTGTGCTGCGCTCTCCACCGCCCGCGAAGTATGAGATGTATATGGGCAGCATGGGCAGCAGACAGGGAGAGATGAACGTGATGATGCCTTCCAGGAAGGATATTACATATTGCATCCGCTCTCACATTCCTTTCCGAAAACACCGGACAGCAGCCAACCAACCAGGCCCATATACGCCATCGTGATGAATGGGTTAGCAGTCAGCGGGCAGGCTCCGGTGGAGCATCCGACAAAGCAGTAATGTGCGAGGCCAATCAATGCGCCACCTGCGGTAAAAAGAACTGGCTTCAGCCACTTTTTTCCCTTTTTCATCTCACATTCCTCCTGCCAAATATTCTTCTGCATAGTGCACAGCGGTTGCTCCATCGGCCACGGCGGTCACAACCTGCCGTAATGCCTTTGTACGAACATCACCCACAGCGAATACGCCAGGAATGTTGGTGCGGGTACTCTCATCTGCAATGATATAACCTGCTGGATCAACCTCAACCTGATCTTTCACCAATTCGCTGGAAGGTTTCCTTCCAATGCTGACAAACACACCGTCACAGGCCAGAGTGGTCTCCTCTCCGGTTTTCACATTCCGCAGTCGGATACCGATCACCTTTTCGTCGTGAAGCAGCTCAATAATCTCGCTGTCCCATCGGAATTCCACATTCTCCGCTTTCATCAACGGTTCATGGTAGATCTTGGTTGCCCGCAAGGTGTCTCTGCGATGAACAACAATTACCTTTTTGCAAATGCGGGAGAGAATCAGAGCGTCTGCCGCAGCGGTATTCCCGCCACCTGCGATGACCACAGTTTTGTTCTTGTAGAACATTCCGTCACAAGCCGCACAGTAGTTGACGCCTTTGCCAATCAGTTCTTGCTCGCCCTCAATCCCCAGTTCTCTCGGGCCAGCACCGGTGGCCAACGCAATTGTTCCGGCAAGCAGGGGGCCTTCACTGGTCTCCGCTTTCTTCACAGTACCGGACAGGTCGAGTGACAGCACCTCGGTAAGCTTTGTCTCTACGCCGAACCGCTCTGTTCCACGCTTCATTTTCTCTCCCAGAGAAAAGCCGTCGATGCCATCCTCAAAGCCGGGATAGTTGTCGATCTGCTCGGTCAAAGCCATCTGTCCGCCGGCAGACAGTTTCTCCAAAATCACCGTGTCCAATCCGGCTCTGGCAGCATAAAGCGCTGCGGTATAGCCACCGGGTCCGCCGCCCACCACGATCATATCATAGATATGTTCCGTAATATTCGCCTCCTGTTCCCGGTGCTGCAAGGTTTCCTCAATGAAAGCCACCAGCTGTGCCCTGGATTCCGGGGCTACGATAGAGCCAAGAACCTGTCCATTCTGATAGATCAGCAAAGTGGGGACAACTTCAATCTTCTCGGACTGAGCCAATTCCGGTTCGTCATCAATGTTGACCGCACCAAACACCAGCGTATCCCTGTACTCCTCCGCCACACTCTCCAATGCTGGAGCCAGACGGCGGCAATATACACACCAAGGGGCTGAGAATTCAACCATAACAGGCTGTTTCGCCTGCGTGAACTTCCG
>JAQYLT010000032.1 GCA_028719885.1 Bacillota bacterium
ATGATGTGAAGTTATTGTGTGAGACACTTCATATCGAAATTCCAAATGAGTATAGATAACTGCAAATAACAGTTTGTAGGGGAGTTCTGATACTCCCCTATAAAAATGGCTATTTATCAACTGTTTGTTGTGACATAGCCATAAATAAAATCACGCGTCCAGCTGTTTTCCCGGTTGGACGCGTGGTTTTTCTTCTTATCAATAGGTGGCGGACATATCCGCGTAGAATTCGTTCATTTCCTCTTCGGTGTCGAAATTGCAGACATACATCTGGTTCGCCATGGCGCCGGACAGCGCCTCGGGAATCCGGCCGGTCATCTTCAGGCAGTGGCCGTATTTCATGGTGATTTCGTAGTCGTCCATCTTGTAGGTCCTGCCGTCCCGGCGGCTGTAGAAAGCACAGTAGTGGTGGTTGCCAATGGGCTTGGTGTTGCAGTCAAAGGCCACCATGTCCGCCCAGATCTTGTAGACGTCGGTCTCCTGGCTGTAGTTGTACATCTCGGGGGTGTAGCCGCCGGCGGGGCGCATGTTCACCTCCAGACCCAGGATATCGCCCTTTTTGCCCAGGCCCTCCTGATCCTCGTTGAGGATGAAGAACTCCAGGTGGATGAAGCGGCTCTTCACACCAAAGGCCTTCACGGTCCGCAGACCGGCATCCCGGATGTTGTCCGGCAGGTCCTTTACCAGGTAGTACACGGAGTCGCCGCCCTCGTTCACAATGTCCATGAGAGACAGGGGGGTGACATTGCCGGACTCAAACAGGGGATTGCCCTGGGAATCGATGATGGCGTCGTAGGTCTGGACATAGCCATTGACGAATTCTTCCATGATGTAGACGTTGTTGTCCTTGGTTTCCATGAACCAGCGCACATCATCGTCGGATTTCAGCTTGTAGGTGTTGTTGGCGCCCACGCCATTGTCCGGCTTTACCACCACGGGGTAGCCCACGTAATTGGCAAATTCCAGGGCGTCGTCCAGTCCCTCCACCAGGTGATACCGGGCGGTGGGCAGACCGGCCTTGGCATAGTACTCCTTCATGGCGGACTTGAACTTGATCTTGGCCATGTCGTCTGACTTGGGACCGGTGGTAATATTGAACTCGGTACGCAGCTGGGCGTCCCGCATCAGCCAGTATTCGTTGTTGGATTCCAGCCAGTCGATCTTGCCGTATTTAAAGGTGAAGAACGCCACGGCCTTAAAAACCTCGTCGTAGTTTTCCAGGCTGGAAACCTTGTAGTATTCATCCAGGGAGTCCCGCAGCTCCTTTACCAGGTCGCCGTAGGGGCTGTCGCCGATGCCCAGCACGCGCATGCCGTTGTTTCGCAGCTCCCGGCAGAACCGCCAGTAGGTCAGAGGGAAATTGGGGGAGATAAACACAAAATTCTTCATAATCGTTTCTCTCTTTCTTATCGTCAAATATCATCAGCCCAGGAACCAGGGCAGATAAGTCTCCACCATCTTAAACCACCAGGGCCAGTCGTGGTTCACATCGTAGCCCCAGTATTCAAACCGGGTGTGAATGCCTTTCTGGGCGCACACGGTGTCCAGCTTCCGGGTGCTTTCCAGCAGGATATCCTCCCAGGCGCCCTGACCGCAGACAATCAGGGATTTCTGATGGTTGTACATATCCATCCAGGGGTGGTCGGGGGCCATGTTGGCAAGGTAAAATACGGGGCAGTTGTTGTAAACCAGATCGTCGCAGTAGTCGCCGAAGAATTCCTTGTTGTCGTACAGGCCGGAGATGGCAAAGCAGCTGTCAAACAGGTCCGGACGGCGGTAATAGAGGTTGGCGGCGTGCATGGCGCCCATGGAGGCACCAAAGGTGAGAATGCCCTGGTCGTAGCCGTTGCGCTCTCCGCTCAGGTGCTTGATGTAGGGCACCAGCTCCTGGGTGATGTAGTTGAACCAGCGCTCGTGGTTTTCAATGCGCCAGCGGTTGTCCGCACCCTTGGCGGCCCAGGACTCATTGTCGATGCAGTCGCAGGCATAAACGGTGCACCGGCCCGCTTCGATCCAACCGGCCCAGTGGTCGATCATTTTGAAGTTTTCAAAATCGAAGAACCGGCCGCCCTGGCAGGGGATGAACAGAACGGGCTTGCCGGCGTGACCGTAGACCTTGAATTCCATGTCCCGGTTCAGGTGGCTGCTGTAGTGCTTGTAGTAGCGAATTTCCATTGGCTTCTCTCCTAATTTCTATGTTGGGGGCGAAGTGGTTGCCCAAAATTACAGTCCCAGGCAGTCCATGAAAATGGGAATCTGCTTTTCCCAGGAGGCCTCGGAATGGGTGCCGCCGGGCACGATCCGCATGGCCAGGTTCACTCGCTTGGTCATCAGCAGGTGGGCGGTGGAAATCAGCGCCTCCGCGTTGGCGGCGTGGTTAAACATTTCCAGCTCGCCATAGTCCATGTAGATGCAGGTATCCCGCCGGATGTGGGCCCGGGCGATCATTTCCAGCACCTTGCCGGAGGAAACCCAGAGGCTGGGGCTCAGGCAGGCGGCCCGCTGGAACACATGGTTGTAGGTGGTCACGGCGTACATGGCCATCAGCCCGCCCATGGAGGAACCGGCAATGATGGTGTTGCAGCGGTCGGGCAGGGTGCGGTAATTCTTATCGATGTAGGGCTTCAGCTCCTTGACCATCCAGTTCATGTAAACATTGCCCTTGCCCCGGATTTTTCCCAGGGAGGAATTTTCGTAGTTCAGGGGGGAGTACTCCACCAGGCGGCGGTTCCCCTCGTGGTTGCATTCCACGGCCACGATGATCAGGTCTTTCTTGCTCTCCACCATGAATTTGTTCATGCCCCAGGATTTGCCGTAGGTGGCATCCTCGTCGAAAAACACATTGTGCCCATCGAACATATACATCACGGGATAGCGGCGGTCGGGATCTTTTTCATAGGATTCCGGCAAATAGATATAGGCGGTGCGGGGGGTATCTCCGGACAATTTGGGAATGGTCACATTCCACTTTTTGACCATGATCCAGATCTCCTCTTTCCATATTTGGTAATTGTGATATAAGTCAGAAAACAGTATACCCGTTTCTTCGCTGGTTGTCAACAGAAAATTCCAAAAATGTTTCTCTACAAAAATCATCCGCCCACATGGGGCGGACAATTCGTAAAAACTATACAAAATAAAAGAATCAAATGTGTGGAAACTCACGATTCACAGGAAAAAAGCCCGCTTTATGCAATCTGTCGAAATGGATGGGCGCATCCGGGGGGATCACAGCTTGTGGAAAACGGGCTTTCTTTCCTCAAAGGTGCACACATAGCCGAAAATCTCTTTCAGCACCTGGCAGGCCTCCCGGCTGTATTGCCCCACCCGGTTCGCTTTGTGGGCGTCGGAGCCGATGGTGACGATTTCGCCCCCCAGCTCCTTGAACCGGCGGAAGTAATCCGGGGTGGGGAGGAAGCCGCCGCACCGGTCCATGCCGCTGGTGTTCAGCTCCAGCCCCTTTCCCTTGGAGACAAGAACCTTGAGGATCTCGTCGATGATCTCCCGGTGGTCTTCATAGGGCAGGGGCGTTTTTACGGGACTGCCCGCCCCCTTGTGCAGGTAGGTCATGTGGGACAGCACATCGAATTCCTCATGGACCCGGACGCAGTTCAGCATGGTCTCAAAATACCGCCGTTGGGCCTGCCAAAGGGTTTTTCCCTGCCAGTATTCCTGAAAATACACATCGATGTCGTCCACAAAGTGAATGGAGCCCAGAACGAAATCGTAGTCCCGCTGCTGCAGCTCCCGGTGCATCCGGTCCTGATTGTCCTCATACAGGCCGTATTCCACCCCCCGGCGAATGGTCAGCCCGGGAATTTCCAGCTGATCATATTCCCGGCTGTAGGCATCCAGATCAAAGAGCATGGTCTGCTCCTTTTCCCTGCGGAGAAAATCCCGGTGGTCAGTGAAGCAGATTTCGGTTAACCCGGCGTCAGCGGCAGCCTGGGCCATCTGCAGGCCGGTGTCGTGGCCGTCGAAAGAGACTCTGGAATGCATGTGAAAATCAAACATGATGGATTTCCTCCCAAAATTGACGGAATGCGGTGGGCAGGGCGGCCTGGGCCTGGATTTCCTCGGCGGTAAACCACCGGAAATCCCCGGTCATTTCCCATACCTCCAGATAGAACCCCCGCAGATTCCATTGAATGTGTGTAAAAATGTGCTTCCGTTCCACCTGACGCAGCAGCTCCCGGGGATGAATTCCCATCTGCCTCAGCTCGTCCAGCGCCTGATCCGGCTCCAGCTTTCCTGAAAGGTTCGGAAATTCCCAGAGCCCGGCAAGCAGCCCCCGGTTTGGCCGCTTGTGCAGGGCGAAGAAACCGTCGCAGGAGAGGATGAACACCGTCCGATCCTCCTGCCGCTTGGGCTTCTTGGGGGCTTTCACCGGCAGCTCTTCTTCGATTCCCTCCAAATGGGCCAGGCACAACGAGGCGCAGGGGCAGCTTTCGCATTTTGGCTTCCAGTTGGGCCCGCAGAGGGTGGCCCCCAGCTCCATCAGCGCCTGGGTGAATTCCCCGGCGTTTTCGGGATAGATTGCTTCCAGAGCGGCGGCAACCTTTTTCCTGGTTTCCGGCTGGTCGATGGGGGAAAAGTCCTTTGTCAGCCGGGCGCAGACCCGGAGCACGTTCCCGTCCACTGCAGGCGTGGGCAGATTGAAGGCAATGGACCCGATGGCCCCGGCGGTGTAGGCACCGATGCCGGGCAGGGACAGAATCTCCGGGAGGGTATGGGGGAAAACCCCGCCGTACCGGTCCATGATCTCCCGGGCGGCTTTTTTCATATTCCGAACCCGGCTGTAATAGCCCAATCCCTCCCAGAGCTTGTGGAGCTTTTCGTCGTCGCAAAGGGAGAGGGACTGAATTGTTGGAAGCTCTTGCAAAAAACGGGCATAATAGCCCTTGACGGCCTCTACCCGGGTCTGCTGCAGCATGATTTCGGATACCCAGATGTGGTAGGGGTCCCGGTCCTCTCTCCAGGGTAGTGTCCGCTTGTTTTCGCCGTACCAGGGCAGCAGCACCGCCGGAAGCGCGGCTGGGATGGTGTCGTGTTCCACGGCGCCGCCTCCTTTCTGCATTCTTCTCCCTATTTTACAGAGAGGCCAATCCCTTGTCAAGCGGGAATGGAAGCATCCGTCTACATACATTCTCAACCCGGAGGAATCCTTCATGGGCAAATTGGCCTTGCTGATACTGATGCTTTTGCTTTTTATTCCCGCCGCAGGGGCGGAGGATGTGTCGGAGGAAAGCAGCGTTCTTTCTGCCGACGGCATCCCGGAACTGTCCATGCTTTTTGATATGGACATGGAAACGACCCAGCGCTGCGGGGAGAATGCTTCTCTGCGCCTTTACCAGGAAGAGGGGATCGCCGGGCTGTATTTCATCTTTGACAGAGAATACGACAGCCTCACATTGACGGAGGAGCCCTCCGGGACGGAGGCGGTGCTGTCTACAGATGGGATACTCCATGATTATGTGGATTTGCAGCAGGTTCTCGGCCATGTGCCCCAGGCGGTGACGGTAACCTTTTCCTCCGGCGAGGCGGCGCTCAATGAGCTGCGGCTGTTTTCCCCGGGGGAGCTTCCCGGCTGGGTTCAGCGATGGCGCACCATTCCGGAGGGGGAGGCGGACCTGCTGCTGCTCTCCACCCACGGCGACGATGAGCAGCTTTTTTTCGCGGGGCTCCTGCCCTGGTATGCCGGTGAGCAGGGGAAACGAGTGCAGGTGGTGTATTTCACTGACCACCGGAATCTGACCTCCTGCAGGGTTCACGAGATGCTGGACGGCCTCTGGGCGGTGGGGGTGCGGGACTATCCCGTCTTCGGCCCCTATGACGACTACTATACCTTTGACCGGGAGGATGCCTACCGCCATTATGAGCAGACCGGCCATCCCCGGCAGGAGCTGCTGGGCTTTGTGACGGAGCAGCTGCGCCGCTATCGCCCGCTGGTTGCGGTGGGCCATGACCGGTTGGGGGAGTATGGCCACGGGATGCATCAGCTGACGGCAGACCTGTTAATGGAGGCGGTGCAAATCAGCAGTGAGCCGGACGCGTTCCCGGAGCAGGACCAGCGGTATGGCTCCTGGCTGGTGCCGAAAACCTATCTCCACCTCTATCCGGAGAACCGGATCACGATGAACTGGGACATCCCCCTGGCGCACTTCCAGGGCCTGACGGCCTATCAGCTCACCAAGGAGAGGGGCTTTCCCTGCCATGCCAGCCAGATAAAGGACTTTGCCTGGTATTTCCGGGGGGCGGACCTGGCCTCCCAGGTGGAGCAATACAGCCCCTGCCAGTATGGCCTCTATCAGACGTCGGTGGGCACGGATGCCGAGGGCGGAGACTTCTTCGAGCATTTGGAGGATTTCCGGAAGGAGCCCGCCGGCGGCGCCGCTTCCCACCGGGCGCCGGAGCAGCCAGCCCAGGCGCATCCATCCCAGCAGCAGCCGGAGGAAAAAAGAGCCGACCCGGAGGGACAGAGCCTGGCGGAGCGGAACTGGCTCATTCTTCCCGCTGTGGGAACGGCTGCCTTGACGGTACTGACCCTTTGCCTCAGCCTGCCCCCATCCAAAGAAAAATCCTGATTTTTTCAAAAAAACACTTGCATTTTTGGAAATGCTATGCTATTATACTTTGGCACTCAGAAATGCAGTGTATGCGCCGGTAGCTCAGTTGGATAGAGTGACTGACTACGAATCAGTAGGTCGGGGGTTCGAGTCCCTTCCGGCGTACCAAGAGAGGAAACACCTTCTGGTGTTTCCTCTTTTTTCCTATGGGACACTACATTCGGTGTGGTAATTTATGCAGAAAGGAACAATAACCATGAAAGAAGAATTGGGAAAGCTGACAGAGCAGGTGATGCGAAACGGTCAGGCCATGCTTAGTGGGCTGAAGTCGGAGACCGACCGGCTTTTGGATGAGGCCGTTAGCCTGATGGATGACCGAGACAAGAAAAAGGCCTGGTCCGGCATTGATTCCATTCAGCTGGCCGCTGCGCCGGAACGGATTGTTCCCGGCTGCATTGTTTTGGAGGGCGGCTCTTTCCGGGGCTGCTATACCTCCGGCGTGCTGGATGTGCTGATGGAGAACGGCATCAATCTGCAAACCACCATCGGAACCTCCGCCGGTGCGCTGAATGGCTACAACTACGTGGCGGG
Organism: Bacillota bacterium; assembly: GCA_028719885.1. Lineage (GTDB taxonomy): Bacteria > Bacillota > Clostridia > Oscillospirales > Oscillospiraceae > Faecousia. The sequence continues at coordinate 7,158 of JAQYLT010000032.1, forward strand.
AGAAATCGGCCGGGCCGCCATGATCAATCTGGGCTACCGGCATGACCGGCGCTTCTTCGGCCCCCGCACCCTGGCAAAGAACCGGGGCGTTGTGGGCTTTGACTTCCTCCTGAATGAGGTGGAGGAGGAAATTCCCTTTAACCGGGAGCGGTTTGAGGACCCCAGCCGCCGCTTTCTGGTCACGGTCACCAATTGCGAAACCGGACAGGTGATCTACTGTGAAAAGGGCGTGACGCCGGATTTCCAGAAAGCGGTTCAGGCCAGTGCCTCCATGCCCTTTGTGTCCGATATGGTGGAGGTGGATGGGGTGCCCTGCCTGGATGGGGGCTGCGCCGTGAAGATTCCATACCGCTGGGCCCTGGACAATGGCTTCGAGAAAATTCTCGTCATCCGCACCCGGCCCCAGGTCTACCGGCGTCCGCCGGAGGGTAAGCAGTTTATGGAATTGTCCGAGCGGATTTATAAAAACTATCCCAACCTGGTGGAGCGGCTGAACAGCCAGAGTGAGCAGTATAACAACGCCTGCCGGGAGCTGGAGGAATTGCAGCAGCAGGGCAAGCTGATGATGCTCTGCCCCTCCGGGTCCATCAGCGTCTCCACGCTGGAGGGGGATATGGAGCGACTGGGCGCGCTGTATTTGCTTGGCCGCGCCGATGCCAAGCTGATGCTGCCCCAGCTTTTCGACTATTTCGGCCTGACAGAAGCATAAATGAAAGCAGCCGCCTCCATTTGGAGGCGGCTGCCGTTTTTGTTACAGATTATTCCTTTGCTGCTTTTTTCGCTCTGGGCTTTTTGGGGGCGTTGGGGTCCTTGGGTGCCCGGGGCTTTCTGGGCTTTTTGGGCTTTTCCGCCTGGGGCGCTTCCTCCGGAACGGCTTCCATCTTGGGCGCCTCCTCCTGGACGGGCGCGGCCTTGGGCATTTCTTTCAGCACCACGGCGGTGCGGGCGGGGAGGTACAAGGTGATGGAGGAGTTGCCCTTTTCGTCCACATGGGCGGGGTAGGTGATGTGCTGCACCTGGTCGAAGCCGCCGTACTTGCCGTCATCGGTGCACAGGGCAACCTGGTAATCCGCCACAGCGGGCAGGGAGACCTTGATGTCGGTGTAGGAGTGGACGGGGCTGAAATTGAAGGCGAACATCAGTCCCTTGCGGTAGAAGACGATCACCTGCTTGTCCGGATCTGTCAGCCGCAGGTCGCCCATGCGCTGAGAGAAGAGGTCCGCTTCCTTGGTCAGGTGAATCATGTCCTCGTCGAACTGGCCCAGCCACTCGTATTTCAGGAAGCCGTTGTCCCGCAGACTCCACTGACGGCGGCAGTAGTGGAAGCTCCAGCCGTTGCCCTCCCGGGGGAAGTCAATCCATTCAGGGTGGCCGAATTCGTTGCCCATGAAGTTCAGGTAGGCCTCGCCGCCGCCGGCCAGGGTGTAAAGCCTGATCATCTTATGCAGGGCGATGGCCCGGTCGATGGTGTTGTTGTGGATGCTCTTATCCATGTCGGTGTACATGGCGGCGTCGGCCAGACGGAAAATCATGGTCTTGTCGCCGACCAGCGCCTGGTCGTGGCTCTCCACATAGGCCACGGTGTTTTCACCGGGACGGCGCATGCACATCTCGCACCACATTTTGAAAATATCCCAGAATTCATCCTTCCGCTCTTTCACGGTGCGGACCCACATATCCGGCAGGCCCATACCCAGACGGTAGTCGAAGCCGATGCCGCCGTCGGCAATGGGCAGCGCCATACCGGGCATGCCGGACATATCCTCGGCAATGGTGATGGCGTTGGGATTCACCTGGCGAATCAGCTCGTTGGCCAGCTGCAAATAGGTGATGGCCTCGGTGTGGGTGTTCATGGAGAAGTATTTGTCGTTGGTGTTGAAATCGGTGCCAAGGCCGTGGTCGTGATAGAGCATGGAGGTGACACCGTCGAAGCGGAAGCCGTCGAAATGATATTCGGTCATCCAGAATTTCAGGTTGCTCAGCAGGAAGTGGATGACGCCGGTTTTGCCGTAGTCAAAGCACTTGGTGCCCCAAGCGGGGTGGTCGCCCTTGGGCCCGTCGTGGAAGAACTGCCAGGTGGTGCCGTCGAACATGTTGATGCCCTCGGCGGTGTTCTTCACCGCGTGGGAGTGCACCACGTCCAGCAGCACCCGGATGCCCATCTCGTGAGCCTTGTTCACCAGATATTTCAGGTCGTCAGGCTTGCCGAACCAGCTGGAAGCGGCAAAGAAGTTGGAAACCTGATAGCCGAAGCTGCCGTAGTAGGGGTGCTCCATGATGGCCATGAGCTGCACGGTGTTGTAGCCCGCCTTTTTAATCCGGGGCAGGGTATAGTCGGCGAACTCCCGATAGGTGCCCACCTTGCCCTCCTCCTGGGCCATGCCCACATGGGCCTCATAGATGTACAGGGACTTTTCTCCCTGGAAATGTTCATCGGTCCAGGGGTACTTGGCCCGGTCGTCGGTGATCTCGGCGGTGAAAGTGATGGTTTTGGGGTCCTGGACCACCCGGCGGGCGTAGAGGGGGATGTGCTCCGTGCGGGTCATGTTGGCATCCACCACGGTTTTCACCTTGCACCCAGGCCACAGGGCGTTATCACCCTCCAGGAAAATCTCCCAGTTGCCGTTGCCGATGGGGTTCAGGGGATGGCTGGTCTGATTCCAGCCGTTGAAGTCGCCTTCCAGATACAGCTGATAGGCGCTGGGGGCCCACTCCCGGTAGACCCAGCCGCCCTCTACATGGTGGAAGCCGAAATAATCGTGGGCATTTGCAAAATCGTTCAGGGTCTGTCCATCGGAGAGAAGCCGAGCCTTAGTGGCACGGTAGAGGAACATTCTCAGGTCAATGTCACCTGAGAAAGGGGTAAGCTGCGGGTTCAGTTCCAGAATGCGATACATAAGTTTGGCTCCTTTCATTCCTTAAAACGCTGGTGAATGTGCGTTTGGATTTTTCCTTTTATTTGGGGCAGCTTCTCGGTCCGCTTTTCCCGGAGCTCCTGGCGCAGAAGCTGCAAATGGGCCAGATTCTCCATCAGCTCGCCGTTGGCCTTCAGAAGATTGTCCACCGGCTCCCGGCGGGTGGGATAGCCGCCGCTTTGATAGCGGTCTATGACGATTTCATACCGCTCCATGGCCTTTTGCACCGCCTCCTGCCAGGAGATATAAAGCTCCCGACCGGCGTTTTCCCCGATCCTTGCCATGCTTTCGGGATGGGAGAGCAGCTCCTGCAGGCAGGCGGCCATGCTCTCGGCATTTTCCTCCATCAGCAGGCCGTTTTGCCCGTGGGTGATGCCCTCGGCGGCGCAGCTTCCCGCAATCAGCAGGGAGCCCAGGCAGCAGGCTGCCGCCTCCCGCACCACCAGGCCGTTGGTATCAAAGCTGGAGGGGAAGAGGAACAAGTCGGCCCGGCAATACCAGCAGCGCAGCGTTTCCCGGTCCTGGATGGCACCGGTGAAGAAGCATTTTTTCCCAAGACCCAGCTCTTCGGCATAGGAAACCACTTCGTCGTAATCCGCGCCGGAGCCGATGAACACCATGCGGAAATCCAGCCCTCTCGCCATCAGCATGGCCAGGGCATCCAGGGTGATCCTCAGCCCCTTATACCACATCATCCGGCCCACAAACAGGAACACGGGAACGCCCTGGGGCAGATCAAATCCCGCCGTGGCCCGGGCAATCAGCTCCTGCGAAACCCGCCCCCGGGGCAGGTCTACTCCATTGGGCATGACCACGCATTCTCCCTCGTAGCCCAGAGAGCGCAGGTTTTCCGCTGCGCCCTGGCTGACGGTCCAAACCTCATCGCAGGCGTTGATGTTCTGCACCAGTGCCTTGATGCTGCCTGCGCGCAGGGCCTTGCTTTTCAGGATGTTGGCAATGTCAATGTCGAACTTGGTGTGGTAGGTGAGCACCAGAGGGGCGTCTACCACCTGCCGCAGCTCCCGGGCCAGCACCGTGGAAATGATGGGGCAGTGGGCGTGGAGCAGGGCTACGTTTTTCCCCTGCAGCGCCCTGGCAATATCCGGGGAAAAGGGAATTCCCGCCATATAACCTCCGGTGATCTTCCGGAAATCCAGGCTGGGATAGCGGATGATGGGATAGGGGAATGCTTCGTCACTGCTTTCGGGATGGGCTGGGGTGATGACCACTGCTTCCTCTCCGGAATCGGTAATCACCTGGGCGTAGTTTTTCACCGCGTTGGCCACACCGTCGATCAGCGGCGGGAATGAATCGTTGAGTAGACAGATGGTTTGATTTGGTTCCATAAGAAAATGCGCTCCATCAATGGGAATATTGTCTTTTTCTCCAAAGGAGAATCACTCCATATATAAAAAATACCACACATTGCCCATTTCGTCAACCCAAAACAACCCTCCCCCAAAACACCGGGGTGAATTGGGGGAGGAAAAGGGACTTATGAACAATGCGCTTTCAGCCAGACCATCGCCTGCCGGTAGCCGTCGAAGCCCTGGCCCTTGATGGTGTGCTTGCACGCCAGACCTGCGTAGGAAATCTGCCGGAAGGCCTCTCTGGAATCCACATCGGAGATGTGTACCTCCACGGCGGGAATGGACACGGCCTTCAGCGCGTCCAGAATGGCCACGCTGGTGTGGGTGTAGGCCGCCGGATTGATGACGATGCCGTCCACCCGGCCCAACGCCTTTTGAATGGCCGTGACCAGCTCGCCCTCGCTGTTGGACTGAAAGAACTCCACCTCACAGCCCAGGCGGGCGGCCTCGCCCTTCAGATATTCCAACAGGCCCTCATAGGTCAGGGTGCCGTAGATGTCCGGCTCACGGATGCCAAGCATGTTGATGTTAGGCCCGTTCACAATCAAGAACTTCATAAAAACGCTCCTTCACACGGTCCGCCACCGTGTAAAACGGGGCGTCGTTGTTCACTGTTGCATGGCAGGCCGTTTGGTACAGCGGCGCGCGGACCGCGT
>JAQYLT010000033.1 GCA_028719885.1 Bacillota bacterium
CTGACTGAGAAATTCTTTTTTCTTTGTCCGCACCTGCGCCAGTTCATCGCTGAATGCGGAAATCGTCATTTGTTTATCCATGGTTTTATTATATCACACCTGGCGGTATCTGGCACTTTTTTCTGTGCGGTATTGCCTTAAGATTATATGGCAAGAAATGAGGACGTACTAGAAATGAAAAAATACTATTTCCGGTGGCAACTCCTGATTTATGATATATTGATTCTATTCGCCGTTGACTTGCTGCTTCTGGTGCTCTTCAGGGGAGATGAAGCGCTCTGCTGGTACAGCGTTCTGTTCCATGGCATTATCTTCGCTGTTTGTGTGTTTGCCGCAAGAATACTTGGAAGAATCTATCAGCAGATTTGGAGATACGGCGGCATCCAGTGTTATATACGGCTTTTAATTGTGGATACAATTGCTTTTGCTGTCACACTGGCCCTTGAATTCATATCTCGTTCGTTTCTTCCGGTTCAGAGTATCGCGTTTCTCAGGCTTCTGTCCATCGCCAGCATGAACCTGCTTGGTGCGTTGGCAATTCGCATGGTTTATCGGTATTGCTTCAAGTGCGGTACCGTTGATACAGGTTACGGAAAATTTCTGCGGCTTGTTCTCAAAACGTTTTCCGGTGAGGATTTGGTCCGCGCCAACGATACCGGGAATCAGAAAATCAAGATTGCCATCATTGGCGCCGGACGTGTCGGTGTCAACCTGGCTGAAGAGTTGTTATCCAACGCTGCGGCAAGCTATATTCCCAGGTGCTTTATTGATGTTAGCCCTGAAAAAGCTGGACGTTCCATCCATGGCATTCCTGTTCTGATGGAAAATGAATCCACATTGAAGAATATGCAGGAGCATGAGGTACAGGAAGTGGTCTTCGCCATTCCTGATTTGCCCGATGAAAAGAAGCGAAGCCTCTATGCCCTCTATTCCGGAGCCGGTTATAAGATTAAGGTTTACGACTTCCCTGTGATGCAGACGGCGGGAAAGAAGCGCTATCTGCGTGAATTCGATATTGAGGAACTGCTGTTTCGCAAGCCCATTGCGATTTCCAATGATAAGACCAGTGGCTGCTATCAGGATAAGGTGATTCTGATTACCGGCGGCGGCGGAAGCATTGGTTCGGAGCTTTGCCGACAGCTGGCAAAAATGAATCCGAAGCAGATTATCATTCTGGATATCTATGAAAACGGTGCATATGATGTTCAGCAGGAACTGAAGATTGCGTATGGCGACAAGCTGGACCTGCAGATTGAGATTTGCTCCATTACCCACCAAAAAGCATTGGAGTGGGTGTTCCAGCGGTATCGGCCCCAGATCGTTATCAATGCGGCCGCTCATAAGCATGTGCCTCTGATGGAAAAAAACTGCATTGAGGCCGTGTATAACAATGTTTTTGGAACCCGTAATCTGGTGGAGCTGTGTGAGAAATATGATGTGGCTCGTTTTATGATGGTTTCCACCGATAAGGCGGTGAATCCCACCAACGTGATGGGCGCGACCAAAAGAATGTGCGAGATGATTGTCCAGAGCGCTAGTGTATGGGGCAATACCAAGTATAGTGCCACTCGCTTCGGTAATGTGCTTGGCTCTGCGGGCTCTGTGATTCCTCTGTTTAAGCGCCAGATTACCAGCGGCGGCCCTGTGACGCTGACGGATAAGCGAATCGTCCGCTACTTTATGACGATTCCGGAAGCTTCCCAACTGGTGTTGGAGTCCGGCGCTATGGCAAAGAATGGTGAGTTGTTCGTTCTGGATATGGGACAACCAGTGAAAATCCTGGATTTGGCGGAAAGCATGATCCGACTGTCCGGTGTTAATGGTATCGAAATCGTGGAAACTGGTCTTCGGCCAGGTGAGAAGCTCTATGAAGAGTTGCTGGTAAAAACGGAAAAGCTGGATAAGACAGAGAATCGTTTGATTTTTATTGAGAGGGATGAGCCCCTTCTGAAGGACGAGATTGACCGTCGCCTTCAGCTGCTGGAGGAGGCTTGTAAATCCGGAAGCGATGATTTGGTGCGCTCTGTGTTGAAGCAGGTGGTTCCCACTTATAAATCTCCGGAAGAGGTCAATGCAAAAGCAGACCAGGCAGAGGAGATGAGGGTAAAGCGAGAACCAGCGAGGGTGTGACCCTGATTTATACGACCCAAAAAATATTCTGCCTTATTGCCCTGAGCTTATAATGTTGAATACTATTGAAAAGCCTGATGACAGATAAATGAGTGAAACTTGTTATTCGTGGAGGGAAAATGATGAAAGTATCTGGAAAGCCAAAGAGAATGTTTGATTTCAGAGGAACATTTATTTGCTTTGCATTTATGATTTTTGACATATTTGCGGTCAATTTTTCCTATTTTATCGCTCTTGTCATTCGGTTTTATTTCAACTCTGAATTCAACTCATACGGATTGGTGTACATTCCAGCGTTCCAAAAAATAGCACCTTGGTATACAGTAGCCTGCATATTGATTTTTTGGATTTTCAGGCTATATAACATCCGCTGGAAGTACTCTGGCCTCAATGACCTGAATCGTGTGCTGCTTGCCTGCCTTGTAACCTGCGTTGTGCAGGTTTTGGGTTCTACTGTATTTGTGATGACAATGCCTATAACCTACTACGTGATCGGCGCAGTGTTGCAGTTCCTTTTGATAGCGGCCAGCCGATTCTCTTATCGGCTGTTCCTGATGGAGAGAAGTAGGATATTCAGGCGAAGAGGCACTTCTTTCATGCCTGTGATGATTGTGGGAGTGGGGGAAACCAGTCAAATGGTGCGCCGCCATCTGGAACGTGACCTGAAGAACGATGCATATCCTGTGTGTATTGTAGATTTCCGGGGCGAGGAATTCGGAAATTGGCTGGAGGGCCTACCTGTGGTCAGTGGCATAGGGGGAATTGCCAAAGCCATCAAGAAATACGACATAGAGCGTGTGATCCTGGCGGACAATACCATGCCGAAAGATGTCCGTAAAACGATTCGGGATATCTGTATGGAACAGAACGTGGAAGTACAGGATTTTGCGGGCTTCTACAAGGAATCCTATGGTGCTATATCATTATATAATCTTATGGAGTATACAAAGGGACGTGTAGAGCTGGTCATTGACGACAAGCGTCAGTCCTTTGATAACGGCGACCAAGCGGTTATGTCCGTCAATGGAAAGTATCTGGTAAAATCTGTATCTGCCAGTGAGAACATGTTGGTGGTGGAACTACAGAGGGATATTGTGGTTCCCAACAATCTGGAGGAGGAATGGGTGCAGAACTATGAAAAGGAAACCGGTGAGGAAATCAGTTTCTTCTAAGCGGTAGTGTGCCCTCTCTACTTGTGAGAAATTCTGGCTTAGATTGCAATGAACACCAAGGCGTTGATGATGGTTACTTATAGGTGGCTTGCAATCAAGCGCTGCCAGTGGAGCTGCTGATTTATATTTGTGGGCAAAGAATTACAGAAATTCACGTACTATGATCCTGGAAGAATCAGAGAATTGGGGTAGTGACATGTACATTCGAAAAAAGGATATGAAACCCTTTCAGAATAAAATCTGGCTTGCAAGCCCCACCATGCATGGTGAAGAGCTGAAATACATGACAGAGGCCTATGAGACGAACTGGATGTCGACAGTGGGCGTGAATATTAATGAGGTGGAGCGAATCTCAGCAGAAAAGATGGGGGTCAAGTACGCTGTTGCATTGTCTAGTTGTACCGCTGCTCTCCACCTGTGCGTAAAGTATGCTGGTGAGCAGCTTTATGGCAAGCCTGCTATTGGTCACGGTGCGGTGGAGGGCAAGCGTGTATTCTGCTCCGACATGACATTTAGCGCAACTGTGAACCCTGTGGTCTATGAGGGGGGTATCCCCGTGCTCATCGATACGGAACGAGACACATGGAACATGGACCCGGTCGCTCTTGAGAAAGCCTTTGAAATTTACCCTGAGGTCAAGCTGGTAGTTGTAGCGCACTTATATGGTTTCCCAGGCAAGATTGATGAGATAAAAGCCATTTGCAGCAAGCATGGTGCACTGCTCATTGAGGATGCTGCCGAGTCTATGGGAGCAACCTACAAAGGAAAGATGACCGGAAGCTTTGGCGACTTCGCTGCTATCAGTTTCAATGGAAACAAGATTATCACTGGTTCCAGCGGTGGCTGCCTGCTGACCAATGATCTGGAAGTGGCGAACAAATCGAGAAAATGGTCCACTCAAGCCAGAGAAAACGCTCAGTGGTATCAACACGAAGAAGTAGGCTACAACTACCGGATGTCTAATATTGTTGCCGGCGTTGTTCGCGGACAGTATCCCTATCTGGAACAGCATATTGCCCAAAAGAAAGCTATTTGGGAACGATATAAAGACGGACTAAAAGACCTGCCTGTTTCCATGAACCCCTTTGAGGAGGATAAAGCAGTCCCAAACTACTGGCTGTCCGCAATGATTATCGATAGGGATGCAATGTGCAGACAGGTGCGTGATGATACCCAGGCGCAATACTTCCCAGAACACGGCAAGTCCTGCCCCACGGAAATCCTGGAAGCAATCTCCTCCTTAATGGCAGAAGGTCGCCCTATTTGGAAACCGATGCACATGCAGCCTATCTATAGGATGAATAGCTTTATTACGGCAGCCGGAGAGGGCAGAGCCAGGACCAACGCCTATATTGCAGGTGGCGTTGAGGATGTGGGCACAGATATCTTCGCAAGGAGTCTATGTTTGCCCAGTGATAATAAAATGACAGAAGAGCAGCAGAATGTCATTATCGAAGTGATTAAACGATGCTTTGAGTGATTCGTTTACAAGGGGGAAAAACAATATGAAAAAAACAAGAAATTTGTTTTTCAGACGCAACGCTGTGAAAGCGCTGATGATGATTTACGACGCACTGGCAGTTAACATTGCCTATTTTTCAGCTCTTGTCCTGCGCTACTACGTGACCTTTGAATTTAATCCGGACGCAGTGGTATTCCTCAACACATTCCGCAAATTTGCCCCGTATTACGGCGTGATTTGCGTTGCTGTGTTCTACGTCTTCCGGCTGTACAATACCATGTGGAAGTTTGGCGGTTTGCGGGACTTAAACCGAATTATTTTGGCCTGTGTTGTTACCGCCCTGATACAGATATTGGGCACAAGAATCTTCTTGATCCAGATGCCCGAGACCTACTATGTGCTCGGTTTTGTGATCCAGGTGGCATTGATTGTTCTTGTGCGTTTTGCATATCGGCTCTATCTTCTCGAGCGTAACACCGCTGAAGCAAAACGGAAAGCGTCTACCAATGTAATGGTGATCGGCATTGGCGGCGTCGGACAGTTCGCCTGGAATCAGATAGAGCAGGATGGTTCCATGAAGGTGGCCTGCGTGGTCAGCAGCAATGAAGAGTGGCCAAATCAGTACCTGAACGGCGTGCCTGTTATCAGCGGTCTTAACAATCTGGAGCAGGTTGTTGAGAAGAAGAAAATCAGATATGTGATTATTGCGGATGAAACGCTGACCGAAGAGGATAACAAGAAGATTCGTTCCATCTGTGACAATAAGAATATTGAGGTTCAGGATTTTATCGAGTTTTTGCAGAGCAGCAATGATGCAGAAGCCCCGATTGCTGTAGTCGATAATACGGATGGACATCGGGTCATTCCTTTCAGCCCCCCTGACATTACTGACGCAGAAATTGATGAAGTCAAGCGGGCGCTGAAGTCTGGCTGGATTACCACCGGCCCGAGAACAAAGGAGTTGGAGCGGAAGCTGGCGGCATATTGCCACACCTCCAAGGTCGTCTGCCTAAACTCCGCCACAGCCGCAGAAGAACTGAATTTTCGGATTTGCGGCATCGGCGAGGGTGACGAAGTGATTGTCCCTGCCTATACATATACGGCTTCCGCTTCTGCTGCCATCCACTGCGGCGCAAAAGTGGTCTTTGTGGACAGCCAGAAAGATAACTGCGAAATGGACTATGACAAGGTCGCCGCTGCCATTACCGAGCGCACCAAAGCTGTCGTGGCTGTTGACTTAGGCGGTATCGTTGCTGATTACGACAAGCTGTTCGCTGCCGTAGAAAGCAAGCGCAACCTGTTCCAGCCCAAGCAAGGCAATGATTTGGGTGCACGTATCCAGCAAGCAGTTGGAAGAGTACTGGTGTTCGCCGACTGCGCTCATGCGCTGGGTGCTAGATGGCATGGAAAAATGGCTGGTGAAATCGCAGATTTTACAGATTTCTCTTTCCACGCAGTGAAAAACTTCACCACTGCCGAGGGCGGCGCTTCCACCTGGCGGGATATCCCCGGCATCGACAACGAAGAGATGTACCACCAGTACCAGCTCTACAGCCTCCACGGCCAGAGCAAGGACGCCCTGGCAAAGACCAAGGTGGGCGCCTGGGAGTACGACATCATCGGCCCCTGGTACAAGTGCAATATGACCGACATCATGGCCGCGATTGGCCTGAAGCAGTTCGATCGCTACGAGGGCCTGATGCAGCGCCGCCATGACATCATCAAGAAGTACGATGCAGTATGCGACGAGCTGGGTGTCATGCACCTGACCCACGAGGGCGAAGACTTCCGCAGCTCCGGCCACCTGTACATCACCCGGATCCCCGGCATCGACGAAGCCAAGCGCCAGGAAATCATCGTAAAAATGGCAGAAATGGGCGTCGCTACCAATGTGCACTATAAACCCCTGCCCATGATGACCGCCTATAAAGAACTCGGCTGGGATATTAAGGATTTCCCCAATGCCTATGACTATTATCACAACCTGATTACACTGCCTCTGCATACCTGCCTGACGGATGCGGATGTGGACTATGTCTGTGAGAGCTTTAAGAAGGCTGTTAAGGAAACGGTGTAAGACAATAAGCAAAACTCAGAAGGCTGCTGCCGTACTGCGTCTGTCCGGTGCAGCGGCAGCAGCCATGAGTTTTAGTGATGTTTTTTGAGGGAGCACCAGGAGAGTGTTTGCAACTTTAGTTTGATTGGATGCTGAGTAAGAAGAAAGATTACATTTTCTGTATTTTATTTGGAGCATACATAGCTGCTGTTCTGTGGATTACGTTGTTCAGCAGAATTGGAGACGGATATAGAGGTTTCCTCTTACCATTCCACTCCTATGTGGAAATCCTGAAAGGTAACAGGCAGTTCCTTCTTGAGAACATAGGGAATGTGATCCTGTTCATACCACTTGGAGTTGCGCTGAAGTGTAGTGGTGTGAGGGATGTAAAGAAAGCTGGACTACTCGCTTCTCTTCTTATTGAAATCCTTCAGTTCACATTCGCTTTAGGAACATTCGAGTGTGATGACCTCATCCACAATACGCTTGGTGCGGTTATTGGTGCCTGGTGTGTTGGAAAGATTGGTGGGGAGATAAAACTGGGAAACCAGATGAGAAGAGTAATTCTTCTCTCCATGGTTTTGTGTTCTGCGGTTCCATTCGGATATCAGGAAGTGCGGCATCAGAAGATGGCGAGATTAGCTGCTATATATGACCGAGAAGATGGAGCAAAGAATCTGCTTGTGCTGAACGGCAAGAATGGATACGCCTGGGATACGGATGTGTACGTCGAGTATTTAAACAATGGCAGCATCCGGATTACGGGGGAATCCGATAAAAGGTCCTGGTGGAGAATTGGGGAGATAACCCTAGAGCCTGGTGTGTATTCGTTCTCTGGGTTATCCGGTGTTGAGAAGAACACTGTGGGATTGGAGCTTGAAACCGACAATCACAGATTTGTGCCGGATGTTGGCCCGGTTGATGAGGTTAAGTTCACCTTAGAAGAAACCACAAAGTTGATGGTTTATGTGAGTGTTTATGACGGATGTGACTGTGATGTGATAGCCACACCGATGATTTATAAAGAGGGGTAATTTGATGATCTTGAGGAAATGGGAAGAACTTCCTGAATTCATGCGGACTGATGAAGTCAGACCATATTATGAGGTATTAAAGAAAAAGAGGTTGAGTCTCGTCCTCAAAAGAGCGATGGATCTGGTAGGAGGAGTAGTCCTTCTCGTGCTTCTCGCCATCCCTATGGCAATCATCGCTGTGATGATAAAACTGGACTCCGAAGGTCCGGTATTCTACCGCCAAGAGAGAATTACCACATATGGGAGGAAGTTTAGAATACATAAATTCCGCACCATGGTGAGTAACGCTGACAAAATCGGAACCGCTGTGACTGTTGGTAATGATAGCAGAATTACAAAAGTTGGAGCGAAACTTAGAGGATGCCGTCTGGATGAACTGCCCCAGGTGCTGGATTTAATCTCCGGCGACATGAGCTTTGTGGGTACCAGACCGGAAGCCGTGAAATATGTAGAGAAGTATAAGCCGGAGTATTACGCTACTCTCCTTCTTCCAGCGGGAATAACATCTGAAGCCAGCATAAGATACAAGGACGAAGCGGAGCTTCTGGAAGCAGCAGATGATGTGGACAAGGTCTACATAGAAGAGGTCCTTCCGGGGAAGATGAAGTACAACCTTCAGTCGATCAAGGACTTCTCCTTCATAGGAGAGATTAAAACGATGTTCAGAACTGTTTTTGCTGTTATGGGGAAAGATTACAGCGATGAAAAGACTAAGGCATGAGTGAGGAAAAGAGTCATGGAGAAAAGAAAAGTGGTTGATGGACTGGTTTCTATTATCATGCCATCTTGGAATACCGAAAGATTTATAGCTGAGACGATTCAATCTGTTATCGATCAGACATATCAGAACTGGGAACTTCTCATTGTGGATGACTGTTCTACCGATAACACAGATGCGGTCGTTGCTTCCTTCAAAGATGACAGAATCAAGTATTTCCACAATGAAAAAAACAGTGGTGCGGCATTAACCCGTAACCGGGCCATGAGAGAAGCACAAGGAGAATGGATTGCCTTTCTTGACTCTGATGATTTGTGGATGCCGGAAAAGTTGGAAAAGCAGATTAAGTTCATGGTAGAGAACGGATACACGCTCTCTTATACAGAATATGAAAAGATAGATGAGGAGTCAAAGCCTCTCAATATATATGTATCTGGCCCTGAGAAAGTCAATAAGCGCAAGATGTACAACTACGACTATATCGGTCAGCTTACCATGATGTATAGTGCTAAGGAATTTGGACTTATCCAAATCAAGGATATTAAGAAGAATAATGACTATGCGATAAGACTTCAACTGTACAAGAAGCCTGGGACTTGTGCATACCTGTTGAAGGAGAATCTTGCCAAGTACAGAGTAAGAAAAGTCAGCATCAGTCATGATAAGTTTAGAAGAAAATTCAAGAGCCATTATGATCTGTTCCATATGTGCGATGAAAAACCTGCGGTAGTTGCTGCTTGGTATACATGCTGGAATATGTTCTTTGGTTTGCTGAAGAAGAGAAATTATGAGAAGAGTAGGTAAGGTGGCATGTCAAAAACGATTGCTTACATAAGAACAACTAATATCTACGATGATTCAAGAGCCACAAAAGAAATCACAACATTGGCTGATAACGGATTTGATGTGGTAGTACTTGGATGGAACCGGAATGGTAAAGCTCTGGAAAAGTGTAGGGCGATATTTACATCGGGTAGTATCTCATTTAGATTTTTTAATGTGTTATTGCCCCAGGGAATAGGATTAAAGAACCTCGATAAACTTGTTTCATGGAATAAGTGGATATCAAATGAATTAAAAAGTATAAGCCAGTTATCAGCTGTTCATGCGTGTAATTTGGATGGTGCATATGCAGCGTATCGTTTTTGCTTAAAGAAGAATGTTCCACTTGTTTACGATATATATGACTATTATATTGATTCGCATCATATCCCCAATATGCTTTGCAGTTTTGTGGAGAGATTAGAAATACAAATAATCAATTTTGCTGCATGTACTATCATTTGTACAGAAGAGAGACGTGAGCAAATTCAGAAATCGCATCCTAATAAAGTTGTTGTTATTCATAACTCTCCAGATGTCAACTTTGAAGAAAGTGACAAGGCAGAATATGACTATGTATATTGTGGATCACTTTGTGATAGGCGGTTAATTAAGGAAATACTCAGCGAGTACGCTGTTAATTCTGATTTGCGCATTGCGTTTGCGGGTAATGATATTTATCAGGAAAATGCAAACAATGTATCTCAACAATATTCTAATTTTGAATACTATGGCACAATTCCATACACGGAAGTAATAGAGCTTGAGAAAAAATCTAAAGTACTATCCGCCATATATGAACCGACAATCAGAAATCACAGATTATGTGCACCTAATAAGTTTTATGAGGCTTTGGCCTTAGGAAAGCCGCTGATTGTATGTGAGGGAACTGGAATAGATAAAGTTGTTAAAGACAATTGCCTTGGAATGGTTATCAGTTATGATGCGAAGGATTTTTATTCTGCGCTAAGAAGATTAATTAATAATCCTGATGAAATGAGAGAAATGGGCAACAGAGGACGAAAGCTTTATAAAGAGAAGTATTCCTGGTCAATTATGAAAGAGAGACTAATAAGTGCATATAGTTCTATAGGTTTGTAAGAAGTAGGGGTAAAGTATGCAAAAAGCATTATTTGTTGGGTGCTATCCAAATAAAATAGATCCTTATTTAAGATCGTTCTTCTGTGAACTTATTCATGCAATCGCTGATATGGGCATAGATTGCACAGTTGTAGCACCTGTTTCTATTACGCATTATCGAAATAAAATATCATTGATAGATAAACATGAGTTTGATATCACCGACAAAGGCTCCAGAATAGAAGTGTTTCATCCAAGATACATTTCTTATTCTTCTAAGAATATTGGACCATTTAAGACAGGCTATTTATCTGAAAAGGCATTTCAAAGAGCAGCATTAAGCTGTGTAAAGAATATTGATAAAAAATTCGACTTTGTATATGGCCATTTTTTCTTAACAGGTGGGCTTGCAGCAATAAGGATTGGAAACAAACTAGGAGTACCTTCATTTGTTGCGTTTGGAGAATGCGATTATGAATCTCAAATTAGAGATGACTATGGAGAACTTAAACACTGCGACATTAAAGGTATTACTGGTATTATTTCTGTATCAACTAAAAACAAGCAAGTTTTAGATAGTCTTGGCTTGTTTGAGGATGTTCCCATAATAATAGCTCCAAATTCTGTAGATTTAGCAAAATTCAAAAAGATGGACAAAACAAGTTGCAGACGTAGACTGAATATTCCAACAGAGAAGTTTGTAGTGGGCTTTGTAGGAGGATTTATTGAAAGAAAAGGGGACAAA
This sequence comes from Bacillota bacterium, assembly GCA_028719885.1. GTDB lineage: Bacteria > Bacillota > Clostridia > Oscillospirales > Oscillospiraceae > Faecousia. Next base: position 11,220 of record JAQYLT010000033.1, read on the forward strand.
AGACTCCTTGAGGCAGTGAATCAGTTGGAAGGTACTTATGTAGCCTTCGCTGGAAGAGGAGAAGATGAACCTTCCGGAGATAGGGTTGTTTTCTGTCAGGCCATGGAACATGATCAAGTACCTGTGTTACTAAATTCCGTAGATGTATTTGTGTTACCTACATTGGCTGAAGGCTCATGCAATGCAATCGTTGAAGCTATGGCGTGTGGCTTGCCAATCATCTCCTCGGATTTGCCGTTCAATGATGATGTGCTGGATAATGAAAATTCTATAAGAATCAATCCGATGTCTGTGGACGAGATTCGAGATGCTATCAGTACACTCAAAGATGAAAACAAGCGAGAAATAATGGGCGAAAAAGCACTGCTGACAGCACAGAATCTTAGCATCGAAAGAAGAGCAGCAAGAATACTCAAGTTTATTCAACAATGCGGTTGACGTTGAAAAAACAGAGGAGTAATCAAGATGAGGAGGAACAGATTTGAATCTACAAAAAAATGTAAAACATACAATTATAAAAGTATATGAGCATTTATTCGAAAAAACATTTCAAGCAGATTCCGGAGATATTCTTCATTACATATATAGAAAAGGAAAAAGCAATAGATTGATTGTCGTCTTTTCTGGATTTGCTGGTTATTCTGTAAAAGGAAGATATAACTATCTAACATCATTAATGAATATACGTGACAATGTTCTGTTTATTAAAGATGATCTTGGTTATTATTCTGTAGGAACATATTATTTTGGAGAAAAGTGTACTTGGCTAGTAAGCAATATTGTTTGCGAACTAATAGAGTTGATAAGGCGTAAGTCTAATTCAAATCAAATAATAACATGTGGCTCATCCAAGGGAGGGAGCGCCGCACTTTATTATGGTTTAAAAGTAAATGCTGAAGCAATAATATGTGGATCACCACAGTATAAAATAGCACATTACTTAACAAAGAAAAGAGATAACGAGAGCACATATTGGAAAGACATTTTTTCTTATATAGAGGGTAATGGATATGGGCTGGAAGAAATAGACAATATTCTAAATGATTGTATTCGGCAGTATAGAGGAGACACAAAAGTCATCCTGCTTTATTCATCAAAGGAAGCATCTTGGGGAGAAGATGTGCATCAGTTATACAGTGACTTAAAGGATGCAGGATTGTTGGATTTGGATTACTCAAAGGATTTAGAATACACTGTTCATGATGAAATTGGAACATACATGAAGAAGCTACTCGTTAGTATTATTAGCGGGATTTGAACACAGAATATTGTGTCGGTCAGAATGAGGAGATTGTGATGCATGATAATAAAAAAAGAAAGGTTATAGTTCATTTAATTTACGATTTAGCACAGGCAGGTGCTCAAACAGTTGTAATGAACTATGTGCGAAGCATGTCCAAAGAGGACCGATATGATGTGCATATTGTTCTTTTAGGAAAGGAAAACAATACTATATATGAAAAGGAATGCAAATCAAAAGGCTATCCAGTTCATTATTGTAACTATTGCGAAACCTCAATTCCGATATTAAGGCCAATTATAAATTGGTATAACCAGCAACGAGCAATTTATAGAACACTCAAGAATTTAAACGTAGATGTCCTACACACACATATTACGACAATATTGCCTTATTGTATTTTTCCAGCTTTCTTGTTGCATATTAAGAAGAAAGTCCATACTCTACATAGTGATCCGTATGCTATTTCGGGTAGATTTGTCCTATTTGGCAAATTGGCTTTTAAATATATGAATTTTAAACCAATCTGTGTGACAGAAGCACAGGCGGATAAAGCGAAACAAGTATATAAACTTAAGAATATGGATGTAGTACATAACGGAATAGATTTTGAAAGTTATGGAGTTCACGAGACTGCAGAATGCATTCGTGACGATTTAGGTATACCGAAAGATAGCTTTGTAATTGGTTGTGTTGGAAGAATGGATAAGGTAAAGAACCACAATTTTTTACTTGATGTATTTGCTGAGGTTCTGAAATATCAAAAAAATGCAAAGTTGTTATTGGTAGGAGATGGATCAGAAAAATTATCAATTGAGCAGTATGCAAAAAACAGAAATATAGAACAAGAAGTTATGTTTTTAGGTACAAGAGATGATGTTCGTCGGATATATAGTATATTAGACTGTTTTGTATTAACTTCACTTTCAGAATCAAGCTCAATTGTAACTGTAGAGGCACAGTTGTTTAACGTAAGATGTGTGGTATCCACGGCTGTGCCAGAATCGGTCGTATGTCGTAGAAACGTATTTAGGTTGTCACTTGAGGAGCCTGTCCAAAAGTGGGCGAGTACAGTATTAGCAAAGGACACAAATAACTGTGAGTTAAACGACATTGATTCATTTTCAATTACTGGGAGTATGAAAAAATTAGAACGTATTTATGAGGAAGAATCATGAGAATAGGTAATATAGTTCTAAATCGGACTAGAATGTTATTGATTATTTTGATTGCCTTTTCATTTTGGTCAGGAACATTTAGAAACACAGATTTTTATAGTTCGACAGTTATATACTTAATAATGATAGCGCTACTTGGTTTGGTTTTTACTTTTGTTGCTGTAGATAAAGCATCAATCGTGACGAAAGATGGGGCTCTTTGGATTCCATATTTTCTATTGATTATCGGTGCTTCCTTAATGTCTCGAAATATCGAGAGAGCTATTTATTGGATTTGTTGTTTCTCCTTGTTTATTATTGCTACACAAGATTCGTATCTTGAAAAAATACCATTTAAATTGATTTTTTGCTTCGGCATTGTTGCATTAATAGGAACATTATTTCAAATGTTTCTCTCCAATATATACTATTCAACAATTGCAATCCACTATACCCGCTATCCTATTCAGTATCTGAAGAGATTAGCGGAAGTAAAAGGTTATGTGGGATTTGCTTCATCTCCAGGTGAGAATGCAGCCTTTCTAGTGTTTGCTAGTTCTGTTGTAATATGTAATTTATCAGGTATAAAAAAAATAGCTGCTAAACGCTTCGTTTATTGTTTATTGATATTAGGGGCTTTTTTAGCTGGCGAAAGATCTTCTGTTTTAATAGCAATTTTGGTTCCTATTATTACCGAACTATTTGTTGAGAAAAACCTAAGCAAAAAAATGAGAAGAATTTTTATTATAGCCATCGTGGTGATTTCTATTTTAATTGTTTTTATAAACAATTTGGCATTTTTTTCTGATACAGTCTTATTTAGAAATTTTGCTAAATCCTTTATAGACATCAATAACGGTAGCGACATAACTTCTGGCCGGACAGGACTATTTCGTACTGCAATTGAAGCATTTAAGACTAATCCATTATTTGGCATAGGCTTAGGAAATTTCGTAAATTTTACAGGTGCATATACTGATGTACATAATTCATATCTGCAAGTTCTTGCTGAACAAGGAATTGTTGGTGAATTGTTCTTTTTATTTCCAATAATTATTCTCTTGCTGGAGACAATTAAACTCTGCCGTTTAAATAATATCTCAGCAATTGAGATAAATTATTTACGTTTTTCATTATTTGCACAGCTTTATTTTGTGTTGTATGGGCTTGTTGCAAATGCAACCATTGATATGACAGCGTACGTTATGTATTTCGTAGGTGCAAGTATAATGATTTCAATAAAGAGTAATACTGGTTATGAAAGGGAATATTTGTATGCATAGAGAGACTAATATTTGCTTTTTAATATTGCATTTTGGATCAGATGAACTAACGTATAACGCTGTTAAATCTGTTCAAGAATTAGATGATTTGGGTAATTCACAGATTATTATAGTCGACAATGGACTAGGGTTTAAAAATATATATAGTGATATAAATAATATACACGTCGTTACTTCAGATAAAAACATCGGATTCTCCGCAGGAAATAATCTTGGATATAAATATATTCTAGATAATTTCTCTCCCGATTTCGTTATTGCAATGAATAATGACATCCTCTTTCCAGATAGAAAATTTATTACTGAACTTTATAGCATATACGATGAAACTGCTTTTTATGTATGTGGGCCGGATGTGTTTGTTCCCTACGGAGCATATCACTCCTCCCCGCTTAGAGAGAAACCATTAAGCATTGAAACAGTTGATGCTGAGATATTGAGATTCAAAAACAGGCTATATAGTTTTACATCGAGAAGTAAAGTGAGAAAATATCTTGGGTATATTATCTCTAATAGTTATCTATTTACAAAATACGCTGAAAAAAAATCAAGATCAGATAGGGTCGATGTAAAGGGATGGAATCATCAATCGGAAAATGTTGTCTTTCAAGGTTCTTTTTTGATTTTTGATAAGCGTTTTATAAGTGATAATGAAAAATTATTTTATCCAGAGACTTTTCTATATATGGAAGAAGATATTTTGGCTACCAGATGTATTTATAATGGTTGGAAAACTGTATATACACCTAAATTAGTAGTTCATCATTTGGTTCATGGAAGTAATGCTTATAAAAGAATTAAGTTTCATACATATTGTGACAATGTGATTAGAAAAATTCACATTCAGATAGAAACTAGAACAACATATAAGAATTTCTTACTTGAAAAACATAACACAGAGAGAATTGAAGAATGAAAAAGATAATAAATGTAGCGTTTCCGTGGCCAAAAGACGATATAACAAAAGCTTGGTCTGGGAGTGCCTATCAAATTAAATGCCAATTAGAAAAAGACTATGATGTAAATATTATTGATACCACATTACCTCCTTTGGGGCTCAGAATTGTTAGTTTCTTAGTTCGGTTAAACTTAAGAGGTTTGGCCAAGTTGATTTCTCTATCTTGGATGAGTAGAATAGTCAACAAAAAATCAATAGCCGGAGATTTATTTACATTTGATACAATAAGGTACAAGAAAGGAAATGTCTACTGGTATTCGGATTGTTCATATAGTTATTTGTACAAATTAAGCAAAGAACAACCTGAACTGTTTAAATATACGAATTTTTCTTACTCTAAGCTAGAATGTAAGTTGCTGAAAAAATTTCAAGATGCATTCTTTTACAAATGCAAGGCTATTTTTGTTATGGGACAGCATTTAAAAGATCATTTTGATAATGAATATGATAGAGAAATTGCTCAAAAAGTGTTTGCTGTTGGCGGTGGAATTAATTTTTCTAGCAACGCTATTCAAGCCATAGATAAAGAAAACTCTTTCATTTTTGTAGGAAAAGATTTTATTAGAAAGTCTGGGGATTTGGTAATAAACGCCTTTAATGAACTTAATAAAGAAAAAAAGGATATAGTACTGTACATTATAGGCCCGAGCCAGAAACCTGAAAATTGTGATAATGAGAATATAAAGTTTCTTGGAGAATTACCATTTAGTGAAACAAAAAAGTATTTTGAGAAATCAAAGGTTTTTGTTATGCCCTCAAGGTTTGAAGCATACGGTTTGGTTTTTCTTGAAGCATTATGTTGTGGTTGCGTTCTAATAGCACAAGATAATTTTGAAATGCACTATTTTGTTAATAAGAACAATGGTTTATTTACCAAATTGACAGTTGATGACTTAAAGCTTCAGATGAAAACAGCAATAGAGGACCAGAATATGCAACATTACGTAGTTGAACAAAATCAATTCTATTGTAAGAGCTTTTCTTGGGACGCAGTTTATAACAGAATGAAACAAGGCATGAATTAACGTTAATATCGTCAAATGTAATCAATAAAGACCTTGTGGGCAGGTGTATTATGAAGAAAAGAGTAATGTTGGTCTTTGGCACGAGACCCGAAGCAATCAAGATGTGCCCATTAGTAAATGAGTTAAAGACTAGAGAGTCTTTAGAAACAATAGTATGCGTAACAGGTCAGCACAGACAGATGCTGGATCAGGTTCTGAATACATTCAACGTAGTTCCCGATTATGACCTGTCCATCATGAAGCAGGGACAGACTCTGTTTGACATCACAACGGGAATTCTTGAGAGAATCAAGGCGGTACTTGAGGAAGTTAAGCCTGATGTGGTCCTGGTTCATGGTGATACTTCCACAACATTTGTAACTGCACTGGCTTGTTTCTACTTACAAATACCAGTAGGCCATGTCGAGGCAGGACTACGTACATATAATATCTACTCCCCATACCCTGAAGAGTTTAACCGTCAGGCTGTGGGCATTATCTCCCAGTACAATTTCGCTCCAACCCAGATGGCAGCAGACAACCTCATCAAAGAGGGAAAGGACCCTTCTAAAATCTACATTACTGGTAATACCGTCATTGACGCTATGCAGCATACGGTGAGGGAAGATTATACTCATCCTGAACTTGAATGGGTAGGAGATGGTAAGCTCATCTTCATCACAGCTCATAGAAGAGAAAACCTTGGTGAGCCGATGCACCACATGTTCAGGGCTATTCGCCGTGTACTTGATGAGCATCCTGAGTGCAAGGCTGTATATCCAATCCATATGAATCCGGTTGTGAGAAAGGCAGCGGATGAAGAACTTGGCGGTTGTGATCGCATCCACATCATCGAGCCGATTGAAGTATTTGATTGCCACAACTTTGAAGCAAGATGTCACCTTTGCCTGACCGACTCCGGTGGAATCCAGGAAGAAGTGCCTTCTTACGGCAGACCGGTACTCGTCATGAGAGACACAACTGAGAGACCAGAAGGCGTAAAGGCTGGAACACTCAGACTTGTAGGAACAGATGAGGAAGTAATCTACAAGAACTTCAAGGAGCTGCTCGAAAACCAGGAAGCCTACGATGCAATGGCTAGGGCATGCAATCCTTATGGTGATGGACATGCTTGTAAGAGAATAGCAGATATTCTGGAAGGAAAGGAATATCTGCCTTGGGTGGCTGAGTAATAGAAATCTGTTATTTTTGCTTTAGAATGTTTTTGATCGGGGTAGCATGAAATGAAGGGAATAATTCTTGCAGGAGGAGCTGGTACACGGCTCTATCCTTTGACTATGGTTACAAGTAAACAGTTATTGCCTGTGTATGATAAGCCGATGATTTATTATCCGCTATCCACACTAATGCTGGCGGGGATAAAGGACATCCTTATCATATCCACACCAGTAGACACACCACGGTTTGAATCACTCCTGGGAGATGGTTCACAGTTCGGAGTAAACCTTTCATACAAGGTTCAGCCATCACCTGATGGTCTGGCACAGGCTTTTATCTTAGGTGAGGAGTTTTTGGAAGGTGAAGCCGGTGCAATGGTTCTCGGTGACAATATCTTCTACGGTAATGGTTTCAGTAAGATACTGAAAGAAGCAGTCGAAGACGCTGAGGTAAATGGTAGAGCCACAGTATTTGGTTATTATGTTCCCGATCCAGAGCGTTTTGGTGTTGTTGCTTTTGATGAGAATTGGAAGGCTACCTCCATTGAGGAAAAGCCAAAGAATCCAAAATCAAACTATGCTGTAACTGGACTTTACTTCTACCCGGCAGGTGTGGACAAGAAAGCAAAAGAAGTCAAACCTTCTGCACGTGGCGAGTTAGAAATCACGACTCTGAATGAGATGTACTTAAAAGAAGGAAAACTTGATGTGCAGCTCCTGGGACGTGGATTTGCTTGGCTTGACACAGGAACAATGGATTCTTTGGTAGAAGCAGCGGATTTCGTTCAGATGATTGAGAAGAGACAGGGCATAAAGATTTCTGCTCCTGAAGAAATTGCTTTCCGCTATGGTTGGATTGATAAAGACGGGCTTCTGAAGTCCGCAGAAAAGTATGGAAAGAGCCCTTATGGTCAACATCTCAAGGCTGTAGCTGAGGGAAAGGTACGTGGATAATGAAAGCAATTGAAACAAAAATACCAGGTGTCCTCATCATTGAAACTGACGTGTTCGGCGATCATAGGGGATATTTTACAGAAACATATAATAAGCCTAAGTATGAGGCTTTAGGAATCACCACAGAATTCGTACAGGATAATATGAGTTTTTCCGCTCAGAAAGGTACTCTTCGTGGTCTTCACTGGCAGAATCCTCCTTATGCTCAGGCAAAGCTTGTTTCCTGTACAAAGGGAGCAGTTATTGATGTGGCTGTGGACATCAGAAAGGGTAGCCCGACATATGGCAATTGGGTGTCGGTAGAATTATCTGCAGAGAACCATAGACAATTCTTCATTCCAAGAGGATTTGCTCATGGATTCTTGACCCTGACGGATGATGTGGAATTCAGATACAAGTGTGACAATGTCTATAACAAACTGTCAGAAGGCGGCATGAGATATGATGCATCGGAGGTTGCTGTAGATTGGGGTACGCTACTCAATGGAATTGAACCTGTGCTTTCGGAGAAGGATAAGATTGGGCCGAATCTAACTGATTCAGACAACCAGTTTGTGTACGGAGAGAATTGCTAAGAGGGGAGTGTAGAAATGAAGACTATTTTAGTGACAGGTGGAACAGGTTTTATTGGAAATTGTTTCTGCAAATTACTCTTAGCCGAAAGACCTGAATATAGGGTAATCAATGTGGACGTTTGTACTTATGCTGCAAATCCTTCCACTATTGAGGGGGAACTGGAAAATACGAACTATAAGTTCTACAAAACGGATATTAGAGACAGAGAAACTATTGATAAGATTTTTGAAGAAGAGAAGCCGGATATCGTGGTCAACTTTGCTGCGGAAAGCCACGTAGACCGCTCTATTACTAATCCGTGTATCTTCCTCGAAACCAACATCATGGGCACAGCGGTGTTGATGGACGCTTGCAGAAAATACGGAATTGAAAGGTATCATCAGGTTTCGACTGATGAGGTTTATGGTGATTTGCCTCTTGATAGACCTGATTTGTTCTTCACAGAAGAGACACCAATACATACATCTTCACCGTATTCTACCTCAAAGGCTTCTGCGGATCTGCTTGTCCTGGCATACCACAGAACATATGGACTTCCTGTAACGATTTCTCGTTGTTCCAACAACTATGGTCCATACCAGTTCCCTGAGAAGTTGATTCCTCTCATGATTCATAATGCTACTCATGACAAACCACTCCCTGTTTATGGCGAGGGCTTGAATGTTCGTGATTGGCTGTATGTTAAGGATCATTGTTATGGAATCCTTGCAGTTCTGGAAAAAGGAAAAGTCGGAGAAGTTTACAACCTTGGTGGCCATAATGAAAAAGCCAATATTGAGATTGTGAAGATTATTCTTGAGAAGCTCGGCAAACCTGAAAGCCTTATCACACACGTTGCTGACAGACATGGCCATGACCAGAGATATGCAATTGATCCTGCTAAGGCTATGAGAGAGCTTGGATGGGCACCAACCACTATGTTCAAGGACGGAATTGTTCTCACAATCGACTGGTATATGTCCGAAGAGGGTAGGAAGTGGACAGAGGAATGCACCTCTGGTGAGTACCTCAACTGGATCGAGAAAAACTACAAGGAGAGAATGTAATGAAGTTTTTGGTAACTGGTGTTAATGGCCAGTTAGGCCATGATGTCATGAATGAATTATATAAAAGAGGACATGAAGGTATTGGTTCAGATATTGTTGAAGCTTATGCCGGTGTGGCTGATGGTTCGCCGGTTACAACTATGCCTTATGTTGGACTCGACATCACGGATAAGGAAGCGGTTGGGAAGGTAATTGGCGAAATCAAGCCTGACGCTGTCATCCATTGCGCCGCATGGACTGCTGTAGATATGGCAGAAGATGATGATAAGGTTGATGCGGTAAGGAGAGTAAATGCAGGAGGTACGCAGAATATTGCGGACGCCTGCAAGGCATTAGACTGCAAAATGCTGTATCTTTCCACCGATTATGTATTCGATGGCCAGGGGAAAGAACCATGGAAACCAGATAGTAAGGACTATAAGCCGCTCAATGTTTATGGTCACACTAAGCTTGAGGGTGAGCTGGCAGTTGCCAATACTCTGGAGAAGTATTTCATCGTGCGCATTGCCTGGGCATTTGGTCTTAATGGTAACAACTTTATCAAGACAATGATCAACGTGGGCAAGACTCATGATGAGGTCAGAGTTGTTAATGACCAGATTGGCACACCTACCTATACATTCGACCTGGCTAGACTGCTGGTAGATATGTGTGAGTCAGAGAAATATGGATATTATCATGCCACAAACGAAGGCGGCTACATTTCTTGGTATGACTTCTGTGTTGAGTTTTACAAACAGTATGGGCTTACCACGAAGGTAATTCCGGTAACTACAGAGGAGTATGGCATTTCAAAGGCTAAAAGACCAGTAAATAGTAGACTTGATAAAAGCAAGTTAGTAGAAGCCGGGTTCAAACCACTTCCGACATGGCAGGATGCGGTAAGTAGATATTTGAAGGAAGCACAGTTATAATTTGCTAGGTACCCTAGTTTAGTTGACTTTGAATGCAAAAAAGATAGATTTCCGTACTAAGAGTTTGAAATAGATTTAATGAAATATTGAGGTATGAAAGAAATGAACACAATAGGTATTGTAACGATTGTTAGTCAAAATTACGGAAATCGTCTGCAGAATTATGCTCTTCAGACTGTTCTCCAAAACATGGGATATACGGTGAATACCATTAGAAGAATAGAGGTTCCTTTTTCGCTGATCGTAAAAAACTATATCCACTATTTATGGCATACTAACAATACTACACAGTTTTTCAAATTCAATAGAAAAATTGTATGGAGTAAAAGTGTCTGGGGCGATAACTCACAATTGAAGGAACTACAATCTCAATACGATTACTTCATAGCCGGTAGTGATCAGGTATGGAATCCTTATTACACATTTACAGGAACTGATTTAGATTTCTTGACATTTGTTGAAGATGAAAGAAAAATTGCCTATGCTGCAAGCTTTGGAGTGTCATCTTTGCCGAGTGAGAAAGCCGCTCAATATAAAGAGTACCTATGTGACTTTTCCAAGATATCTACAAGAGAAGATGCGGGTGCAGATATTGTTTTCTCCCTTACAGGAAGGGGAGTGCCTGTTGTTTTAGACCCGGTATTGCTACTAGAAGCGGAACAGTGGCGAAAAATTGCGAAAAAACCTCGTAATATGCCTAAAGGACCTTACACCTTAGTATACTCTGTAGAATCAATGAGTGAAGCATTGAAGAATGCTGTTGAAGAGGAAAAAAAGAATCATCAGGTGTTAGAAGTTCGTAAATTGAATGGAAAAGAATGGGCGGTTGGCCCAGCAGAGTTCTTGTATCTAATTGATCATGCAGATAAGCTTCTTACAGATTCTTTCCATGGTACTGTTTTTTCAGTGCTATTCCACACTCCATTTTATATCTACGGAAGAGATGGGCATAACATGAGTTCGAGGATGGATACGCTGCTTTCATCAGTAGAGCTAAAAGATGTCAGTGAATTTAGTCAGGCGGTATTTGATAGAAGCGATGTGTTGCTAAAAAAGAAAAGGTTAGAATCGGTAGGCTTCTTAAGAGACGCTTTAGGAAAGTAGGTTAGCATGGCAAAAATAGAAAGAACGAAAAATGCATCAAGGAATATATTCTTTGGTGTTATTCTAAAAATATACCAGATATTTGTGCCATTCCTGATGCGTACAGCCATGATTTATCTCATGGGAGTGCAGTATCTGGGGTTAAATAGTCTATTCACTTCAATTCTCCAGGTTCTGAATCTGGCTGAATTGGGTGTGGGCTCTGCGATGGTTTATAGTATGTATAAACCTATTGCGGAAGATGATGAGACTACCATCTGTGCGCTCATGAAGCTCTATAGAACATATTATAGAGTGATTGGTTTGGTCATAGCTGTTGTTGGGTGTGTTTTAACACCTTTTATTCCCTATTTAATTAAGAGTGATGTTCCGGCAGGAATTAATATATATATTCTCTACTTATTGAACTTGGGCGCAACTGTTCTTTCGTATTGGCTGTTTGCGTATAAGAATTCCATTCTCCAGGCGCACCAGAGGACAGATGTTGTTTCTAAGGTTACCCTAGTAACTAGTACTGTGCAATATGGTTTGCAGATTGCAATATTGTGGCTGTTCCATAATTACTATCTTTATGTAATAGTTGCGCTTGCTACACAGGCGTTGACCAACATCGTGACAGCGATATGTGCGAACAAGCTCTATCCACAGTTCAAGCCAAAGGGAAATGTTGATAAGGTCCAAGTGAAGAGAATTAATCAAAGGATAAGGGATCTATTCACATCCAAAATTGGTAGTATCATCTATGATTCTGCGGACACAATTGTTATATCGGCTTTTCTGGGACTAACCGTACTGGCAGTATACCAGAATTACTTCTATATATTGAACTCGATAACTGGATTAATAACCGTTGTATTCTCAGCGTGTACTGCGGGTATTGGTAACAGTATCGTAGTAGAAAGCAAAGAGAAGAATTACCAAGACCTGAAGAAGTTTACATTCATCATCACCTGGATTGCTGGATTCTGCTCAGTCTGCTTATTATGTATCTATCAGCCATTCATGGAACTTTGGGTTGGAAAAGATTTAATGCTTTCTCTCTCAGCTGTGGTGTGCTTTGTAGTTTATTTCTTTGTTCGCCAGTTTAATGCGCTTTTCAATTTATACAAAGACGCTTCTGGAATGTGGCATGAGGACCGGCTCAGACCTTTAACCGCAGCGTTAACAAACCTTGCATTGAACTTGATACTAGTTCAGTTTATAGGCATCTACGGCATTCTTTTATCTACAGTTCTTGCAATCATTTGTGTTGGTATGCCATGGCTACTACACAATCTTTTTACGGTTATTTTTGAAAGGAAACATATGTGGCCTTATCTCAGAAGATTTGCAAAGTACTGCTTTGTGGTTCTCATAAGCTGCACGGTCACATACCTTATCTGTTCAAGAATCAGCATTGGACTTGTGCCTACCATTTTGATCCGTGGTGTGATTTGCATGATTGTTCCGAATGCTATTTATTTTCTGGTGTTCAGAAAAACAGAAGAATATAACCAGGCACTTCATCTGGCTGATAATATGACAAAAGGCAAGATGAACAGAGTGTTGGTTAAACTGGGAATGAATTAAAATGAAAACATACGCAGCGATATATAAGGATAATAAAATAAGAGAAAACTCTTCATCAGGTGGTGTCTTTTCTGCTCTGGCTGACATGTTCGATGTAGTCTATGGTGTGGCTATGACCAAAGACTGCTACGGAGCGGAAATGATTAGAGTGGAAGGGGATATCAGTCCTCTTCGCGGATCTAAGTATTTCCAGGCCAAAGTAGGAGATGCGTTTAAGCAGGTTAAGAAAGATTTGGAAGAGGGAAGAAAAGTACTCTTTTCTGGAACCGGATGCCAGATAAATGGTCTTTCTCTGTTCTTGGGTAAAGAATACTCCAATCTCTTTCTCCTGGACATTATTTGCCATGGCACTCCATCACCGAAACTGTGGAGAGAGTACGTGTCATACCAGGAAAAGAAGCATGGTAAGTTGGAAAGTGTAAATTTCCGTTGTAAGGACGATAGCTGGATTGATTTTGGTATGAAAGAGAATCAACTGTACATATCAAAGGATACAGACTTTTTCATGCGCATGTTCCTTCGGGATTACTGCCTTCGTCCTGCTTGCTATGAGTGTCAAGCAAAGCGGTATAGAAAAGCAGACATGACCATTGCAGACTTCTGGGGAATACAAGCTGTTGCTCCGGAGATGAATGATGGCAGAGGGACAAGCCTAGTCATCACCAGGACGGAGAAGGGGCAAGAGCTTTTTGAAGGAATTAAGAGTGAGTTGAAGTGGAAGGAAGTAAGCTATGAAGAAGGAGTAAAAGGTAATCCTTCTGAGTACAAATCTGTCGCTCGTCCACAGCAAAGAGATACATTCTTTGAAGACTTGGATAAGTTGTCGTTTGATGAAATGGCAAAGAAGTATGCGGCTGATAGAAAGGTTCCGTTCAAAAGAAGAGTTGTCAATAAAATAAAACGTACCATCAAGAAAATCCTTCGCGGGGGGGGACTGAAAAACACTAAAATGCCAACTATGGCATCCTCTTCACATTCAAGAAGTAATTCTGATTATGGTATGCTGCTGACTTTCAAGAAGTAACCCACCCACCAACACCATTTAAACTTATGAAAGAAATCATTTGTAAAGACTGTGGCAAAAGCTTCTCCATTTCACCTGACGAGGAAAAGTTCTATATCTCAAAAGGACTGCAGATTCCAAAGAGATGCAAAGAATGCCGCAAAAATAGGAATGAAGAAGAAAAAAGAATAAAAACAGAACGGGATGAAAAGGAGCTTCAAGGACTTGTAGCACAATTCACTCAAAAGCCCATCGAGTTTACAAACCCCGATAAGTCGCTTGTGATTATCGGCAATGGCTTCGACATTATGCATGGTGTAAAATCTTCATATTGGGAATTCCAAAAGACGATAGGGAAGAATAACACGTTGCGATGGGAAATTGAAACATACCTCGATACTGGTGATTTGTGGTCAAACCTTGAAGATTCGCTCGGCAGACTGAATTACAGTATGTTCCTTAATCCCCATGTGATCGATATGTGGCTTGATAATTTTGGAGCATACGATCCTGATTGCCAGGCAGCAGATTTTTTTGCCGCTGTGGAGACTGCCATTGGGCCCACATTCAACATTCCAAGAGAACTGAATTCCAGATTTAAGAAATGGCTAAAGACTTTAAAAGTCGAGAGCGATGACAGACCATTCTCAATGCTCCATGGTGAATATAAAGTACTGAGTTTCAACTATACGGAGTTCATCGAAACATTATATGGAGCAAAGAGAGAGAATATCTGTTATATCCATGGTTGCAGGAGGACAGAAAAAGGAAAGAGACCCGATGAAATAATTCTTGGTCACAAGCCTGGTATGGAAGAAGAACAGTGGGATAAGGTAGAACTGAAACCATTCAAGTTCAAGAATCCATATAAAAGATACATTATGGAAGCGGCTATGGAAACGGCGGCGAGAGAAGCAGCATGGTATGATGAATCTACAACCAAGAAGTGTGGGGATATCATTAAGAACCACAAGGACTTCTTTGATGGGTTGAGTAGCATTGAAGAAGTATTCGTCATCGGTCATTCCTTGTCAGAAGTTGACTATCCTTATTTTGAGGAAGTGAGGAGTAGATGCGATGCGAAGTGGCATATCGGCTATCATTCACTGGATGATATGAAGAGACTGATTGCTCTTGTAGGATATTTGGGTTTGAAGGATGTAACTGTATTTAGGACGTGAGCTCCATTCTGGCGAACAACAAATATATAAAAAAGGAAAAAACACGATGAAAGATATACCAGTTCTTTTCACCAGAAAAGAAGATTGCTGTGGCTGCACAGCGTGTTATGCGATTTGTCCTAAATCCGCAATAAGTATGAAAGAAGACGAGGAAGGATTTGAATACCCGCAAATCGATGAGAAGATTTGTGTAAGGTGCGGGATGTGTTTGAAGGTATGCCCGATCAAGGAGGCGAAGAAACAGTGTCAGTAACCACCTAAAGAAAAAATATATAATCCCCACTCAATATTAGGACTTGCTATGTAGTAAATTCTGAGTTCTAATGACGTGGAGGTGATAGCATGATTAGTACGGAATACAGTGTCGCGGGTTCCGCTCATATCACGATTGCCATTGTGGCGGACCTGCATGAGTTTGAACCAAAGCCGGTATTATCAAGACTGTCAGAGATAAGACCCGATGTGATTGCGGTACCCGGCGACCTTTTTGAAAACCACGAGTTTGGGGAGAATCTGGATAAAGAGGATGACAGCCTGATTTCTCGTATGCTTTGCCGCATTATCCACATGGCGAATCGTCTGGCGGGACTTCGCTGGAGACAGAAGCATGATGTTAGGAAGCAGAATGCGTATGATTTTCTCATGAAAGCATCGGAGATCGCCCCTGTGGTGATGAGCCTGGGCAACCATGAGCTGTATCTAACTGAGGAAGATAAAGCGGTTCTTGCAACTGCAAATGTTGCGTTGCTGAATAACAGTACTGTGGAGATCAAGAACGTCCTGTTCGGAGGCATACCCTCCAAGCAGATCACTGGGAAGATAGACACAGAGTTTCTGACCAGCTTTAGTGATCTCCCCGGATACAAGGTCCTCCTGTGTCATCACCCGGAGTACTACGACAAGCTGCGGTCCTACCCGATTAACCTCTTCCTTTCCGGCCACTGCCATGGCGGTCAGATCAGGATTTGGAATCACGGCATTTTCTCACCAGGGCAGGGGCTATTACCTCGCTATCACCACGGTGTGTATGACGGTCGGCTGGTGGTATCATCCGGCTGTGCCAACACAGCGTCGATTCCAAGATGGGGGAATGAACCCGAGGTCGTGGTTGTAAGGTTGGGGAATAGGTAGGTACATTTAATACAGAAAATCAATGTTGCGCGGGAATCTTACTATACTACTGCCTGAGACTGTAGCCATCCGTTCTTGCTTTTATCGGCATGATTTGCTATATTTATATTGAAGAATCTGGTATATTATGACGGCTTGTTTCCAACTTTCTCCATCAGATGATACTTATGTACCACCCCGCTACGTGGTGCTAAATTGTAAGCGTAAAATCTCCCCGCGACTTGTGTAGCAGAGCAGCAGTATGAGATAATACCCCAAACTCTAAATCTCTCCCTTAAACTGCAATGGAGAGATTTAGCACAATGGGAGATGGTCTATGTGGAACAGAGTCTGCAAGTAATGTCTAAGCAGGAGCGTTTGGAGAATTGGACAGCCAGGATTATGGCCTGCCGGAGCAGTGGCATGACCGTCCGGGCTTGGTGCCGGGAAAACGGACTGTCTGAGAAAACCTATTACTATTGGCAGCGGAGGTTGTTTCAGGCACTGTCGGAACAGCAGGCAGCACACGAAACAGCCTTTGCCGAGGTCACGCTGCCGCAGTCGGTCTGTTCTGAAAATGTGGCTGTGACTGTACGTATTGCCGGAGCTGAGGCGGATATTCATTCCGGCGCAGATGCGGCCACCGTGGAAACTGTGCTGCGGATTCTGAAATCATGCTGAGCGATTTCACAGGAGCGGACAAGGTCTACATTGCCTGCGGCTACACCGACCTGCGGCGGGGCATTGACGGGCTGGCTACCATGGTTCAGCAGCAGTTCAATCTGGATCCTTTCACCAACACCCTGTTTCTGTTCTGCGGTCGACGCCGGGATAGAATCAAGGCACTGTACTGGGAAGGCAACGGATTTGTTCTGCTGTACAAGCGGTTGGAATCCGGCAGCTTCCAATGGCCCCGGTCGGAAAGGGAAGCCAGAGCGCTGACCATGCAGCAGTACCGCTGGCTCATGGAAGGGCTAAGTGTGGATCAGCCAAAGGCGCACAGGCCGGTAAAGGGTCTGGAAATAGTATAAGTGATCTGCCGGACTCAGAATGAGAATAATCCCTTATCTTAATTCGGTAAAAAGCTCCACCTGAATATTGATTATCTTTACAGCTTCAAAATATGTGGTGGAAATAAAGCCTTATTCGGCATATTGGGCAGTACAAACTGAAATGAAATTGAGAAAAATGCACGGCATATTGCGGTAAAAAAGATAAATCCAAGACAGGTGAGATATCCTGTCTTGGATTTCATACGGGAAAATCACATGGTCATTTTGTGATGCAAACAATCATGCAGTAATGCGCTATCGATTTGAGATATGGTAAGTGAAGAAGCATCGATCTCAATTCCGACTGGTGAAGGGATTTCTGCTTCAGGGTTGTTGGATTTTTCGATATTTTCGGTGTTTTCGGGGTCTTCTTTACTATGTTTAATTGCCTTGAATGATTGAGACTTTTCTTTGTGGGTGTGCAGGATGCGCCCGGATTCGTTAATGAGTTGATAGCTGATATTTTTCCATTCTGGACGGACTTGGTCGAAGAGAAGTTCAATGATTTCTATGAAGTTTCCAAGGCCACCGCTTTGGCGGTCGCGGCAGATGGAAACCAGTTCAGATTTTACTTTGGAGCTAAAGGATACGGCATACTGCTGCTCCAGTTGGCGTAAATAGTCGAGTATTTCCCGCTCGTCGATGCGGTCGAACTCTTCTTTTCGAAGACGGCGGAATATCTGCGGGCGATTGTGGGTGATGTTATGATCCTTTTTCCGTTCTCCCGAAATCAGATCTTTCAGAACATAAGTACCACAGATGATGATGGGGACATCCGTTTCGTCAAATATCTGTCGAAGCACATCAATCTTTGAACCGTTTCCGTTGGCAAGATATTCCGCTTCATCGAATACAAAACAATAGTTGGGATCATCTTGAAGCTTTCTTTGAATACGATCCTGAACTGTGCCATTATCACCTACAACCCGAACGCCGATTGCGTTAGCGATAAAAACGAGAAGGCTGTTCATTGTTGTGTTTGGAGAACAGCGGTAATAGTAAGCAGGATGCGGATATTGTGTGCAGAAATCCAGCATGGTAACGGTTTTTCCCTCGCCGGGTTCCCCTAAAACAATGACCATTTTCTTGCTGTTCACATGTTGAATAACGCCTCCGAGAACAGTATCCTGTGTAGCGGTGTACATTCTTGGCAATATGGATTCTCTCACGATCAATCGCCTCCTCTTCTCTGATTTTTGGATTCCCGGAGTTTTCTGCCGAGTTCCCGATAGGATTGCGTAATTTTTCCTTGCTTTTCGAGAGAAGGCTCCAAGTTCATCAGATTCTTGGAATATTCTGCTGCTTTTTCTTTTAACTCCTCTGGGATAGACGTGTCATCAATTGCGTCTAGTGAATCCTTTTCTGTATCGATTGCCTGTCCATAGCGAATGTTGTCCACGGGTGGAATATGACAGACCTGGTCGGCAATATCCGTTTGGAGGACGATGGAATGCAGCTGTTCCAGCTTTCCGGAGTAAAAACGGTGCTGCGCTTGCTGCTGCCGAATATGGTTGATGATCTTATATCGGTTTTGCTCCACCACATTCAGTTTCTCCACCAAATGAGCCTCGCCAATGTACTTGTGGTCATAAACCACAGAGATGTTCCGGTTAAATGGTGTGTCAAAAGCAAAGATACGATATTTGGTACGCTTCTTTCGCTCAATGAGCGGCGCCAATTCGGAACACCAGTAGAAACGGTTGTTACCGTATTGGATTCCTTTGGTGCGAATGACCCGCTCAGCAGATACACTTTTCAGGACGCTGAGTGTCCGCCAGGTTGGCACATAGGAACTGGCTTTTGGAAGCCTCTGATAAAGTGAATTCGGAGATTCCTTTGTGACAGCAAAATCATTGTACTTCGGATAAATCACATCGGCAAAATAGTCGGCGAATTGTTCAAAAGTATAGAGCTCATTGGACTTGATTTGCTGTTCCAGTATAAAAGGGCGTTCATTCGGACTGCAACCGCAGTAACCAGGGAGCGGGCGAATCCATTCTCTGTCAATCGTGTTCCAGATTGACTCAATCGTTTTGCTTCGGCCTCGATAAGGCAGGGCGTGAATGACTTTGATTCCAAACCATTCCAGGATTCCAGATTCACCGAACTCTTTGTTCAGATAGAGCGGCTCGGGTTCGGAGTTAGGCAGCCCCTTCATCTTGTTGGAACGATAATCGCGGCCATTATCAATATAGAAGTAATCGCAGATGCCTGAATAGGGTGTGTCAACGGTGAAAGCACAGGCTCTGGCAAAGCACTCGGCGATGCAGTCTGAGTTTGGTTTCAGGCTGAGGACATAGGATACCATGACATCGCTTGCGTCATCAATGATCGCGGTAATCCAAGGGCGCTGTACTTCCCAAGAACCGTCGGGGCGTTGCCTGGTACGGACTTCCAAGTCTAGAATTTTGTGGTCGGAGAACCACACGCGGTTCACAATGTTAGACTTTTCTCTGGCAGGAGCGTAATGGTAGAGCGCTGCCCAAGCTCTTACGCCTGCCCAAGCAAGGACATCCTGCTGTTCCGGTATTCTTCGGATGACGGAGCATACGGTATCATCGCAGTTTGGCTTTACCATAAATTCAGAATTGCGTGAGCAGGTTGCGGTTGGGATAAAGTCACCTTTTTTGTGAGGCCCATTTTTCACATCAGGGTGATAAGGGCAGGTTTTGCATGGAAATGGTTTAGAATCACGAATGTCTCTGAAGATTTTAGCCGCAGAGATTTTCCCGGGTTTTTCATGGAGAAAGATGATCAGATCGCGGCAGTATAGACAGCAGGTTCGATAGCGGTCTTTGGTATCTTCAGCAGAAGCAGAATGAGACAAAGCCCTATAAAGCGGTGTACTATTCATGTAAAGAAATCTCCTTCTGGCTAAGGTGCTATAGGAAATATGGTATTCAGATGCAAGTTCACGCAGATGTGCGGTGAGTGTGCCGGATGAGGCGAATGCCTGAGAGATTTTGTATGCCCTGCGCATCATCTCCATTTCACGAAACAGTGATTGAACATCGGAGGAGCGTAGCGGCTTTGTAGAATAATCTCTTATCGCATCAAGAAATGAGAAATCGATCACTCGATCCCGGAGCAGATACTCCGATACATAGATATCTTGTATGTTCTTCGGAATGTCATTCAGCGGAACACAATCATCCTGAATAATCTCACGGTAAAGCTTTTGTAGTTTTCCAGGAGATTGTTTTGTGATTTCAGCCAGAACGGAAATAGAAATCCAGTGGTAGATTGTGTTTTGCATTTTTATGGCCTCTAATAATAAGTAAGTTACATTAAACAGATAATAACTTGGAATTCTAAAAATGTCAATAGGGTGAAATAGAAAATGAACAAAAAAATGCACGAGTTAAGGATATATCTGGGCCTGTCGCTCAGAGCCTTTGGTGAGCCGATTGGTTACACGGGGATGCACATCAGCCGATTTGAGAAAAACGTTTTGATACCGGATGAACGTGTGATTCAGAAAATCTGCGAGGTGTTTCATGTTGAGCCGTCCTATTTCACAGGTGAACTGAGCGTGGAGCAGGCAGTCCATAAGGATGCTGAAGACGAAGTAAAAAGCGCAGCCGCACAACGGCTGACAAGCGCAAGACTGGAAAAGGGACTGAGTATGTGGGAACTGTCCAGAAGGGCAGGTATCTCACAGCCGCAGATTAGTATGCTGGAGAGCGGAAAATACCAGTTGAAAAGAAAAGCAGGAGCAAAACTTGCAGGGGCTCTGGATGTGGGAGTGGACTGGCTGCTTACCGGTGATGAAGGAAAGAAGCAGTATCCAGCAGACAGGAAGCTGATTGATTGGCTATGGGAGCACCCAGAAGTAAGAGAAGAATTGTGGAAGAGAATGGACGATGGAGAGTAGAACGCAGTCGAAAACTGAGAAAGAGCTGATGGAAGTATTCTAAAATACGACTAAAAGTATGGAAGTGGATGAAACAAAATGCCGTGTGATATTCTCAGGTTGCGTGCGGTAGATCATACGGCGGGAAGCCGGTGAACAGTGAGGATATGACCTGCTGGATACCCTTGCACTTGTGCGCGATTATGTGACAGATAATCTTTCTGCCGGAATCATTGCGTTGGATGAGGATGATCGGATAATTTATTCCAATCAGCCAGCCATGGACTTTTTCCCGAGTCTGAAAACCGACGGAAAATCCATCACTTCCAGCCTGATTGAAGCGTACCGAAAAAAAGAGATGGTATTTCTCGACAAACGAGTTTATCGACCCGAGTACCGGGAGCTTACCAAGGATGGCAGGCGGCGCGGACATATCATCGTTCTCAGCGACATTACGGATAATTATCAATATACAATGCTGATGAAAAAATGACCGAGACGGATGTTCTGACGGGACTTCATAACCGGCTAACATACGAATATGCCATTTCGGAATTGAGGAAACAGGCTGTCCTTCCACAGAGCCTGGTATTGTTTTCCATGGATGTAAATGGGTTGAAAAACGTAAACGATACCTATGGCCATAGTGCTGGAGATGAAATGATTCGTGATGCTGCTGACTGTATTGTTCAGGCGGTAAAAGACCTGGGAACCTGTTATCGAACAGGCGGTGATGAATTTGCTGTGATTCTAACTTCCCTGGAGGCGGATCCTGAAATCATTTGCCGGCAAATAGACCAGCGTGCTGCTGCGGTGGCCCAAATACGGTCGCACCCTTTCAGCATCTCAATTGGCTACTGTGCGGCGGAGGGTTGCAGGGGTGACGGGATTGAAGATATAAAGGAACAGGCGGACAAAATGATGTACCGCAACAAAGAACACTTTTACCTTTCAAACGGAATCGACCGGCGTACGCAGAGTGAAGCCTTTTTGGCGCTGTGTGAAAATTACATTAAGGTTATACAGGCAGATCTTGTTACAGAACAGTACAAGATTATCAAAATGGATGCTGAAGAGCAAACGGACATATGGTTTTTTTCAGACAGTCTTGGTTTATGGCTGCGTCATTTTGCAGAGAGGGGTATGATTGCAGAAAAGGATCGAGATGTTTTTACAGAGTCTACCAAACCCTCACATCTGGGCCAATTCTTCAAAAAGGAGAAAAGCGTTTTTGCCTCAACTATTCCCGTAGAGTCGGATCGGAGTACCGTAGTGTGATGCTAGAGGTTATTCCGGCCAGAAATTTTACCTCTGCCTACCAGAGTGTTTATCTGTATGTAAAAGAGGGTTGAGTTTTCAGGAGACAGTGTAGGGGACTGGATGGCAAGAAACGTCTCTTTAATAAATGAAATCGTGCCGGAGCTTTCACTCCGGCACGATTTAAAGTTTATGCGATTTTTCCACAACAATTGACATAGAGTCAAAAAGAGCAGTGAGATTATTTGGTGGAAGCGACGCTCTTCCGGACGAGGGCGCGGCGGAGCTTGGCTTCGGCGAGCTTCAGGTCGTTCTGGGAGGAAGAGGGATTCTTCAAGACGCTGTCCGCTTTTTCATAGGCAGCATTTGCGCGCTCTACGTCGATTTTATCGGACCACTCGAAAGTGGTGGGGACCAGCGTGACGGCGCCGTCTACCACGCTGAGCATGCCGCCGATGCAGGCAGCTGTGCGGCGCACGCCACCTGCAATGATGACAGCCCGGCCCATGCCCAGGGGGGCTACATAGTTAATGTGACGGGCCAGAATAGCCACATCGCCGCTGGTGGTACGGACGATGATCTGCTCGGCACTGCCGTCAAAAATCAGTCCGTCGGGGGTGACAATTTTCAGAGGAAAGCTTGTCATGCTTTCTCACCGCCCCGG
This sequence comes from Bacillota bacterium, assembly GCA_028719885.1. GTDB lineage: Bacteria > Bacillota > Clostridia > Oscillospirales > Oscillospiraceae > Faecousia. The sequence continues at coordinate 34,323 of JAQYLT010000033.1, forward strand.
AATTTGGCAACCACCTCGTCGATGGAACCGGCGAACAGGAAGTAGGATTCGGGAATGTCGTCGTGCTTGCCCTCGATGATCTCTTTGAAAGAACGAATGGTCTCTTTCAAAGGAACGTACTTACCCTCATAGCCGGTGAACTGCTCGGCAACATGGAAAGGCTGGGACAGGAAACGCTGCACTTTCCGGGCTCGGTTGACGGTCAGCTTGTCCTCTTCGCTGAGCTCGTCCATACCCATGATGGCGATGATGTCCTGGAGCTCCTTGTACCGCTGCAGAATGCTCTGCACGGCACGGGCGGTCTCATAATGCTCCTGGCCCAGAATTTCCGGGGAGAGGATACGGGAGGTGGAGTCCAGGGGATCCACAGCAGGGTAGATGCCCAGGGAGGCGATGCCACGGTCCAGAACGGTGGTGGCGTCCAGGTGGGCAAAGGTGGTGGCAGGGGCGGGGTCGGTCAGGTCGTCCGCAGGCACATAGACGGCCTGGACGGAGGTGATGGAACCATCCTTGGTAGAAGTGATTCGCTCCTGCAAAGCGCCCATTTCCGTGGCCAGCGTGGGCTGGTAACCAACGGCGGAGGGCATACGGCCCAGCAGAGCGGAAACCTCGGAACCGGCCTGGGTGAAGCGGAAGATGTTGTCAATGAACAGCAGCACATCCTGATGCTTCACATCACGGAAGTACTCTGCCATGGTCAGGCCGGACAGACCCACACGCATACGTGCTCCGGGGGGCTCGTTCATCTGACCAAAGACCATGGCTGTTTTGGAGATAACACCGGACTCGGTCATTTCATTATACAGGTCGTTGCCCTCACGGGTACGCTCGCCGACGCCGGTGAACACGGAGTAGCCGTTGTGAGCGGTAGCGATGTTATAAATCAGCTCCTGAATCAGAACGGTTTTACCCACGCCGGCGCCGCCGAAGAGGCCAATCTTACCACCCTTGGCATAGGGACAAATCAGGTCAATGACCTTGATGCCGGTTTCCAGAATTTCGGTGGCAGGCTGCTGCTCTTCATAGCTGGGGGCAGGGCGGTGAATGGGCCAGCGGGTCTGGGCATCCACCTGGGGCTTATTGTCAATGGGTTCACCCAGCAGGTTGAACACCCGGCCCAGGCACTCGTCACCCACGGGCACGGAAATAGGCGCACCAGTGTCCTCGGCCTCGGTGCCCCGCTGCAAACCGTCGGTGGAGGACATGGCGATGCAGCGAACCACGTTATCGCCAATGTGCTGGGCAACCTCAGCAGTGATGGTAGTATCGCCGTTTTTAACCAGGATTGCGCTGAGCAGCTTAGGCAGCTGATCATCCGCAAACCGAATATCCAGAACAGGACCCATTACCTGGATGACTGTTCCTTTGTTATTTGCCATTGGATTCAACTCCTTTTGTAAAAAATGGGGGAGAAGAATGCAAAATGCGGAATGCAAAATGCAATACGAAGATGAAAATTAGGAACCAGCCACAATTTCGGTGATTTCCTGGGTGATGGCAGCCTGACGGGCCCGGTTGAATTTCAGGCTCAGGTCGGCAATCATTTCCTCTGCGTTCTGGGTTGCATTGTCCATGGCAGTGCGCCGGGCCGCCTGCTCGGAGGCACGGGACTCGCACAGGGCGCCATAGAGCTGACCACCCAAATACTCCGGAATGATGGCATCGAAAACTTCTTCATTGCTGGGCTCATAGACGATGCCGCCGTATTTTCCGTCAGGGTTTGCCTGGGGCCTCTCCAAGGGCAGCAGCTTCATGGAAGCCGGGGACTGGGAGAGCATGGATTCAAAATTGGTATAGGCCACATGAATCTCACTGTAGGTTCCGTCGCGGAAGGCTTTGCACAGCTGCTTTGCCACGGAGAAGCAATCTCCAATGGAAATCTCCGCTGCTTCGGCGTAGCTTTCGGTGAATGCGTGAATGCCCCGGCTGCGGAAGAAATCCACCGCCTTTTTGCCAATGGGCAGCACTTCGGCATCCTGGCCCTGAATCTGCTGCTCCACCAGCTTTAAAACATTGCTGTTATAGCCGCCTGCCAATCCGCGATCACCGGCAATGACAATAAACATCACCTTGGATTTGGGCTGCTCCTGCAAATACTGGGAGGAAAAGTCCCGGTTGGAAACGGAGATATCGGTAATGGTCTGGTGGAGAATCTCAAAATAAGGACGGGAGTTTAAAACCTGGGCCTGGGCCCGGCGAAGCTTGGAGGCGGCAACCATTTCCATGGCTTTGGTGATTTGCTTGGTGCTTTCCATGCTTCGGATGCGGTTTTTAATTTCCTTGGTGGATACGCCAGCCATAGTCAGCCCTCCTTATACAGGGGAGAACTGCTTGACCAGCTCATCCAGTGCTGTTTTCAGCCCGGCCTCGGTTTCGCTTTCCAGCTTACCGGAGGAACGGATGGCCTCCAGCACATCGGCGTGGAAATTGTTCATATGCTCTTCCAGGCGCTGCTCGAATTCAGGAACCTGCTCCACAGGAATGCTGTGCAAATATCCATGGGTGACGGCATAAATGATGCAAACCTGCTGGGCAACCTCCTTGGGAGAGTTGTTCTTCTGCTTCAGAACGGCGACAATCCGCTCACCCAAAGCAAGACGTTCCTTGGTATCGGCATCCAGATCGGAGCCGAACTGGGCAAAGCTTTGCAGCTCCCGATACTGGGAGTACAGAAGTTTCAGAGAGCCGGCGACCTTTTTCATGGCCTTTATCTGGGCATCGCCGCCCACACGGGAGACGGAAATACCGGGGTTCACGGCGGGCATGATGCCGGAGTTGAACAGCTCGGTTTCCAGGAAGATCTGGCCGTCGGTAATGGAGATGACATTGGTGGGAATATAGGCGGACACGTCGCCGGCCTGGGTTTCGATGATGGGCAGCGCGGTCAGGCTGCCGCCGCCCAATTCGGGAGACAGCTGAGCGGCCCGCTCCAGCAGACGGGAGTGGAGGTAGAACACATCGCCGGGATAAGCTTCCCGTCCGGGGGGACGGCGAATCAGCAGAGAAATGGCACGGTAGGCGACAGCGTGCTTGCTGAGGTCGTCGTAAATGACCAGAACATCCTTGCCCTGGTGCATAAAGTACTCGCCCATGGTGCACCCGGAGTAGGGGGCGATATACTGCATGGGAGCCAGCTCAGAGGCGGTTGCAGAGACCACAATGGTGTAGTCCATGGCGCCGCCCCGTGTCAGATTCTCCACAACCTGAGCAACGGTGGAACGCTTCTGGCCGATTGCAACGTAGATACAAATGACATTCTTTCCCTCTTGGTTCAGAATGGTATCGGTGGCGATGGTGGTCTTGCCGGTCTGGCGGTCGCCGATGATCAGCTCACGCTGGCCCCGGCCAATGGGAATCATGGAGTCGATGGCCTTGATACCGGTCTGCAGGGGGCGGTTGACATGCTGACGCTCAATGATGCCGGGGGCGGGGGATTCGATGGCCTTGAAATCGGCGGCGGAAATGGTGCCCTTGCCGTCGATGGGCTCGCCCAGGGCGTTCACGACACGGCCAATCAGTCCTTCGCCAACGGGCACGGAAACCACCTTGCCGGTGCGCTTGACAATGTCGCCCTCTTTAATTCCCTGGTCAGAGCCAAGGATGACGATGGAAACGGTGTCCTCTTCCAGGTTCTGGGCCATGCCGAAGGAGCCGTCGGGAAATTCCACTAGCTCACCGGCCATGCACTTTTCCAGGCCGGATGCCTTGGCGATACCGTCGCCCACCAGAATGACGACGCCAGTTTCGGAAACCTCCATCTTGGTTTCGTAATTCTTGATTTGATTACGAATGATTTTCGTTATTTCTTCGGGTCTTAATTCCATACTGTCCCTGCTTTCTCATCAGAGTACGGTGTTATTTAGCAAATCCCCCAGACGATCCAAACGGTTTTTCACCGTTCCGTCCAGGCGCTGACCGTCATAGTCCAGGCGGACGCCGCCCAGACACGCGGGGTTAACCTGATTACGCAGCAGAATGTTCTTGCCGGTAATGCGGGTGAGTTTCTGCGTGAGGGCCTGGCTTTGCGCTGGGCTCAGGGCCACGGCAGTCACGGCGGTCACGCTGACGATATTGTGGTCGCGGTTGTAAAGCTGCGTGAACATCTCGCAGCAGCTGGAAAACTGCTTGATGTATCCTTTTTCGGTGAGGATTTTCAGGAAATTCAGAAGATAGATGTGGATTCTGCCGCGAAAGCTATCGTCCAGAATCTGACAGCGCTCCTGCTTGCTCAAATTGGGAGAGCAAAGCAGCCGGAGAAAATCGGGCTCTGCCCGGAAGCTTTCGTCCAGCACCAGCATTTGGCCTTTGACTTCCTCAATCAGGTTTTCACTGAGGGCAAGCTCATAAAGAGCCTCGCCATATACGCTTCCAATCTGGGTCATACCTGATCACCCAATTCGTCAATGAAGCGGTCAATGAGACCGGATTGATCCTCGTCACCCAGCTCACGCTCCACAACCTTGCTGGCAATGGCCATGGCAAGGCCGGAGATTTCGTTTTTGGCGTCGTTGATGGCCTTTTTCTTCTCCATGGCAATGTCGGCAGAGGCTTTGCTCTTGATTTGAGCGGCTTGCTGCTGGGCCTCTCCGATGATTTTTTCGGAGCGCTCAGCGGCGGTCTTCTGGGCATTTACCAGGATTTCGTTGGCCTGCTGCGTGGCCTGGAGCATGTTCTGCTCGTAGGTCTTTTTGATGTCCATGGCTTCCTGCCGGGCAGTCTGGGCCTCGGAGATTTGCTTGTCCGCCGCCTGACGACGCTGGTCCAGGACGGCAAGAATTTTGTCCAGGAAGAATTTCTTGATGATGAACATCTGGACAAACAGGTTACAGATGGTGGCAATCAGGGTGAGCGGTTCCACTGCCACAAGGGACTGATAAAGTGTCTCCATTGAGTTGCCTCCTTCCGGTTAGAATGAATGATGGGACGCCGGAGGATCAGCCCAGGAACTTCATGAACTGGCCGGGAGCGAAGAAAATCAGCAGCAGACCGGTGACGAAACCGTAGATACCGGTGGTCTCGGACAGAGCAACGCCCAGAATCAGGGTGCTGGTCACATCGCCCTTGCATTCGGGCTGACGGCCAATGGCCTCACAGGCACGGGCAACGGCGTTGCCTTCGCCGATACCAGGGCCGATACCGGCAATCAGAGCAAGACCTGCGCCGATTGCACAGCCGCACAGAGCGATACCTTTTGCCAAAACGGTAAAATCCATAAAATTTGCCTCCTAAAAAAATTGTTGACAGTTTTATTCAAATGGCCTTTCGGCCTCTTTGATGAAATTAACCCGCCGCCTGCTTGATGAAGATGGTGGTGAGGGTGCAGAAGATAAATGCCTGGATGCAGCCGCCGAACCAGTCAAAATAGAAGCTGGTGATGGCGGGAATACCGATGGTCAGCCAGGGGAACTGAATACCCACCAGGCTGATGAGCGCCAGCACACCAAGCACGGCCAGGATGATGCCGATGATTTTGGCAGCTTTTTTCTTTTTGGATTTCCCCAGGAAAAACAGCGCGGCGCCAATGACCGTGATGCCGATTGAGGCAAACAGGCTGGAACCCAGCAGACGCATGAGACCATAGCTGGCGGCGGTCAGAGCGCCGTAGATCAGGGCGCTGATGACGGTGCCGGAGAGGATGTTGCCAAAGTGACGGCAGGCCATGCTGATGGGTGTGAACAGCTCAGACATCACATTGATGGGCGCCATGATGAAAATGGGGTCCAGGAACCCTTTTAGATAGCCGCCGATGCCGGAGGACTTGATCTTGTGGTATGTGATCAGGACGAACACCACCAGAGCCCAACCCAGCTCAGTCATCAGGTCGGCCGTGGGGCTCCAGATGCCCAGCAGGCTGATGAGATTGGAAACCACGCTGGTGGCAAAAATTGTGCCCACCAGGGGAATGTAGTGGTCGAAATTTGTTCCCATGTTGTCGTGGACAAATTTGACCAGGGATGTGACTGCCATTTCTGCCACAGCCTGCTTCCGGCTGATGCCGGTGACCTTTAGGCCGGAGCCCAGCCACACGCACAGCACCGTGATGATGAGCATCACCAGCCAGCTGACCACAACTGTCTGGGTCAGGTTTACCGTACCCAGCAGGGGAAGCTCAAACTGCGCCAGATATTTTGCGCCATTGATTGACATTTCCATAAAACATCACCTCAGTTGATTTGTTCACGCAGGTAAAATTACACTTCAAAGGAATTCAGATGATCCTCCGGTTCGTCCTCCTGGGGAGTGGAACGGGGAGGGGCAGACCCATCTTCTTTTGGCATCAGTCTGCCAGTGATCTGGAGAAAATAAATCACAATGGTGGGGAAGAGCAGGGGAATGGCGGCGGCAATCACATTGATAAACGGAATGAAGAAAGCAGCGGCAACCCAAACAGCCTGGAAGAAAATCCGCAGGTTATAGCTGCCCTGGACCTTGGCCTTGAGCCGCTTCTGGTCCTGGATGCCGGCGGCGTTCTGCACCATCAGGCACATCATCGCAAAATTTAACACCGCGACCAGTGTACCGCCTGCGGCTCCGAGGATGATCTGATAGCTGAACCGGACGATTCCAAACAGGTGCAGCACAATAAACCCCACAATCTCTACCCCGGCGCAAATGCCGCAGCCAATAGCCATGCGGGTAACCTCTTTCCGGGATGCGGGTTGTAATTTCATGGAAAAAGACCTCCTGAAGAAACGGAACGAAAATCAATCATGGTCATTAAAAGAGACGGGGGGAGGACCGTCCTTTTTCTTTTTGTCAATCAGCGCCATGGCCTTTACGGTATCGCGCACCCCCACGGCGGCGGTGATGAGGCCGCACAGAATACCGACCCAGAGCACCCATTGCCCCCAGCCAAAACGGTTCTGCAGCCAAACGGCCAGCATGACAAAGCCAATCAGGGGAAACACCACGGAAATGCCGAACTGAGGCAGCCAAATCAGCAAGCGCCATTCTTTCATTTTCCAGACGCCTCCCCACAGCGCACACGGCCCATAATCTTTTCCTAGTATACATTATTTTGCGCGAAGATTCAAGAATAAATAACGAAAAATCCCCTGATGACACAAAAAGTTTTCATGTATCGATTTTCAAGTATCGATTACTGGACTGGAAAGAGCCTGCCCTGTTTCCCAGGAAAAATTTAAAACAAGATCTGGAAATCATTGGCCAGGCACTTCCTTTTTCGCGGGAAATATAGTAAAATACGAACAAACCAAGTCCCCGCTGCATAAATTGCTTGGGGGTGGTCCGTTGACTGGGTGGATCATTATTGGATTTTTTGCGGCATTTGGCATTCTTTCCGCCGGGTTGACCCTGGCGGGCATGCTCTTCTTTTTCTGCTGCCGGGGCACCGGCGGCTGGATGATTCTGACAGAGCAGGAGCATCTTTTTGTCAGGTATTACCGGTGGCTTTCCACCATGGGAATTCTCAAATGCCGTTTTTTGATCGTTCGTTCTTCCAATGCACTTCGCTGGCTGGAAGAACAGAACACAGAGAGAACCGGCGGGGAAAATGAACCCCAGCCTTACGACAGGAGCTGTGAAACGTGACAGAGCAGGAAATGGAGATTCTGCAGGGCACCATCAGCGCAGTGGTGTTTCAGAATTATGAAAACGGTTATGCCGTGCTCCGGCTGGCGGTGGGAGGCGGGCAGTCCGTCACCGTGGTGGGGACCATCCCATTGCCGGCCGTGGGAGAGCAACTGATGGTCACCGGGCGGTGGAGCAACCATTCTAGCTACGGAAAGCAGTTTGAAGCCGAATTTTTGGAGCGGATGATGCCCCAATCCTCCACGGAAATACTGGCCTATTTATCCAGCCGCATCATCAAAGGAATCGGCCCGAAAACCGCAGCCCGCATTGTGGAGCATTTTGGAGAGGAGACTCTGCTGGTTATGGAGCGGGAGCCTCAGCGGCTGGCAGAGATACCAGGCATTTCCCGGGAAAAGGCCATTGGCATCGGGGAGGAGTTCCGGCTCCAGATCGGTATGCGGCAGCTGATGGAATTTTTTGCGGTTCATCACCTCCCGGCGGAGCTGGCGGTTCGTACATATAAGATTTACGGCGACAGCACCCTGGACCTATTGTATGACGACCCATATCTTTTGATGGATGAGGGCTTGGAGGCTCCTTTCGGCGCGGTGGATCGATTTGCCATCGAGCTGGGGGTAGCGGGGGATGACCCCAGGCGGGTGGAGGCTGGCCTGTTGTTTGAGCTTTCCTACAATCTGTCCGCCGGTCACAGCTTCCTTCCGGAGGAAAAGCTGGCAGCCGCCACGGCCCAGCTGCTGTCGGTGGATTTGGAAACGGTCCGTGCTGGGATTGCCCGGGCCAAGGAGGCGGAGCGAATCGTCCCGGATACCCTGGCGGGCATTCAGGTGGATTATCTGCCCCAGCTCCATGAGGCGGAGTGCTGCTGTGCCCAGAGACTATTGGAGTTTGCTGCCAATTCTTTCCCGGAGAGAAAGGACATGGATTCGCTTCTGCGGCAGGTTTCCGCGGAAAGCGGCTTCCACTATTCCGGGCAGCAGGAGCAGGCCATCCGGGAGGCTGCCACTTCCGGTCTGTTGGTGATCACCGGCGGCCCCGGTACCGGCAAGACCACGGTTTTGCGGGGCATCATGGAGCTGCTGGGACAGATGCAGCTCCGGTTTTTGCTGGCGGCTCCCACCGGCCGGGCGGCGAAGCGGCTGACCGAGGTGACAGGGGAGGAGGCCTCAACCATCCACCGGCTGCTGGAGGCTGGCATTGACCAGTCCACGGGGAAAATGGCGTTTGCCAGGGATGAGGACAACCCCTTAAAATGTGACGCGGTGATTGTGGATGAAATGTCCATGGTGGACGTGCTGCTCCTTTCCAGCCTGCTGCGGGCGATCCCCAGAGGAAAGCGTCTGATTTTGGTAGGGGACCCGGACCAGCTTCCCCCGGTGGGGCCTGGCTTTCCCTTTAACGACATGCTCCGCAGCGGCGTTCTTCCCACGGTCCGTTTGACGGAGATTTTCCGGCAGGCCCAGCAGAGCCTGATTGTGATGAACGCGCACCGGGTCAACCGGGGAGAGCTGCCGGAGCTGAAAACCGTGACCAGTGATTTCTTCTTTATGAGAAGAAACACGGAGGACAGTGTGATTCAGCTGATTCGGGACCTGTGCACCACCCGTCTGCCCAAAAATATGGGTATTCAGCCCTCCGAAATTCAGGTTCTGTCCCCCACCCGGAAAGGCGGTGTGGGTACGGCGGCGCTGAACAAAATGCTGCAGTCCGCGCTGAACCCTGCTTCACCGGAGAAAAAAGAAAAGGCCTTCGGAGAAATTCTTTTCCGGGAGGGGGACCGGGTGATGCAAATCAGAAACAATTATGATATTATCTGGAAGAAGACGGACGGAAGTGCCGTGGGAACCGGGATTTTCAATGGAGATGTGGGTGTGATCACCGCGATTTTGCCGGGGGAAGAGGTGCTCCGGGTTGCCTTTGACGACCGGGAGGCGGAATACGACTTTACCCAGCTGGGCGAACTGGAGCTGGCCTATGCCATTACCGTCCACAAAAGCCAGGGCAGTGAGTATCGGGCGGTCATTTTGACGGCATGGAATGGTTCGCCCTATCTTCTCAGCAGAAGCATTTTGTATACAGCAATTACCAGAGCGAGGGAGTTGCTGATTATTGTGGGTCGGGAGGAGACCGTTGCGGTAATGACGGAGAATGCCAAGAAAAACCGCCGGTATTCCGGCTTGAAGCTGCGGCTTCAGGAGAAGACCACATGAGCAGGGCGGCTGGCTGGCTCAAGGAGCTCCTTTTTCCGAGGCGGTGCATGCTCTGTCGGAAGTTTTTAAAGGCGGACGAGACGGATTTGTGCCGCGGCTGCCGCACCAATGCCCCGGAATATCCCTTTGGAGCAGAAAATCCGGACCCCTCCGGAAAAAACTCCGGCCAATTTCTTGACAGTTTCACCGCAGTCTGGTACTATGAAGAGGATGTCCGCAGAAGTATCCTGCGCTACAAGTTCCGAAGAGCCACCTTTTTGGGGCCGAAATTCGGTACGTTGCTTGCGATGAAGCTTCTGCGGGTGGGACCGGGGGATATCGATCTTCTGACCTGGGTCCCGGTGAGTCCCCTCCGCCGATTCCGAAGAGGCTACGACCAATGCCAGCTGCTGTGCAAAGCCATGGGAGAGCAGATGGGAATCCCGGCAGAAAGGGCGCTTCGCAAGATTCGCCATACGCCGCCCCAGTCCGGCCTGCATTCCGTCTCAGAGCGAAAGGCCAATGTGCTGGGTGCGTACAAAGCGGTGAAGCAAATGGACCTCCGGGGGAAACGGGTTGTCCTGGTGGATGACATCTATACCACCGGATCGACCATGAACGAATGTGCCCGCGTTCTCTTAACGGCGGGGGCAAAGGAAGTACACGGTGCCGCCATTGCGGCAGTACGACACCAGAAAAAATAACCAAGTGGGTGAATTGTATGCAGCTTTTTTCAAATGACCTGGGTGTTGACCTGGGTACATCCAATGTTTTGATCTATGCCGACGGCAAGGGCCTGGTGGTCCGGGAGCCGGCGGTGGTGGCGCTGGACCGCAACACCGGTAAAATTCTCCAGGTGGGTGCGGCAGCCCGGAATATGCTGAACCGGACGCCCGGCAACGTGGTTGCCATGCGGCCTCTGCGAGAGGGCATCATTTCCGATCATGAAATGACCGTGCGGATGCTCCAGGAGATGTTTAAAACCGCAACAAAGGCCTCGGTCTTTACGCCCAAGCCCCGTGTGGTCATCAGTGTGCCCAGCGGCGTCAGCGAGGTGGAGGAGCGCAGTGTCATCAACGCGGCCATCGAAGCAGGTGCCCGAAGAGTGTTCCTGATTGAAGAGCCTCTGGCTGCCGGCCTTGGCGCCGGTTTGGATTTGAAAGGCGCCGTGGGTCACATGGTGGTGGACATCGGCGGCGGCACAACGGATATCGCGGTGCTGAGTATGAACAGCGTTTCCGTTTCTTCCTCTCTGAAAATCGCGGGAGATTACTTCGATGAATCCATTGCCCGGTATGTCCGCCGGCAGTATGGCGTGGTCATCGGTGAGGTCACGGCGGAGGAAATCAAGATTCAGATCGGACAGGTTTACCCCCGGCAGGAAGAGATGAGCATGAACGTCAAGGGCAGGGATTCCAAGACCGGTATGCCCAAAACGGTTACTCTGACCTCCACGGAGATTTATGAGGTCCTTCGCCGTCCTGCCCGTCAGATTGCCGACGAAGTGCTGGCGGTTCTGGAGCAGACAAGCCCGGAGCTGGTCAGTGACATCTCCGAGAGCGGCATCACCCTCACCGGTGGATGCAGCCAGATTTGGGGCTTCTGCGAGTTGCTCATTGAGCGCACCGGCATTCCCTGCATTCTGGCTGATGACCCGGATTCCTGCACGGCTTATGGCTGCGGCAAGAGCCTGGCTTGGATCAACCACATGCAGGAGGGCCCCATCAACATTGCCCGCCGCCGGATGATGAAGAGCAAATACTGATTTTTGGATGAAAATATGAAATCGCCCTCTGTATGTGACCATACGGAGGGCGGTTCTTTTTTTGAAAAAACGAGGGCCGCACAGCAGCCCTCATCTTCATTCGGAATTATTTGCTCAGAACGATGTCCTTTCGCATGTAGGAGGTGTCGCCCGTGGTGATGGGGCAATTCTCCAGCAGGCCCTGATACCAGCTTTCCATATCGCTGTTTGTCAAATCGTTGACGATCTGATACTCGCGGTAGGTCTGGCCGGCGCCGCCCACGAAGTACATCACGTGGTAGCCGTAGTTGGTTTCCACAATGCCGGTATCGCCGCTCTTGCGGTCAGCGTCAAAGCACCAGTCATTGAAAGCGGCAACCATCTGGCCGGGGTAAACGTTCTCATACAGGCCGCCGTTGGTATTGGAACCGGTGTCGGTGGACTTGGCCTCTGCCAGGGCGGCAAAGCTCTCTTCCGTGGCGTCGCCGGACTTCCACTCGTTCAGAACTTCCTCGGCGCTGGTACGGGCGGCTTCCTTTACCTCGTCGGAGTAGGTGCCGTCCTCCTGGGCCTCGCCGTCGAAGCCAATGAGGATGTGACGGACATTCACCAGCTCCGTCTCGTTGTCGTTCTTGCCGTTGAAGAGAACCACGTAGAAAGCGTTGATGGTTTCCAGATCCTCGCCGTTCTCATCCTTTACGGTGGTGGGAATCTCGATGCAGGTCACATCACCGGCTTTGCGGGAGGCGGCGGTAACCCAGCTGGAAAGGTTGGAGTTGATGCTGGAGGATGCCTGATCGGTGTAGACGGTGGAAGCGGCGCTCTCGGATCCAGCGTTGATCTCCATGGCAGCGATGGCCTCGTCCAGAGCCTCCACCGTGGTAATGGAGCTGTCGGTCAAAGGAGCGATGGCGATCTTAGCGGCGGCAATGGCTGCCTCGCGCTCTGCGGCGGTGTAGGTGGTAGCACCGGAATCATCGGTGGTGCCGCCGGTGAGGAAGCTGGAAACGGGAATGTAGTACTGGGCATAGCTGTAAGAGGAGTACTTCACGGGATCCGCGTCATCAGCCTCCTGAATCTGCTCCGGGGTGTAGGTCAGGCTGTCCTGATGGCTTTCCTGGTAGGCGCTTGCCAGCAGGCTGCGGCGATAGTAGTCCATATAGCTGGTCTTGGAGGCACCGTTGCCGTACTGGGCCTTCAGGAAAGAATTGGTGTCGGAGTAGCCGTACAAAGTTGCATAGGAATCCAGGTTGCTGGCCATAATGTCAGCCTGCTCCTGCTGCTCCTGGGGCAGGGTGAAGCCCTCGGCGGCAGCGGCATCGGCCAGCGCGTAAACGGACTGGGCAGAGGAAGCAGCCTGGGAGATAAAATAGTCAGCCCAGGTTTCACCGGTCTCCTCGTTGTAAACCTGTTCATTCAGCGCCGCGGAGGAGTCAATGCCAAACAGGGACAGGTAGCTGCCGTAGGTATTGGCATAGTTGTTGACGTAGTCGATGTAGTAGTAGCTGAGCTCCGCATTGCTGAGCTGATGCTCGCCAACGGAAGCGGCAACGGTATTCTTCTCGTGAATACCGCTGGCCTGAATGGCGCGGTTTACGCCGACCACAGCGGCAACCACAACCAACACGGCCAACACAACGCCGAAAGCGATGCTGTAGATTTTGATTTTCTTCGCTTCCTTCTGCTCGGCCAACTGACGCTCGGTCAGCTTTTCGCCGCCTTCTGTGCGAAGCTTTTTCTTCTTGGATGCACTCATGAAATCATTTCCTCTCGTTGTTCCTTAGTTCGTTTTGGTTTGTAAAAAAGCATACAAACAGACCCGTGTATTATAATCTATTTTTTTCTCGGTTGCAAGAGGTAATTTTGTTAAAAATTAATAAATGACCGTTTTTTCGTTCCCTTTTTGAAAAAATAAAAAACATGGGGGCCGAAGCCCCCATGCCATACCCCGCTTTAGCCGAAGCGCGTCCAATTATGACCTGCACGAAATGGCAGGTGGGTTGCCGCTCACGACTTTCTCTGCTCCCAACATCCACCCATCGTCGAGGCGTGGGCGGGAGGTCTGCAATCCAGCCGGGAAGTCTAACATCCCGATTTAAAAATGTGGGTCCAAAAGGACGCACTCGCACCAAGCAGGAAGTATTTTATTCGGTTTCTTCCTCGTAAAGAGAGTCCATAATCAGGTCGTACACAGCCTGGAGCTCCGCTTCATCCTCGATGGCGCAAAGCAGCGGCTCGCCGTCTTCCTCAATGGATTTGAGAATGGTGACCTCCATGCTGAGCTCGTCTTCACTGCCGGAGGCCGGAATCACCGCAAGATAGCTCTGGCCGTTGTACTCCACGGTGGTGAGTACCTCCAGCTCGTATTCCTTGCCGTCTTCATCTGCAATGGTTATAAAATCGGAGCCGTAGTCCTCTGCCATGGTGCACCTCCCAAGTTCTCTTTCCGGTATTCTAACCTGACTGGCCGGTAAAATCAATAGTCAATATTGCACAAACTGTACAACTGCCCCTCAGCCGGCCGCCGGACACCTCCTGCATTTTCATGAAATGGGCCTGGCAGCAGGGGAATTGCCGATGTCAGCATTATTTCCGGAATTTAAAGGATAATTCATAAATTAGGTCTTTCGTTTTGGGCATCATTATGCTATAATGATACGTAGGCATGTTCTGCAATATGCATGCTTCAGTTGACAGATTACCGCCCGGCAGCCTCTGCCGGAGTCCCGGAGGTTTTTATGGAACATCAAGATCAAAATAACAGACGGAGGAAAAAAATCCGGCAGGAATGGAACCCGCATTGGTCGGTGAAGCTGGGCTACACCATTTGTTCCACCTTGTTTTCCGCTGCGAAAATTGCCATTGGCGCGGCAGCCACGGTTTTGCTGATCTGCCTGATCAGCGGCGTTGTTTTTGTGGGCGCGCTGGCGGAATATCTTCAGAACGACATTCTGAAAGAAGCCCAGAACTGGTCCTATGAGGATTATGACATTGAAAAAACGTCCTATGTACACTATGTGGATAATGACGGAAATATTCAGCTGCTTCAGCAGATTTACACCACAACGGACCGCCAGCCCGCAACCTGGGACGAAATTCCCAAGGCGCTGATCGACGCCACCGTGGCCATTGAGGACAAGCGGTTTTACGAGCATCAGGGCGTGGACTGGATCACCACGGTGAAAGCCTGCGCCAACATGTTCTTCGGCGGGGATTCCCAGTTCGGCGGCTCCACCATCACCCAGCAGCTTGTGAAAAACACCACGGACGAAAAGAGCATTACGGTTCAGCGAAAGGTCATGGAAATTTTCCGGGCGCAGCTGCTGGAAAAAGAGTATGACAAAGACGTCATCATGAAAGAATACCTGAACCGTATTTACCTGGGCAAGGGCTGCTATGGCGTGAAGTCCGCTGCCGCTGCCTATTTCGGCAAGGAGCTGCAAAGCCTGACGGTGGCCGAGTGCGCCAGCCTGATCAGCATTACCAACAACCCCTCCATGTTCAACCCCTATTCCACCAGCGTGTATATGTACAAGGGCGAGATGCGTGACGGTGCGGGCCGGAACCGCTACCGTCAGGAAAGCGTCCTGAATGAGATGCTGAATCAGGGCTATCTGACCGACGAGGAATATATCAAGGCTTACAATCAGCCCTTGGTTTTCAAGGATGGCATCGACGATGAGGACCGTTGGGCCAATTGCGATCACTGCGGCTATGGGGGAACGGTGGGAAGCTACACCCACGAGGGCGACCTGTATTTCTGCCCCCGGTGCGGCTCTCAGACCTCCGTCAGCCTGAACGCCTCCCAGCATATCTACAGCTGGTTTGTGGATACGGTGATTCTGGATGTGGCTGCGGATATGGCCCTGCAGGACGGCTTCGTGTGGGATGATATGGACCAGGCAGCCCGGAACTATTACCTGGAAAAGATTCAAAAGGGCGGCTATCACATCTACACCACACTGGATTTGGATGTTCAGAACCAGGTGGATGCCATCTATACTGACCTGAACAACATTCCCACCACCAGAAGCACCCAGCAGCTCCAATCCGGTATTGTTGTGATCGACAATTCCACCGGTGACATTGTGGCCTTGGCCGGCGGCGTGGGAGAGAAAACCGACTTCTTCGCCTACAACAAAGCAACCCAGGCGAAGCTGCAGACCGGCTCTTCCGAAAAGCCCCTGTCCGTGTATGCACCCGCCTTTGAAAAGGGAGGCTACAGCCCCGCCACGGTCATCCGGGATATGCCGCTGAGCTATGACGGCGGCGCCTTCCCCAAGAACGACAGCCGGGTGTACAGCTATTCCAAGACCATTTTCCAGGGCATTGTCTCTTCGGTGAACACCATTGCGGCCAATACCCTGAACCAGATCGGAACGGACTACAGCTTCAGCTTTGCCAAATATAATTTTGGTCAGAATTACCTGGTTGACCGTTATGTCTCCTCCAGCGGCATGAACATGTCCGATATTGCCATCTCTCCTCTGGCTCTGGGCGCTTTGACGGTGGGCTCCACCGTCCGGGAGATGTCCGCTGCCTATTCCACCTTTGCCAACAACGGCGTCTACCGCACGGCCCGGACCTACACCAAGGTCTATAACAGCGACGGCGAAATTGTGCTGGACAACAAGCAGGAGAGCAGGCAGATTCTCAGCGAAAAGACCATCAACTATATCAACTACTGCCTGTACAACGCGGCCAATAACGGCACCGGTACGGCGGCGGTTTTCCCCGGACAAAATATCGCCGGCAAAACCGGCACCACCTCCAGCAACCGTGACCGTTGGTTCTGCGGCTATACCAAGTATTACACCGCTGCGGTCTGGTGCGGCTATAACCAGCCGGAGCAGATCAACCTGACCAACAACTATCAGAACCCCGCAGCCCGTCTGTGGAAAATGGTGATGCAGCCCATCCACAATGGCCTGCCCCAGGTCGGACTGTACAACGGCAATGCCTTCCGCTATGTGGATGTGTGCCTGGATTCCGGCTTGCTTGCCACGGATGCCTGCCGCAGCGATGTGCGGGGAATCAACCGGGTGTCCTCCACCAACTGCTATCCCGAGGATGTGCCAAACGGTGTGTGCACCAAGCATGTGATGGTGGATTACTGCGTCACCGGCGGCGGCGTGGCCACCGAGTTCTGCCGGATGTTCCCCGATGCGGTGATTGAAACCCGGTCCCTGGTGAGGCTGACCCCTGACGAGATCAATGACATTCGAGCCGGCCTCAATGTGGGCCTGGAAGGCGTGTTTGGCAGCGACAATTATGTTTTCTATGTGGATAGCTACGGCAATCCGATGGTATGGACCGGCTTCAGCGGCTATGCCAATAATACCACGGGCACACCCTATCTGACCTGCCCGCTGCACAATCAGGATACCATCCAGAATTATCCCACGGAGCCGGATTACAGCTTCGGTGACGGAAGCGGAAACATCATTTATCCGGACGACGACAACAGCTTTGATTTCGGCGGAGGCTTCGGAGATTCCGGCAGCGGCACCGGTGATATCTACGGCGATTATTCCGGAAATGGAGACGTATTCTTCTAAAGAACAGAGAGAAATGGGGAAAAGCATAAATGATGTGGATTTCCGATGAATGGAAGGATTATCAGGTGCTGGACACCTCCGACGGCGAGCGGCTGGAGCGTTGGGGCGACTATATTCTGGTTCGCCCGGACCCTCAGGTGATTTGGAGTACGCCCCACGCTGCCCCGGAGTGGAAGCACTATGATGCCCGGTATATCCGCTCCAATACCGGCGGCGGACGCTGGTCCGATCACCAGCTCCCGGAGCGCTGGCAGATTCGCTATAAAGACTATCTCACTTTCAATGTTAAGCCCATGAATTTTAAGCACACCGGTGTTTTTCCGGAGCAGGCTGCAAACTGGGACTTCATCCGGGAAAAGGTTGCCTCCGCCAGGCGGCCTGTCCGGGTGCTGAATCTCTTCGCCTATTCCGGCGGTGCAACCCTGGCGGCTGCGGCCGGTGGGGCAGAGGTTTATCATGTGGATGCTTCCAAGGGCATGGTGGCCTGGGCCAAGGAGAACGCGGCTTCCTCCGGCCTGGCGGACCGGCCGATTCACTGGATCGTGGATGACTGCGGCAAATTCATTCAGCGGGAGATTCGCCGGGGACGCCGGTATGACGGAATCATCATGGACCCACCCAGCTACGGGCGGGGACCCAGCGGCGAGATCTGGAAGATGGAAACCAGCTTCTATCCATTCCTGCTGGAAACGGTGAAGCTGCTCAGCGAGAGTCCGCTGTTTGTGATTATCAATTCCTATACCACCGGCCTGACACCCTCTGCCGTGGCCTATGCCTCCGATGTGGTGTTCGCCAGCCGGTTTGGCGGCAAAACCGCAGCGGGGGAGCTGGGTTTGCCGGTGAGAGAATCCGGCCTTGTGCTGCCCTGCGGCGCAACGGGCCGGTGGACACCTTGATGGAGGACGGAATGAGAGAAATAATATCTGCGGAGGATCTGGCGTTTCGCTATCCCGGAATGGACGGCGCACCGGATGTGACTGTTTTTGAGCATCTGAATCTTTCGTTCAAGGAGGGGAGCTTTACCGCAATTCTGGGTACCAATGGCTGCGGAAAGTCCACTCTGGCCAAGCATTTTAATTCCATTTTACTCCCCTCCGGCGGCAAGGTATACGTCTGCGGACTGGATACCTCCGACCCGGACCGGCTGATGGCGGTGCGGCGAAATGTGGGCATGGTGTTCCAGAACCCAGACAATCAGATCGTTGCCAATGTGGTGGAAGAGGATGTGGCCTTTGGACCGGAAAATCTTGGCATTGCCAGTCCGGAAATCCGGCGCAGGGTGGATGTGGCCCTGAAGCAGGTTGGCATGTATGAGTACCGGGAGCACGCGCCCCATCTGCTTTCCGGCGGACAGAAGCAGCGCATTGCCATTGCCGGTGTGATTGCCATGGAGCCCAGGTGCATTGTTTTGGATGAACCCACTGCCATGCTGGACCCCCAGGGCAGAAAAGACGTGATGGACACGGTAAAGCGTCTGAATCAGGAAAAGGGAATCACGGTGATTCTGATTACACACCATATGGACGAAGCCGCCCAGGCGGACCGGGTGGTGGTGCTGAATCAGGGAACCGTTGCGGCGGACGGCACCCCCCAGGAGGTTTTCTCCCAGGTGAAGCTGCTCCATGACATCGGACTTGCCGCACCGGAGAGCGTAGAGCTTTGCTGGGCGCTGAATCAGCAGGGCTGTGATCTGCCGCTGACCATGCTGGAACCAAAAGAATGTGCCCAGGCACTTTTTGATTGGATCAAGGCATGAGGCGTGGGAGGAATGAATTTGGAACCCATTTTGCAGGTAAAAGACCTGAATTATATCTACAGCGTGGGTACGCCCTTTGAGCACAAAGCGCTGGAGAATGTGAATTTTACATTGAATCGGGGAGAGTTCGTGGGAGTCATCGGCCATACGGGCTCCGGGAAATCCACCCTGATGCAGCAGCTCAACGGACTGCTGAAGCCCACCTCCGGCCAGGTGCTCCTGGACGGGGTGGATATCTGGTCGGACAAGAAAATCACCCGCCAGGCCCGCTTCCGGGTGGGCCTGGTGTTCCAGTACCCGGAATACCAGCTCTTTGAAGAGACGGTATATCGGGACATTTCCTTTGGCCCTAAGAATATGGGGCTGAGCCAGGAGGAGATCGACCGCCGGGTCCGGGAGGCTGCCGGCTTTGTGGGGATTTCCCAGAAGCAGCTTCAAATGTCTCCCTTTGACCTTTCCGGCGGTCAGAAGCGCCGGGTGGCCATTGCCGGTGTGATTGCCATGGAGCCGGAGGTGCTGATTCTGGATGAGCCCACCGCAGGGCTGGACCCCATCGGCAGAGCGGAGATTCTCAGCAACATCGAAAGCTACCGGAAGGCAAAGAACGCAACCATCATGATGGTCAGTCATTCCATGGAGGATGTGGCCAAAATGACCGACCGGCTGCTGGTGCTCTATGGCTCCCGGCTTGCCATGGATGCCCCTCCGTCGGAGGTGTTCACCCATGCCCAGGAGCTGGTGGACATGGGACTGAATATCCCCCAGGTGACCCAGGTTTTCCTCCAACTGAAGCAGCTGGGCCTGGATGTTGAGAATGTGTATACCATTGACCAGGCCGTTGCAGCCCTGTTGCAGCTGAAAGGGGGAAAGATACGTGCTTAAAGACATTACCCTCGGTCAGTATTTCCCTGGAAAATCGCCCATTCACCGAATGGACCCCAGAACAAAGCTGATTCTCACGGTTGTGTATATCGTGGCACTGTTCATTGCGAACAACTGGTTTTCGTATCTTGCGATGATGACGTTCCTGGTGCTGTGCATCCGGATTTCCACCATCCCGCTGAAATCCATTGTCCGGGGTATGAAGCCTCTGGTGTTTATCCTCCTGTTTACGGCAATTCTGAACCTGTTTTACACCGATGGCGGCGTGGTTCTGGTTCGCCTGGGCTCTCTGGCCATCACCACTGAGGGCTTAAAGCGGGCTTTCTTTATGATTTGGCGGATTCTCATGCTGATTTCCGGCACCTTCCTGCTGACCTACACCACCTCGCCCATTTCTCTCACCGACGGCTTGGAAAGCCTGTTGAACCCGCTGAAAAAGCTCCGTGTGCCGGTGCATGAGCTGGCGATGATGATGAGCATTGCCCTGCGGTTCATTCCCACCCTGATTGAAGAGACAGACAAGATCATGAACGCCCAAAAGGCCAGGGGAGCGGATTTTGAAAACGGAAGCATCATCCAGCGGGCAAAGGCTCTGGTCCCGGTGCTGGTGCCTCTGTTTATCAGTGCTTTCCGCCGGGCGGACGAGCTGGCAACAGCCATGGAGTGCCGCTGCTACCAGGGGGGAGAGGGCCGGACGAAAATGAAGCTGCTTCGGTTTTCCCGGGTTGACCTGCAGGCTTTCTCTGTCTGCGCCTGCCTGGTGGCCGGAGTCATCACCCTGGCGGCCTTTGGCCTGTGAGGTTTTCCATGCGGAATATCGCTTTGTTTTTGACATATCTTGGAACAGCATACCATGGCTGGCAGGTTCAGAAGAATCTGGCAACTGTGGCAGAAACCATGGAAAAAGCGGCGGCCATGGTGGTGGGGCATCCCGTCCATATGACCGGCTGCGGCAGAACGGATGCCGGCGTTCACGCGAGATGCTACGTGGCCAATTTCCGAACCACCTCCACCATTCCGGTGGAGCGACTTCCTTATGCGCTGAATACCCATCTGCCCTGTGATATTGTGGTGACAAAGGCCTTTGAGGTCCACGATGGCTTCAACAGCATCGGCTCCTGTGTGCGGAAGGAGTATACCTATCAAATCTATAATTCCAGGCTGAAGGACCCTTTTTATGTGGACCGCGCCTGGTTTTATCCCAAGCATCTGGACGAAAAAATCATGCAGCAGGCTGCCTCCCAGTTTGTTGGCACCCATGATTTTGCCGCGGTTCGCAGCGTGGGCACGGATGTGAAATCCACCGTGCGGACGGTCTATTACTACGATGTGGAGCGGAAAGGGGACCTGATTCTGCTTCGGGTCTGCGCTAACGGATTTCTGTATAATATGGCAAGGGCCATGGCCGGCACGGTGGTTTACTGTGCGGAGGGGAAGATACGCCCGGAGGAAATCGGCAGCATTCTGGATTCCGGCAACCGAACCGCTGCGGGGCCCACGGTGCCCCCCGGCGGCTTATATATGACCCACCTGTGGTATGACGATGGGGTGGAGAAGTTCGAGTGCGCCAGCCGCTGAAAGTGTTCATAATTTGTTTTTCCTTTTTTAGAGCGGATGTGCTATACTGCGCTTCAAAGGAGTGAGAGAATATGCAGCCAAAAATGTGCGTAAAGTGCAAAAAAAACGTTGCAGTGGTATTTATTACAAAGATAGAAAACGGAAATACGCTGAATGAGGGTTACTGCCTGAAATGCGCCAGAGGTCTGGGGATTCCCCAGATTGACCAGGTGGTGAAGCAGATGGGCATTTCGGAAGAGGATTTGGATATGCTCAGCGATGAAATGAGCAGTATGTTCGGCCAGAATGATTCCAGTGACGAGGACGAGAGCCCGGAGCGGAGAACCGCCACGTTCCCGCTGCTGAATCAGCTGCTGGGGAACGGCAGCCTGCCCATCCCCGGTCGCCCCGGAAAAAAGCAGGAGCCTCCCAAAGAGGAGCAGGAAAAAAAGAAAGCCAGCAAAAAGCACAAATTTCTGGATAGCTACTGCATGGACCTGACGGGAAGAGCCAGGGCCGGAAAGCTGGACCGGGTCATTGGCCGGGATGTGGAAACCGAGCGGGTGATTCAGATCTTGAATCGCCGCCAGAAGAACAACCCTTGCCTGGTGGGTGAACCCGGCGTTGGCAAAACAGCCATTGCAGAGGGACTGGCCCAGCGGATTGTCGCCGGTGATGTGCCCTACAAGCTGCGGGATAAAGAGGTTTTCCTGCTGGATTTGACGGCGCTGGTGGCCGGAACCCAGTTCCGGGGTCAGTTTGAAAGCAGAATGAAAAGCCTGATTACGGAAATCAAAGAGTGCGGGAATATCATTCTCGTGGTGGATGAGGTTCATAATCTGGTGGGAGCAGGTGATGCCGAGGGCAGCATGAATGCGGCCAATATCCTGAAGCCGCCCCTGTCCCGGGGAGACATTCAGATCATCGGTGCAACCACCCACACCGAATACCGGAAGTATATCGAAAAGGATGCGGCCCTGGAGCGCCGGTTCCAGCCGGTTACGGTTTCGGAGCCCACCATGGAGGAAGCCTGCCAGATTTTGCAGGGGATTTCCAAAACCTATGCCGAATATCACAGCGTGTCCATTTCTCCGGAAATCGCCCGGCAGTGCGTGGTTTTGTCCGAACGGTACATCACTGACCGCTTCCTGCCGGACAAAGCCATCGATCTGCTGGATGAGGCCTGCTCCGATGTGAACCTGCGCTGCAAGGAGCTGTCCCAACTGGCGGAGCTTCGCAAGGAGCGGGACGATTACGAGCTGGAGCTTCGCATGCTCAATGAGGATACGGAGAACCAGAACTTTGAACGCATGGCAACCATCCGGAGCAGACTCTGCCAGCTTGCGGCCCAGATTGAAGAGCTGGAAAAGAAGCCGCTGCCTGCGGTGACCATGGATAACCTGGCCAGAATCATTGAGCTGTGGACCAAAATCCCCGCTTCCAAGATCAAGGCCCAGGAATATCAGCAGCTGAAAGGCCTTTCCACCCGGCTGCGGGAGCATATTGTGGGCCAGGACCAGGCGGTTGACGCGGTTGCCCAGGCAATCCGGCGGAACCGGGTGGGCATTTCTCCCAAGAGGCGGCCTGTTTCGTTCATTTTTGTGGGACCTACCGGCGTGGGAAAAACGGAGCTGGTGAAGTGCCTGGCTTCCGATTTGTTCGACAGCGTGGACAGCCTGATTCGCCTGGATATGTCCGAGTACATGGAGAAGCATACCGTTTCCAAGCTCATCGGTTCGCCCCCGGGATATGTGGGCTATGATGAGGCTGGGCAGCTGACGGAGCAGATTCGCCGCCGTCCCTACAGTGTGGTCCTGTTTGATGAGATCGAAAAGGCCCACCCCGATGTGCTGAATATTTTGCTGCAGGTGCTGGATGACGGTCGGATTACCGATTCCCAGGGCAGAGTTGTCAACTTTGAGAATGCAGTCATCGTCATGACCTCCAACGCCGGCTCCGAGGGAGGCGTCGGCGGCATGGGCTTCGGCAGAACCCAGCAGGACCAGGTGAAAGAAAAGACTATGAAAGCATTGCAGGGCTTCCTGCGGCCAGAATTTCTCAATCGGGTGGATGAAATCATTACGTTCAATCACCTGTCGGAGGAGAATTTCCGGAATATCGCCGACATCATGCTCAGTGAGCTTCGCGTCAGCCTGGAGAGCAGAGGCTTGCGCTTTACCTGGGATGATTCCCTCCGGGACTACCTGGTGAAGCAGGCTTTCTCCGTGACCTATGGCGCCAGAAACCTCCGTCGGACCATCCAGAAAAATCTGGAGGACCCCATCAGTGAAGCGATTATTGACAGCTTTGAAAAGCCCATCAGCGGCATTCATGCCTATTTGGAAAACAATGAAGTGAAGCTGAAAACAGAATAAAAGACGTGGCAGCCCCGGTTGTGAGGCTGCCACATTTTTTCAGCGATTCAATTGCCAGACCTGTTCATTCAGCAGTGCCGCAAAGCTCAGCCAGAGCAGATAGGGGATTTGCAGGTTTCCGGCCAGCCGATCCTGTTTTCGGAAAACAATCAGCATCTGTGCCGCCAGAATCCAAAGCACGCCTAAAAAGGCCAGCGCCAAGCCGTAGGCCTGGGCGTTGAAGAAAACCAGGGGCCAGAAGAAATTTACAATCAGCTGTGAAAGAAAAAGGTTATCTGCAACGGCTTTCCCGGGCAGGAATCCAAAGAACTGTACCCGGGCCATGCCAATGCCCATCAGCGCATAGAGAATGGTCCAAACGATGGGAAAGACAACATCAGGCGGCGTAAAAACGGGCTGAACTGCGTTTGTTGAGAAAGCTTTCATTCCCTCCATACTCAGCAGCCCCGAAAGAATTCCCACCGCTTCGCTGAGAAGAATCCAGAAGGTGTATTGCTTCCATGCTTCCTTTTTCATACTACATCACCCAGAAAAGCTTATGCAGGAAAAAAAGAGATATCACCAGAAGATGCTGCCGGAAGCAACAACGTCCTTTTTATGCAGAGAAATTGGAATTTGGCGAGATGTTTTGTAGGGAATGCATTCATGCATTCCGCCCTGGTCGAAAATCACCGAGGCATTGAATCAAAAAATGTTGTCTTTTGCGTAGGGAACGCATTTATGCGTTCCGAAACGTGGATTAACATCTAAAGTTCGTTGGATGGTAACAGGTTCCTGTTTTTTCCGACATTTTTCCATTCAACATACCTCGGTATAAATGTTACCGAGGCGGAACGCATAAATGCGTACCCTACACAAAAATCATCGTTCTTCGATTCGTAGAACCCTGGTGGTGAATGAACCTTTCGGAATGCATAAATGCATTCCCTACGCAAATAACAGCATTTTATGATGATTGGAAACTGGATACTTACCAGAACGGGCGGAACGGATTAATCCGTTCCCTACGAATCGTTCCGCAAAATTCCAATTTATCTGATTGCAGGGTCAAGCGGATGTGCGTATTTTTCGATATCACATGCCCCGGCTTCAAACAGCAGAAAACAGGCCGCTTTTGACGAAACCATCAAAAGCGGCCTGGGTTTATTTTGGATTTAAATTGGAGAGAATCAGTTCATCCGCACATAGTTCATGCAGATCCAGCCGATATCGATTCTGCCCCAGGTGTAGCCCTCGGCCGTGACCGTCTCCAGAATGGTGACCACATCGCCGGCGCTCTTGGAGCCAACCACCTGATAGGAGGTGCCTGCACCTGCGCGGATGTTCACGCCGCTGCCGGTAACGGTGGCATTACCGGTGGTTGTGGTGCCGCCGCCGGTGCCAGTACCTGTGCCGGTTCCGGTACCGGTGCTGCCATCCAGGCTGATATATTCCATGGAGACCCAGCCGCCGCTGACATAGCCCCAGTTGGTGTTGCCAACCTTGATTTGCTGCAGAACCTGCACCCGGTCGTTGAGATTCAGGGACTTGACCTTCTCGTAGTTGGTGCCCGGTCCGCTGCGGACATTCAGCTGGGTTGCGGTAACGGTGCCATAGGCGGCGTTGGCGCCCACCTCGCCGTCCACATAGACGTAGGACAGGCTGACCCAGCCCTTGTCGGTACGGGCCCAGCCGTTGCTGGTTTCCAGAATGGTGATCCGGTCGCCGTATACGTATCCGCCCACCCGGTCAGCCGTCTGGCTGGCGGAGCTGCGGATGTTCAGCTCACTGGCGGTTACAACACCATACTTGGCGTTGGCGGGGGTGGTGGTGGAACCGGTGCCGGTGATGTTGTTCACGGTGGGTTCAGTTGCGGTGGTGGGAGTGGTGGCACCGGCATTGCCGGGCTCGGTGGTGGGAGCGGTGCTGCCGGGAGTCGTGGTGCTGCCGGTGGACAGCTGCACGTTGCTCATATCCAGCATATCGGTCACGATCCAGCCCATCACGTTCAGGGATTCGGAGTTGACATAGGCCCACTGAACCGTGCCGATGGGCTCAATACGCAGGACTTCAACCTCTTCGCCGGCGTCCAGCATGGTGATGACCCGGCTGCCGGTGCTGGGTGAGCTGCGGATGTTCAGCTGTTCTTTCACCACGGCCATATTCTCCTTGGGAGCGCTGGTGGGGACGGTGGTAGGAGCAGTGGTGGGAACGGTGGAGGGCTCTGTGTCAACAATGTTGGGAATATCAGAGCTGGGGTCGGTTGGTTCGGTGGAGGGCTCAGTGGACCCGGAGCCGGGCAGCAGAGAACAGCCGCTGAGCATTCCAACCATCAGAAACAT
Organism: Bacillota bacterium; assembly: GCA_028719885.1. Classification (GTDB taxonomy): domain Bacteria; phylum Bacillota; class Clostridia; order Oscillospirales; family Oscillospiraceae; genus Faecousia. The sequence goes on from JAQYLT010000033.1 coordinate 60,256, forward strand.
GGCGACAGCCAGGCTCAGAAAACGGCAGAGAGATGTTTTTTTCTTGAAGGGGTAATTCATAGGGTTACCTCCCTTTCTAATTATTTCTCAAGCGTATTATATCGGATTAGGGGGTGGATTGTCAATAGGATAAGAATTTTTTAATCTTTGATTCATATCCTTAGGATGTGCAGGATTTTTGGGATCCTACATGGAAAAAACGGTAAAAAAACTTTTGAGAATGAGAGATACTGCCAGTTAACACTTGACATTCACATAGGGATGATGATAAAATATGAAAGCTTGATACCGCGTTGATCGGAAAGAGTAGCGCAGTCCACCCGGCAGAGAATTTGGGCCCCGGCTGAAAGCCCGAATGGTTTTGGATGCGTGAACGTGCGTTCGGGAGCGGGAGTATGAGAATAAAAGTGAGAAATGAGAGTGGAACCGCGGCCAACTGCCGCCTCTTGTACTGCCTGCGGGGTATGTATAAGAGGCGTTTTATTTTGTATATTATTGTAGGAGGAGATAGATTTATGTACCTTTACAACTCTGCCACCCATAAGAAAGAGCTTTTCACCCCCAATGACCCCAGCCTGGTTAAGATGTATACCTGCGGACCCACGGTGTATCACTATGCCCATATCGGAAACCTGCGTACCTACATCATGGAGGATGTGCTGGAAAAGGCTCTTCGCTACCAGGGCTATCCTGTCAAGCGGGTGATGAATATCACGGATGTGGGCCATCTGGCCTCCGATGCGGATACCGGCGAGGATAAGATGCTCAAGGGCGCCCGCCGGGAGCACAAAACCGTCATGGAAATCGCAAAATACTACACGGATGCTTTCTTTGCTGACTGCGATAAGCTGAACATCAAGCGGCCGGATGTGGTGGAGCCTGCCACAAACTGCATTGATGAATATATCCACATGGTTTCCGTGCTGCTGGAAAAGGGAAAAGCCTATCTGGCCGGCGGCAACGTGTACTTTGACACCTCAACCCTGGAGAAGTATTATGTGTTCAACGACCACGACGAAGAGGACCTGGCCGTGGGCGTCCGGGAGGGCGTGGAGGAGGATACCAACAAGCGGAACAAGAACGACTTCGTTCTATGGTTTACCAAGTCCAAATTTGAGGATCAGGCTCTGAAATGGGATTCTCCCTGGGGCGTGGGCTATCCCGGCTGGCATATCGAGTGCTCCTGCATCTCCATGAAGCACCTGGGTGACGACCTGGACATTCACTGCGGCGGCATCGACAACGCCTTCCCCCACCACACCAACGAGATCGCCCAGTCCGAAAGCTACCTTGGGCACAAGTGGTGCAATTACTGGTTTCATGTCCATCACCTGAATGTGGACTACGGCGACGGGGTTTCCAAAATGAGCAAATCCAAAGGGGAATTCCTGACGGTATCTCTGCTGGAGGAGAAAGGCTACGACCCCATGGCCTACCGGCTCTTCTGCCTGCAAAGCCACTATCGCCGCAACCTGGTGTTCAACTGGGAGAACCTGGATAATGCCGCTGCCGCCTATCAGAAGCTGGTGGCGAAAATCGCCGCCCTGAAGCCTGAGGGAGAGGTGGACGCCGCCGCCTTCGACAGCCTGAAGCAGCGGTTCGTCGGCGCGCTGGACGGAGATTTGAATACCTCTCTGGCGGTGACGGCTGTTTATGATGTGCTGAAGGCAAAATGCAATGATGCCACCAAGCTGGCGGCTCTGGCGGACTTTGACTATGTGTTGAGCCTGAATCTGATTCCTGCTGCCCAGGCGCTTCAGAAGAAGCAGGCCCAGGAGGAGGCTGCCAGTGCAGACCCGGAGATCGACGCCCTGGTTGCGGCCAGAACCGCTGCCAAAAAGGCAAAGAATTTTGCGGAGGCGGACCGGATTCGGGATGAATTGAAGGCTATGGGCGTCGAGATCATCGATACGCCCCAGGGCACAAAGTGGAGAAAAGTATGAAGCTGCTGATTTTAGACGGCAACAGCGTGATCAACCGCGCCTATTTCGGTGTGAAGCCCCTGACCACCAGGGAGGGGCTTTATACCCACGCCGTGTATGGCTTTTTGAATATTCTGGAACGGATGGAAAAGGAAGAGCAGCCCGATGCGGTGGCAGTGGCCTTTGACCTCCATGGACCCACGTTCCGCCACCTGCGCTACGACGGCTACAAGGCCACCCGCCACGGAATGCCGGAGGAGCTGGCCCAGCAGATGCCCTATGCCAAGGAGATTCTCCGGGCCATGAGCATCCCCATCTATGAATGCCAGGGCTGGGAGGCGGATGATGTCATCGGCACCGTCGGACGCATCTGCTCCAACAATGCCTGGCAGTGCGTGATTGTAACGGGGGACCGGGACAGCCTGCAGCTGATTGACGAGCATGTGAGCGTGAAGCTGGTGATCTCCAAGCCGGGGCAGACCAATACCACGCTGTATACCCCGGAGGTGTTCCGGGAGGAATATGGCTTTGAACCGAAAAAGCTCATTGATTTGAAAGCCCTGATGGGGGATTCCTCCGATAATATTCCCGGTGTGGCAGGGGTGGGACCCAAAACTGCCAAGGAGCTGCTGGCGAAATTCGGCAGCTTGGATGGGGTTTACGCAAACCTTTCAGACGCTTCCATCCGGCCAAAGCTCCGGGAGAAGCTGGAAGCCGGCAAGGAAAACGCCTACCTTTCCTATGAGCTGGCCACCATCATCCCGGAGGCGCCCATCGATTTTGCCCCGGAGGATGCCATAAAGCATCCGTATCACAAAAAGGAACTGTATCAGCTGTTTCAGAAGCTGGAATTTGTCCGACTGATTGATAAATACGGCCTTCGCGGCGCTGATTTTGAAGCGCCTATTGTGGAAACAAAGCTGGAACGGCTTCCCCAAAAGGATGAAATTCCCGAAAATCTGTCACAGTGCGCGGTGTATGCGGCGGCAGACGGCAGCCTGGGCATCGCCTGGGATGCAGGCGTCTGCGCCCTGACACCCATGGAGGTGCAGATGCAGCAGCTTTCTATCCCGGCGGATGCAAAGCTGATTCTTCACGATTCCAAAACAACCAGGCACCGTTTGGCGGAGCTGGACATTTCCTGCCCAGCGGCCTGGTTTGATACTGCTCTGGCTGCCTATGACTTAAATCCTTCCCAATCCGATTATCCGGTGTCCAAGCTCTCCACCACCTTTTTGGGGCTCAATGTGGAGGATGAGGACGCGGCAGGCTGCGCCGAGGCCATTTGGCTTCTGAAACCCATTCTGGAAAAAGAATTGGAAAAGAACGGGATGACAGCGCTTTATCAACAAATTGAGCTTCCCCTGTGTGATGTGCTTTATCAGATGGAGCGCCGGGGCATTGCCATTGACCGCAAGCAGCTGGAGCAATTTGGAAATATGCTCACCCAGAGAATTGCCGACTGTGAAGAATTGATTTACTCCTACTCCGGGGAGGCCTTCAACATCAATTCTCCCAAACAGCTGGGGGATTTGCTTTTTGAAAAGCTGGGACTGCCCCCGGTGAAAAAAACCAAAACCGGCTATGCTACCAATGCGGATGTACTGGAAAAGCTGAAAGAAAAGCATCCCATTATTCCGGCAATTATGGACTATCGGATGCTGACGAAACTGAAATCCACCTATGCTGATGGCTTGATGAAAGAAATCCGGGAGGACGGGCGGATTCACACCACCTTCCAGAATCTGGTCACCGCCACCGGGCGGCTGTCCTCCACGGAGCCCAATTTGCAGAATATCCCGGTCCGTACAGACCTGGGTGCGGAAATTCGGAAGATGTTCGTGCCCAAGGAAGGCTGCGTCCTGGTGGATGCGGATTACAGCCAGATTGAGCTTCGGGTACTGGCCCATATTGCCGACGACAAGACCATGCAGCAGGCCTTCTGCTCCGGTGAGGATATCCACACTGCCACCGCTTCCCAGGTGTTTGGGGTTAGCAAGGAAGCGGTCACACCCTTGCAGCGCCGCCACGCTAAGGCGGTGAATTTCGGCATTGTGTATGGCATTTCCGAATTCTCCCTGGCGGAGGATATCGGCGTCAGCCGGTATGAGGCCAAGGAGTATATCAATCAGTATCTCGCCACCTACCATGGCGTCCGGGACTATATGAAAAAGGTGGTTGCCGATGCCCGGGAGAGCGGTTATACCAAGACGCTCTACGGCCGGAAGCGCTATATCCCGGAACTGAAAAGCAGCAATTTCAATGTCCGCCAGGGTGCGGAGCGGATTGCACTGAATACGCCTATCCAGGGAACGGCCGCCGATTTGATCAAGCTGGCCATGATTCGGGTGGAAGACGCGCTTCAAAAAAGCTTTCCGGAGGCGGAGCTCTTGCTGCAGGTGCACGATGAGCTGATTGTGGAATGTCCGGAGGCAATCGCCCCCCAGGTGGCAGAGCTTGTCAGCCGGGAAATGGAGCAGGTAGCGTCCCTCCGTGTGCCGCTGACGGCGGAGGCAAAATTCGGAAAGAGCTGGTATGACGCAAAATGAGGAAAATCATCCAAATGGAGCAGCAGCATGTGGCCCAGGTTGCCGAATTGGAACGGATTTGCTTTTCCGATCCTTGGAGCGAGAAAAGCGTGGCAGAGGAACTTGTGAATCCGCTTTCCGCCTGGCTCGTCTGGGTGGAGAATGGGGCGGTTTGCGGCTATGTGGGCTCTCAGACGGTGCTGGGGGAGACGGATATGATGAATATTGCTGTCTCTCCGGAGCACAGAAGAATGGGAATCGGAGAAGCCCTCATTGCTGCCTTGGTGGAGGAACTGAAATTCAGGGGGAGCCATTGCCTGAGCCTGGAGGTTCGTGCCTCCAACGCGCCTGCCATTGCCCTTTATGAAAAACTGGGCTTTCTCCAGGTGGGAAGACGGCGGGGGTATTATCGGAATCCCAAAGAGGATGCCCTCATTCTGAGAAAGGAGTGGCAAGTTTGAATATTTTGGCTGTGGAATCTTCCTGCGATGAAACCGCTGTGGCCATTGTCCGGGACGGGCGGGAGGTTTTGACAGACTGTATCGCTTCCCAGGTGGATTTGCACCGGCTTTACGGCGGCGTTGTGCCGGAAATCGCGTCCCGCAAGCATATTGAAGCCATTTCCGGTTTGGCTGACCAGGCCCTTTCCAATACCGGCCTGGGCCGAAAGGACATTGATGCCGTTGCCGTAACCTATGCCCCCGGTTTAATCGGGGCGGTGCTGGTGGGGGTGAATTTTGCAAAGGCGGCCGCTTTTGCCATGGGAAAGCCCCTGATTCCGGTTCACCATATTCGTGGGCACATTGCCGCAAACTATCTGGCCTACCCGGATTTGGAGCCGCCCTTTTTGTGCCTGGTGGTTTCCGGCGGACACACCATGATTGTGGAAGTAAAGGACTATACGGACATGAGCATCCTGGGCACCTCCCTGGATGACGCAGCAGGGGAGTGCTTCGACAAGGTGGCCCGGGTCCTGGGCATGCCCTATCCCGGCGGCGCCGCCCTGGACAAGATGGCGAAGCTGGGAGACGAGCAGAAATACACCCTCCCCAGGAGCAAGCCCGGGGAGAATCCCTACAACATGAGCTTTTCCGGCTTGAAAACGGCGGCCTTGAATCTGATTCACCATGCGGAACAAATCGGAGAGGAACTGGATATTCCCAGCCTTTGCGCCGGATTCTCTGCCGCCGTGTCCGATACGCTGGTTCCCAGAGTGGTGATGGCTTTGGAGCAAACAGGTTACCGCAAGGTTGCGGTGGCGGGGGGCGTGGCTGCCAATTCCCGCATTCGCCATGATATTCTGGAAGCGGCCCAGAAGCTGGGGGCACAGGTTTACATGCCGCCGCTGAAGCTCTGCGGGGATAACGGCGCCATGATCGGTGCCCAGGCCTATTATGAGTATCTGGCGGGAAATATTGCGGATATGAGCTTGAATGCCTATGCCACAAAATCCATCCTGGGAGAGGCGCTGTAAAAGCAAAATTGACTTGTAACGGAAAAGTAACCATTTTGCAACTTTCTTAATATAATCTTCAAGAAATAGACAAAATCTGCTGTGGATGCTGTGAATAAGCCTGTGAAAAATGTGAAAAACTGTGTATACATAACACTTTTCCACAGGCTTCCGTTTTTGAAAGCAGCAAAATAGTTACAAAAAATCGGAGGCTGATATGCTCTTCATTGTCAGAAATTTAGGCCAGCTCACCTTTGGAAAGCTGATGCAGGTATACCTGGATGCCAATCGGGAGCATGGCGAGGAGCTTGCGCCGGAGGAACCGGAGGATCGGCGGATACAGCTGTCAGAGGAGTCCTTTTATTCTTATCTCCATGACAGCTTCTTCACCCAGCCCGGCGCCATATACTGCATCTGGGAAGAGAATGGGCAGTACATCAGCGCCCTGCGGTTGGAGCCCTACCGGGACGGCCTGCTGTTAGAGGCTCTGGAGACGGCTCCCGGCTGGCGGAGAATGGGCTATGCGGTCCGGTTGATTCAGGCGGTGCAGCAAATGCTGGAGCAGCAGGGGAGTGTGCGAATCTATTCCCATGTCAGCAAGAAAAACACCGCTTCCCTGAAAACCCATCTGCGCTGCGGCTTTGAAATCTATCTGGACTATGCCGCATATATCGACGGCAGCGTGAACCGCCGGGCCCATACCCTGCGGTATGAAAAAAATATCTCGGATTTTGAAAAAAAGAATTGACAAAATAGAATCCATAGTGTATTATATCCTAGCTGGCAGCGAGAGCTGAGTATGGAGAAGTCGCGTAGCTGGCCGAGCGCGCACGATTGGAAATCGTGTATACCCCAAAAGGGTATCGAGGGTTCAAATCCCTCCTTCTCCGCCACAAAATGAGACGATTGCGAAAGCAGTCGTCTTTTTTTACGCCTGAGTTTTTAAAGAAAGGGTCCTGTTTATGGCAGCGGTGTTAACAAAAGCGGGTTGCTTTGTCGCCATCATCATTCTTGGCTGGGTGCTTCGGAGAATCGGTTTTTTCAAAGAGGAAGATTTCGGGGTTATTGCAAAAATCGTCCTGCGGATAACTCTGCCGGCCTCCATCGTCTACAGCTTTTCGGACAAGCAGATCAGTCCATCCATGCTGCTGCTCAGTGTGTTTGGCTTTCTGCTGGGCATTGGCTATATCGGAATCGGCTTTCTCATCTCCTTTGGGAAGAGCAAGGAGGAAAAGGCCTTTTCTGTGCTGAATATCTCCGGCTATAACATCGGCAATTTCACCCTGCCCTTTGCTCAGAGCTTCCTCGGGCCTGCCGGTGTGGTCACCACCAGCCTGTTTGATACCGGCAACGCTTTCATCTGCCTGGGGGTATCCTACAGTGTTGCTGCCATGGTGCAGCGGGGAGAGAAGTTCTCCGTGGTCAAAATCCTGCGGGATTTGATGAAATCCGTTCCTTTTGTTACCTATATCACCATGGCTCTGCTGGCCCTGCTCCATATCCGTCTGCCGTCGCCGGTGATTAGCTTTGCCGGCTTGCTGGGGAATGCCAATGCTCCCATGGCCATGCTGATGCTGGGCGTGGGCTTCAAAATCTCCGGGGACAGCAGTCAGATTCACTCCATTGTAAAAATCCTGACGGTTCGCTATGGAATTGCCGTGTTGGTTTCCCTGGGCTGCTTTTTCCTGCTTCCCCTGGATCTGGAGGCCCGTCAGACCCTGGCGCTGCTGGCTTTCAGTCCCATTGCCTCTGCCGCCCCCGCATTCACCGGGGAGCTGGGCGGGGACTCCGGCCTTTCCAGCGCGGTGAATTCTTTGTCCATCGTCATCAGCCTTTTCTGCATTGTCGCGGTTCTGCTGTTGATTCTGTAAAGGAAAATGTTCGTACAGGCATTTATCGGTATTTTGAAGACATTCGATCAGTACGAAAGAAAGAACAGGAGTGAAAAACATGGCCAAAGCAAAGACCGTTTTTTACTGCACCAGCTGCGGGAACGAAACCCCCAGGTGGCAGGGCAGATGCCCCAGCTGCGGCGCCTGGAACACCATTGAGGAACACATTGAAAAGCCCGCGGCACCCGGCGTCAAGGCAAAATCCGCCCCGGTAGGGCAGAGCAAGCGGCCCCAGCGGCTGTCCCAGGTGGATGCGGATGGGGAGACCCGCTTTTCCACCGGAATGGGGGAGCTGGACCGGGTTTTGGGCGGGGGAGCCGTGGCAGGTTCTCTGGTACTGGTCAGCGGTGCTCCCGGACTCGGAAAATCCACTCTGCTGCTTCAAATCTGCACCAGTCTGTGCCAGGGGCGCAAGGTCCTGTACGTCTCCGGAGAGGAAAGTGAGCGGCAGCTGAAGCTCCGGGCGGAGCGGCTTGGTGTCGCCCCGGAGGAACTGTATATCCTATCCGAAACCAGGCTTTCCGATGTGCTGGAGGCCGCCAGCGAGACCAAGCCAGACATTCTGATTGTGGACTCCATTCAGACCCTTTATAATGAGGAAAGCGATTCTTCGCCCGGCAGCGTGTCTCAGGTAAAGGACTGCACCATGTCTATGATGCAGCTGAGTAAGTCCGGCGGCATCACGGTTTTTGTGGTGGGACATATCAATAAGGACGGCAACATCGCCGGTCCCAAGGTACTGGAGCACATGGTGGACTGCGTTCTTTATTTCGAGGGCGACCCCAATTCTCCTTATCGGCTTCTCCGAGCCGCCAAGAACCGGTTCGGTTCCACCAATGAAATCGGCGTGTTTGAAATGCGGGAGGCGGGCCTGGTGGAGGTGCCCAATCCCTCCCAGATGCTTCTGGAGGGACGTCCGGAGGGAGCCAGCGGCACCTGCGTGGCCTGCGTGATGGAGGGCACCCGCCCGGTGCTGGCAGAGGTACAGGCCCTGGTGGCCAAAACCACCATGAACAATCCCAGACGGGTCTCCGATGGATTTGATTTCAACCGGGCGGTGCTGATGCTGGCGGTGATGGAAAAGCGGGCGGGAATGAAATTCGGCCTGTTTGATGCCTATATCAATGTCATCGGCGGCCTGCGTCTGGACGAGCCGGCAGCGGACCTGCCCGTTGTGCTGGCCCTGGCCTCCTCCTACCGGGATCAGAGCATTGCCGATGACCTGGTGGCAATGGGGGAGGTGGGCATGACCGGAGAAATCCGCTCCGTCTCCCATATGAATCAGCGGCTGGCGGAAATCACTCGGCTTGGTTTTAAAAAATGCATCATCCCCAAGGGCGGGTCCGAAAAGCTGGATATCCCCCAGGGGCTCACCGTCTACCGGGTCCGTAACATCCGGGAGGCCATCGAAACCGCACTGTAATCAAAATGCACTAAAATTGCCTGCATCAGGCTTATTCAGAAAAAACAGCAGGGGAGCTCAGGAATGGGAGCTCTCCTGCTGATTGTTTTGATAGCGCAATTCTTTCCAGGCGGAGAGCAAAAGCAGCCCTCCGAAGAGCTTCCGCAGGATATTAACATCCCAGGTGCTGCTGAGATAAATGAATACGGAAGCGGAGACCATCCCTGCCAGCGCGGCGGGGATGATCTTTTTTATAGACAGCTTTTTCCGGAACAAATGGGCCAAGGTGGAAATGACGGCGGGAGGGAGGAAGAACAGGAGGTTGAGGTATTTGGCGGCGGTGAAATCCATCTTCTGAACCAGGGTGAGCCAGAGGATCATCAGGCTGCCGCCGCCCACCCCCAGGCCGGACAGCAGGCCCAGCCCGGCACTGATACAAACCGTCAGGAGAAAAGACATCGAAATCCACTCCAAAGAAGAATGCAGCCGAAAAAGCGATGAAGCCATAGGGGAGAAATGCGTTTTGAAACAGCCAGGGACAAAAACCCACCTATGGCCCCGCCCAGCAGATAGGGCAGCGACTCCTGTAGGGAAACGCCGGAGAAGCCGTTCTGCAAAAGCAGGGAGCAAAAGCAAATGGGGAGCATGATGCTGAGAGAATAAGGGAATACCCGGGAGGAATCCTCTTTAGACAGGCGGGTTAAAAGGGGTACCAGAATCAATCCGCCGCCGGAGCCCAGAATCCCGGTGATGGAGCCGGCGGCAAGTCCGGCCAGGGCATAGCGCAAAGAAATCGCCATGATCAATCACTCCTGTTAAAAAGGATTCCTCCGGAACCGAAAACTATTCACCCCACCCCGGGAATGACCGGAGGCGGAAAGGAATATAGATGGAGGGAAAGGAGTGTGGGATTCATGGTTGTGAATCGAAGGCCCACCGGCACGGCAAAGTCCATGCCCTACGGACTGCTGCTGGGCTGGCTGATGTCTGCGGGAATTACTGTGGTTGCCTGCGGAGGGCTTGCGTGGCTGATTTTAAGCGGAAAAACCGGCTGGGAGGCCATGGGGTATGGGGCAATCGTGACCCTGCTGGGCGCATCCTACATGGGGGCGGCGATGGCCTGCAGAATGATTATGCATCGGAAGCTGCTGGTGTGCATTCTTTCCGGCGTAATCTACTTGTGCTCCCTTGTTGCAATCACGGCGCTGCTGTTCGGCGGGAATATAGAGGGAGCATGGCTCACGGCCTTGCTGGTGGCTGGCGGGAGCGGCACTGCGGCCCTTGTACATTGCGCTGAAAAAAGGGACAAAGGAAGACGGAGAAAAAAGCGCCGGTTGTAAATTTGTACAAAAAAGAGATGGGGTAAGAAACACTTACCTATTATCCTGTTTCATGAAAGAAAAACTGCAAAAACTATATTTAGTGATTGCCAGGCCTTAAAAACGCTAGATGTTGTCATTTTGATTGAAAATGGTAAAAACAAATGTTCAAGAAAAGAAGATGTTAACATAACAATGTTAACATAAATCTTGTCATAATCCACAAATCTATCCGTTTTTTTTCAAAAAGCTTGAATTTTTGTAAAAAATGGAGTATAGTATGGCTGTATCAAAAAACAGTGTAGAGGTTAACTGGTTCATGCTAGACTTGATTTGTGCTTATGAGAATTATCTTGCAAAGGTAAAACAAGCATCCGGCAATACCATTTCCTCCTATATGCGCGACATTCGCCAATTTTCAAACTGGCTGCAGCAAAAGGAAGGAGAGGATATTCTGAATGCCTCCAATTCAGATGTCTGTGATTACCTTGCTTTTATGCAGGCCCAGGGGAAATCCGGCGCCACTGCTTCCAGATGTCTTGCCAGCCTGAAGAATTTTTTCTCCTATGCGGTGTCCAATGGCTTTTTGGAGCGTTCTCCTGTCACGGACAAGATTCATGTAGAGCGAGGGGAGAAAAAGCTACCGCAGATTCTCACCGGCAAAGAGGTGGAGCTGCTGCTTGCTCAGCCCGTCTGCTCTGACGCAAAGGGATACCGGGACAAGGCCATGCTGGAGGTGATGTACGCCACAGGCATGCGGGTTTCTGAGCTCATCGATTTGAATCTGGATGATTTTAATTTGGAGCTTGGCGTGATCAAATGCGGCGGAAATAAGAAGAGCAGAGTGATTCCCCTGTACCCGGCGGCGCTGCGGTCGTTGACGGAATACATCCAAGAGGCGAGGCCGGTTTTGATTGTAGACCCCTCGGAGCCCTCCTTATTTGTGAACGTCAGTGGAACGCGGATGAGCCGACAGGGCTTTTGGAAAATCCTGAAATTTTACCAGACCAAGGCGGGCATCGAAAAGGAGATCACACCCCACACCCTGCGGCACAGTTTTGCGGTACATCTGCTGGAAAACGGCGCGGATTTGGGCTCCCTCCAAGAGCTGATGGGCCACAGCGATATTTCCTCCACCCAGCTATATACCCACATGATCAACCAGAAGATTAAATCCGTTTATCAGAAATGTCATCCCAAAGCCTAAAACAGCCTATCACCCGAAACAGGAGATAGGCTGCTTTTAATTTTGATCGCCCCACGGGGAAACGGGAAGCCGAATCGATTAAGACTTTCTTAAATTATAACGGCTTGCCTCGAATTAAGAGGAATCCTGTGGTATCATAAAGAAACAATCCAAAGAAAGGAAGCTTCATATAGATGAAAAAGAAATCGCTGATGGCTATGAATGCTTTGCTTGCGGCGGCGCTGCTTTGCGGTTGTGCGCCGCAAGCCGGGCAAATGGTGGAGACGACAGCAGTGACGGAAACCACCGCCGTGACGGAAGCCACCCAGCCTTCTGCCGACACAGCTCAGAATGCATTCCAGTGGCAGGATACACCGATGCATAACGCCTTCCGCAGAACGCTGAAAAAAATTCATGATGAGCTGTATTTACCGGGCCTGACCTATATGGATAAAATCTCGTTGTGGGAGCCGGGGACCATTGAGAATGAAACGTTTGCGGTTGCGGATGTGGACGGCGATGGGGAAGAGGAATTGCTGGTGGGCATTTCCAACACCTATATCGCCGGAATGTGCAAGGTGGTTTATAGCTATGATCAAGCGAAAGACGATGTACGGCAGGAAGCCTGCACCTGGTTTTCCGCCATATTCTACCCGGGGATGATTCGGGTAGACGCCTCCCACAATCATGGCCACGCAGGGGATGTGATTTGGCCCTACACGATCATGACCTATGACAGGGAAAAGGACGCCTATCAGGATGCCTACTATGTGGATGCCTGGAGCAGGGAACTTGCGGAGTATGATTCTCTGCTGGAAAGGGATTATCCTCAGGAAATTGATACGGAAAATGACGGTTTTGTCTATCTGATTACGGAGAACGGGGAGACGAAAATCCTCAATCGCCGGGATTTTGAGAAATGGGAGTCGGACTTCTTCGCAGGAAAAGAGCCTATTGCGATTGACTGGCAAAAAATGACAGCCACAAACATCGGACTTCAATAAACACGAAAACAGCCGCTGCAAAAACGCAGCGGCTGTAAGCTTTGAAAAGGGGAGGGGCTTAGATTCCGGTCATGGCAGCCAGCACATCCACTTCCATCTGCTGAATGCCTTTCTTCATGGCCAGGCCCTCGTCGATGTCCACATCGGAGAAAGAGCCGTCGTGGGTGCAGATGATGCGGTTGGTCTTTCCGGCCAGCAGCAGCTCTACAGCCAGGTAGCCCATCTTGGTGGCATTGACCCGATCACGGCCGGTGGGAGTGCCGCCGCGCTGAATGTGGCCAAGCACGGTCACCCGGGGGTCCAGATCGATGGCTTCTTTGATCTTCGCGGCAATGTCGGAGGCGGAACCGGCGCCTTCGGCCACCACGATCATATAGTGGGTGAAGCCATTGAAACGAGCCTGGCGAATCTTCTCGATCACATCCCGCTCAAAATCGATGGGCTCTTCGGGAACCAGCACGGCAGTGGCGCCGCAGGCCAGGCCCACATACATGGCCAGGTATCCGGCGTTGCGGCCCATGACCTCTACCACAGAGCAGCGCTCGTGGGACTGCATGGTGTCACGAAGCTTATCGATGCACTCGATGGCGGTGTTGGCAGCAGTGTCGAAGCCGATGCAGTAGTTTGTGCAGCTGATGTCGTTGTCGATGGTGCCGGGGATGCCAATGACATTGATGCCGTATTTGCTGAGGGCCTTGGCGCCGCGGAAGGTACCGTCACCGCCGATGGCAATGATGCTGTCCAGACCCAGGAACTTGCAGGTGGAAACAGCCTTGCGCTGGCCTTCTTCGGTCATGAATTCCTTACTGCGGGCAGTGTAGAGGATGGTGCCGCCCCGATTGATGGTGTGAGCAACGCTCTTTTCGTCCAGACGGACAATGTCACCGGAAATCAGACCATTCCAACCCCGGCGGATGCCGTAGCACTCGATGCCGTGATAAATGGCAGTTCTGACAACGGCGCGGACACAGGGGTTCATTCCGGGTGCGTCGCCGCCGCTGGTAAGTACACCAATTCTTTTTACGCTCATGATGTTTACCTCCTGAGTTCAAAATTCGGATAGTATTATTTTACAGTTTGTGACACAAAAAGTAAAGAATAATTTTTGCGGCTCGACCAGTTTATCCGTCAGCCAAGAGATGCAGGGAAGTGCCGGAAGCGAAAAACCGGAAAGCCCTGCCCCGTGGATATGGATTTCACCAACGCAACAAAATAAAAATTTTGTTGCGTTGGGAGTATGAATGTGTTATAATCAAAAGGAACCATGGCGGCAGCTTGGTTTCTGCCGGGAGTTCACAAGTTGATACGTTCATTTTCAGGAGGCATCTACATGCAGCGCTATCACGATTGTCCGCAGATTCTGCGGGAGTTTCTGATCTATCACGAGACCATCAAGGGCCAATCGCCACTGACGATTTCTGAATACTATCTGGATTTGAGAATGTTTTTGCGGTTCATCAAGCTGATGCGAAATGACATGCCCATCAGCACGGACCTGGAAACCATTGATATTAAGGATGTGGATTTGAATTTTATCCGCAGCATTGACACCAGTGAGATTTTCGACTTTCTGTCCTATCTGGCCAATGACAGACCTATTAATCCGGACAATCCGGCCCCGGAACACGGTATTTCCGCCTCTTCCCGGGCCAGAAAGCTGTCTGCCATCAAATCCTTTTACAAATACCTGACGGTGCGTACCAAGCAGCTCACCGAAAACCCGGTTGCGGATCTGGAGTATCCCAAGCTCAGGAAAAGCCTGCCCAAATATCTGACCATGGAGCAGTCCGCCGCCCTGCTGCAGGCGGTTTCCGGTCCCAACGAAAAGCGGGATTACGCCATTTTAATGCTCTTCCTCAACTGCGGAATCCGCCGCAGCGAGCTGGTGGGGCTGAATCTGACGGACGTATATGAGGACCGAATTCGGGTTGTGGGCAAAGGAAATAAAGAGCGGTTTGTGTACTTTGGCACAGCCTGCCGGAAGGCCATCGACGCCTATTTGGTGGAACGGCAGGAAAAGGTGCTGTCGGACAACAAAGCGCTGTTCGGGTCCCGGGACAACAATCGAATCAGCGTCACGGCAGTGCACCGGCTGGTGAAAAAGGCGCTGATGCAGGCGGGCTTGGATTCGACGTTGTTCTCCGCCCACAAGCTTCGCCACACGGCAGCCACCATGATGCTCTCCGGCGGCGTGGATGTGAAAACCGTTCAGGAGGTTCTGGGCCATGAGAACCTGAACACCACCCAAATCTACACCCATATTGAGAACACGGAGCTGAAAATCGCGGCAGAGGCCAATCCCCTCTCCAAGCTGGATTTCTCGGAAAAGAATCATTCTTGATTTTGACAAAATAATCTGCTATAATCGGAAATGCAACAAATAGTTTACATGATTTCCGATAAAAAGGTGATGAATATGTCCATTGGAGAGCGAATCACTTCCCTGCGTAAGCAGCAGAACCTGTCCCAGGGAAAGCTGGCCTCTATTCTGGAGGTCAGCAGGCAAGCGGTAAGCAAATGGGAAAACGATCTGGCAGCGCCGGACACCCTGAAGCTGATTCAATTGGCGGATGTGCTGAAAACCGATGTGGAATATCTTGCAACCGGCAGAGTTTCAGAACCGAAAATTCAGCAGGTAGTTGTAAAAGTACCGGAAATCCAGGAGAAAATCGTGGAAAAAACCGTGGAAAAGCCTGTGATTCAATATGTGGAGAAGCCGGTCATCAAAACGGTGGAAAAGCTGGTGGAAAAGCCGGTGATCAAACGGATTACCCGGGTGAAATACCTTAGGAATCCCTTTGAATTCGTCATTTTCGGGGTACTCTGCTTCCTCCTGGGGCTCTTACTGGGACGCTTGCTGTAGTGCACACTGATTTCTGCACATGTGATTTACTTGCTCCGAAAGGCCAGGTAGCCCTCCAAAATCAGGGATGCTGCCACGGCGTCCACCGTTTCTTTTCTCTTCTTCCCGTGGTAATTATGGGCGGAAAGGATATTGTGGGCCTCCACCGTGGTGCGCCGCTCGTCCCACATGGTCACCGGCACACCGGTGGCTTCCTGCACCAGCCGGGCAAATTCCCGGCATAGCTGGGCCCGGCTCCCCTCGGTCCCGTCCATGTTTTTGGGAAGCCCTACCACGATCTCCCCTACCTGTTTTTCCTTGACCAGCCGGACGATATCCATAAGCAGCTTTTCCGTATTTCTGCTGGGAAGCACTGCCGTGGTGCCCACAATGCTGCAAAGCAAATCCGAAATGGCCACCCCGGTTCTGGCGTCGCCATAGTCAATCCCCATGATTTTCTGCATTACATATGCCTCCATCCTCTGTTTGTACACATTGTATCGAATAAACCGTAAAAAAACAAGGCATTTTTCATCTTTTCAAGGGAAATTGTGGTTGACTTTGCCTTGTGTCTATGTTAGAATGATTTCACCTGTGAAAAGGGTGCTTTTTTTGTGCGCCTTTTTCAGCTTCGGAACGGTTATTTGTAGTTGACCATTCTAAATTTTTCTAGCCGGAGTGATACAGGGAGGCAATAATTTAAGGAGGTGCCGATATGCGCGTTAAAGTCACTTTGAGATGCTCTGAGTGCAAGCAGAGAAACTACAATTCCATGAAGAACAAGAAGAACGATCCTGACCGTCTCGAAATGAAGAAGTATTGCAGATTCTGCAAGAAGCACACCACTCACACAGAGACTAAGTAAGGAGGGCCCCAATCATGGCTGATGTGAAAAAGGAAAATTGGTTCAAGAGAACCTGGGGCAAGGTCTGCAAGTATTTCCGTGAGCTCCGCAGTGAGCTGAAGAAGGTTGTTTGGCCCACCCCCAAGCAGGTTCTGAAGAACACCGCCATTGTGGTCGGCTGCGTCATCGCCGTCGGCGTGTTCATTTGGCTGTTCGACTTTGTGGCTCAGGTCGGAATCGATGCCCTGATCGGCGCGTTCCACTAAGGTACAGACAATGGCAGAAACTGCAAAATGGTATGTGGTGCATACCTACTCCGGTTATGAAAACACCGTAAAGGCCACCATCGAGAAGACTGTGGAATCCCGCCAGCTGCAGGATCAGATTCTCGCGGTGTCCATTCCCCTTGAAACCGTAACCGAGATTACCGAGTCCGGCGTAAGCAAGACTTTTGACCGGAAGGTTTATCCCGGCTATGTGCTGGTCAAGATGGTGTACAGCGATGACACCTGGCACGTAATCAGGAACATCCGCGGCGTAACCGGTTTCGTGGGTTCTTCCAGCAATGACCCCACTCCCCTCACCGAGGAGGAGGTCTACTCCATGGGTGTGGAGAAGAAAGAGATCATCGTCAACTATGCCGTGGGCGACACGGTTCGGATTGTGGATGGTCCCTTGAGCTCTTTCACCGGCACCGTGGAGAGCATCGAGGTCGAAAACAATGCGGTCAACGTCATTGTGTCGATGTTCGGCCGAGAGACTACCGTCGAGTTTGAGCTTGATCAGGTAGAAGTAATTTCCCAGTAAACGCATCGGGTCGGCTCGCCCGGCCGGAACGTGGGAGGGGTAAATGCCCCGCAAGAAATGCGTCTAAGCGCATATTACCACATTTTATTCAGGAGGTGCTTATTATGGCACAGAAAGTCACTGGCATTATTAAGCTTCAGATCAACGCCGCAAAGGCAACCGCTTCTCCCCCTGTTGGCCCTGCTCTGGGTCAGCACGGTGTTAACATTGCCGCATTTATCAAGGAATTCAACGCCCGCACCAAGGATCAGGAGGGCTACAAGATTCCCGTTGTGATCACCGTCTACGCGGACCGCAGCTTCACCTTTATTACCAAGACTCCTCCGACCCCCATGCTGATTATGAAGGCAATCGGCCTGGACAAGGGTTCCGGCGTTCCCAACAAGACCAAGGTCGGCACTATCACCAAGGCTCAGATCACCGAGATCGCCAAGACCAAGATGCCCGATCTGAATGTCGCCTCTCTGGAAGCTGCCGAGAGCCAGGTTGCTGGCACCTGCCGCTCCATGGGCGTTACTGTTGTTGATTGATGATTTGCTGATCCGGGAGTGATTTCCCGGAAATGTGGGAGGATTATTCCGCATCACCACGATAAGGAGGAAAAAACATTGTTTAGAGGTAAAAAATATAAGGAGAGCGCCAAGCTGATTGACCGCTCCGTTCAGTACGATCCCACCGAAGCCCTGGATCTGGTTGTGAAAGGCGCTTCCGCCAAGTTCGATGAGACCGTGGAAATCCACATCAAGTTGGGTGTCGACTCCCGTCACGCTGACCAGCAGGTCCGCGGCGCTGTGGTCCTGCCCAACGGCACCGGCAAGACCCGCCGGGTTCTGGTGTTCGCCAAGGACGCCAAGGTGGACGAGGCCAAGGAGGCCGGCGCTGATTACGTCGGCGGCATGGAGCTGGTGGAGAAGATCACCAAGGAAAACTGGTTCGACTTCGACGTGGTCGTCGCCGCTCCCGACATGATGGGCATTGTTGGCCGTCTTGGTAAGGTTCTGGGCCCCAAGGGTCTGATGCCCTCCCCCAAGGCCGGCACCGTGACCCCCAACGTGGGTGCTGCCGTCAAGGAAATCAAGGCTGGTAAGGTTGAGTACCGTCTGGACAAGACCAACATCATCCACTGCCCCATCGGCAAGGTTTCTTTCGGCTCCGAGAAGCTGACCGAGAACATGGATACCTTGGTGAAAGCTGTTGTGAAGGCCAAGCCCGCCGCTGCCAAGGGCCAGTATATCCGTTCCTGCACCGTGGCTTCCACCATGGGCCCCGGCGTGAAGGTTTCCACTGCCAAGTATCTGTAATTTCAGATGACATTACCCCGGATGCGAAAGCACCCGGGGTTTTTGCTGTGCGGAATAGTCTGGCCGGTGTTGCCTGCATTGCAGGGCTGTTTGCAATCCGTCGTTATCTGGTGCGACGCAGCGAGCTGAAAGAAGATATCATCGAAGCCCCGTGAAAAAAAGCAAAATCATGCTTGACAAATCCCATTATATCTGATATTATTTAGAAGTTGCCAAAGACAGCAGGTGCCGCAAGGCGTAAGTCCTGCCGAGGTGCGCTGAATATGATTTTCTGCGTGTCTTTCTGTCTTCTGGCAGAGAGACTTATTTTTTTCGGAGGTGAAAATAATGCCCAACGCAAAGGTTCTTGAGAGCAAGAAGGCAGTTGTTGAATCCCTCACCGGCAAAATTCAGGAAGCTTCTTCCGTGGTTTTCGTCGACTACAAGGGCATCACTGTCGCTCAGGATACCGAGCTGCGTAAGCAGTTCCGTGAGGCCGGTGTTGAGTACTCCGTTGTGAAGAACACTCTGACCAATTTCGCAACCAAGAATGCTGGTTACGATTTCTCTGAGATTCTGAACGGTACCACCGCTATGGCTTCCACCACCGGCGACCCCATCGCCCCTGCTCGTATCGTCTGCGAGTTTGCCAAGAAGAACAAGCTGAAGACTCTGACCATCAAGGGTGGCGTTGTTGAGGGCTCCGTGCTGTCCGCTGATCAGCTGAACGGCTTCGGCGAGCTGCCCAGCAAGAACGCTCTGGTTGCTCAGGTTCTCGGTACTTTCCTGGCTCCTATCTCCAGCCTTGCTTGCGTGATCGACCAGATTCGCCAGCAGAAAGAGGGCGGCGCTCCTGCCGCAGAAGCGTAAGCTTCACTTCGTAACCCACAAACCATTTTACCAAACATAATCAATTAGGAGGATTAATTACCATGGCTAGTGAAAAGATCGCTGCTATCGTTGAAGAAGTCAAGGCTCTGACCGTCCTGGAGCTGTCTGAGCTTGTTCACACTCTGGAGGAAACCTTCGGTGTTTCCGCCGCTGCCGCCGCTGTTGCTGCTCCCGCTGCCGCTGCTGCTGAGGCTGTGGAAGAGAAGACCGAGTTCGACGTCATCCTGAAGAACGCCGGCGCTTCCAAGCTGGGTGTCATCAAGGTTGTCCGTGCCGCTACCGGCCTGGGCCTGAAGGACGCCAAGGATCTGGTGGACAACTGCCCCAAGACCCTGAAGGAAGCTATCTCCAAGGAAGATGCCGAGAAGCTGGTTGCCGAGCTGAAGGAAGCTGGCGCCGAAGCCGAAATCAAGTAATTATACGGATTCGAATCTTCTTAACCTCCGTCAGCAATGGCGGAGGTTTTCTTCTCTATCAAAAAGGAGGCACCCGTGAGTACCGACTGGTTTTCCGTTCTTGGCGCCGATCGCCTCATTGATTCCATTCAGTCCGCCCTGGACAGCACCGGCTCCTTGATTCCCACCACCATGGAAGCCCTGATTCTTCTTTTCCTGGGGCTGATTGTATTCTCCCTTGGCCTGGGCATGGTTTTCCGGCTGTTCTTTGGGCCCCACTGTACTGTTAACCGCTCCATTTCCGGATTCCTCGGCATTCTGTTCGTTTACGCCATCACCGTCACCGTGTATACCCTGAAGCCCTGGAACCTGAATCAGTACCTCTCTCCCCTGCCCTTTGCCATCTTCCGCAGCGACATCCTCATTCTCTCCTATTCCGCCTGCTCCACGATTTCGCTGCTTTCCGCCCAGCTGTTGTCGCTGATCATTCTCTCTTTTATCATTCATCTTCTGAATTTTCTGCTGCCCAATGGACATTCCTTTTTGGGCTGGCTGTTTTTCCGGATCATGGCAGTTGCCCTTGCAATTTTTTTGAACCTTGCAGCCAATTGGGCGCTGAACGCATTCCTGCCCGGTGTGATTGCCAATTCCGCCCCGGTGGTGCTGCTGGGTGTGCTGATTGCCGCGCTGCTTGTGAGCCTGTTTAATCCCCTGCTCTGTGTGCTCTTTACCGTGGCAAATCCACTGATCGGGCTGCTGTATACCTTCTTCTTTTCCAATACCATTGGCAAGAATCTTACCCGCGCCGTGCTCTCCTCCGCGTTGACCTGCGGATTGTTTTACCTGATGGAGTACGCTGGTTTCAGCGTCATCGATATCACCCACAAGGCGCTTCTGACCTATGCCCCCTTTGCGGCAGTTTTACTGGGCATCTGGTATGTATTCGACAGCAAATTATAAGCGGGTAAATTGGAATTTGGCGGGGAGGCCCCGCGGCCAATTCGTTACGAACCTTGGTATTTATCGGAACGGGCGGAACGGATAAATCCGTTCCCTACGCAAAACACAACGTTTTTTCGATTCAATAACCCCAGGTGATTTGCGACCAGGGCGGAATGCATAAATGCATTCCCTACGCAACTTCTGATTTACCGCGATGGTGCGTCAAGACAATACGCATATGATAAGAAAAAGCTGAGCTTCTCCAACCGGAGGAACTCAGCTTTTTGCTTGTTATTCCGCAGCTTTTACAGCCTTAATTGCCTCTGCCAGGGCATCGGTGTTCACCGTTTCCATCTGGCCGTTGTCGTAGGCCTCGGCAACCTTCGGGTCAATGGGCAGACGGGCCAGAATGGGCAGGCCATGCTTCTGGGCGATTTCTTCCAGGTGGCTCTCGCCGAATACCTGAATCTTCTTGCCGCAGTCCGGGCACCGGAGGTAGGAATAGTTCTCCACGAAGCCCAGCACGGGAATGTGCATCATCTCGGCCATCTTCACCGCCTTGCTCACAATCATGGACACCAGGTCCTGAGGGCTGGTGACGATGATGATGCCGTTCACCGGCAGGCTCTGGAACACGGTCAGGGGCACATCGCCGGTTCCGGGAGGCATGTCCACAAACAGATAGTCCACATCCTCCCAGATCACATCCGTCCAGAACTGCTTCACCGCCCCGGCAATCACCGGGCCCCGCCATACCACAGGGTCGGCAGGATTATCCAGCAGCAGATTGATGGACATCACCTGAATGCCGCTGCGGGTCAGGGCGGGATAGAGCCCCTCATCGTCCGCTCCCTGGCACTCGTTCACACCAAAGGCGGTGGGCGCAGAGGGGCCGGTAATGTCCGCATCCAGAACACCAACCCGCTTGCCCTCCCGGGCCATGGCTACGGCCAGCATGGAGGTGACGGTGGACTTGCCCACGCCGCCCTTGCCGGACACCACCGCAATCACCTTTTTCACGGTGGACCTGGGATTCAGCTCTGCCAGCAGACTCTCGGACTTGCGATCGGTGCAGTCAGAGCCACAGCTGGAACAATTTCCATTGCAAGAACTCATGATTTTTTATCGCTCCTTATCTGTTTTTACACCTTATTATAGGAAGATTGATGTCCTGTGTCAACCTCTGATTCAGAGTTTCAGCACCGCGACAATCTCGTCTCCGTCCATCTCTCCGTTCTCCCGGAAACCAAAGGAAAGGTAAAGCGCTTTGGCAACAGTATTCTCCGGCTCATAGGAAAGCATACAGTATTCCGCCTTTCCCCGGGGGAATGTACGAATAAAGTCCAATATCGCTGCCATTGCTGCCTTTCCGTATCCTTTTCCCTGGAATCGCTGGTCGATCATCAGACGCCAGATGGCATAATTGTCCCGGGCAATGGCGGGGGCATCCTCCCAGTCGTCGCAGCCATAGCTAATCATGGTGAAGCCCACCAGGGTATCCTCCTCATAGATTCCGAAAGGCAGTGCCACTCCGCCGTTTGTAATGGCGCAGTAAGCCTCCACGATGCTTTCGGTATTCGTGGCCACAAAGCTTTTTTGGTTATCCGAAACCGACAACGCCAAAATATTCCAGACATTCTGAATGTCAACTTTCCGCAGCTGAATCATCTTTTTCCTCCCTGATTGCGGTATCTCGTTAGGTCTGTGCCTCTTCCCACTGCTCCATCAGCTCCATCAGCACCGCCTCCGCCTCTTCTTTCTCTCCCAGCAGGCGGGTCAGCTCCTGATAGTCGGCGGCGGCAGCCTCAATTTTCTGATCCAATTCCGAAATGGCGGCCTCCTGCTTTTCAATCTCCCGCTCCAGCCGACGAATCAGCTTGTCCGTGTCCTTGGTGCCGCCCTTGGGCTTTTCCTTTTTCTCCTTGGGCGGCTGCTTTACCACGGGGGCGAGGGCCTTCTCATGCTCCAGAATGGAGCGGTATTTCTGATAGCCGCAGCGGAAATCCCGGATGGTTCCGTCTTCCAGCAGCCAAATCCGCTCCGCAAACTTTTCGATAAAGTAACGGTCGTGGGACACAAAGAGCAGCACACCCTCGAATTCCTCAATGGCCGCCTCCACCCACTCCCGGGAGGCAATGTCCAGGTGGTTGGTGGGCTCGTCCAAAATCAGCAGATTGATTTTTTCATCCATCAGCATACACAGCCGCAGACGGGACTGCTCGCCGCCGGAGAGGTTACCAACGCTTTTGAACACATCCTCACCCTGGAACAGAAATGCGCCCAGCCGGTCCCGTGCAGTCTGAGGGGTGCAGTTCTTCTCATAGAGCATGGTGTCGTAGAGGCTGCGCTCCGGGTGGTCAAAGTGGATGATCTGGGGCAGGTATCCCCATTTCACCGTGGGGCCGAACTGGATTTTTCCGGCGCAGTCCTCCTCCCCCAGCAAGCACTTGATAAAGGTGGATTTGCCGGTGCCGTTGTCGCCTAACAGGGCAATCCGCTCCCCCGCCTCCACATTCAGGTTTACATCAGAGAAAAGCGTTCTGTCCCCAAAGGCTTTGGAGACGTTTTTCATTTTGAAAACCACATCGCCGGAAAAGTCCTTTTCTCCGAAAGAGGCCTTCATGGTCTTTTCCGTCTTTGGCTTCTCGGTTTTCCGGATGCGGTCCATCCGATGCTGAATGGACATGGCCCGGCGGTAGAGGGTGCGGTTGTTGATGCCCCAGCCCTTCATCCGCTCCACGGTAAAGCCCAGCTGCTTGAGCTTGGCCTGCTCCTGCTCATACTGCTTCATCTGCAAATCAAACCGGGCCTGCTTTTCGTCCATATAGAACGAGTAGTTGCCGGAATAGAATTCCGCGTGTCCGTCGGTGATTTCAATCACCCGGTCAGCCACCTGGTCGATGAAATACCGGTCGTGGGAGATGGCCAGCACGGTGCCCTTAAAGGAATTGATATACTGCTCCAGCCACTCCACGCTGTTTAAATCCAGATGGTTGGTGGGCTCGTCCAGCAGCAGGATGTCCGTCTTTTCCAGCAGCAGCCGGGCCAGATTCACCCGGGTCTTCTCTCCGCCGGAGAGGCTGGCAAACTCCTGGCTGCGCTGCTCCTGGGTGATGCCCAGGCCGTTGCAGATTTTGTCCACCTCCACGTCCATGTCATAGCCGCCCCCGGCCTGGAACCGGTTAGACAGGGCGTCGTACTGCCGCAGCTGCTCCGCCGTTGCCCCGGACTGCATGCTCTGCTCCAAAGAAATCATGTCCCTTTGAATCTTCATCAAACCGGCATAGGCAGAGCGAAGCACATCCTCCACGGTGTAGCCCTCCGGGAACACGGGAATCTGAGAAATCAGGCCCAGACGCTTGTTGGGATTGACGTACACTTCCCCCTCGTCGTAGTCCAGCTCCCCGGTGAGGATGCGAAACAGGGTGGTTTTGCCGCAGCCGTTCCGGCCGAGAATGGCAACGCACTCCCCCTCCTGCACATCAAAGGACAGCCCTTGCAGCAGGTTTTCTCCAATCACAAAAAACTTTGTTAAATTATGAACTGATATATCAACCATTTTCTCTCTCCAATGCTTTCATCAAATCCGAAAGCTCTTCCAACGAGTATAGCAAATTCAGTGCCTGAAGCAGGGCGTTGGCACTCATATGCTCCGGCAGCTTCAATTTTTTCTGGAGCGCAAGCCGCTTTCGGCTGCTGTCCGCCCCACCGGAGAGGCCCAACTCAAAAAAATCCTGCTTGGTGATGCCCCGGGGCGCAAGCTCCGTCCCATCCTCAAATGTGGCGCCGGAGGCCTTCAGAGCCGAAAGGATCACATCCTTTGTCATGCCCTCAACCCCCAGCTTCCCCTCTTTTCCGGGGGAAGCTTTCCGCTTTTCCTTGCCGGGAATATCCGGGATATAGGCGTGCTTCAGGAATTTCCCCGGAATGGCGCTTTTGATGTGGTTGCGAATGACAAAGCCCGCGCCGTCTGAGTCCGTCAGCACGATAAGCCCCCGCCTTTCTGCCACCGCCCGGAGCAGGGCCATCTGCTCTTTATCCTTGAATATCCCAAAGCCCCGGGTTTCAAAAACAGGGGCGTCCACAATCTGTCTCAGGGTGTTTTGGTCATACCGCCCCTCCACCACGATGGCCTCCCGGATTTTAACCATGGCGGGCCTCCGTGGCAAGCCGGAGCACAAGAAGCTCCAAAAGCCGCTGGCTGTCGTCATAGGAGGTTTTCATCTTATAGTCCGTCTCCAGCACCAGCTCCGATGCCCTGCCGCAGAAGGCCTTATCCATACGCCGGGCCGCCTCCATGAGCTTCTTCGCCGGATAGTCCGGAATGCCGCAGAGCTTTTGCAGATCATAGGCGTTCTTCCCCAGCTCCTGAAGGCATTTGGCTGCGGTGAGCCGGCGAAAATGGCTCCCCAGGGCGCCCAGAATGGCCAAAGGCTCCTGCTGCATTTTCAGCAGCTGCCCCAGGCATTGAAACGCTTTTTCATAGGCCCCGGCGCTGATCTGATCGGTCATTTGAAAAACCACCGCATCCAGCACCGGCTCCGTCACCGCGTCGATGTCGGACTTTTTGATTTCATCGGAACCGGAATAGGCGCAAATCTTCTGTATCTCACCGCTGAGGGCCGTCATGGTGCCGCCGGTGATTTCAATCAGATAGGCGCAGAGCTCATTGGAAATCCGCTTCTGTTGGGCGGCAAAATGCCTGGAAATCCAGGGAATCAGCTCTTTTTGGTCCTGTTTGCAGAATTCCACCGGCAGCCCATTCTGTTCCACTGCTTCCCACAGCTTTTTCAGCCGCTTGTCCGGCTTCCATGCCACGGTGAGGTAGGTAAAAACCACGGTGCAGTATTCGGGAATGTCCTGGAATAGGGCGGCTATTTTCTCCCGCTCCGTCTCGTTCAGCTTAAATATGTCAATATCATCCACCTGAACCAGGGTTGCTTCCGCCATCATGGGAAGATTTTCCACTGCCTCCAAAAATTCTGCCAGGTCGAAATTCTCGCTGGTGAACCGGTGAAAGTTAAAGGACTCCGTCAGCGGGTCCAGCAGCTGTTTTTTGATGGCTTCCAGATAGTAGTTCATCAGGAACGTCTCTTCCCCGAAGAAAAAATAGAGCCTGTCGATTTTCTGATTCCGAATGGATGCTTTCAGATTCTGAAAGGCGCCATCCGTTTGGGGCTTCTTTGCCATAGTTACCTCCTGAGAAGAACCGATCCCTGCAAATCCGTCCGGTATACGGTGCAGTTGTATTCCGCCAGCCGATTCAAAACCTCCTGTGCAGGATGACCATAGCTGTTTTCTCCCACGGAGATGATGACAATCTGTGGTTGAACTGCCTCCAAAAGCTCATAGGAGGTTGCATTCTTAGAGCCATGGTGTCCTGCAATCAGAACATCCACCGGGGGAAGCTGGTACTGCTCCAGCAAAGCCCGTTCACCGGTTCGGCTGCGGTCTCCGGTTATCAGTATAACACATTCCGCTGATTCAAACAAGACGCACATGGAGTTTTCATTGTCGTTTTTCGATTTTCCCGGTTCCAGAAGTGTCAGCTTGCCCGTTCCCAGGGGAATTTCATAATCCTGGGAGATCAGCGTGACCGCCTTGTCCGGCCGGTTCAGCTGGGTAAACCGCAGGCTGTTTTCCTCCTGCACCGGCAAATAAAACCGATTCACTGGAATTCTGGTTTCAAGCTTTTCAATGGCATTGGAATGGTCCCGATCATAATGGGTGAGCACCAGGCCGTCCAAATGAAAAACACCCTGGCTCAAAAGGGTCTGGGCAATCTGGTCCGCTGTTTTCGTGTCGCTGCTGCCGCCGCAGTCAATCAAAAAGCTTTGGCCGCCCGTCTGAAGCAGAATGGACTGCCCCTCCCCCACATCCAGCACGTTTAAGCGCAGGGCGTCCCTCCGGGGCATCACCACGGAAGCCGCCACCGCCAGGACCAGGCAGGCCGCCCCCGCCGCAAAGAAGCGTCTTCCCCATCTTCTAAACATCAGATACAGCGCCAGCAGCACATAGCAAAATACAAGCCAGGCCGTCACATAGCCGCTCTGGGTATACAGCGCGGCAAAGGGGATTTTGGAAAGGGTCTGGGCAGTAAACAGCACAAATCGGATGGGCCAGGAAATCAGCCAGGCCACCCAACGGCAGACAGTGGGGAGCATTCCGCCGAACAAGCTCACAAAAGAAACGCCATAAAAAAGGAAGGCAATCAGCCAGATGGTGAGTAGATTGGTCAGGACGCCCACCAGGCTGATGGTGCCAAAGTAATAGGCGCTGAACGGCGTGGAAAAAATCATTGCAGCCAGGGAAACAGAAACGGAGGAAGAAAACCAGAGGGACAGCGTTTTGCCGATTCCCCTTTTCCCATTGGAAATGCCGTTCATTCTGTTGGCAATGGGCAGCGCAAACAGCAGGATTCCAAATACGCTTGCCACCGATAGCTGGAAGCTCACGGACAGCAGCACAAAGGGATTCATCACCAGCATACACAGAACCGCAAAAGAGAGACTGGTCAGGCTGTCGTATTCCTCCTTTACCGCCCCGCCAAAGGCCATGAGCCCGCACATCAGGCAGGCCCTGGTCACCGAGGGGGAAAAGCCGGTTACCCCAGCGAAAAACAGCAGCAACGGGACTGAAACCAGGAAGGTCAGCCACCTCCGGCCCCGGAATAGCAGATAAACCAGGCTGAACACAATGGACACATGAAGCCCGGATACGGCAACCACATGGCGGATGCCGCTGATTTTCAGGGCGGTGTCCACGCTGTAGCTCAAATCGGAGGTGTCCCCCAGCAGCAGGGCCTTGGCAAAGGCTGCGGTATCCTTGGGAAAAAGTGCCGCAATGCGCTCCCGGGCTGTTTGGGCCACCCGGGGCGGCAGGAAAAACAGATCATTTCTCTCTGACTGTGACCGAATCGCTTCCCCCTTTTGGGTTGCAACCAGGAAAACACCGTTTCCCTGATAGTAGGAGGAATCCATTTTCCCGCCGGGCACCGTTAAGCGCAGACGGAACTCCCCGTCCAGCACTTCCCCCGGGGAAAGCGGCTCCTCTCCGCTGTGAAAGAGCCGCAGCCGGTATGGCCTGCCCTCCAGCACCGTGAAGCCCTCCACGGAGAAACCATAATTCGTCCTCTCGCTGTAGTCCGACGCGGTAATCTTCATTTGAATCGTCGCCCCATCCAAGGGCTGAATGGGCCGGAGATATTGATTCTGAAACAGGAAAAACCAGGCAAAAGAAATGGTCAGACCAAGATAAGCTCCCGTGGGGAAACGAAACAGATCGTTGCGGAAGCCAAACAGAAAGCACAGCCCGCAGCACACGGCTGCATAGAGAAGCATTGGAAGCAGATTCTTCTGCCAGAACAATGTGACGCACAAACCGCAGCCGATTGCAAATCCAATTGTGAACCACAGCAGCTTTCTCATGTCTCCACTCCCCCACTGTTTTGAAAATGGCGCAGCCGGAAAAGCTGCGCCATCAGATTCTTATGAAAGCTTGGAGGAAATAAAGCCTTCCACCTGTGCCAGGGAAGCATCCACCTTGCTGACATCCTTGCCGCCGCCCATGGCGGAATCGGGCTTGCCGCCGCCGGAGCCGCCGCAGGCACAGCAGACCAGCTTCACCAGCTCGCCTGCCTTGATTCCCTTGGCCACCGCTTCCTTGCCGCAAACCGCCAGGAAAGAGGGCTTATCGCCATTGACGGAGGACAGCACCGCAACCACGCCGGGCTCCTTATCCCGCAGCAGATCGCCCATCTGGCGCAGTCTATTTGCCTCCACGCCGGACATCTTGGCCGTGAGCACCTTCAGGCCGCCCATTTCCTTTGCACCGGACATGAGCCGATCCACTTCACCGGCAGCGTCCTTGGCCTGATACTGCTCGATGACCCGCTTCAGCTCCTTGATTTCATCCAGATTGCTCTGAATCTTGGTACCCAGCTCATTGGGCTTGACTTTCAGCTTGGAGGAAGCCTCGGAAAGGACCGCCTGGCTTTCTTCCATTTTCTGCAGGCAGGCCTTGCCGGTGACAGCCTCAATTCGCCGGACACCGGAGGCAACGCTTCCCTCGCTTTCCAGCTCAAAGGCGCCAACCTTGGCGGTATTGTCCAGGTGGGTGCCGCCGCAGAACTCGATGGAGTAGCCGCTCATGTTCACGACCCGGACGGTATCGCCGTATTTCTCGCTGAACAGGGCGGTTGCCCCCAGCTTCTTTGCCTCTTCAATGGGCATCTCCTTGGTGTCCACGCAGAAGCCCTCCAGAATGGAGTCCTGAACAATGGCGTTCACCTTGGCCAGCTCCTCCTGGGTCAGGGCGGAATAGTGGGTGAAGTCGAAGCGCAGATGGTCCGGCTCCACCAGAGAGCCCGCTTGATGCACATGGTCGCCCAGGACAGTGGTCAGCGCCTTTTGCAGCAGATGGGTGGCGGAGTGGGCCCGCATAATGGCCTTGCGGCGCTCCACATCGATGGAGGCCTCCACCATATCGTCCACTTTCAAAGAGCCTTTCAGCATTTTGCCGTGGTGCAGGTACTTGCCGCCCTTGTCCTTCTGAACATCATTCACCTGGAAGCAGCTCTGCCCCAGGGTGATGGTACCGTGGTCTGCCACCTGGCCGCCCATTTCCGCATAGAAAGGCGTCTGATCCAGGACCACAATGCCATCCTCGCCGCCGGCAATGGAGCCGGAGACTTCATCGCCCACACACACGGCCAGAACCTTTGCCTGGCACTGGGTGCTTTCATAGCCCAGGAATTTGGTGGGGGTGTTATCCAGTCCCAGGTCAATGCCCGCCCAGGCCAAATCGCCCAGCGCTTTCCGGGCCTCCCGGGCGCGGACTTTCTGCTCCTGCATCAGTTTGGCAAAGGACTCCTGGTCCAGGGTCATATCCTCGTCGGCCACCATTTCCAGGGTCAGGTCGATGGGGAAGCCGTAGGTATCATAGAGCTTGAAGGCATCGGCGCCGGAGAATTCGGTTTCTCCCTTGGCCTTGTGGTCTGCCAGCATTTCCGCGAAAATCTTCATACCGCCATCGATGGTGCGGGCAAAGTTCTCTTCCTCCACCTTCACCACCTTGGTGATGTATTCGGCCCGCTCCCGCAGATAGGCGTAGTGGCACTCGTTCTCCCGGACCACAGTCTCAACCACCTGGTACAGGAACGGATGGTTCACACCCAGGAGCTTGCCGTGACGGGCAGCCCGCCGCAGCAGACGGCGAAGCACATAGCCCCGGCCCTCGTTGCTGGGCAGAACGCCGTCGGCAATCATAAAGGAGGAAGCCCGAATGTGGTCGGTGATGACCCGCAGGGACACATCCATCTTCACGCTCTGGCCGTAGGAGGCGCCGGTGAGCTCCGTCACCTTGTTGGTGATGTTCATCACCGTGTCCACATCGAACAGGCTGTTCACATCCTGGCACACCACTGCCAGCCGCTCCAGGCCCATGCCGGTGTCGATGTTCTTCTGAGCCAACTCCGTATAGTTGCCCTGACCGTCGTTGTTAAACTGGGAGAAGACGTTGTTCCAGACCTCCATGTAGCGGTCGCAGTCGCAGCCGACCGTGCAGTCGGGCTTGCCGCAGCCGTACTTCTCTCCCCGGTCGTAGTAAATCTCAGAGCAGGGGCCGCAGGGACCGGAGCCATGCTCCCAGAAGTTGTCGGACTTGCCGAAGCGGAAGATCCGGTCGGCGGGGATGCCAATTTCCTTGTTCCAGATTTCAAAGGCCTCGTCGTCATTCTCGTAGATGGAGGGATACAGCCGGTTCTCGTCCAGGCCCACCACCTTGGTGAGGAACTCCCAGCTCCAGGCAATTGCCTCGTGCTTAAAGTAATCGCCAAAGGAGAAATTGCCCAGCATCTCAAAATAGGTGCCGTGGCGGGCGGTTTTGCCGATGTTTTCAATGTCGCCGGTGCGGATGCACTTCTGGCAGGTGCAGACCCGGTGCCGGGGGGGCTCCACCTCGCCGGTGAAGTAGGGCTTCATAGGCGCCATGCCGGAGTTGATCAGCAAAAGGGATGCGTCATTCTGGGGAATCAGAGAAAAACTGGGCAGGCGCAGGTGCCCCTTGCTCTCGAAGAAAGAGAGGAACATCTCGCGCAGTTCATTGACACCATAGGGTTTCTGGCTCATTGGTATGACCTCCAAATCAGATTTCAAAAAAATAAACCCCGCCCCCAGCATAGGGGCGAGATTGTCTCGCGGTACCACCCTAATTATCCTGGAAGCCAGGACATCTTAGCCGCTCTGTAACGGGAGCGCCCGTCCCGGTCCTCCCGGGCAACAACGGAAGTGGCTTGCAGAATCGGCACACAAGGGGCTCTCACCATTCCCCTCTCGCTGCAGCGCCCGGAATCTGTTTGGTTTCCGTATCGTCTTTGCATATCTCCGCTATTCTACCACAAATAGCGGAAATGTCAACTGGAAATCCAAAGTTGGCTCGTTTTTTCTCGGGCGAATCAGATATGCTCTTCCAGCCAGGCGATCATATCCTCCCGACCTTGGGAGGACAGGGGGAAAGTCCGCTCCCCCTCCATGGTGCTTTTTTCGTAGCAATAGGGCCCGTGCCAGAATTCCACCTGAATGCTGCTCTTCTCATAATCCACCTCTTTGGGCGTGGCCATGACGATGACCGGCGCGGCGCGGAACCGAAACGCCCCCATGGAGCCGGTGAAAATATTGTTCATGGCGAAATAATGCAGCGTGGGGATGAAGAGCTCTTCCATTGCAGTCTCCTTGAAAAAACAATTTTACTTATCATACCACGTTCCGGTACAAAAAGCAAATATCCGTCGGGGACTTGCAAAATTTGTTCAAATATGATAAATTACGCACTGGTGATTTATATGAAAAAACAATTGCGCGGAACCCTGGCACTTCTCTGCGGCACATCCATCTGGGGCCTGGCCTTCATCGCCCAAAGCGTTGGCATGGACCTCATCGGTCCTTTTACCTTTCAGGCGATCCGATGCGGCCTGGCGGTCATTTTTCTGTTCTTGCTCACGCTGGTTTTCGATTTTAAGATTGGGATCCGGAAATCCCTGGCAAAGTGGAAGAACAAGCGGCTGTGGATTGCGGGGGCTGTCTGCGGCAGCGCGCTGTTCATTGCTGCCAGCCTGCAGCAGATCGGTCTGATCTACACCGACCCGGGCAAGGCGGGATTTCTCACCGCCATGTACATCGTGCTGGTGCCCATGCTGGGGATTTTCGTCCACCGGAAGCCGGGGATGAATGCGGTGTTCAGCGTGGTTCTGGCTTTGGTTGGGCTGTATCTTCTGAGCTTCATGGGCGTTTCTGCCATCAATGTGGGGGACCTTTTCCTCATTGGCTGCGCCCTGGCTTTCGCCGTCCAGATTCTGCTGATTGATAAATTTGCCGGCGATATGGATGGGCTGCGGCTCAACTGCGTGCAGGCTCTGGTGGTGGCCTTGCTGTCGCTGCCCTGGATGCTGCTGACGGAGGAGCTGAACATGGGCAATATTCTTGCCTGCTGGCTGCCACTGTGCTTTGCCGGTATTCTCTCCATGGGCGTTGCCTACAGCCTGCAAATTGTGGGACAGAAAAATCTGGAGCCCACCACCGCCTCTTTGATTATGAGCCTGGAATCCGTGTTTGCGGCCCTCGGCGGCTGGCTGATTCTCCACAATACCATGACTGCCCGGGAACTTTTGGGCTGCGGCCTGGTTTTTGCA
Source organism: Bacillota bacterium (assembly GCA_028719885.1). GTDB lineage: Bacteria > Bacillota > Clostridia > Oscillospirales > Oscillospiraceae > Faecousia. The sequence goes on from JAQYLT010000033.1 coordinate 92,649, forward strand.
GGCGTGATCATCTCCCAACTCCCTATGAAGCGGAAAACAGCATAACATGACGCAGCGGTTGGGACTTCCCCGCCGCTGCTTTTTTCATGTGCATATCGGTTTAATGCAGCAAATTGGAATTTGGCGGTATGTGTTCGTAGGGAACGGATTCATCCGTTTCGAAACGTTGGGGAACATCCGAAGTTCGACCAATGGTACAGTGTTCCGACTACCGAGCGCCAGGCGCCTTACGGTGTTGACGGACCATTTCTCATTCAACGAACTGCGGTGATAATCGGAGGCATCGGAACGGATAAATCCGTTCCCTACGCACACGTTGAAACGTTTTCAATTCTACAAACTCAACAAACACCAATTAGCCAACAAGCTGGGTCAAGCGGATAAGCTTGGTTTTCATGCACTGTCTACCGGTTTGCACAGGAAATCTCATCAATCCCCGGTTGCTTTTGAAACCGACAGCATCCAACACGCATATGCTGAAAGCGTGATATCTTTTTTGGAAAGGGTGTTTCGGATGCTTGTGTGTTTAACAGCTTTGGGCGTGGGAGGTGCCACGATTCTGGGTACCATATTGGGGCTTCCCTGCAAGAAAATGAGCCACCGGTTCAGTGATATTGTGCTGGCCTTTGCGGCGGGGGTGATGCTTTCTGCGGCAATTCTGGGGCTCATCCTCCCTGCCATTGAACGGGAGGAAAACGGCGGCCTGCTCATCACCCTGCTGGGCATTTTTGCCGGGGCCGGGTGCATCAGTCTGGTGGACCGCATTGTGCCCCACATCCATAAGCTCATTGGCTGGGAGGAGGATATGCAGGTCCACAACCTCCACGCCGATAGGCTGCTGCTTTTCATCGCGGCCATGGCAATCCATAATTTCCCGGAGGGACTGGCGGCGGGAGTGAGCCTGGGCTCCGGTGATTTGAAGGCGGCGCTGCTCATCTCCGGCGGGATCGCCCTGCAGAATGTCCCCGAGGGCTTGGTCACCGTCGCTCCCATGCTGGCAGCTGGGTTCCGCCCCCGGAAAGCCTTCCTGTGCGGAATGACTACCGGGCTCATTGAAATGGTAGGCACCTTTGTGGGCTTCTTTGCCGTGACCCTGGCTTCCGTGGTACTGCCGTTCTGTCTCGCCTTTGCCGGAGGCACCATGCTCTTTGTCATCAGCGATGAGATGATTCCCGAAACCCACGATCACGGAAACGAACGGGCGGCAACCTACGCGCTTCTTTTTGGCTTCTCCATGATGCTGATTACCGATGTGCTGCTGGCATAACCCGTTGCGCTTCTGAAAGAAATATGGTATGATCACAAAAGAAAGGAAGGATACTGTGAGAAAGACAATTCTCTTTGATTTAGACGGCACCCTCACCGATTCCGGAGAGGGCATCATCAACTGCGCTCAGATGACCCTGGAGCGCTTTGGGCTGCCTGTGCCAAGCCGGGAGGAGCTGCGCTTCCTTGTGGGACCGCCTCTGGGAGATTCGTTCCTCAAACTTGGCATTCCGCCGGAGCGGGTTCCGGAGGCCATCGAGATTTTCCGAAGCCGCTATGTGCCCATCGGCAAATATGAAAATCACCCCTACCCCGGCATCCGGGAGCTGCTGGAAGCCCTGAAAAGTCAGGGGCACCGGCTCTTTGTGGCCACCTCAAAGCCAGAGGTCACCGCTATTGAAGTATTGGAGCATTTCAATCTGGCACAGTATTTTGACTTAATCTGCGGCGCCTCTATGGATGATAGCCGCACCACCAAGAGCGAGGTCATCGCCTTTCTGCTGGAGCAGAACCGGCGCATTGACAACGCCATAATGGTGGGCGACACCGCCTTTGATGTCACCGGTGCCGCCGCCCATGGGATTCCCACCATCGGCGTGGCCTGGGGCTATGGTGAGGCTGCGGATATGAAAAAAGCCGGAGCTGCCGCCATTGCGGATACCCCGGAAATGCTGCTGGAATTGCTGAACAGGTAAAAAATCAGGAGGACACGCAAACACCGTGCCCTCCTGTTCTTTTTTTGCTTCCGCAAATCGTATCCCGATTACTGCAAACGATAGCCAACGCTGACCAGCTCCATGATATGAGGCCAGAACTCCGGCTCATCCGCGGTATAGCAGGCTGCCTCGCCGATTTGCTGGAACGAGACGATCCGGTTGGCCGCATCGATCCATGCGCTTTTGCGAATTTCGGTATGTAATTCTCTCTGTGTATTCATCATTCTGTTCCTCCTTATTCAAGAGTGGGTAACTATCTGAAAACAGCGATTGCTGTATCATTTTCCGCTCACCCATATAGACGGATTTTTCACCGGAAACGTCACAGGTTTCTTAAAAATATTTTTCTTTCTTTTTTCTGACTTCATCCTACCGGGCAGTTGCATCCAATTTGTAACATAACAGCATCCAAAAGCAATCATTTCGGCAGAAAGAAAAAATACTTGATTTTGACACCAAAATGAATACAATAAAACTATCTTTGCATTTTTGTGAAAGGGTGAATTTCGAATGAACAAAATTTATATTCCTGAGCATTACGCCCCCACCCTGGATGCCTACGACACCCAGCGGGCCATTGCCTACATCAAGGCGACCTTTCAGGATGAATTTTCCTCCGCGCTGAATTTAAAGCGGGTCTCCGCTCCCTTGTTTGTCACCGAGGATTCCGGCTTGAACGATAATCTGAACGGCTACGAGCGCCCGGTCAGCTTTGATATCCCCGCCGTGGGCGCGGACGCCCAGGTGGTTCATTCCCTGGCAAAATGGAAGCGTCTGGCCCTGAAGCGTTATCATTTTACCATTGGCGGCGGTCTGTACACCGACATGAACGCCATCCGCCGGGATGAAGAGCTGGACAACATCCACTCCATCTATGTGGACCAGTGGGACTGGGAAAAAATCATCACCCGGGAGAACCGGAATCTGGATTTCTTAAAGCTGATTGTCACCGCCATTGTCCGGGCCATCTGCAACACCAACGACCGGCTCCATGTCCGCTATCCCCAGCTTCAAACAAAACTGAGCCAAGAGGTGTCCTTTATCACCTCTCAGGAGTTAGAGGACCTGTACCCCGACCTGACCCCCTCTCAGCGGGAAAGAGAATTCGTCCGGGAGCATCCCACCGCCTGCATCATGCAGATTGGCGGCAAGCTCCGCTCCGGCAAGCCCCACGACGGCCGCGCCCCCGACTACGACGACTGGGACCTGAACTGCGATATCTTCTTCTGGGACGAAGTGCTGGACCGGGCCTTGGAGGTGTCCTCCATGGGCATTCGTGTGGACGCGGAATCTCTGGAGCGGCAGCTGAAGCTCTCCGGCTGCGAGAATCGCCGGGAGCTGCCTTTCCACAAGATGCTGCTGGCCAATGAGCTGCCCCTGACCATCGGCGGCGGCATCGGCCAGTCCCGCCTTGCCATGCTGCTGCTGGGCTGTGCCCACATCGGCGAGGTACAGTCCAGCGTCTGGGACCAGGAGACTCTGGATGCCTGCGAAAAAGCCGGTATCCCCCTGCTGTAACCATCAAAAAACCTGCCTGAGAGAACACCCCTCCAGGCAGGATTTTTTATGGGCTTTCCACGGGAAATTGGAATTTGTAGAGATGTTTCGTAGGGAACGGATTTATCCGTTCCGCCCGGTAACGTTTTTATTGGGGCATGTTGAATGGAAAAATGTTGGACAACCCCCGGTCTACGGTACATCTCATTTTTTATACGACAATCACATCGTCAAATCCCAATTTGCAGCCTTCTGCTCTTTTTAGCTGCCGGATGCAAGGAATCTGGCGGTGGTTGCGGAAATGACGCAGCAGAGCTTTTTCTGGTAGTCCGGGGAGCGGAGCTTGGCCTCCTCCTGCCGGTTTGACAGAAAACCGCATTCTACCAGCACGCCGGTGGCGTTGGTTTTATCCAGCAGATAAATGCCGCTCCCCTGCTTTGCCTTCCGGCTGCTGCCGGGATTCAGGGCGGCCACCAAGGCATCCTGCAATTCTTTCGCCAATTCCTCGCTGCCGGCGGCTTTCCCGTAGAACACCTGGGCACCGCTGTATTTTTCCTCCGGGAAAGTGTTCTGATGGATGCTCAGCAGCAGGGCGTTGTAGGTCCTGTCCACGATTCTCACCCGCTGCTTCAAATCCGAAACCTTTTTTTGGGAGATGGTCTGCCCCGAGGTGTACACCGAGGTATCCGTGGAGCGAATCATCACCGTATCATAGCCCAAAAGCTGCAGCAGATCATTCAGCCGAAGGGCGATTTGGAGATTGTAGCCGCTTTCGCTTCTGCCGGTGCAGGAGATGGCTCCCCCGTCCTCTCCGCCGTGGCCCGGGTCGATGACGATCCGGTGCAGCCGTTCCACCGGCATCATCTCGGACACGGTTTCCACGGCCTGATTCCCCAGCAGCGTCCCAAACAAGAACATGCACACCACCAGAACATAAAAACAAACCGTGTTTCCCCACTTCTTTTTTCGGTTCATACGCAACCACCCCATGCTAAATTTATGCCGCTCCCCCGCCGGTATGAACAAAAACGAAAATGACACATAGAATGACCTGGAATGACGATTTCAGTCATGATGTGAGGAGGAATCACAATGCAGCAAAAAAAGCGGGAAATTCCCACCGGAATGGGAAAGCTTCCGGCTGTCGCGCCGCTGGCCAATCCCTATGTTCCTTTCCAAATGGATAACCCGGAGCAATACGAGGCCAATCTCGGCCTGGTTCGGGGAACGCTGTATCCCGGCCTGGACCTGCCCTTTATGGGAATGGTGAATAAAAAGCCCCTTGCCAAGACCCCTATGGCGGACCTGCAGGCGCTGGGCTTCGCCATTCAAGAATTGGCACTGTATCTGGATACCCACCGGGATGATGCCGAGGCCCTGGAGCTGTACCGCCGGTATCAGCAGCTGCTCCATGACCAAAGACAGGAATATGTCCGCAAGTGCGGCCCCTTGAGCCATCGGGACCGGACGGCCAGCCCGGAATATGCCTGGCTGAATGACCCCTGGCCTTGGGAATACTGTGTGAATCAGGAGGATTGAGTATGTTTTCCTATGAAAAGAAGCTGCAATACCCGGTAAAGATCAAAAATCCAAACCCAAAGCTGGCAAAAATCATTCTGACCCAGTACGGCGGGCCGGACGGAGAATTGGGCGCCAGCCTGCGCTATCTCTCTCAGCGCTATTCCATGCCCTTTGATGAATTAAAGGGCCTTTTGACGGATATCGGCACGGAGGAACTGGGCCACCTGGAGATGATTGGAGCCATTGTGCACCAGCTGACCCGGAATCTGAAAGAAAATCAGATGAAAGACCCGGCCTTTGCCCCCTATTTTGTGGATCACACCGCGGGGATCTACCCCGCCTCGGCGGCCGGAACCCCCTGGAGCGCGGCGACCATGCAGGTAAAGGGTGACCCGATCACGGATTTGGTGGAGGACATGGCGGCGGAGCAGAAGGCCCGCACCACCTACGACAACATTCTGAGAATCAGCGACGACCCGGATGTAAACGATGTGATCAAGTTCCTCCGGGAGCGGGAGGTTGTGCATTTCCAGCGCTTCGGCGAGGCGGTGCAGCTGCTGCGGGATAAGCTAAACCAGAAGAATGTGTACTATATGAATCCGGCAATTGATATATAATATATTTCTTAAAATGAAGAAAGCAACCAATAGTTGACACTATTTATGAAAAAATATAGGGGAGGATATATCATCCTCCCCTATTGCTGCAGCTGTAGAGCAAAACTCCTTACCGGCGCATACACTGATTAAGGCAGTCAAATATGGTGAATGGTATGGAGGTAGTATGAATACGAATCAGTTTGTGATCAAATCCCTGGAGCTGCACCTGTTTTTCGCGCGCATCCTGAAAGAACACGCGTTTTTCCTGCGGGCTGGGTTTACACCTGCGGACCCAGCTTTCACAGAAAGGGCAGCCTTTTTCCAAAGGGGCTTTGAGGCCCTGCTGCGGGATGCCGTCATGCTGACAGGGGGCACCGTCAGCCAGGAGGTGATCGGTTCGGGAGAGATTGTGACGGAGTTCACAGCCTGGGCAGAAAAGCAGACGGAGTGCTTCACCGGAATTCCCATTGAAAAGGAAATTACCAATCATTCCCTGAGGCTACGCCCCGGGGACTGTCCCAGGACTCAAATCCAGGGAAAGGTACACAGACTGAACCGCACGGCCCTGAAGCTTCTGAATGGGCTGATCGACTTCAAGGAGACCATTCTCCGGCGGGTGCTGCGATGCGAGATGTTCACCCTGAATTATCCCCTGCTGATTGAGCACATTCTGCGGGAGGCGAAGCTGTACCGCAAGTTTGTGGAGATTCTGGAGCAGGAGGGGGACCTGTCTGAATGCACCATGAAAGAAAACGAGTGCTTCTGGAACCAGATCATGATGGAGCACGCCCAGTTCATCCGAGGGCTGCTGGACCCCTGCGAAACGGAGCTGTTCTGCACCGCCGACCAATTTGCAAGGGAGTATGGCAAGCTTCTGGAAAGCAGCAGAAACGCCGCCCAAAAGGCACAAATGGGGGATTCTCTTTCAGAAACCCTCCGCTTCCGGGAGTTCAAGATCGCAGGGGTGCAGGGAATCCGGCAGTGCAAAATCCGCAGCATCATTCTTCCCCTGCTGGCCGACCATGTGCTGCGGGAAGCCAATCATTATATTCGGATCTTGCAGCACTGAGGTGCTTGGCTGGTGTGTGTCGTTTCATGGTACCATTCAACGAAAGAACTCAATAATCGGAACCAAACGGCGGGGGACAGCCAGGCGCCCTACGGTGTTATTTGGCACTGTATCGTTCAACGGGAGTGCTCAAAAATTCGTACCCAGCGGCGGGGGCAAGCCACCCGCCCTACGGTGTTATTTGACACTGTATCGTTCAACGAACCCGTCAAATACCCGATTTGTCTCAATCCCTCCACTTTTCCATGAGGCTGCGAATCTGGGAGGCAAACTTGGCGTTTTCTTTGTTGGTTCTGCCCTTGCGGGTCTTCACCAGGGCCAACAGCTCTTCCGCTGCCGCCAGCAGGTCGGCGTAGACAGCCCGGGCCCGGGCGGTTCCCTGGGAAATCTGCTCCCGACTGATGGGCTTGGATTCGGTGTATACGGTCATCCGGTCGGTGAGCAGGTCGTATTCGGTGCCGCTGTAGGGCGCTTCCGCGTGGTAGCCCATCTGGGTGAGCAGCTGCTGGAAGGCCTTGCAGGCGTCATCGTCTCCGTGGTTTACATAAACCGTCTTTGGCTTCTCCTTGAAGCCCTGGAGCCAGCCGATGAGGCCGTCCCGGTCGGCGTGGCCGGAGGTTCCGTGCAGCGAGGCGATCTCCGCGTGGACGGCAATATCCTCTCCAAAGAGCCGTACGGTTTTTGCCCCGTCCTGCAGCCGCCGACCCAGGGAGTTCTCTGCCTGATAGCCAACGAAGAGAATCATGCACTCCTGACGCCAGAGGTTATGCTTCAGATGATGGCGAATCCGGCCTGCCTCGCACATGCCGCTGGCGGAGAGAATGACCTTGGGCCGGTGATTTTCGTTGATGAGCTTGGAATCCTCCGGCGTCACCGAAAGGCAGAGCCCGTCGAACCAAAGGGGATTGATGCCCTGCCGGACCAGCTCCGTGGTCTGCTGGTCCAGGCAGCTTAAGTCGCATTGGAGGAAAATGCCCGTGGCCTCCACCGCCAGGGGGGAATCCACATACACCGGGAAGCCCTCGTGGCCATGGACGAGGCCCTTTTGCTTGATTTCCCGGATGGCGTAGAGCATCTCCTGGGTTCTGCCCACGGCAAAGGAGGGGATGATCACGCTGCCGCCCCGGTCAAAGGTGCGCTGGAGGCAGGCGGCCAGCTCCGTCACCACATCCCCCGGGGCCTCGTGGAGCCGGTTCCCGTAGGTGGATTCGATGACCAGATAGTCCGTTTCCTCCACCTTCTGCGGGTCGTTGATGATGGGCTGGTTCAGGTTGCCCACGTCTCCGGAGAAGACGATTTTTCTTGTCTGCTCTCCCTCCGTCAGCCACAATTCGATGCAGGCGGAGCCGAGAAGATGCCCGATGTCCGTAAAGCGCACCACGATGCCCTCGGCCACCCGCAGGGGCTCTCCATAGCCGCAGGGCCGAAACAGAGAAATGGCGCCCAGGGCATCCTCCAGATCGTACACAGGCTCCACCGCCGGTTCCCCGGCCCGTTCTGCCTTTCGGCTACGCCATTCCGATTCGGACATCTGGATGTGGGCGGAGTCTTTGAGCATGATGTCACACAGGTTGGCGGTCTCCCGGGTGGCGTAGATCGGTCCATGGAAGCCGTCCTTATAGAGCTTGGGCAGCATACCGGAGTGGTCGATGTGGGCATGGGTCAGAAATACCGCCTCGATATTGCCGGGCGCAACCGGAAGCGGAACGTTTTCAAAGACGTCCACCCCCTGCTCCATGCCGCAGTCCACCAGATACTGCCTGCCGCCAACCTCCAGCAGGGTGCAGCTTCCGGTTACCTCGTGGGTCGCGCCGATAAATTGAATTTTCATGTGTTCGCCTCCTGTTTTGCTTGATGAATTGGGAAATTGACGTAATGACTCAAATCGCGTCCGTAGGGCGGGTGGCTTGCCCCCGCCGCTGGGTACGATTATTGAGTTCTTTCGTTGAATGGTACCATGGAACGACACGCACCAGCCAATCCCCCCGGCTCCGCAAGCTCCGCCGACCCCCTTTACACAAGGGGGTCATGGTGCACTGCAAGCCGAAGCGTTGTACCGTTCAATGTACAACTGGGTCGCCAAACCTGGGCGGCGGGGGACAGCCAGGCGCCCTACGGTGTTATCCAGTATTGTATCGTTCAACGGGAGTGCCCAAAAATCAGAACCCAGCGGCTTTACGATTCGGCGGACCCTGGTGGGTAATGAACCTTTCGGAATGCATGAATGCATTCCCTACGAAAATTCCAACATTTTTCTATTCAACGAACCGGAGTAAAACCGTTATTGGGCGGAACGGATAAATCCGTTCCCTACGAAACACCTTGATAAATACCAATCTCCCGCCGTGCAGACGATGTGGTTATGTTCTTCTGGCGGTGAGGCTTTGGGCCAGGGAGATGAGGTCGCCGGCATCCTGGAAGGCTTGCAGCTGCTCTATTGCGGCATTGGTATATTTCTGCACCAGTTCCTCGCATTTCTCCAGGCCATACAGGCGAACAAAGGTATTTTTGTCTGCATCGTGGCCCGTTGCCTTGCCCAGCTCTCCGGCGTCGCCGATCACATCCAGCATATCATCCCGAATCTGGAAGGCCAGCCCCAAGCAGCCGGCGAATCCGGCGGCGGCCTTGATCTGTGCCTCCCCTGCCCCTCCGGCAATGGCACCTAAGACGCAGGCGGCGTTGATCAGGGCGCCGGTCTTCCGGCTCTGGATATCCAGCACCTCCTGTTCAGAGCATTCCCGCTGCTGGCTGAGCATATCCAGCACCTGACCGCCCACCATGCCCAGGGAGCCCGCATTCTCCGAAAGGACGCCGATGGCAAGAGACATCTGCGCCGGATTGGGAAGCTTGGCGGTGGAGGCCAGAGCAAAGGCATCCGTCAGCAGGGCATCCCCCGCCAGGACGGCCATGGCCTCGCCGAAGACCTTGTGGTTGGTGAGACGGCCCCGGCGGTAGTCGTCGTTATCCATGCAGGGCAGATCGTCGTGAATCAGACTGTAGGTGTGGATCATTTCAATGGCACCGGCAAAGGGAGCGGCATTTTTCCAGTCCCCTCCGGCAAGCCGACAGAACTCAAAGGCAAAAATGGGCCGCAGACGCTTTCCCCCGGCGAGAAGACTATAGCGGATCGCCTCAAAGAGCCGTTTCTGGGGCTGGGAATCGAAGCGGCTGTAGTATTCTTCCAGGTATTGCTGGATGTATTCCCGGTACTCCCGGAAGCGCTCTTCACTGCTCATCGGTAAACGCCTCCTCCACAGGGCTGCCATCGGGGGCGGTCATGATCTTCTTCACCTGGAGCTCCGCCTCGTCCAGAAGCTTTCCGCAGCGGCGAATCAGCTCGGTGCCCTCCTGAAACAGCTTCAAAGATTCCTCCAGCTCCACATCTCCCTTTTCCATGGCCCGGACAATCTGCTCTAAGCGGAGCATGGAGGCTTCAAAGGTCTCGTTGTTGGAATTCATGTTCAATCCTCCTTGATACTGGACACAACGGCATGGATGCTGCCGTCGGTGAGTGTGACCCGGACTTCCCTGCCGGGCTCTGTCTGAGACACGGAGCGCAGAATGCTTCCGTCATCGTTATGCACAATGGAATAGCCTCTTGTGAGCACCTTGAGGGGGCTCATGGCATCCAGCTTGGCGGTGCAGCCCACAAAGCGCTGCCTCCGGCGCTGAAGCTGCTGGCTCTGGGCGGCAATCAGCCGGGTTTTCAAATGCTCCAAATTCGTCTCCCGCTGCCTAAGATACCCGGTGGGGCTGGCCAGCGCCGGAGAACGGGAGATGGTATTGAGCCGCTGCCGGGAACTCCGCAGCTGCCGGGCCAAATAGGACGCCATGGCGGAGGCGGCGGAATCCATGCTCTGCAGCAGCGCCGCCTGGTCCGGCACCGCCAATTCCGCGGCGTTGGAGGGGGTTGCGGCCCGCAGGTCGGCTACATAGTCCGCAATGGTCACATCAGGCTCATGACCCACGGCGGAGATGATGGGAATCTGGGATTCGTAGATGGCGTAGGCCACCCCCTCGTCGTTAAAGGCCCACAAATCCTCGATGGAGCCGCCGCCCCGGCCCACAATCAGCAGGTCGGCCAATTTGTAATGATTGGCATAGCGGATGGCGGCGGCAATCTCCCCTGGCGCCTCCGCCCCCTGCACCCGCACCGGCAGAAGACGAACCTGGGTCAGGGGGTATCGTTTATTCAGAATCCGGAGCATATCGTGGATGGCGGCACCGGCGGAGCTGGTGATGATGCCGATGGTCCCCGGGAACGGCGGCAGCGGCTTCTTATGCTCCGGTGCAAAGAGCCCCTGGGCGGCCAGCTTCTTTTTCAGCTGCTCAAAGGCGGCGTAGAGGTCGCCCACCCCGTCCACGGTCATGGCGCTGCAATAGAGCTGGAAAGCGCCGTCTCTGGGGTAGACGGTAATCCGCCCCATGGCAATGACCTTCATGCCGTTTTCCGGACGGAAGCGAAGCCGGGTGGCATTGGACTTGAACATGACGCATTTTAAAGCGGCATTTTCATCTTTCAGGGTGAAATAGTGGTGCCCGGAGGGGTAGAGCTTATAGTTGCTGATCTCGCCCCGGACGGCCACCTGGTTCAAAAGCCGGTCCTCGTCCATCCGGCTGCGAATGTATTCGTTGATTTGGGTAATGGATAAAACCTGCTGCATATCATCCCTCCGCAATCCGGTGGGCCAGGACGGCCACACCCATGGCGTTATCGGTAGAATACTGGGGCTGTGAGAAGATGGGCGACAGGGGCTCCAACACCTGCCGCAGCATGGAATTGGAGGCCACACCCCCTGAGAACACCACGCTGAAACCGGGGTAGGCTTTCAGGGCCTGCTGGGTGGCCTGGTACACGGCGGCGGAAACGCAGCGCAGGGCATAGGCGGCGGTCTCCGGGGAAGAGCCATGCTTTTCGTGGAACTGCTGCACCTTATTCTGCACCCCGGAAAGGGAGAAGCTGCTGTTTTCGCATTTCACCCGGAATACCTCCGTCCGCTCTGCCTGGCGGCTTAATTCATCCAGGTGCTTCCCCGAGGGGAACGGCAATCCTAAGAGCTGGCCGGTACGGTCGATGAGCTGCCCGGCGGAAATGTCGGTGGTGCCGCCCAGCTTGGTGCAATTCACATTTTTGCCCTCCGGCTCCACCAGGAGCAGCTCTGTGGTGCCGCCGGAAAGATGCCAGGCCAAATGGGGCCTATCCATCAAATCCAGCCGACCCGCGCTCCACAGGGAGGCGGCCACATGCCCCTGCTGGTGGGACACCTCAATCAAAGGAACCTGAAAGGCATCGGATAGGAGCTTGGCGTGGGAAAGCCCCACCAGAAAGCAGGGCATATAGCTCCCCTCCACGGCTCTGGGGCGGGTGCTCACGCCGATGGCACCGATGTTTTCTGCCCGGATATGGGAAAACAGCCTGCCAGAGAGCTCCGGCAGGCTTTTGATATGGGCAAATACGGCATCGGACTGGCGCAGCCCCAGCTCTCCCTGCTTCACGGGCAGCAGCTTGGAGCAGTTCACACCGTCGGTTCCGTCGAACAGGGCGATGGAGGTGGTGTAGTTGCTGGTATCGATACCGATGGTCTTCATGCTTTTTCCTCTGCTTTCCCCTGGGGGAGGCTGCGGGCAAAGGAGCCCAGAATGCCATTGACAAAGGAGCCGGTATCGCTGCCGTCGTACTTTTTCGCAAGGCGGACGGCCTCGGAAATGGCCACGCCGGTGGGAACATCCTCCACATACAGGATTTCAAAAATGGCAAGCTGCATCACGCACCGGGTCAGCCGGGAGATGCGGCTGATGTCCCAGCCGATAGAGAATTTACTGATCTGCTCGTTCAGCTCCTGGCTGCGGTTGGCCACGCCGGTCACCACGGTATCCAGGTAGCGAACCTGAGCGCCGCTGGGACGCTCCTGGTAGATTTCATTCTCCTGGGCCAGCTTTTCGTAGTATTCCTTATTCAGCCGGGCGGAGACGATCTGCTCCGGTTCCTCGCCGGTGAATTCCCGGCCATAAATCAAATGTACTGCCAGTTCTCTGGCGTTTGCTCTTGTCATAGGACGTTCCTTACTTGCGGACGATGCCGCAGACATTGACATTCACCGCGGTAACCTTGACGCCGGTCATGGATTCCACAGCGCTGATGATGGCCGCCTGCACCGCCTGGGCGATATCCACCACGCTCTGACCATAGGAAATGGCCACGTTGCAGTCGATGGACAGGCTATTGTCCTGGGCGATGAGAATCTTGATTCCCCTGCCCCAGTTTTTGCTGATGAGGTCGGCAATGTCGGCGCCGGGCTTGGTGACGATTCCGGCCACGCCCTCCACATCGGAAACGGCATGCTCCACGATGGTGGAGATCACATCCTCGGAAATCATCACGGAGCCGTTTTCCTGCTCCTGGTTGATATACTGCTTATATTCAGCCATAATTGGTTCCTCCTGTTTCGCCGCCATAAGGGAATGACGGCATACTTTTTACCTATTGTATCACAATTCCAGAAAAATACAACTGTTTTCTGTGATATCCGGGAAAAAGCCTGGGATGGAACCATGTTATTAAATAATCGAGGGAGACGGCGTTGGTCTCCCTCAGATGGAATGCTTCATATTGGGCCGGGCTACTGCACCTCCACCACCCGGATGTCTTTCAGGCCGTAGTCGGACTGGGACATGACCACATCGGCAATCACGGCCACATCCTCGGACTGCAGCCCCCCATCCGGGGAGGAAACGGCCACGGAAATCCCCTCGGAGGTCATGTAGGCCACGCAGTCCTGATAGCCCTTGGCGATGATCAGGCTTTCAATCTGGGCTTCGCTCAGGGCGGTCTGCACAATGTCCTCCAAATCCATGGCGGATTCGGCTGCCTTGTCGGTTTCAGAATAGGTCATGGCCTCCTGGAGCATATTCACCGCGTTGTCCCTGGCCTGCTGGCGGGAGAGGCGGACGGCGGAGAAATAATCCGAGGCGGTGGTGCTCACATCCTCCCCTGCGGAAATGGCGGCCACATCCTCCGTCAGAATCAGGCCGTCCTCGCTCATCACCTTTTCGTAGTCCAGGGTGTCGGACAGACTCGCCACATCATCCTGCTCTGTGTACAGCCAATTGACGTATATCCCGGCGCAGACGGTCACCAGAACAGCGGCGGCAACCAGGTTTTTCTTCCACACTTTCATAAAACAGATCCTCCAATCATTTCATTTTCAAGATGGTTATCTTATGGGTGCCCAAGCCGGTGGCGTTGGCGACGGCCTGGGTGATGGCCAGCCGCACGGCGCTGCTGTCCGCCCCCTGGCACAGCACCACCGCTCCTAAGTAGGTGGGCGGATTCACCTGGCAGACGAGCCCGGTCTCATTGCGGCCGCTGTCCGAGACGATGACGGTGTCCTGGCGGTCGGTTTCCGAGCGGTCAGCCGTGGTTCGGTCCGAATCCGTTTGATACAGGGTTTCCTCCCCCGTGGCCAGAGTGAGCAGCACCTCTACCCTACCCGCGCCCTCCATCCGGCTGAGGAAGCTGGAGAGCTGCTCCTGGAGCGTCTGGGTCTGCTGGATTTGCTCCGGGGCTGCCGTGGGGGTGGACTGCTCCTGGGCAGAGGATTTTCCGCCGCTGGGCAGGAGCATCAGCCCAATTCCCACCAGCAGAATCAGGAGAACATGCTTGTATTTTGCCAGGAACTGTGGGAAGAAGGGTGTCTCAGCCATGTTTGACGCTCCTTTGGTATACCAAATTCATCCGCGAGCAGCTGGCTCAATTGGGTTTCGCTGTCTGCATCAAAGGTCCCCCGCAGGGTGACAGCGACGGGAGCAGGCGGATTTCCCCCGTCCAATTCCACCTGCACCTCCACTTCTGCTCCGATGGCTCTGGCTTCTTTCAAGATATATGCTTCGCACTCGCTCTGTATGATTCCGGCGAGGGATTGGATGTGTATTTTTTCCCCCGCATCAGCGGCCCGCTCCGCCTGCTCCAGAAAGTCGCTTTTGAACTGGGATAGCTCCGGAATTTTCAGGGATACCAAGGGCTTCAGCAGAATGGTGGCGAAGAAAATGCTGCACACCAGGCGGATTTGCTTCTGGAAGCGCCCCTTTGCCGATAAGTCCAGGAGAACGCTCACCACCAGCGCTCCGCAAATCACGGAGAGGGCATACTGCCTGATGGCTTCCAACTATGTCGCCCCTTTCAGAAAGCACACGGTTCCAATCATATTTAGGGCGCACATGGTTCCGATCATCCCCAGCAGCAGCCCCATGGCGGAGGAAAAATCCTCCGTCAGCTCGGAAAGACGCTTGCTCCCCACGATGCCGCAGAGGGCCGCGATTCCCTTTGTCACCAGGTAATGCGCCCCAATCTTCACAAATGGAGAGAGAAAAATGGCCAGAAAGGCGAAGATGCCATATAGACCGATGGCGTTTTTCACCAGCTCCGCGCTGAGAAGCAGCGCCTCGGAGGCATCCGCCAGATTTTTTCCGATGACGGGCACCACCGCAGAGATGGCGGCCTTGGTGGCCTTCAGGGCGGTTTTGTCCGTGGCTCCGGTGACGGCTCCGGTGATGGTCATGTAGGTGAGAAACAACGTGAGGACAGATTTTAAAAACCAGGCGGAGAGCTTTTTCAGCTGGTCCCGGATTTTTTTCAGGGCGTCCTCCCCCAGGGCGCAGTTTGCCACGGCGGCGGCCAGGAAGAAATAGACCGCCGGAATCATCAGCTTTCGCAGAATGTTCGTGAGCACGGCGGTGAAGATGGAGGTACCGGCGCAGAGGGCGGCGGAAGAGGTGACGCTCCCCCGGGCGGAGGATGCCGCCGCCAGAACCGGAAGAAAGAGCTTGGAATACTGGCTCATTTCCGTGACGGTGTCCACCGCCAAGCCAATGAGGGAGCGGGAGCTTTGCAGCATCAAGGTGGTGATGCCTACAGCCCCCGCCAGCTCTGCCACTGAGGAAGAACACCCCGCCGACTGCAAAATGGAGACCAGAAAGACACAGGCAAACACCTGCAGCCCCGTCTTCACCCCGTGGCGGAGGGCTTCAAAGGCGGAGGGCAGCAGCTTTTCCAGCATGGACAGCAGCCCATCTCCAAAGGAGTCCGTATCCTCCGGCATCCATTCCTCCGCCTCCCCGGTGACGGCGGGAGCGGTGAATTCCTGGGCCGAGGCAGGAATGGAAAGGGCCCCGAGGAGCAAAAAAAACAGCAGAATGGTCAGGCATTTTTTCATACTTCTCCCAGAATTTGAACCACACAATCCATCAGGGATGAAAAGACGGGAATGGACAGGTAGGCAATGGCCGCGTTGGTGAGAAATTGAATTCCCTTGCCCAGGGAGGCGTTTCCGGCGTCGCTGCACACGGAGCAGGAGATTTCCCCAGCGATGCCCATGCCGAAAATTTTAATCAGCACCAGCAGGGTATCGTTGGTCAGGCCTCCCAACGCTTCCAGCCGCCCCAGAAAGCTGATCACCGGCGACAGGAATCTGGCAGCGGAAATGGAAATCATGGCGGAGGCGGCCAGGGTGACCATCAGAGAGAAATCCCGGCTCTGACGGTCCAGCATCATGGTTAAAATGGCGCTGATGAGCACAGCGGCCAGGGTTTTCCAGAATACGTCCATCAGAATTGAAACAGGGTCTTCACCAGGTTAAACAGCTCGGCGATCTTTTGGGAAAGCATCATCAGCACCACCACCAGCCCGGCCAGGGTGGTCATGGTGGCCTGCTCCTCCCGGCCGGAGCGGGAGAGCACCTGGTTGAGAATGGAGACGATGATGCCGATGGCGGCAATTTTAAAAATCAGATCAATTTCCATAGTCAAATCAACAAAATGACCAGTGCGGCACCGGCACACAGGCCAAGAACACGATAGCTTTTCAGACGGTCGCTGCGGCCCAGGCGGAGCTCCCTGATTTCCTCGTCGCATTGCTCCCGCAGGGCCGTGAGCTCACTGAGCTGGCCGGAAAGGTCAAAGCGCCCCAGGGAATGCCCCAGCTGCAGCAGCAGGCGATGCAGCCTGGGAAAGGACGGCACCGGGTCCTGGATGGCGGCATTCATGCAGCTGAGGGCGTCGGGCAGCACCTGCCTGTCCAGCTGCTCAGCCAGCTCCAGAAGCACTTCAGGAAGAATGCCCTTCCTCCCCACAGCTCCGTGGCGGACCAGCTCCGGCAGGGGTGTGAGCCGAAAGGGCAGCTCCCAGAGCATTTCGTCCAAGATGGCCCGGAGCTGGCACAATAGTTTTTCCTCGTTCTTTTGGTGGACCGCCAGGGAAATCCCGAAGCCGCCGCAGCTGCCCAGGATAAAAATGGCGCCAATCCATTTGTAGCTCATGGGTAGAGTTCCTCCATATGATAGGATTTGTCCCGGTGGAGAATGAGAAAGGTGTCGAAAATATGGCTCTCCCGCAGGGGAGCATAGACGCACCGGCGGCGAAAATCGTTCATACCGGCGGCGTGGGCCGTGGCGATCAGCCGCACGCCGCAGCCCCAGGCCTGAATCAGGGCCTGGCAATCCTCGGGGGCGGTGATCTCGTCCGCGGCAATGCAGTCCGGACCCATGGTTCTAAGTACCGTTTCGATTCCCTGGGGCTTGGGGCAGCCGTAGAGAATGTCCATTTTCTTTCCCGTGGGAAACCCCGGGGGAAACAGCTCCTGCCGCTCATCCACCACGGCCACGGTGCTGCTTTCCGCCAGCTTTCTCGTAAGGTCCCGCAGGATGGTGGTCTTCCCCCAGCCCGGGGCCCCCAGAATGAGCATGGCCTGTCCCCGGAAGAGGATGTTTTTGGCCAGACCCGGAAAGTCCCGGGCCACCCGGATGCAGAGGGAATGGACGGTGCGGATGCCCGCCAGGGTGCCATCTTTCACCACCGCCTCCCCGCAGATTCCGATGCGGTGTCCCCCCGGGGCGGTGAGGTAGCCCTGGGAGATGGTGGCGGCGGACCAGGGGGAATAGCGGCTGGCGGCGTTGAGGCAAAAGCTCAGGTCCTCCTGGGTGACGGTTTCCGGCAGCCATCTGCTTTCCCGGCTCAGCACCAGCTCCACCGGGCGATTCAGCCGCAGCCGCAGCTCCAAAAGAGAATCCTCCCAGGCTGCCAGCTGCCCCCGGAGCCGCTGGGGCAAAATGGAGAGCAGTTCTTTCCAGGCGCATATCATTGGCATCACTCCCGGGATAAGCCTATGCACACCCCTGCCCTGTGATGCAGGTATAAAAAAACGCCCACCGGTATCAAGCGGTGGACAGGTAAATTAAAATATGTAGGGTTTGTTGGATGAAAAATGTTCCGGCGTGTTTGTAGGGAACGGATTCATCCGTTCCGAAAGGTTGGTTACCATCCATGTTTCGTTGAACGGGATATGTTCCAGCGTGTTCGTAGGGAACGGATTCGTCCGTTCCGAAAGGTTAGTTACCATCCATGTTTCGTTGAACGGAAAATGTTCCATCGGCACCGTAGGGCGGGTGGCTTGCCCCCGCCGCAAGGGCCCGGTAATTACTGCAGGGCGTTGAATGGTACAATGTCGCGCATTCCCTACGGTTTCGTCCAACCTGATATCATTCAAAGGAAACACTCCGGAATCGTTACAATTCGGCGGGGGCAAGCCGCCCGCCCTACGGTGGTGTCCAATGTTTTTCCATTCAACATACCCTGGTAAAAATGTTACCGGGCGGAATGCATGAATGCATTCCCTACGGAAATACCAACATTTTTTCAATCAACGTACCGCCCCCAAAATCGTTACCGGGCGGAAGGTCAAAATCCGTTCCCTACGAATCATCTCTACGGGGTGGGTTAAATTTGGTGAATATTTTTTTGAACGGTAAACATAAAACAGTTGACTAGTTGAAAGAGATGTGATATAATTACACCAAAGTAAACCAAATCGCGCCACCTGCTGCGGCGGTGGACGTTCCGAAACAATACAAAACGGAAAGGAGACATTTATGGCACGAAAGAAGCAGGAAACCCTGGTTTTGTTTCCGGAGCTGGTGAGCATCACCAGAAAATTTACCGATGAGCAATTCGGCATCCTGATGCGGGCGGCCTTTTCTTACCGGTTCACTG
>JAQYLT010000034.1 GCA_028719885.1 Bacillota bacterium
CCTTATTGCTTTTGCGTGCCCGTTCAATCTCACTGATTTGTTCTTCGCTAAATTTATATCTGGAAGCCATATTTATCACCCAGATATACTATACCACATCGTTGCAAATATTTAAACTGTTTTATTAAGATTTAGTATGAAACATGAGCGCGATAATGAAGGCCCGCCAGAAGCCCAGGCCGTCTTTATTTGCGTACATATTTCCCACCTCGGCTCTTTCTGCGGCTGCCCCGGGTGACAGAGAATGCAATAATCGCCGCGCTGACGATGGAGGCTGCGCCGATTCCGTAGAAAATGCCCTCCATATATTTTTCCTCCCAGTGGGAGGTGGGCAGTTCCTCGATGGTGATTTCCTCCACCAACTCCTCGGCCTGCTCATAGGGTATCCGCTCTCCCCGCACCAGCAGCCGGTGGGAGTTCACCGCATAAGGGACGCAGGTCACCAGGGTGCAGTAGTCCTTCTCGGGGACAACCGCCAGCAGCTCGGTTTCATGGGGCAGGACGGTATTCAGCTCCGTCACCTGGTAGGCCAGGGTTTCCCCCAGGGTGTGCAGATAGAAAACATCCCCCTCTTTGAGCTGCTCCAGGTCGGTGAACATCTTACTGGTTGCCATACCGCTGTGGCCGGTGAGCACCGCATGGGTGGATTCCCCGCCCACCGGGAGAGAGGAACCCAGCAGGTGGCCCACCCCACGCTCCAGAGAATCCGTCCCTGTTCCGTGGTAGATGGGAAGATTGACGGAAATCACCGGGATTTCCACATAACCCATGATGCCGTTCCCGGCGATGTTCAGAAGCTGGTCATACTCCCCGGCAGCCTGTTCCAGCGCCTCCTGGCTGAAAGCTTCGTCCGCCTCCAACGCGCCGGGTACAATGGATTCGTTGTAGCGCAGGGCATCCAGCCAGGCCTGTGCCAGCGTCAGATCATCCGTCTGCTCCACAGCCTCCTCATAGGTGAAGTAGATTTCAGAGGCGTATTTCTGGTTTACATAAATACTTACAACCGGATAGATGGTCAGACCCAGCGCAAGCAGAAAGGTCACAGCGGACAGGACGATAATGGTGATTCGTTTCATATTCCCCTCCTTATGGGAACACCCCGGAGTATGAATCTCCGGGGCGATTTCTCAGCGCTTATTCTTCTTTCGGGTGGCGAGGACGATCACCACCGCAGCGGCGGCCATCATCACAATGCCGGTGACGGTGATGAACATGGTGCCGTTGTCACCGGTTTTGGGCAGGTCGAAGCCTCGGGTGTTCACCACGGACAGCGGGGCTTCCGCATTCTTGGAATTGCCGTCGGACATCATGGAAACGGAATTGCCGTCCACCGTTGCGGCGGCGGTCAGCAGGGCGTGCTCCAAATGCCGCTGGGGAATGTTGTGCAGGCTCCCGTTGTCCTGGATGATGGAGGCGTACCTGGGGTCATTCTGAATCAGGCCCAGGGCATCCCGGCTGTAGCAGTCGCAGAGCTGGGAGGATGATTTCTGGGAAATGGAAACGGTAATGGCCTCTTTCAGCAGGGTGTAGCCGTTGTCGGTGCGAACCTCGGTGATGATGTACTCGTCATCCTCCACACCCTTGATAATGACCTTGCCGGGAGTGCCTTTGCTGTCCACGGGGATGAAATGGGTGGCATCCGCCTCGGAAGCCGCGTGACCAACAACGTAGTAAACGCCGTCCGCTTGGTTCAGTTCTGCCTTGACGAAATAGTTGTCCGTCTTGTTCTTCACCAGGAACTCCACCTTGGAGAAATCGCCCTTGCCGTCGGAAAACAGCTTGGTCACATCGATTCCGTAGGTATATACATGGGCATCGTCCACCAGGGTATCGTAATAATTCTGACTGGTGCGCTTCCAGGTCAGCACCACTTCGTTGGGGTTGCCGCTGTCGCCGTAAATCACGCTGCTGTCGCTGTCCAGCTTCGCCTGATAGGTGATTCTCACGGTGCAGTCGGAGTAGCCGCTGTTCACCATGGAAGCACCGGAGTAAACTACCTTGGAGGCGTTCAGCTCTGCCAGGCCTCTGGTGGTCATTTCAATGGTCATGGCGTTGGCACCGTTGGAAGCGGCATTGTAGCGCACGGTGAACATCCCGTCCGCTTCCCGCCAGGTTGTGATCAGGTCTGTGCAGGAGGTGTCGGTGAACAGCTCCATCTTCACATCCCCGGTCAGATAGCTCAGACCGGCGGACAGGGTATCCACGAAGGTATAGCAGGACAGATAGGTGGATTCGGAGGTGATGCTGGGCAGGGTGCTGATAATCTGGTAGTCGATGATGTCCCCATCCGAGGCAGTGCCGGTGTGGGCGTAGCCATCCTTGATGTTGGACGCAGAGCCGCCGTTCTTGCCGGTATCGGAAACCTGTTCACGCAGGGTCTTCTCCAGACTGGGAATGCCGGTGAGGTTCTTGGGATACAGGGTCACATCGTACATCCAGCGGGTTCCGCCATCGCTGGCATTGGTACCGTTGACGGAGGTCATGGGCAGGCTCACCAGGAAGGGATCGCAGGTGGAAACCACCATTTCAGGGACCTTGGTTTCCACAACCAGGTACAGACCCAAATCCAGGCCTGTTGCACCGGTTTTGCCGTAGCCGTCGGTCAGGGGCATTTTCACGCCGCCCTGGGTATTGACATAGCTTTCCAGGGCGTTTTTCACCACGGTGGAGTTGCTGGAAAGGCCGCCGGCGAGAGCATCGATGAGGGTGTCGCTTTCATAGAAATAGCGGTTGGCATCCAGACTGTCAGCTCGTTCAAAGCGCTTGGCACCGTTGCTCAGACCCAGAGCGGACAGGAAGACTTCTCCCTGGGACTTATCGATGGCGTAAAGCACCTGAACATGGTCCGGCGCATCTTCCTCCGCCTGGGAGAACTGGCAGATGTCGGCGATTTTCAGATAGGTGAATTCCACACCCCGGATGGCGTAGCTGTTGGAGGTCTGGCCGTTGCCCAGGTCGGAAGCAGAATCGTTATCCCCGGCACGGTTGGAGCCGCCCAGGATGTCCACCACACCGGCCTGATCCATAACGCCGGTGGATACATAGGAGCTGTCCCAGATGCCGTCCTTTTCAGCGTTGGTCAGGTCGTATTTGTAGATAGTCAGGCTGCCTTTTCTGTCCATATCAATGACGGCTTCGTCAAAGGGAGCGGCGGATGCCCCGACAGGGAAACACAGCAGCAGGGTCAGCGCCAGAAAGAGGGACATGATTTTGGTGAAGTTTTTCATTTTGCTTTTCCTTTCTTAGATTGTAGTTTTGAATTGTGGATGATGGGCATGAAAAAAGCCAGGGCTGATCCCTGGCGTGGTAAAGGGTATGGATAAGCGGTTGCCTCCTTCCGCAATGATTGATCAGTGCTTCTTTCGGCGGGTATTGGACAGGATTACCACCAGACTGCCTACCAGAGCAACCGCTCCCACAATGGAAACAACCCTCAAGGATGCAGAACCGGTTTTCGGCAGCAGGAAGCCCCGGTTGTTTACCACCCGAATGGTCACATCTAGGTCTTTCACAGTGATGGTATCGTCAAAAGCGGTGCCTTTCAGCCTGGTGTAGCCCTCCGGTGCCTGGGTTTCCGTAACCCGGTAGCGCAGGCCGGGGTACAGATTGTTCCAGGCCAGCTCTCCTTTGTCATTGGAGGTCAGGCAGCCATCCGCCAGCTCGGCGTTGGAGCAACCGCCCTTCACCGGCTCCTGCTTATCAGAGTAGAAGATGTTTGCCCAGGTCTGGCCGTTATCAGCAGACCATTCCAGCCGGAATACTGCTCCCGCCAGGTGCTTGCCGGTGTTGTCCACCTTTTCAATCCAGATGCGGGCAGGACGGATGCAGTTGGTAAAGGGAATGTGGGCCGTTTCTCCTGCTTTTACCGTCACAGTGATGGGGTTCTCGGTCTGACAGGAGTAAATGCTGTCCTCCGGGAGAAGCTCTTCCACCGTATAGTCGCCAGGGAGCAGATTTCCGGTCTGGATTACGCCGTCCCTGTCCGTCACAAAGGGAGAGCCCTCGATTTCAGCACCACCCGGGTCGGAGATTTTGAACTGCCAGCCCTCAACGCTGCCGGAGCCTTCCATGGTCTTGACGATTTCCAGCTTGCCGCAGTGATTGTTGGAGAATACAATCTCCGTACTCTCATGGGGCTTGACCTCGAATCTCTGGACGGAGGGGTCAATGACCCAATACTCGTTGTCAAAGAGGCCGTTCTGGTTTCCTGTCTCCTTAGCCCAATAGGTGCCGGGGTCCAGGTAATAACCCGCCTTGCCCTCCTGATTGGTGACGATTTCCCTTGCCGCCTGGGTGCAGGCTTCATCCGAATAAATCGTGATGCACCAGCCCTCGGTATCTGCGCCGGTATTGGTCCTTTTCACAAACCAGGCCAAACCCTGCTCCTTGTTGTGCCATTCATCCACCGTTGCATTTCCGGCGGTGACGGTGACATCGTGGAAGCCCAGCTCCGCCAACCAGTAATCATCCTGGGCGGCTTGCTCCGTCACCGTATACCGGCCCAGAGGCAGGTTTTCCGTGCAGGTATAGCCATTGTCATCCGTGGTATAGGTTCCAACGGTTTCGCTGTTGGCATTACGAACCACAAAAGTCCAGCCGCCCAGGTGATTGCCGGTGTTGGTGGTCTTGTGAAACTCAATGCGGCCATAGCAGGTGTTGACGAAGGTGAGCTCCGCAGTCTGGCCAGCTGTCACGGTGACGGGCTTGACCTCTGAATCAATGTCCCAATAGGAATTCTCCGTGGGATTCTCCCGGGCGTAATAGGTGCCGGGGGCCAGACCATCAACCACCACAGTGCCGTCCTCACCGGTGGTGAAGGGAGAGCCGGGAACGGGAGCGGTGCAGTTGGAATCCGTATACAGCCCAATGCTCCAGCCGCCCAGGTCAAGGCCGGTATTGGTGCGCTTAATGAGCTTCACGCTGCCGCTGGTCAGCTTGTTCTGGAAACTGACCGATGCCGTGCCTCCCGCCGTAACCGTCACTGCCTGGGGATTGGTGCTGGCGCAGGCGTACATGGCATTCACCGCTGCATCCCTGTGGCCCAGCTCCTTGACATAGTAGGTTCCCACGTTCAGATTGGATACGGAGATCCTGCCGCTGGCATCCGTGGTATGGGGCCCGGAAACCAGATTGGTGCAGCCACTGTCGGCGTAAATACCAAACTGCCAGCCGGAGAGGTTCTGCCCGTCCTCCGTGGTCTTGGTCAGGCTGAGACTGCCGGTCTGGGGAACGCCTTTCAGCCGGAAGTAGCCGGTCAGACTTCCGCTGGAGGCCCTGGCCAGAGAAATGGTGGTCTGGTAGCCGGAGCCCGCCATATACCAGATGTCATAGGTGGAACCGGCGGCGGAGGGGATGTTTCTTGTGGCCTGGAACACGCTGGATTCGGAAATGTCCCCGGTCTGGGTGATGTACAGGGTGTTCCCGCTCTTTCCAAAGGAAGCGCCGTTCCCGTTGGTGAAGGAGAACCCGGACAGGACGCCGTTGGTATCCAGGACACTGGTATCCTTTCCGGTCAGGGTAATCACCGGGGCGCTGCCGCTGTACATGCTGGTGAAGCTGGGGAGCAGATTTGCAGATCGGATGCTGGCTTCCAGGCTGCTGTAGGCAGAAGTGAAGCCGGACACGCTGGCGGCACCCGCATTGTAGAAAACATCCCCGGCGGTGCCGCACTCATTTGTGGCATTACGGACAAAGCTGTTGGGGTCCCGCAGACCGCATACAATCTCATAAATGAGCATCTGGGTGGCAATCCGCAGAGGAACATTGGGATTGTTGGCGTAGGCGGTGGTGGACACGCTGATGGACTTGTTCCACATCTGGTTACTGTACAGCAGAATCTGACCAATGGCTTGCCGACGAGCGACGGGGAGCGCATACCAGACATTGCTTCCCGCCGTAGTTCCGCTGCCCTCCATGGTCACGCCCCGGTCAACGGTGTTGCCGGAGGTACTGGCGGCGAAATCCCGGTAGGGTTCCAGGCAGTACAGCGGATTATCGGGATATGGCACTCCGCCATACCGGGCAAAATGCCAGCCCATATTCTTGATGTAGGCAGTCTTTACCGCGCCGTTACCATTGAGCTGATAGGTGCAGGACACCTGGTAATTCAGCCGGGTGGTGTAGTCGCCGTTGTCCGTGTAGTTGAACAGCAGGATGCCGCTCTGGCTGCTGTCCATGGCGAAAAGGGAGATGCCGTCCATTTTCAGAAGTTCATCACTCTCAATGGGTTCTCGTTCCTCTGTCGGAATGGTAGTTTCCTCAGTGGGGATGATGGGTTCCTCAGAGGGAGCAACCACTTCCTCCGAAGGGGTGGATTCTTCTGTGGGTGTTTCCACAGTCAAATCCGTACCGCCTGTTTCCTCCGTGGGAGCGTCAGACGGGTTTGCTAATTCAGCAACCGGTTCCGCAGCATCCCCGGGAAGATCATCTGCGGGGAAAAGGCCATCCTCTGCGGTCGGTTCCGTCGTGTCGGTGAGTTCCGCAGCAAAGGCCGCAGGGAAAACACCGAACAGGAGTAAGACCGCCAGCAGAAGGCAAATGCAGCGTTTCATCCGAATATCAACCTCCCACCGTGAACAGGCCGGACAGCAGGGGCACCAGGGTGACACCGATGAGGGCAACACCGTCGCCCGCCATGAGCTGCTTCATGCCCTGGCTCTTTGCTAATGTGCGATAAAGAAGTAATAGAAGTGTAAAAAATTTTGCCGTTCCTATCCGGCACTTAGGGCTGTGTCGGATAGGTCAGGCGTTAGGCTTCCGGCAAGTCTATCTTGCCGACAAAGCTGTAATAAATCTCAA
>JAQYLT010000035.1 GCA_028719885.1 Bacillota bacterium
GAATTTTCTGCTCACCGGCATGAGCGATTTTTCCCACTGGAAGCCAGAGTGGCGGGAACAGATATTTGCCAAGATGACTGAAAATCCGCAGCACCAATATCTGTTTTTGACCAAGCGACCGGAGGATATTGTGTTTTCCACTACCCTAGAGAATGTTTGGTTTGGTGTAACTGTTACCTCCAGTAAAGAGAAAAACCGTATTCAGACTTTACGGGAGCATATCCATGGCGGACACTATCATGTGACCTTTGAACCTATGTTTGATGATGTTGGCGTGGTGGACCTTACCGGAATTGAGTGGATTGTCATTGGGACTGAGACCGGACATAGGAAGGGCAAATCCGTATCTAAACCGGAATGGGTGTGGAACCTGACACATCAGGCCCATGCGCTTGGCATCCCTGTATTCATGAAGGAAGATCTACTTCCTATCATGGGAGAGGCACAGATTGTACAGGAATTTCCCCCGGCCTTTGACCGGGTATTGGAGGAACAGAAAACATGGCGGAAGTGAAAGAGAGTAGCATCCTGATTCAGGATGTAGAAACCAAAAATATTATGACAAAATCCGCCCTGCCGGTGGGCGGCTATTCCGTCAATCCTTATGTGGGCTGTACCCATGGTTGCAAATACTGCTACGCCTCGTTTATGAAGCGATTTACCGGGCACACCGAACCGTGGGGTACATTCCTGGATGTGAAACATTGGCCAGCAATCAAAAATCCACAAAAGTACAAAGGGCAGCGCGTAGTCATCGGTTCTGTGACCGATGGCTATCTGCCCCAGGAGGCTCAGTTTCAGAACACCCGAAAGCTTCTTGAGCAGCTCCGGGGCAGCGAGGCAGAAATTCTCATCTGTACCAAGTCAGACTTGGTAATCCGTGACATCGACCTTCTGAAAGAACTGGGAAAGGTCACGGTTTCCTGGTCGATCAATACATTGGACGAAGGCTTTAAAAATGATATGGACGATGCCGTCAGCATTAAGCGACGACTGGATGCCATGAAGCAGATCTATGACGCGGGCATTCGCACTGTCTGCTTTATTGCCCCTGTCTTTCCGGGTATCACAGATTTTGAGGCTATCTTCCATCAGGTCAGAAACCAATGCGACCTGATATGGCTAGAAAATCTAAATCTGCGAGGCGGATTCAAAAAAGACATCATAGACTATATTCGTAAAAAATATCCTGACTTGGTTCCGCTGTACGACGCGATCTACAACAAGGGAGACAGAAGCTACTTCCGTGGTTTGGAGGATCAAGCGGAACGGCTAGCGAAAGGATACAGCTGTCCCTTCGTGGACAACGAGCTGCCCTACGGACGAGCAGAGCCTGGGCACCCCGTAATTGTGGATTACTTTTACCATGAGGAAGTGCGTGGCTCGGAAAACAGCGGACGGCGCAACCCAAAAAATAATTTGTGAAATAAAAGGGTTCTGACATGGAGCTGTGCTTCAATGTCAGAACCTTTCTTAGCACTGTTTACCCATTCAGAAGTTTTCTTACCACTACCCATAGAATGACTGGAAAACGCTTCTATCTGATTGAAACGATGGATGAGATGGTTATCGATGATCCAAGAGCTTACCAAGCTCCACATCCAATCTTCACCTGTTCTCCTGATGAGATTGAACTGATTCATAAAACACAAGATGCAATTTGATCGAGTCTTTCGTATGCCTCAGTCATTTTCTGGTACGCCCGGTGAGTGGACGTTCTATTGAATGAAAAGCCCAAAGCGGCCCGGTATAAGCTGATTATGTGGAGGAGGCCAGATGACCGAAAAAAACACAATGTTTTACTGAGCCCAGATGTCGGATATTGCTGACACCTGGGCTTAGTGTGCTTCTTCTGTGGATTCTGGTAATTGAAAAATGGTGCACGCTCTGCTATATTGTAATGTATAGAAGAGGAAGCGAAATGTGTCTGCAAAAGGATAAAAATCGGGATGAACTGTGCCACTACAGGCCGAAGTTGCTCTTTTGGGTGCTCAATTTCGATTACACACGGTTACATAGAAGGGTTCTATTGACTTAGCATTTTACCCCACTACTATTCCCCGTGTAATTGCTTTATGGCAGATTTGTTGAAGGAAGTGTATGATATGCAGATTTTTGCAACAAAAGGAGACATCACAAGCTGCGGCTTTGTAGGAGCGATCGTGAATGCTGCAAACAATTCGCTCCTCGGTGGTGGAGGAGTCGATAGTGCCATCCATGCTGCCGCAGGCCCACAACTGCTGAAGGAATGCCGTGCTCTCCATGGGTGTGAAACCGGGAAAGCCAAAATCACGGATTCCTACGACTTATGGGAGAACTGTAAATACATCATCCACACGGTTGGCCCCATTTGGAACGGAGGCCACTGCGATGAGGAAGAACTTCTGTATTCGTGCTATACAGAGAGTCTGCTCCTTGCAATGCAGCACAAGCTCTATTCGGTTGCATTTCCCTCTATTTCCACCGGTGCATATCACTTCCCGCTCAAGCAGGCAGCACAGATCGCCGTAAAGGCCGTTCACGATTTTGATAGGAAGTACCCTCACACAATTGAACGTGTATTCTGGGTACTACGGGATGAACGAACTCACCAGGCCTATTTTGATGCAATCTCCGAGATCATCAAACCATGTAATATTGATGATATCATCGGCTTTCATCTTCCAACAGAGCCCTACGGCTTCCTGAGCAACTGGTATCCTGCCGAGTTCAACAGTGTGGGGCAACACTTTACCTCATCAGAGCAGTACATGATGTATGAAAAAGTTCGGCAGGCCCGTGAATTTGATCTTGCCGAACGCATCTTGCAAACGGATGATCCATCTGAAGCACAAAAACTGGCTGGTCCAAGCAGCTTCACAACATTTGATTCCATCAGCGACTTCTGGGACAAGCACAGAAAGACGATTGTGAAACGAGGTGTTCGGGCCAAATTTGCCCAGAATCCTGAGCTACTCAGAAAGCTGCTGGATACCGGAAACGCTGTCCTTGTGGAATGTGCACGGAAGGATACAAATTGGGGCATCGGCATCAATTTCTGCGATCCGGCATGGCACGATGTGCATCGATGGAATGGAGATAATCTGCTTGGCGTTCTGCTTATGGAACTGAGAGAAGAATTCCGCCACGAGCTTGCACTATGGGGAACTGTCCAGGCATCTGATTACAAAGAATCAGCTCCGAACGCAGCATGGAACATGTTTGCCGGGCAGCTGAAAAGAAATCCAGTTTACTACACGGCAATTCAATGCTATGCAGACCAGCTCAAAAGTGAGGATGAAAAAAATAGTTTCTATTACGGTGGTTGCCTATACGATTGGGAAATCGCTATGCGTACGAATATGGGTGGCGGTTTGCCTATCTCGGGATTCTATGAAATGAAGCAAGAAGTCTATGAGATTTATCGGCGGCAATCCGTTAGATAATCAAAGAGCGGCTCCCTAATTATTTTTTCGGAGGATTCATAGGAGGGAAATCAATGTCAAAATTCAACTATAAAAAAGCAGAGGCTGATTTGTACGATGTTGGTGCCCGTCATCCGGATGAGATCTATGACTACAAGTCGGAGAAATCATTCCGCAGTTTTATGAAAGAAAATGGATTGAATCCGGACAAGTATAATAAGCCCGACGGAAAAAGCAGCCGCTCAAAGTCCGGTTCCGCTTCCGGCAGCAATTCGGAAGGCTGCTATCTGACATCTGCCTGTGTAATGATGATGGAGGAAAATGCAATGAGAAAAAGCTTTGGCGCAAAGGCAATCTGCTACCCCATGCCGGTGTTCATCATCGGCACCTACAACGCGGACGGAACTCCCAACGCCATGAACGCGGCCTGGGGCGGCATCAGCGAGGAGACGGAAATTACCATCTGTGTAGATTCTACTCACAAAACTGCCGAGAATCTCATAACCCGTAAGGCGTTCACGGTTTCCATGGCCACGGCCAACCATGTGGCAGCCTGTGACTATGTGGGCCTCGTGTCCGGGAACAAGGAGTCGGACAAGTTCGCAAAGGCGGGTTTCCACGCGACGAAGTCTGAGCTTGTGGACGCACCCCTCATCGACGAGCTGCCCATGGCACTTGAGTGCGAAGTGGTCTCCTACGACCCCGAAACCTGCCGCCTGGTGGGGAGAATCGTCAATGTGTCTGCTGACGAATCCGTGCTGGGGCAGAACGGCAAGGTGGATGTGGGCAAGCTTCGTCCTATCACCTTTGACACCATGAACAATCAGTATCTGGTTCTGGGTGAACAGGTCGGACAGGCGTTCCGCGAAGGTACAGCCCTGATTTGACAGAAAATTCTGTAATGACTGCCGGGGTGCAGCATCTACGCCCTGGGGTGCATCGCTGACAGATAAAATGAACCCCACAAATTGAAAATGCACCCCGCAAATTGAAAATGCACCCCACCTGCAAAGTGGGGTGCAACCAAAACGTGTGGTATCATTATTAGGGTTCTTTGCCAAAAATCGCCGATCTTCGACAGAAGATTGGCGATTTTTACTTCTTCACTATTACCTATTCACTCTTCACGAAATCATACAGGCGATTTTTGGAAAGTGGCTTAGAAAACAGTGAATCCTCCACCAGGCATTGGAAGAACGCATTGTTGTTTCTCATATGAAATCCAATTTTCATATGAGGGAAAACGGATTATAAATCAGAAAATCCATTTGTCAATAGGTAGAATCAAAAAAATCCACTTGATTTCCTATAAACCCCGCTGTATAATAGGATTTCAGAAAGTGATACCCAGGAGGACAAGCTATGTTGATTTCTACAAAAGGCCGCTACGCCCTGCGGGTGATGATCGATCTGGCGGAGCACCGGTCAGAAGAATTCATTTCCCTGCGGGAGATTGCCATTCGGCAGGAGATTTCCGAAAAATATTTGGAGA
Source organism: Bacillota bacterium (assembly GCA_028719885.1). Taxonomy (GTDB): domain Bacteria; phylum Bacillota; class Clostridia; order Oscillospirales; family Oscillospiraceae; genus Faecousia. The sequence goes on from JAQYLT010000035.1 coordinate 4,897, forward strand.
GCATCATCAGGATGCTGGTCAAGGCCAAGGTGGTGGAGAGTCTGCGGGGTAAGGGCGGCGGCTACCGGCTGAAAAAAGCGCCGGAGGACTATACCGCCGACAGCATTTTGAGCCTGACCGAGGAATCCTTGGCACCGGTAGCCTGCCTGGAAGAGAACGCGGATGCCTGCCCTCGGGCGGCCCGATGCAAAACCCTGCCGCTGTGGCAGGGGCTGGACCAGGCGATTCACGCTTATCTCAAAAGTGTGACCATTGCCGACCTGATGGAACAGGGGACGGCAGGGGACGATTATGTGATATAAACATCCTCAATGCAGGAGCGGGGCACCCGGTGATCTGAGGCCCCGCTTTCCTGTGTGCTTATAAACAGTCCCTATTAAACTACTTCTTTTATTCTAGGTATTCCCAGTACATCCAATATAATGGGAAATCCAGTGAAAGAAATCATGGGCAAATGGCATCCACTTTCCATTCCCTCTGCGGCAGGGGGCATACAAGCAGGAATTTGCAGAGGTGATTCGTAGGGAACGGATTTATCCGTTCCGCTCATTCCAGTAAGTACCCAGTTTCGAAGCATTATAAAAGTGTTGTTATTTGCGTAGGGAATGCATTTATGCATTCCGTTGCGTATTGTTTCAAACCCGGTTGGATAAATGGTGAAATGCCAATCATATGTTCCCCCAAATGCCGTTCAACGAACTGCGGTGATCATCGGGGGCTTCGGAACGGATAAATCCGTTCCCTACGAAAAGAACCAACTTTTTCCCGTTCAACGCACCACCCCAAAACCGTTACCGGCCGGAATGCATGAATGCATTCCCTACGAACACATACAGACAAATTCCTATTTGCCTGAGCTCTGTAGGGCACCACCGCCGCTGCCGGGTTTACAGCGGCGAGGGCTCCAGATGGGTGATCTGCCCGGCGGGAAGAACCGTTCCGCCGGATTCCCGGTCCATGCGGATGGTCACATCCAGGGCGCTGGGGTTGTAAATCGTCAGCCCGTCGGCGGAATACTCCAGGCGGCGGTAGGCGTTTACATAATCCATGATTTCCCCGTTGGAGGCGAACCAGACACGGTCTTCATACCGGGAGATGAATTCCGCCAGCTCCTCGATTTTCTGCCAGTTGTCTTTGCCGTCGAACTCATAGGCGTGGCCCCAGACATAGAAGAGCATGGGACCAAAGGAGGCGTCCTCCACGAATTTGCGGGCCAGCTCCATGAGCTTTTCGTCATCGTGGTGGCAGGTGGGGTCCCAGCGGAGAAAGTCCTGGGGGATGTCAAAGCCATGGGTGGAGTGCACCGTTCTGGCACCCTGGTATCCAGCCAGGGAAAGCATCTGCACCACCTGGTCATTGTACAGGCCAAAGGGATAGGCAAACATTTTCAGCGGCTTGCCGGAAATGGCTTCCAGGCGGCGCTTATCCTCGATGATTTCGTACATGGCCAGGGGTGTGCCGATGGAATTCAGGGCGGAATGGTAAAGGCCGTGGCCGCAGATTTCGTGGCCGCGATACACCTGGGCCACCTCCTCCGGGGAGATTTTGGAGACATCCAGCTCCTTTTCCCCCGGCACGGAGCGGACTTCCTGATGCCCCAGCACACCGGAGCCCAGGTTGAAGGAGCATTTCAGGCCGTATTTCCGGAACAGCTCCGCCAGGCGGCGATCCTGCACCACGCCGTCATCATAGCTCAATGTAAATGCCTTGCTCTTTCCGCCGGGGAAGAGCAGCGTATCAAATCGTTTGCCCATAGAATCAATTCCTTTCAAAATGATCATGCCCGTTGGCTTTGTCAGCAGATGGGTAAATTGGAAGTTGTCTCTTTGCTGTGAAACCGACAGGGATATTATACAATAGGATTCTGAATTATTCAACCACTGCGGTAATGGGCTCTGCCCGTGATCGATGTTCCCTCGGAAGATATGTATCGTTTCCTTGTAAATCTGCTTTCGCCATAAGGATAAATTGCCTGCAAAATAGTTTCCCCCGACCCGCCGCCGGAAAATTGGAGCAAAGCTGACAGCCACATATTCAAGATGCCCCGGTAAAAAAGTTACCGAGGCGGAATGCATAAATGCATTCCCTACGCAAAAATCAGCATTTTACGATTTGGCGAACCCTGGTGGGTAATGAGCCTTTCGGAACGCATAAATGCGTTCCCTACGAACACAACAGAACAAATACCGTTCACTCACGAAAGCATAATATTGCCGATGAAAATCCATATGCACAATTTAAAAAATATACTTGACATTTTGGTCTATAGATGATAGACTTGTCTCAAGGTCGATAGACTATAGACCAATCCCTATCCGATTTCAAGGAGGTTTTTCTATGGAAGAAGCAAGACTGGGCCCGGTGGAGGCGCGGTTTGCGGATTTGATCTGGCAAAATGCGCCGTTAAGCTCCGGGGAGCTGGTGAAGCTCTGCGCCGAAAAACTGGAATGGAAAAAATCCACCACCTACACCGTGCTGAAAAAGCTCTGTGACCGGGGGATTTTCCAGAACCAGGGGGGCACCGTCACAGCCCTGATCTCCCGGCAGGAATTCTACGCCCGGCAGAGCCAGCGCTTTGTGGCAGAAAATTTCGACGGCTCCCTGCCCGCGTTTTTCGCCGCTTTCGCCTCCGGCGGGAAGCTGACCAATCAGGATTTAGAAGATATCCGGCGGATGCTGGACCGGTTTGACAAGGAGGAAGGATGATGAACGAATTCTTTACCCAGCTCGCCCGGCAAAGTCTCACCGGCGGGTGGATGATTCTGGCGCTGATTCTTTTGCGCCCCCTGATTAAAAAACTACCCCGGTGGATTTCCTGTCTGCTGTGGGCCCTGGCAGCGGTGCGGCTGGTGATGCCGTTCTCCCTGGAAAGCAAAATGAGCCTGGTGCCCCAGCGAATCGCCGCCCCGACACAAATCACACCCATCATCGCCAACATTCCAATGGCTCAGCCCGCGTTGCAGACAGCTGCCCCGGCTGCTGCCCAGCATTTTTCCTGGCAGGAGGCTCTGCCGGTGCTCTGGCTGATCGGCGGGGCAGTCATGGTGATTTACGCCCTGGTCAGCTACATCCGCATCCTCAAGCGGGTACAGGTTTCCATTCGGGTGGGAGACAAGCTGTACCTCTGCGACCAGGTGCGCTCCCCTTTCATTCTGGGCATCTTCCGTCCCAGAATCTATCTACCCTCCGATATGGACGAGGCAACGACCCGGCTGGTGCTCTCCCATGAGCGGACCCATCTGCGCCGGGGCGACCACCTGTGGAAGCCCCTGGGGTATGCCCTGCTCAGCGTTTACTGGTTCAATCCCCTGTGCGCTCTGGCTTACATACTCTTCTGCCGGGACATTGAGCAGGCCTGCGACGAGGCGGTCATCAAAAACATGACCCCCGGGGACAAAAAGGCCTATTCCGCCGCCCTGCTGCAATGCAGTCTGCCAGGGCACGCCATTGCCGCCTGCCCCCTGGCCTTTGGCGAGGTGGGGGTCAAGCAGCGAATCCAGGGTGTGCTGAACTACCGCAAGCCCAAATTCTGGGTGATGATTCTTTCGGCGGTGCTGTGCACGGTGCTGGCGGTGGGCTTCCTCACCGACCCGGCGGAGGCAAACGAAGTGGAAGTCGGGGTAACGGACAGCGCCGTTCCCCAGGAATACCCGGTGTACAGCAGTCCCAGCGAGGATGCCAGAATTCTCTATCAGCTTGTTCCCGGCCAGGACTACACCATCCTCAGCACGCAGCCCATTGGCGATTGTCTCTGGGCCTATGTGGAGTGCCAGGACGGCAAGACTCATGGCTGGATGATTCTAGGACAGGAAATTTCCCAGGACATCTTAAATAGCCCCGGTGAGCTGGGCATCTTCACCCAGCAGACCAAAATCTACAGCTCCCCCAGCCTCCAGTCCAGAGAATTGGCCCAGGGAGAGGTTGGCGAGGCCTATGCCCTCATTCGCCGGGAACCCATCGGTAATAGCGTCTGGGGCTATGTAGAATGTAATGACGGGATGAGCTTCGGCTGGATTCTCCTGGAGGAAGCGGAAGAGCAGCCCTCGCTCCCGGAAATCAAGGTATACAGCAGCCCCAGTGAGGAAGCCCATGTTCTGTGCCAGCTTGCTCCCGAGGAGGACTATACCATTCTGGAACGGAAAGCCATTGGCAATCAGATTTGGGCCTATGTGGAATGCAATAACGGGATGACCCGGGGCTGGATTTCCATGATGGAAGGCTCCGAATCCGACACCTTCCTCTCCGGCACCGTCACTGCAGACCGGGTGAATGTCCGCTCCGGTCCGGGCGCAAGCTACAGCGCGGTGGGCTTCCTGGAATATGGTGCGGAGGTCATCATTCTTGAGGTCGTCTCCGACGGCAGCGAGCAATGGGGCAGCATCGGCCCAGACACATGGGTCAACATGAATTACATCCAATGTCAGGAGGACGGCCAGGCAGTCCTGGAAGCCACCCAGTACACCATTCCCGGCACCTTGCAGCCCACCACCTACGATGGTTCCGGCGAACAGCACAGCTTCACCCAGCAGGCCAAAATCTACAGCTCCCCCAGCCTCCAGTCCAGAGAATTGGCCCAGGCAGAGGCTGGCGAGGCCTATACCCTCATTCGCCGGGAACCCATCGGTGATAGTGTCTGGGGCTATGTGGAATGTCAGGACGGAAAGACCTTTGGCTGGATTCTGTTGGAGGAATCGGACGAGCAGTCCCAGCGCCAGGAGATTGTCGTGTACCGCAACCCCAGCGAGGATTCGGTAATTGTCTGTACCCTTGCGCCTGACGAAGACTATACCATTCTGGAAACCCAGCCCATCGACAATCATATCTGGTGAGAGGTAGAATGCCAGGATGGGAAAACCCAGGGCTGGATCCTCTTGGCCAACACACTGGATACCGTCATCACCGGCACCGTTTCCGGCCCGGACAACGTGAATGTCCGCTCCGGTCCGGGCACACTCCACCGCACGATGGGCTACCTGGAGCCCGGCACGGAGGTCAGCATTTTTGAAGTTGTCACCTCCGACAATCTGGAGTGGGGCCGTATCAGCGGCAGCGGCTGGGTCTGTATGCGCTACATTGAGCATGGAGACGTCGCCTCCCAAGACACGGAGATCACCTACAACAGCGCTTCCAATGCGTCCACGGAAAGCTACACCTTCTCCCAGGAAACCAATGTCTACAGCAGTCCCAGCGAGCAGGGTCGGATCATTGGCCAGGCCGCTGCCGGAGAGGTGGGCACCATCACCCGGCGGGAGTTCATCGGAAACGGCAGCTGGGCCTACCTGACCTGTCAAAGCAGCGGCTTCCAGGGCTGGGTGCACCTGACCGAAGAGGACGAGGCACTGAACTATTTCCGGGAATATGTGGATGCCTATAGCCAGCCCGAGCCCGACGAGGTGGAAAAGCATCTCTACTTCTCGTCCGAATATGCCAGGGAGTTCTTCCGAGACAACTACTGTCCCATCACCGGCTGGTATCCCAGCGGCATTTTCCGGGTAAACAACAATCTCTGGGGCATCCAATTCTCCGACCCGGCAAGCGGCAGAATGGTCTATTCCTTTGTAGGCCGGATGGACGAAAGGCTCTATGTGTTCCAGAATGTCCGCCAGGTGCCGGAAGCCCTCTCTGAAAACCTGGATGTGGCGCAGTATGAGGAGGAGAATGCCATGTATCTCTCTGATGAATACATGGAATGCTACAGCGTCATCAAGCAGCTGCTGCCCTTTGCCAATCCCACTTATGTCACCGTAGAGGACAAGGGAACCAAAGATTATTCCACCGCCTCCCCCTGCCCCATTGAGGATGTCATCTGCGGCACGGACACCTGGCGGGTGGTTCCGGAGCCCAGAAGCTACGGCTCCCCCAGCTGCATCATCACCCTCGCTGCCCGGGACGGCAGCGTGGCCACCATCTGCGATTCCTCCCCGGTCATCGCGGTCAGCAGCGCGGAGGGCACCCAGCAGTGGTTTCAGGGCTACTTAACCGGCGAGGAGCTGGTGGGCATGATCTACAGCTGGGCCAAAGAGATCGAATGGGCTCCGGGTGAATAAATATGGGGTGCGCCTTTCGGGGTATGTCCGGGACTGCGGCCCCATGCTGCGGATAATCCAGCAGGTTGGTGCCTCCCGCCGTCAGCTGTCCCGGCTGATTCCGGTGCAGTTCCCGCCGCAGTGCTGCCGCTGCTGATTGCGATTCCATGGTCGTGGCAGGACGCTTGCAGGAATGACAGGCCGTTTATTGTCTCGGCACCCTTGCTTGGCATCTATCTCGCCCTTGCCCTATTGGCAATTGCCCGAGCCCTTATCAACCATCCGGATATCATCCTCGCGGACGAGCCGACCGGCAACCTGGACAGGACTTCCGCACAGGAAATCATGGATTTGCTGCTTGATTTGAACCGAGCCGGACACACCATCATCCTGGTGACGCACGACGAGGGGTTTGCCAATTTATGCCCGCGCAAAATCACAATCAGTGATGGTCAAATTGTCTCCCATCTGCGAAAAGATGAAGCTTGATGTGTTTTCGCATGGATTTTCCTCTCTCGCGGATAATGATGTGCCAGTTTCTTGTTGGTACGTTTTTTACAAAATATACCTATAATATAATTTGACAATCAATAAAATATAGGTATAATATAATTATGGAAGTAATAAAATTTGAGTGGGATGAAAATAAAAATTCCATCAACAAAAAGAAACATCATATTTCGTTTGAAGAGGCAAAGACGGTGTTTTTTGATGAAAACGCATTGGTCATTGACGACCCCGACCATTCAGAGGAGGAAGATCGTTTTATCATCCTAGGGCTTTCATCGAAAGCAAATCTACTGGTGGTCTGCCATTGCTATCGCGCTTCGGACACTGTCATTCGGTTGATTTCAGCCAGACAAGCAACAAGAAATGAAGCCAAATTCTACCACGATTGAGGTGATCGTTATGAGAGAAGAATATGATTTTTCCGCTGCCAAAAGGAATCCCTATGCAAAGAAGCTGAAAAAGCAGATCACAATTAACATTGACAGCGATACAATCGATTATTTCCGTCGGGAATCCGACAGCACCGGCATTCCTTATCAGACACTCATCAACCTTTACCTCACCGACTGTGCAAAGAATAAGAAAAAACTCCATATGACCTGGGGTTAACACCAGGAAAAACCGGTCAGTCCATATGGGCTGGCCGGTATTTTCTCTTATTTCTGGTTGGGCTCCTGGCCGGGCAGGGGCCGGTGCTTGGCGGTGTACTCGCTGACATCGATCCGGATGACGCTGACGATGGACACCAGCCGCTCATTGAATTCAAAATCCTTGCCGGTCTGGGCCTTCATCAGCAGGGTCATGGCGGCTTCCTTTTCCTTAACATCCTCTACCAGCACGGCCTTGCCCCGGCCCATGAGGGAGTAGTAGGTGATGCCATACTGGCAGGGGATTTTCCCCTCAAAGGGCTCCACCCCCCAGTCCATCTCAAAGCAGCAGGTGGGATTCTTGGCAATCACATCCAGCTTATAGCCCTTTACCGCGCTGTGCAGGTACAAGGTCAGCTTCCCATCTTCCATTTTGTAGCCGTAGTTCATGGGCACCACATAGGGCATCCCATCGTCCACCAGGCCTAAGTGGAGAAACTTGCTCCCATCCAGAATGTCCCGGATTACCCCAGGGTCCTTTACTTCAAATTCCCGTCTTGTCATAGCCGCAGCCTCCTGTCAGAATCTGCCGCTATCATACCACGGCGGGCGGAGAATTGTATGAACAGAATATGAATGTATCCCCAATCGCCTTGACACTTTTCCGAAGAAATATTATGATAGTGGCAAAAATCGATTCTCAGGAGGAAACCAAATGTCCAAACGAAAGAAGCGGGGCGACGGCCTGCGTAAGGTGCTGATTGCCCTGATTGTCATACTCATTGCGGCCATCTCCCTGCTGGTGTGGCTCTGTGTGCAGCTGGCCACCGCCCCCCAGGAGCCTCTGCCCGCCCCCACCGAAAGCATCCCTCTGCCCACCCAGGCGGAGACCACCCAGCCACCCACCACCCAGCCCCCCACCACCGCGCCGCCGGAGCCGGAGCATGTGGTATCCACCGCCACCATTCTCTCCACCGGTGACCTTTTGATGCACGGCGGTCTGATCAACGCCGCCCGTCAGAGCGACGGCACCTATGATTTCAGCTACATCTTCCCCTACCTCACCGAATACGTCACCGCCGCGGACTTCGCCGTTGCCAACCTGGAAACCACTCTGGCCGGCACCGCCAAGCCCTACCAGGGCAACCCCATGTTCAATTGTCCGGACGACCTGGTGGACGCGGCAAAGGCAGCGGGCTTTGATATGCTCCTCACCGCCAGCAACCACAGCTACGACAGCCAGCAGGCCGGCTTTGAGCGGACCATCCGCACCGTGCGGGAAAAGGGCCTGCAAAACCTGGGCACCATGCTCTCCGCTGACGAGCCCAAATACGTGGTTCAGAACATCAACGGCATCAACATCGGTATGATCTGTTATACCTACGAGGATTCCACCGGCCCGGGCAATCCCCCCGCTCTGAACTACAATCCCATGCAGGCCGGAGGGTACGACCTCATCAACTGCTTCCGCCATTCCGACCCCAGCTCCCTCTACAATCACCTGGAAACCCAGATGGAATTGATGAAAGCCGACGGCGCCGAGGCCATTGTGGTCTACCTCCACTGGGGCCAGGAGTACAAGCTGGAGGCCAACGCCAGCCAGAAAGAAATCGCCCAGAAGCTGTGCGACATGGGCGTGGATGTGATCATCGGCGGCCACCCCCATGTGGTTGAGCCCATTGAGCTGCTGGAAAGCACCGTTGACCCCAATCACCGCACCGTGTGCCTCTACTCCATGGGCAATGCGGTATCCAATCAGCGGCTGGGCTTGCTGAAAAGCATCTCCACCGCCCACACCGAGGACGGGGTGCTGTTCTCCATCACGTTCAGCAAATACTCCGACGGCACCGTGTACCTAGAGGATGTGGAGCTGATTCCCACCTGGGTCCGGGCCGTGGATGCCAACGGCAACACGGTGGTGCGAAGCAGCGCCACCATCGTCCGCTATGAGATTCTCCCCCTGGACGACAGCCGCCGTGACCAGTGGGCGGAAGTTTTCGGCATCAACGAAAGCACCCTGGCCCAGTGCACCGACTCCTGGCAGCGCACCATGGACATTGTGGGCGAGGGTTTGGCCCAGTCCAAGGATTACCTGAACGCCGAAAAGGTGGCCCGGGAGGCAAACTATCTCTGGCTTGCCCAAAACGCCGCTTGATTTTACAAAATACGCTTATCGATTTTGCTCTGCAATCAGACAAATTGGTGTTTGAAGAGCTGAGACAAGCCGATGTGCACATTCCCCAACATCAAAAAATCCGCCTCGGAAGAGGCGGGTTTTTGATATTTAACAGCAGAAGAAAAAGGGCGCATGGCCGCCGCAGCAGAACAGCTGGGCCAAATAGCATAGGCACAGGCCGCCGCAGGGGCTTCCGCCGAAAGAGAAGCCGCCGAAATTGCCTGCCTGGCGCCGGTAGGCAGAGCCGCCGTTTTCCAGCTGGCTCAGGGCCCACAGGTACTCCTGGTTGTCCGGCTCCATGCTCACGGCCTTTCGCATATGCTCCAGAGCGGTCACCTGGTTGCCCAGGCCGTCGTTGGCCAGGGCGCTGAGATAGTACCACCGGGCGTTCCGGTTCTGGCTGTTCTGCAGCGCGTTCAGCGCCTCGGACCACCGGCGGTAGCGGATGTACTGCTCCGCCGAGGTCTGGTATTGATCGGCCTGACCGGTGGAGGAGCGGTCTTCCCACTGCTGGTAGCCGCCGTAGCCATAGCCACCATAGGGATTCCCGCCATAGGGATTGCCGTAGGAGCCGGACTGCCGGGTGTATTTCTCCGGGTTTTTGATCTGATCGTAGGCCTCGTTGACCTCCTGCATTTTCCGGGCGGCCTCCTGGTCGCCGGGATTCAGGTCCGGATGGTATTTCTTGGCCAGGGCCCGGTAGGCCCGCTTCACCTCTTCGTCGCTGGCGTCGCGGCTGAGGCCCAGCACCTTGTAGGGATCGTCAACCATTGGTCTCCTCCTTTTTTACCTTCGCTCTGTATTGTACCCATACACCGCTGTAGAGAATGTTGTCCAGCAGCGGTTTATCCTGCACCAGGGGGAGCTTTTCGTAGCTTTCGGTGCAGCGGGCCATGGCGAGCACCAGATATTGCTCCCATTTACCGGTGTCCCGTCCCTGCCCCATGGCGAGGAAAGGATTGTATTGCTTCTTTCGCTTGTCCCGGTCGTAGTCCAGCATGGCATCCGCCAGGTAGATGAAGCGTCCCAGGGCGAAGCCCAAATTCCGCAACTCCTCCTGCCACTGGTCCTCCTGATATACCATCAGCTCCGCCATCAACCGTCCAAAGCAGGAGGCGGGCAGATCGGGATTGGCGGTGTTGGCCCCCTCCAGCTCCCGCAGCTCCTCCATGCAGGCCTTCATGGCATCGCACTGCCTGGGCCAGCGCTGGCGGATGGCCTCCATATGGGGCTCCAGCATGGAAAGCAGCAGCTTGGCGGAGGTCTTTCCCTCGTCCTGGAGGTCATCCTGGGCCTTGTAGTAAGCCAAAGCCACGTTCATATCCGCCGCGTAGTCCACGCAGGGATTGTCCACCCAGGCTCTGGGCCGCAGGACATGGAGAACGCATCGGTTCTTTCCTGCGTTTTCCTCCGGCTCATACAGGCTCATGTGCAGCAGGGCCAAAAACGCCATGTCGTAGCTCAGTACCGCCCGGGCCGGATTGCTCACCCTGTGGTGGATGCTCCGGCAGATGCCGCAGTAAACCGCCCCGTAACGCTCCTGCTGGGCCTGGGTCAGCTCTTTCCAGTTGGCATTCACGTATCCAAACACGAGAAATCATCCCCAAATTCTTCCAAGATTTCTTTCTTTCTATCATACACCTGTGAACAGGGGATAAACAAGGGAAAATTTTTTCAGTTTTATTTCTCAAATTGGAATTTGACGAGATGTTTCGTAGGGAACGGATTTATCCGTTCCGCCCGGTAACATTTTCATGGGGTGCACATTGAATGGGAAAATGTTGAAAAAGGGAACCCGTTACCATCCAATGAACCACGGATGTTTACCCACCTTTCGGAACGGATAAATCCGTTCCCTACGAACACTCCGGAAGGCATCCCATTCAACATTTCGTCAAATTTCAATTTCACCCTTTCTTCATCAGCAGCCGGTTCAGTGCCCCGCCGAAGAAGAGGATTTCCAGGCAGCAGTACAGCCACAGCATACTGATGGCAATGGCATACACCGAACCATAGATGTTGGCATAGCTGGGGAAATGGGTGACGTACACAGAATAGAGATTGGAAAACAGCATCCAGCCGATGCAGGAGAACAGGCCGCCCGGCAGGCTCTCCCAAAAGCCGTTGCGCCGGTTGGGCAGAATCATGAACATCAGGGTAAACAGCAGGCTTTGCAGCACCAGCAAAAATACAAACCGCAAATCCAGAATGTTCATCACCAGCTGCAGCGCCGGCAGGTTCATCCGCTGGAAAAAGGAGAGGATGGAATTGCCGAACACATGGAGCACCAAAGTCAGCAGAATCACCACCTCAAAGGCAAAGGTGTAGAGCACGCTGATGAACCGGGTATACACATAGCCCCGGTCCTCCGACACGCCATAGATGGCATTCAAGCCGGTGAGCAGGCCGTAGATTCCCCGGCTGGCAGACCACAGGGCCGTCAGGGCGCTGAAGCCTGCCACCGCGCCGGAGGCATTTTCATACACGCTGTATACCAGCTCCCGGGCCGTGCCCATCATGGCCTGGGGCAGCAGGGATTCCAGCAGCTCCATCAGGTTCTCCAGGTCCAGCCCGGTGAAGCCCAGGGCACTGAGCACCAGCAGCAGCGCCGGGAATACGGACAGCACAATGAAATAGCCGGTGTTGGCCGCCAGCTGGGGGATATGAACGGAGGACAGCCAGCGAATGCCCGCTTCCAGCTTTTGAAACAGGGCAGAGCGATTTTTCATGGGTTCCTCCTTTTTCGGTGGAATTGTTCGGTTCGGTTCAGTACCAGCAGATACACTGACAAATTGGAAGTTGTAGAGATGTTTCGTAGGGAAGGGATTTATCCGTTCCGGAACGTGGGTGAACATCCGAAGTTCGACCAATGGTACAGTGTTCCGACTACCGAGCGCATGACCCCCTTGTGTAAAGGGGGTCGGCGGAGCTTGCGGAGCCGGGGGGGATTGGCGGCTGGTGCGGTTCGTTCCATAGTACCATTCAACGAATTGCGGTGATAATCGCAGGTTTCGGAACGGATAAATCCGTTCCCTACGCAAACCACAACGTTTTTTTTGATTCAATAACCCCCGGTGATTTGCGACCAGGGCGGAATGCATGAATGCATTCCCTACGAACACATACCTACAAATTCCAATTTAACGGTACCTAGCACCAAGCATGCGTGAAAAGCTGTACGTTCCTCCGCAAAAACGATACCAAGCGGTATCGGATGGGTAAAGACTTCTTCTGCACCAAGCACGTACTAAAAAACCCGCTGACGGTATGTACAGCGGGCTTTTGGGGATTATTCGGCGGAGATCAGGTAATAGTACACCGGCTGACCGCCGTTGATCAGGCTGATCTCGGCATCGGGGCAGATATCGGCAAACAGGTCCGCCGCCTTTTGGGCATGCTTCTCCTTGATGTCGCAGCCATAGTAGATGGTGATATATTCCTTGCCGTCATCCCGCACCTTTTCGGCCAGGCTCTTCAGCAGCACCTTGATGTCCTGGCTGGTGCCGAAGAGGGAGCTGCCGAACATGGCCAGATAGTCACCCTCGTGGATGTCGTAGCCGTCAAAATCGGAGTTCCGGGCGGCGTAGGTGATCTGCATGGTATCCACCGTGGACAGGGCCTCGGTCATGGACTGGGTGTTCTCCTCTACGCTTCCCTCGGGATTGAAGCTCAGCATGGCGGTCACGCCCTGGGGCACGGTTTTGCTGGAAATAACCACCACGTTCTTGGGGGTCAGGGCATCTACCTGCTGGGCAGCCATGATGATGTTCTTGTTGTTGGGCAGCACAAACACCGTCTCCGCAGGGACCCGGTTCACCGCCTCCAGAATATCCTGGGTGCTGGGGTTCATGGTCTGGCCGCCGGAGATGATGGCGTCCACGCCCAGATTGGTGAACACATCCGCAAGGCCCTCACCGGCGCAGACGGAAACCACGCCGATGGGCTTTTCCGGCTCCGCAATCTTGGGAGCCAGTTCCTTCTCGCTCATCACCTTTTCGGTATGCTGCAGCCGCATGTTCTCCACCTTCACGGTGACAAAGGAGCCGTACTCCACCGCCTCGTGGAGGGCCCGTCCGGGATCGTTGGTGTGGACATGGACCTTGATGATCTCCTCGTCGTCCACCAGCACCAGGCTGTCGCCGATGCTGCTGAGGAATTCCCGGAGCTTTTCAGGGTCATTCTGGTTCTCCCGGGAGATGATGAATTCGGTGCAGTAGGTGAAGGTAATATCTTCGGTGTTGAAGTCGGAGAAGTCCGCCTGCTCCTTGGTCTCGGCGGTCTCCCCTGCCTCGGGAGCCACGATGTCCTCCCCCCGCAGGGCGCAGAGCATGGCCTCCAGCGCAAACAGCCAGCCCTTGCCGCCGGCATCCACCACCCCGGCCTTTTTCAGAACCGGATTCTGGTTCACGGTGTTGGCCAGAGCGACCTTGGCCTCCTCAATGGCGGCCTCCTGGACGAATTCGATGTGGTTATTCTCCTGGGACGCGGACGCGGCCTTGGCGGCAGCCAGCCGTGCCACAGTGAGGATGGTGCCCTCAGCGGGCTTCATCACCGCCTTGTAGGCAGCGTCCACACCGCTCTGCAGCGCCTGGGCCCAGAGCACGCCGTCGGCCACCTCATGACCTTTCAGCGCCTTGGACAGGCCCCGGAACAGCAGGGAAAGAATCACGCCGGAGTTGCCTCTGGCCCCCCGCAGCATGGCGGAGGCCGCCACCTTGGAGGCGGCGTACAGGTCCGGGTCCTCGGACTTACGCAGATCCGCCGCGGCGGAATTGATGGTCATGGACATATTGGTGCCGGTGTCGCCGTCGGGAACCGGGAAGACGTTCAGCTCGTTGAGCGCCTGCTTGTGAATCTCGATGGAGGCGGCCGCGCTGATGATCATCCGGCGGAGATCGGCTCCGTTAATGGTTTGCCTCAATTGATTTCTCCTCCGTTTCTCAGTCGATCATCATGGAATCGATATACACGTTGACCGCACGGACCTGGGTGCCGGTGCACTTGGCCACCACATAGCGAACCTCGGAAATGATGGAAGCGCCCACGGCGGACAGATTCACGCCGTTGTCCACAACAATGTGCAGATCGATGGAAATGGTCTCATCCTCGTTGAAGCTGACCAGCACGCCCTTGCCCACGGACTCCTTGCGAAGCAGGTGGTACAGGCCGTCTCTCATGGAGCGGGCGGCCATGCCTTTCACGCCGAAGCAGTTGGCGGCGGCAGTGCCCACAATGTCGGTATAAACGCCGTCGGTCACGGTAATGCTTCCGCTTTCGTTTTCATGTCGGATCATTGTTGAATCCTCCTCAAGTTGAAGTTGGGTGGAATGGAAAAATCACACCATGCTCTCTTCCCAGCATTCCGGAACGGACAGGCCCATCATCTTCACAATGGTGGGTGCCACGTTGGCCAGGCCATAGTGGCCCTCCTTGATGACCCAGTCGTGGTCCTTGTCGTAGATGATAAAGGGCACGGGGTTCAGGGAGTGGGCCGTGCGGACGGAGGTCTTGCCCTTTTTGGTCTCGGTCATCTGGTCGGCATTGCCGTGGTCGGCGGTGATCAGCACAGTGTAGCCGTACTGATCGGCAGCCTCCAGAATCTTCTTCAGGCCCGCATCCACGCACTCCATGGCATAAACCACGGCTTCCATCACGCCGGTGTGGCCCACCATGTCGCCGTTGGGATAGTTGCAGCGCAGGAACTGGAATTTATGGGACGCCATGTTCTCCACCATCTTCTCGGTGATTTCCTTGGACTTCATGGCAGGGGCCTGCTCAAAGGGAATCACGTCGGAGGGGATTTCCTCGTAGACTTCCAGATTCTCGTCCACCTTACCGGAGCGGTTGCCGTTCCAGAAATAGGTCACATGGCCATACTTCTGGGTCTCGGACAGGGCGTACTCATGGATGCCCGCCTGGCACAGCCGCTCGGTGAGGGTGTTCTTAATGACGGGAGGCTGAACCAGATAGTGCTCGGGAATCTTCAGGTCGCCGTCGTACTGCAGCATACCGGCAAACTGAACACCGGTGTAGTCCCCCCGGTCGAACTTGTCAAAGTCCTTCCGGTCGAAGGCCAGGGAGATCTCCTGAGCCCGGTCGCCCCGGAAGTTGAAGAGAATCACGCTGTCGCCGTTGGCGATTTTCGCAACGGGCTGGCCGTCCCGGGCGATGACAAAGGCGGGCAGGTCCTGGTCGATGCAGCCGGTCTCCGCACGGTAGGTCTCGATGGCCTCCTTGGCGGAGGCGAACATCCGGCCCTGGCCCTGGACATGGGTGCGCCAGCCCTTTTCCACCATGCCCCAGTTGGCTTCGTACCGGTCCATGGTGATCTGCATCCGTCCGCCGCCGGAGGCGATGGCGTAGTCCGCGCCGTCGGCGGAGAGCTGTGCCAGGACCTCTTCCAGCTGAGCCACATATTCCAGAGCGGAGGTGGCGGGCACATCACGGCCGTCCAGCAGGATGTGGCAGTAGGCCTTCTGCACGCCCTCGGCCTTGGCATGGCGCAGCAGGGCAATCAGGTGGGAGATGTTGGAGTGGACGTTGCCGTCGGACAGCAGGCCCAAAAAGTGCATGGCCTTACCGGACTTGGCATTCGCCACCAGGTTCTTCCAGGTTTCGGAGGCGAAGAGCACGCCGTTTTCAATGCTCTCGCCCACCAGCTTGGCGCCCTGGGAATAGACCTGACCGCAGCCCAGGGCATTGTGGCCCACCTCGGAGTTGCCCATGTCATCGTCACTGGGCAGACCAACGGCGGTACCATGGGCTTTCAGCCAGGTGTGGGGGCAGGTAGCGAGCAGATGATCCAAGGTGGGAGTCTTGGCTACCGCCACAGCGTCGCCGCTGCCGCCGTCGCCCTTGCCCACGCCGTCCATAATTACAAGTACAATGGGTTTTTCCATTATTATAACCTCCAAAACGAAAATATCGCGGAATTGGCGCAAAGATACTTCTAACATTTTACATCATTTTCTTCCAACTTACAACCCTTATTTTGATTGGACCTTATTTTTTCCGTTCCCCACAAAAAAACCTCCGGGAAATCACAAAATCAAGTGATTTTCCCGGAAGTTGCAATCATCATGAAATGTTTTTCTGACTATCTGCGGTATTTGCGTCTCTTTTTCCGTTTGTTCTGCCCCACGGACCGGAACAGCAGCGCCCCGGTGGCAAGGATAGAAAGCACGATCAACACAATCAGCACACCGAAAATGCTGCTGCCGTCGGTGGCGGCGGGGCGGTAGGGCTCCGGCTGCTGGGTTTCCAGACTGCCCAGGGAGATGGTGGGCTGGGTGGCGGGAGGCAGGGTCTGCACCGGCAGGGTTTCCACGGCGGTGGGCTGGGTATACACAGGAACGGTGGCCTCCGTGTAGACAGGAACCGTAGTCTGGGTCTGCAACGGCTGGGTGGCCTGGGGAAGAGCCTCCGTGTTCCAGGGAATCTCCGTGGTGGGCGGGACAGTGGCTTCCGTGGGCTGAGTGGGCACATAGGGGTCGGTGCCGTCGGAGGAGCGGAACTCGATCCGATTGTGGAAGGCCTCCTCCAACTGCTGAATCAGAGAGACCGACCAGGGGTTTGATGCAGAATAATAGATGGTGGCATAGGTATCCCACAGGCAGTTATCGTCAAATCGTGGGAAATTGCCGCTGCAATGAATCTCCTTTAAATTGGAGCAGGAGCGGAGGCTGTTCTCGCCGAATTTTTTAAAGGTGGCAGGCAGGGTGACGGAGCTCAACCCATCGCAGCCGGAAAAGGCATCCTTGCCGATGGAAATCAGGCTGTTTCCGAATTCCACACTGGTCAGGCTGTCGTAATCCTGGAACGCGTAGGCGCCCACATAGGTGATGCCGTCGGAGAGCACCACCCGGGTGATGGAGCCCTTGAAACCGGCCCAGGGAGCGCCGCTGTAGAAATCATACATCTCTCCGCTGCCGGTGATATACAAGGTGGAGCCATCCAGCGCCCAGGTCATCTGGTCGCCGCAGGCAAGCCCCGTTCCCTCCTGGGCTGCCCCATAGCCATCATCATAGAATACATATTCCTCTGCCAGGGCGCTGCCGGTGAGCAGAAACACGCAGAGCAGAAGCACAATGGTTTTCTTCATCCTTCAAAAATCCTTTCCTGGGTTTGCTGGGATTATAACATATTCTCAGCCGTTTTTGCAGGGGGATAAGGAAAGTTTAAGAATTGTTCACCATCGGGGGAAAGTGCACCAGCGCCTTGACAATTTAGCAGTCTGTGGTATAATGAGCATAGAAAAGGGCGCTGCCGATAGACGGTTAGCCCCCCCGTTGGTTATCTAAAAGATGTAACCGCCGAGTTGGAAGCTATGGGCGGTTACTTCTTTTTATTTTGAAAAATCTGAATAAACAGATTCACCAAGCTGACAATCAGAGTACAAAAAACAAATAAATCTGTATATGTAACCAAGTCAGCCACCCCCCTTCCAAAAGAGGATCGGGGGCAAGAAGCTTCACCCCCTGTATTTGGGGGAGATAACCGCCTACCGTATCAAGGCAGCGCCCTGGTTCCGAAGAACCGAAATCATCATAGCAGATAATAGAAGATCTGTCAACAGAAAGCCCTCCCAGCCGTTTTGATACGGAAAGGGAGGGTTTTCTGCATTAATTGAATTCCTCCGGCTGGACAAAGCCGAAGCTGCTCATGGAATAGCCTTTTTCATACTGGATGGTGAGGTACATGGTATCCTCCCCGTCCCGCAATTGGAGAAAGCACACCCCATCGTCGTTAAACTGGTGGGTGATCTCCATGGCCTGCTCTTTCCAGTAGACCCAGACGGTGCCGTCGTCATGATAGCTGACCTCGGGCTGGTTCAGGTGCTCCAGCAGCTCTTCCTCGGTGAGGGGCCGCTCCTGTCCAAAAGGCCCAAGGGCCACGCCACCGCCGCCCCGCTCATGGAGATTTCCGTCGGCATCCTCATAGCTGAGGGTGTATTGTCCGTCCTGAATGTCCATCACGGCGGTGGTCTGGTCGCCGTGAATCCAAATCTGGACGGTGCGTCGAATGCCGCCCACATCCGCCCCGTAGCACACCGCCGTCAGGCTCAGCATCAGCAGCACCGCGGCGCACAGGGTCAGGGCTTTGCGAACGGGAACATGTTTGGTTTTCATTTTGGTTTCCTCCTTTAGAATCAATTCGGAGGCATGGAGCACCCCAAAGGTGCGCTGATATTGTTCTTTGTCGATCATGGTTCCAAATCCTCCGCAAGCATGGATTTCAGGAGCTTTCGGCCTCTGCTCAGCTGACTTTTCACAGTCCCCTGGCTGCTGTGCAGGGTGGAGGCGATTTCCGCAATGGAGTATTCCTCATAATAATATAGGTGCAGCACCAGCCGGTACTTCTCAGGAAGCTGCATGACTGCCTGGAACAGGGTCCGGTCCTCCGGCTGGACGAATTCCAGTTCGTCCATGTACTCCTCCCAGCTCACCCGGTTTCTCCGCCAGAAGGCGGCCGTAATATCCTTGGCCCGGTTGATGGCCACCCGAAGCAGCCAGGCTTTCAGATGGGCTTCATCCATGTACTCCAGGTTCTGCGTGTGATATTTCAGGAAGGTATCCTGCACCGTGTCGTCCGCGTCCTCCCGGTTCCGGCAGATGCTGAAGGCGGCGGAAAACACCCGGTCGCCGTACCGCCGGAATGCTTCATCAACGGATAGTCTCATAAATCGCTCCTGTATCTGTCTGCTTCCCAGGAAGCAGCATTGTTTTGAAAGGCCTTTCAAAGACAATACGATTCTCAAGAGGAAAAGGTTGCATGGGATGGAAAAATTTATTATGCTTATCAGTTTAGCTCAGCAAATTGTTGTTTGAAGCGCATCAGCCAACTGCATGGGAGGATAATATCCTCCCCTACGGAGGTGGTAACGGACACCCCGTAGGGACACCCGTCCCCGGGTGTCCGATACGGAGATGGTAACGGACACCCCGGAGGGGTGTCCCTACGAAAGTGGTGCAGTGTCGCACAGTGCGTCAAACAACAATT
>JAQYLT010000036.1 GCA_028719885.1 Bacillota bacterium
TGGGAGACCTTTCAACTCCCAAAATCCGGCTTTCTTCAGATTCCGCCTCACGACGGACACCCTTGCCTTTGGCTAAATCTTCCCGCTACCGGGCGACTTCGGGACTTTCACCCTATAGAATGTGCGCTCACCGGGCGCACATATAGAAAGAGGAAGCGGCGAAATTCCGCTTCCTCTTTTTTTATGCATTGGGCTCTGTGGTATCCATCTCAGCCAGGTATTTTTTCGCGCTTACCAGCTTCACCACGCAGGTGAACACCTTCATGGCCAGCTCCAAATCGGAATTGGCGGGGAAGGAGGGGGCGATACGGATGTTGCTGTCGTGGGGGTCCTTGCCGTAGGGGAAGGTGGCGCCGGCACCGGTGAGAATCAGACCCACCTTTTTGCATTTGGAAACGATCTCCTTAGCGCAGCCGTCCAGGGAATCAAAGGAGACGAAGTAGCCGCCCTTGGGATTGGTCCAGGTGCCGATGCCCAGGCCGCCCAGCTCGGCTTCCAGGGTGTTGCGGACGATCTCGAACTTGGGCCGCAGGATATTGGCGTGGAGCCGCATATGCTCCACCATGCCGTGAATATCCCCGAAGAAGCGCACATGCCGCAGCTGGTTCACCTTGTCGTGACCGATGGTCTGCACCTTCATCTGGGCCCGGATGTCGACAAGGTTATTCTCGGAGGCGGCCATGGCGGAGATGCCGGAGCCGGGGAAGCTGATCTTGGAGGTGGAGGCGAACTTGTAGGCCAGGTCCGGGTTTCCCGCCCGCTTGCACTCGGCCAGAATCTCAATCAGGTGGTCCTGGTCGTGGTCGTACAGGTGGTGGATGGTGTAGGCATTGTCCCAGTAAATCCGGAAATCCGTGGCAGCGGGCTTCAGCCTGGCGAACCGGCGGACGGTCTCGTCAGAGTAGGAGATGCCCTGAGGATTGGAGTACTTGGGCACGCACCAGATGCCCTTGATGGATGGGTCGGAGGAAACCAGCTCCTCCACCATGTCCATATCCGGGCCGGTGGGCAGCATGGGCACATTGACCATTTCAATTCCAAAATACTCGGTGATGGCGAAGTGCCGGTCGTAGCCGGGCACCGGGCAGAGGAATTTTACCTTTTCCAGCTTGCACCAGGGGGTGCTGCCCATGACGCCGTGGATCATGGACCGGGCGACGGTGTCGAACATCACGTTCAGGCTGGAGTTGCCGTAGATGATGATCTGGTCGGGCCGGACCTCCATCATGTCGGCCATGAGCTCCTTGCATTCTTCAATGCCGTCCAGCACACCGTAGTTCCGGCAGTCGGTGCCGTCCTCGCAGGTCAGGTCGCTTTCACTGTTCAGCACGTCCATCATGCCCATGGACAGGTTCAGCTGTTCCTGCCCTGGCTTGCCCCGGGCCATATTCAATGTCAGCTTGCGGTTCTGGTACTCGTTGTATTCTGCTTTCAGAGAAGCCTTTAGGTCCAGCAGCTCCTGGCGGGTCAGTTCGGAATAAGGTTTCATAGCTACCTCCGATTGATCAATTGATTTGCAAGTCTCTCTTCTGCATCTTGCATAATATCAATATGATACTCCGAAATGCCTGAAAAAGCAATGGTGAGTATCTACAGATTCCGCATCCTGCGAGAGGGAATTATGCATATCCTGCACATTTTTGTGAGCCAAGGATGGCGGAATGCGTCGCGGATCATTTCTGTTTCTGCCTGGGCTGCTTTCGAAGCGTGTCACCGTTGACGGTGATTCGGTGCTTTCCCAGGGTTATTTTGATTTCGGTATTGGGCTCCGGATAGACTTTGATGAGGGATATCTTGTCGAAGCTGTCGTAGTTTACCTTGACGGCGTGAGCATCACATTTTAATGTGAAAGCATTTTCTTCCATGATCTGTCTCTTGATAACCATAAGAGAATATTGCGGTTGGTGTCTCGCAGAATTTGCTTATGTCCAATATTAAAATACCATAGTATTTATAATATGTCAAGAATATGTTGACAATAGTATTATTATCTTTGAATTCAGGAGGCAATTATGCTGGGTCAACGAATTTGTGAATTGCGTGCACATCTGGGCTGGAGCCAGGTAGAGCTGTCAAGGAGACTGCGGGTTTCCAAGCAGACCGTCTCCAACTGGGAAAACGACAACATTCAGCCCTCTATTGAAATGCTGGTGCGGCTGTCGAAAATCTTTGGAGTGACCACGGACTACCTGCTGGGCCTGGAGGATGTGCCTCGGCTGAACGTGGAGGGGCTGCCGCAAAATGTGGTGGCACACCTGGCGCTTTTGATCGAGGATTATCGGAGTAAGTAATCGAGAGATCCATACCCCATATTCCTGCTATTTTGCCGTCAAAACGCATATTTTCAAAAACCGTGATTGACAAAACATTGGTGAAGATATATAATCGCATTGTAAAAATCTACCAATGGAGGTTGGAATCATGAAAAAATTCTTAGCAATTGCGCTTTCCCTGGTGATGGTTTTCGGCTTGTTTGCCGTCCGCGGTGTGCAGGCTGAGAGCATGGACGATTTGATTGCCGCTGCCAAGGCAGAGGGCGAGCTGATTGTCTACGGTTCCTGCGAGGAAGAATATCTGGCTGCTGCCTGTGAGCATTTTGAGGAGCTGTACGGCATCAAAGTGAAGTATCAGCGCCTGTCCACCGGCGAGGTCCAGAGCAAGATCGAAGAAGAGAACGGCACCCCCTCTGCTGACGTCTGGTTCGGCGGCACCACCGACCCCTACAACGTCTGCGCGGCGGAAGGTCTGCTGGAGCCCTACGAGGCCCAGAACGCTTCCCACCTGCTGGGCGATGCCTACAAGGACGCCGACGGCCAGTGGTACGGCATCTACAAGGGCATCCTGGGCTTCATCGTCAACATCGACGAGCTGAACCGCATGGGCCTGGAAGTCCCCCAGGACTGGGCTGACCTGCTGAAAGAAGAATACAAGGACCTGATCTGGCTGTCCAACTACAACACCGCCGGCACCGCCAAGCTGGTCATCAACACCATGATTCAGAAGTACGGCCACGACGAGGGCATTCAGTACCTGGCTGACCTGGATAAGAACATCCATGTTTACACCAAGTCCGGCTCCGGCCCCTCCAAGAACGTGGGCACCGGCGAGTGCGTCATCGGCATCGGCTTCCTGCACGATGGCATCACGCAGATCGTGGACAATGGCTATGGCAATATCCAGTTGGTCATTCCCTCCAGCGGCACCTCTTTCGAAATCGGTGCTACCGCCATCTTCAAGGGCGCTGCCCATCCCAATGCTGCAAAGCTGTGGATTGAGTATGCTCTGAGCCCCGAGTGCGTGGAGCTGGCCCAGGAAAACGGCTCTTATCAGTTCCTGGTCATCGATAACGCCAAGCAGCCCGAGGTTGCCGAAGAGTTCGGTCTGAACCCCGAGAACGTCATGGACTATGACTTCGAGGATGCCAAGGCCAACATCAAGACCTACATCGCTGAAGTGATGGACGCCCTGGGCGGCGGCGACGACCGGTTCAAGACCGAGTAAGCATTTTATAAAGAGAATACCTGAAAGGGGATGGAGTCAGTCTCCATCCCCTTTTCTTTCCGGATGATCAACACTCTGAAAGGAGGAATCTGCCCATGGCCAGCCGCCAGGGAGCAGCTTTGGACCGAAAAAAGCTGCTGGGTGACCCCGTAATGGTCACCACCATTGTGGTCCTCATCGCGTTTTTAACCCTGTTTATTCTCTATCCGCTGGCAATCTTGCTGGTGGACAGCATCTATGGCAAGGAAACCGGCCTGACCTTATCGGTTTTTCAGCGCGTTTTTGCCATGAAAAATTTCCGCAGGGCCATCTCCAACACCCTGAAGGTGGGCCTGACAGTGGGAATCCTGTCCACCGTGATTGGTTTGCTCTTTGCCTATGTGGAGGTTTACGTCAAGGTTCGCACCAAATTCATGGGCGGACTTTTCCAGGTGGTTTCCATGCTGCCGGTGGTGTCGCCTCCTTTTGTGCTTTCCTTAAGTATGATTATGCTCTTTGGCAAGGCGGGCATCATCACCCGTTTCCTGCTGCACATCTATGACAACAGCGTCTATGGCTTCGGCGGCATCACCGTGGTGCAAACCCTGACCTTTTTCCCGGTGTGCTACATGATGCTCAAGGGATTGCTGAAAAACATCGATCCCAGTTTGGAAGAGGCTGCCCGGGATATGGGCGCTTCCCGGTTCAAGGTGTTCACCAGCGTCACCCTGCCGCTGATTCTGCCGGGTCTGGGCAATGCGTTCCTGGTCACTTTCATTGAGTCCATCGCCGATTTTGCCAACCCCATGATCATCGGCGGCTCCTATGACACCCTGGCCACCACCATCTATCTGCAAATCACCGGTGCTTACGACAAGCAGGGCGCCGCCGCCATGGCCGTGGTGCTGCTGTCCATCACACTGCTGATGTATCTGGTGCAGAAATACGTGCTGGAAAAGAAGACCGCAGCCACCCTCACCGGCAAGGCCTCCCGGGCCAGAATGCTCATTGAGGACCGGTCCGTCACCCTGCCGCTGACGGTGCTGTGCTCTATGATTGCGCTGTTCGTCATCATGATGTACATCTGCGTTCCCTTTGGCGCGCTGTTTAAAACCTGGGGCTATGATTTCCACCTGACGACCAAATGGTTTGTGCAGGTCTTTAAAAAGTATAAGGGCCTGAAGGCGTTTAAGGATTCCTTCCTCCTGTCGCTGGCGGCCGCCCCCATCACGGCGCTGCTGAGCATGATCATCTCGTATCTCGTGGTCAAGCGGGATTTTAAAGCAAAGGGCTTTATTGAGTTCGTTTCCATGCTGGCCATGGCCGTTCCCGGCACCGTCCTGGGCATCGGCTATATCCGGGGCTTTGTCAAGGGCGTGTTCGGCACCGGCTTCTTGGCCGGGCTCTATGGCAGCGCGGCAATCCTGATTATCGTGTTTGTCATCCGCAGCCTGCCCACCGGCACCAGAAGCGGCATTTCCGCCCTGCGGCAGATCGATAAGAGCATCGAGGAGTCCGCCTACGACATGGGTGCAGGCAGCTTCAAGGTGTTCATGACGGTTACCCTGCCGCTGATCAAGGATTCCTTCCTCAGCGGCCTGGTTACTGCCTTTGTCCGCAGCATCACCGCCATTTCCGCCATCATCCTGCTGGTGACGCCGGAGTTCCTGCTCATCACCGTGCAGATCAATGAATTCGCGGAGAAAGGCGCCTACGGCGTGGCCTGTGCCTTTGCCACCATCCTGATTGTCATTACCTATGGCAGCGTTTTGCTGATGAATCTCTTTATCAAGTTCTTCGGCACCAGCCGGAAGATCAAGGAGGAAAACTGATATGGCGAAAGAAAAGAAAGGCGTTCGCCTGGAGCATATTTCCAAAATCTACAAAGACCCCAAAACCGGCAAGGATTTCTATGCTGTCAAGGATGCCAATCTGGAAATCAAACCAGGCTCCTTTGTGACTTTGTTGGGCCCCTCCGGCTGCGGCAAGACCACCACCCTGCGGATGATTGCCGGCTTTGAAAGCCCGGACGAGGGTGAAATCTATCTGGGCGGGGAGCCCATCAACGCCCTGACCCCCAACAAGCGGGATACTGCCATGGTGTTCCAGAGCTACGCTCTGCTGCCTCACTACAACATCTTCGACAATGTGGCCTATGGCTTGAAGCTTCGCAAGCTGGACAAGGCCACCATCAAAGAAAGGGTGACGAACATCCTCAAGCTGGTGGGCCTGGAGGGTATGGAAGCCCGAATGACCAACCAGCTCTCCGGCGGCCAGCAGCAGCGGGTGGCCCTGGCCAGAGCCCTGGTGCTGGAGCCCGGCGTGCTGCTGTTCGATGAGCCCCTCAGCAACCTGGATGCCAAGCTCCGGGTGAGTATGCGTACGGAGATTCGCCGGATTCAGCAGGAGGCTGGCATCACCGCCATCTACGTCACCCATGACCAGTCCGAGGCCATGGCTCTGTCCGATCAGATCATCATCATGGAAAAGGGCGTGGTGGCGCAGATCGGCAGCCCCCAGGAAATCTATTATCACCCGGCCAACGAATTCGTGGCGGACTTTATCGGCGAGGCCAATTTCCTCCGGGGCAAGCTGATGGAAAAGGACGGCGATCAGGGCAAGGCTTTGATCGAGGGCAGTGCCGTGCAGGTGGAGGGTGTTCAGAATATGGAGCAGGGGAGCCAGTGCACCCTGGTGCTCCGCCCGGAATCCGCCGTGCTGGCGGATAAGGGGCAGCTGCCCTGCAGGGTCATTGTCTCCTGCTTTATGGGTTCCTATCAGAACTATCATGTGATGGTGGGCTCTACCCTGGTGAAGATCACGGACTTCAATCCCAAGAATAAGAAAATCTACCAGGTGGGGGATTCCGCCTGGGTGGACTTTGAAAAGGAAAACGTCCACGTGCTGTAAAAGTCATATTCCGAAGAACGCCTGAGCCATTCGGGCGTTCTTTTTTGTGAATTCCTCTTGTAAACCGGGAACATCTGTGTTAAAATCCAAAGGATATGTCTTTATTTTACCGTTAGGAGGCAGCCAAATGCGTTACGCTCCCACGTAGCGTTCTTCCGAGGCAAACCGAGAAATATGTACTTTGGAGGAACCAACTATGTCTGAACTTGTTGAACAAATCAGCCGTCGCCGGACCTTTGCCATCATCTCCCACCCCGACGCCGGTAAAACCACCTTAACCGAAAAATTCCTGCTCTATGGCGGCGCCATTGCCCAGGCTGGCGTGGTCAAGGGCAAAAAGAACGCCCGGGCTGCCACCTCCGATTGGATGGAGATCGAAAAGCAGCGCGGTATTTCCGTTACCTCTTCCGTGATGCAGTTCCAGTACGAGGGCTTCTGCATCAACATTCTGGATACCCCGGGCCACCAGGACTTCTCCGAGGATACCTACCGCACCCTGATGGCGGCGGACTCCGCCGTCATGGTCATCGACGGCGCCAAGGGCGTGGAGCCCCAGACCCGGAAGCTCTTTAAGGTCTGCGCCATGCGGCATATCCCCATCTTCACCTTTGTGAACAAAATGGACCGGGAGGCCAAGGATCCCTTTGACCTGCTGGACGAATTGGAGCGGGAGCTGGGCATTGAAACCTACGCGATGAACTGGCCTATCGGCTCCGGCAAGGACTTCCAGGGCGTCTACGACCGGGAAAAGAGCCAGCTGCTGTTCTTCTCCGGCGTTTCCGGCAAGAACAAGGCGGAAAAGCAGGAAATTGACCTGTATGATCTCCAGGTTGCCCAGCTGCTGGACAGTCAGGAAAAGCATCAGCAGCTCATCGACGATGTGGAGTTGCTCTCTGCTGGTCGGGAGCTGGATTTTGAGGAAGTGAAGCGGGGCCAGCTGAGCCCGGTATTTTTCGGCTCCGCCCTGACCAATTTCGGCATCGAGCCATTCCTGGAATCCTTCCTGAAGCTCACGCCTCCGCCCCTGGCCCGGGTGGCCGACTGCGGGGAGATTGACACCTTCAGTCCGGATTTCTCCGCGTTTGTGTTTAAAATCCAGGCCAATATGAACAAGGCCCACCGGGACCGGCTGGCGTTCATGCGTATCTGCTCCGGCAAATTCCAGCGGGACGCGGAATACTACCATGTCCAGGGCGGCCGGAAAATGCGCCTGTCCCAGCCCCAGCAGCTGATGGCCGCGGAGCGGGAAATTGTGGACGAGGCCTACGCCGGGGACGTGATCGGTGTGTTCGACCCGGGCATTTTTTCCATCGGTGATACCATCACCGTTCCGGGAAAGAAATTTAAATTCTCCGGCATTCCTACTTTCGCCCCCGAGCATTTTGCACGGGTCTCCGCCAAGGACTCCATGAAGCGCAAGCAGTTTGTCAAGGGTACGGAGCAGATTGCCCAGGAGGGCGCCATTCAGATTTTCAAGGTCCCCAATTCCGGTATGGAAGAGGTGATCGTGGGCGTGGTGGGCACATTGCAGTTTGATGTGTTCCAGTACCGGATGAAGAGTGAATACGGCGTGGATCTGCGGATGGAGGGATTGCCCTATGAGGAAATCCGGCTCATCGACAGCTATCCTGGGGACTTGAGTGATCTGAACCTGGGCAGCGACGCAGAGCTTTTGGAAGACTACCGGGGCAGGAGCCTGCTGGTCTTCTCCAGCTACTGGGCCATCGACTTCACCTGCAAGAGAAATCCCGGATTGCAGGTGTCGGAAATCGTGGTGTCGGAAGGATAATGAAAATGAAAGCCTGGGGGCATTTGAAAACCATCACCCTCCATCGGTGGCGGGTCTGCCGGGGCTGCTTCCGGATCGGCCTGTACCGCCAGGGGCTGACCCATGACCTTTCCAAATATTCTCCCACGGAGTTTTGGCGGGGTGTCCGCTACTATCAGGGAAATCGCAGTCCCAACGCTGCCGAGCGGGAGGACAAGGGCTACAGCGAGGCCTGGATGCACCACAAGGGCCGCAACCGGCATCACTACGAATATTGGACGGATATGAACCCCCAGACCCACCGCTATGAGCCGGTGATGATGCCGAGAAAATACCTGGCGGAGATGGTGATGGACCGCCGAGCCGCCTGCATGACCTACCAGGGAAAGAACTACCATCCCGGTGCGGAGCTGGAATACCTGGAAAAGAGCCGGGAGCGTCTTCTGATGCACCCGGAGACCCTGCGGCAGCTGGAATACATCCTCACCATGCTGAAGGACCGGGGAGAGGATGAGACGTTCCGCTACCTGCGGGAGGAGGTTCTGAAAAACAAGCCTTTCCCCTGGGAAGCATCAGGCTAATAATTTAATCATCGGTCAACGCAGCAGTCAAATAAATTGGAATTTGTCAGTATGTTTCGTAGGGAACGGATTTATCCGTTCCGAAACGTCAATTATCATCCATGGTTCGTTGGTTGGTAACGGGTTCCGATTTTTTCAACAATTATCCATTTAACGTACCTCGATATAAATGTTGCCGAGGCGGAATGCATAAATGCATTCCCTACGAAACATCTCTACAAACACCAATTTGCCGCCGGTTAATCCGGCGGCTTTTCATTTTTTAAGAATGGTTAAAGTTTCCGCCAGGGAGATTGACAGTGGAGGGAGCCGGTGTTATCCTTATTTTACCAAGAATCAGGAAAGGATGGATGGAAATGAAACGGAATCCATTACAAAAAACCGGACTTGCCCTGCTTGTGTGCATTGCTATGTTTGCCTGCCTGCTTGCCGGGGTTCCCGCCCGGGCGGAGGACATGCCCAAGGAGACGGAAAGCGTCAATACCGTCCAGGTGTCCACGGTGGATGAATTCCTTGCCGCCATTGCCCCAAATACGGAAATTGTTCTGGCCCCCGGCGAATACAATCTGACCCAGGCTGCGGGCTACGGACGCACCGGTGGGAAATACTACCACTGGGAGTCCACCTTCGATGGCTGCGAGCTGGTGATTACCGACACTGCCAATCTGACCATCAACGGTGTGGAGCCTGACCAGGTCACCATTTCCACAGAGCCACGGTATTCTAACGTGCTGCGCTTTGACTATACGCCCAATCTGAAAATCCAGAACATCACCCTGGGCCACACCAAGGAGCAGGGGAGCTGCGTCGGCGGCGTGCTCTATGTGGAGTCCGGCAGCAATGTGGAGATTCAGAATACCCGGCTCTACGGCTGCGGTGTCCGGGGCATCGACCTGCGAAGCTGCCAGAATGTCCGGGTAAGCTGCTCCGATGTCTACGAATGCAGCATGGGCTGCGTGTATGTGGAGGGCAGCAGCAATGTGCTCTTTGAAAACAGCAAATTCTATGATTGCCAGCTGTACGGCGGCGTGTTTGAAATTTACAGTTCCTATGACATTGCCGTCATCAATTCCGAAGTCTACGGAAACTACAGTGATTTTGGCTATTGCAGCCTGGTCAATTCCGATGGCCCGGGCATCTACCTGGGAGGATTGGATGTCCACGGCAACCAGTTTAATTGGGTGTTCCAGGGCAGCGGAAAGCCGGTGACCGTGGAAAACTGCCGCTTTGACTACGTCAATAATGCTTGGGCGGAAAACGTGATGCCCGTTGACATTGACGGAAAGGAGCTCACCGCGGGAGACCTTACCTTTATGAAGATGCGTACCGTGACCTGGGAGCCTGCCGGACGGCCGGATGTGCCCCAGGTGGAGGTGAGCGAGGACGGAAAAATCCATGTCACCAATGTGGATGAATTCCTGGCGGCCATCGCACCGGACACCACCATCTATCTGGAACCCGGCGAATACAACCTAACCCAGGCCATCGGCTATTCCGCATTGGGAGGTGCCTACTACCACTGGGAGAATACTTACGACGGCTATGAGCTGGTGATTCGCGGGGCAAACAATCTGACCATCGAAGCGGCAGACCCCGAGACGGTGTCCATTGTCACAGAGCCCCGGTATGCCAATGTACTCCGGTTTGTCAATATGAACAACCTGTGCTTGAAAAACATCAAGGTCGGTCATACCCTGGAGCCCGGTGCCTGCTCCGGCGGTGTGCTGATGCTGGAATATCTGAATGATTCTTCCATTGAAAATTGCAAGCTCTATGGCTGCGGCACCGTGGGCATCGAGGCCGTGAGCTGCAGCAGTCTGAATGTGGCGGACACGGAAATTTACGAATGCAGCAGCGGCGGCGCCTGGTTCTATCGCTGCACCAATGTCCGTATGGATGGCTGCGACATCCACGACATCGATGGAATGGAGCTCTACGCGGATTATTTCTGCTACGATGTGCTGGTGGACGGCAACCCCATTTCCCAGGATGAAAGCGGATTCTAACGTCTACATCAGCCACCGGTTATCCAGCTGTAAATTCTGCGATGAGATTGCCGTATTCCAGGCTGGCTCCATTGTTCGGCAGGGTAGCCATGAGGCGCTGCTGGGTCGGGAAAACGGCCAATATGCCAGACTTTGGAATGCCCAGGCACAGTATTATCAAACAAATGTATAGTTTTTACCCGCCGGAGCCAAGGCTTCGGCGGGTAATTTTTGCCAAAAATTGGAGAATCGGCGCTATTTCAGGGATCGGTAACAATTTGTAATTGCGCTGAGGGCGGCTATGGTGTATAATTCAAAATCGTATGAATATGTGCTCTTGTAAGGGAGTTATTTTTTGTATGAAAACATATGATATTTCTGAATATATTGTTCCCGGCCGGCGGGTGCACCTGATTGGCATTGGCGGCGTTTCCATGCGGCCCCTGGGACTGGTGCTCAAGGGCATGGGCCTTGATGTTACCGGCTCCGATATGAGCGCCTCTCTCTCCACCGAGGAATTGGAGGAGCATGGAATCCATGTGGCCATTGGGCACCGGGGCGAAAATGTCCAGGGCGCGGACTGCGTGATCCGTACCGCCGCCGTCCACAACGACAACCCGGAAATTGCTGCGGCCCGCAGTGCAGGTATCCCTGTGTTTGAGCGGGCCCAGGCCTGGGGCGAGATCATGAAGTCCTACAAAAACGCCATCTGCATCTCTGGCACCCACGGAAAAACCACCACCACCTCCATGATGACCCACATTCTCATGGAGGCGAAGATGGACCCCACGGTGATGATCGGCGGCTATCTGCCCCTGCTCCATGCAGGGCACCGGGTGGGCCATGGGGATACCATCGTGCTGGAAAGCTGTGAATACTGCGATTCGTTCCTGAATTTCTTCCCCACCCTGGCGGTGGTACTGAATGTGGAGGCAGACCACCTGGACTATTTCAAGGACCTGGCCGACATTCAAAAGTCCTTCCATAAATTTGCCGAAATGGCCACCTTTGGCGTGGCCGCCAACGGGGACGACCCCCACACCGTTGAGGCCATGAAAGGCATCCGGCATGTTTCCTTCGGCCTGGGAGAGCAGAACCGGGTCCGGGCGGAGGATATTTCCGAAGATTGGCGGCATTTCAACGTCACCGTGGACGGTGAATTCTACTGCCATGTGGACATGGGCGTCATGGGTCGGCACAATGCCCTGAATACCCTAGGTGCGGCTGCGGCTTCCTGGATGCTGGGCATTCCCGGCGAGGCGGTAACCAGGGGCGTGGCCTCGTTCCACGGCGCCGGACGGCGGATGGAATTCAAGGGCAGCTTCAACGGCGCGGATGTTTATGACGACTACGCCCACCATCCTGATGAGCTGCGGGCCACCCTGGATACTGCCCGCACCATGGGGAAGCGTCGGCTGGTGGTGGCCTTCCAGCCCCATACCTATTCCAGAACCCAGGCCCTTTTTGAGGATTTTGTTCGGGAGCTTTCCAAGCCCGATGTTCTTGTCCTGGCGGAGATTTACGCCGCCCGGGAGCGGAACACCAGCGGCATTTCCTCTCAGGATTTGGCCAACAAAATCCCCGGCGCGGTATACTGCGAGACGCTCCCCGAGGTGACGGATTATCTGCGCTCCGTCGTTCAGCCCGGGGATTTGGTGATCACCATTGGTGCGGGAGATATTTTCCGCGCCGGTGAAGCTCTTCTCAAGGATTAAAAAAGTGAGGCTATCATTGTGAAAAAACTCAGTGTATGTGTCCTGTTCGGCGGCGTCAGCCCGGAGCATGAGGTTTCTCTGCGAAGCGCGGAATCCGTCCTGAAAAACATGGATCAAAGCAAATATAATATCTTCCCCATTGGCATCACCAAGGAGGGAGACTGGATTCACTATGTGGGCAAGGATTATTCCCTGCTTCCCACCGGGGAGTGGCGGGATTATCCCGGCAACCGGCGCTCCGCCATTTCTCCCGTGCGGGGGCAGGGGCTATTGTGCTTCGAGGGCGACTGCGTGGTCCGGGAACGGATTGATGTGGTCTTCCCGGTGCTCCATGGTGAGAACGGAGAGGATGGCACCATTCAGGGACTTTTGCAGCTTGCCGGCATTCCCTATGTGGGGCCCCGGGTTTCTGCCTCCGCCGTGGCCATGGACAAAACCCTGACCAAGCTGGTGGCCGGCCAGGCGGGGGTCCCCCAGGCGGATTGGTTCCTGGCCCGGCGGATAGAGCTGGACTGCCATATGGAGCATGTGATTTCCCAGCTGGAAAGCCGCTTCGATTATCCCATGTTTGTGAAGCCCGCAGGTACCGGCTCCTCTGTGGGTGTTTCCAAGGCGGCCAATCAGGACCAGCTGCGGGAGGGGCTGCTTTCCGCCGCGGTGTATGACGAGAAAGTGCTGGTGGAGGAATACATCCGGGGCAAGGAAATCGAGGTTGCCGTCATGGGCAATGAAAGCCCGGTGGCCTCCGTCTGCGGTGAAATCGACTCCGGCGCGGAGTTCTATGATTACGATGCCAAATACATCACCGATACCTCCGTGGCCTATATCCCCGCCCGGATTTCGGAGGAGGCGGCGGAGCAGGTCCGGGAGCTGGCTGTCCGGGTGTATCAGGCCATCGGCTGCCGGGGACTGAGCCGGGTGGACTTCTTTGTCACAGAGGATGGCCGGGCGGTGTTCAACGAAATCAACACCATTCCCGGGTTTACCTCTATTTCCATGTATCCCAAGCTTTTCGCCGCCAGCGGCATTCCCTATTCCCAGCTGATCGACGAGCTGATTCGGCTGGCCATGGAGGAGCAGGAATGAGCATTCCCGTTATTTTGTCCATCCAGGGGCGGCAGACCTATGTGGGCCAGGAGCCGGAGCTCATCCGGCTGGACACCGAGGGCACCATGGAGTTCCGCAACGGCGGATGGGACATCACCTATGAGGAAAGTGAGCTCACCGGGCTGGCGGGCGTGACCACCACCTTCCGGGTGGAGCCGGATAAGGTCACCCTGACTCGCACCGGAAAGCTCACCAGCACCATGGTGTTCCAGGAGGGTGTGCCCCACGATTCCCTTTATCGCATGGAGTTTGGTGCGCTGATGATCTCCGTCAATGCCACCCGGCTGTTTTTTGACATTGTGCCCGACGGCGGCTCCATCGATCTGGTGTATAACATCATCATCGAAAACACCGAGGCCGGCGTCATCGACTACCATTTGGACATTCGGGCGAAATAATTCAGAAAGCCACCTTTTCGGAGGTGGTTTTTTTGTACGGTTGCCCTTTGTTCAGCAAGCAGACAAATTGGAAGCTGGCGAGATATTGAATGGGATGCCTTCCGGCTTGCTCCTAGGGAATGGATTTATCCGTTCCGAAAGGTGGGTAAACATCCGTGGTTCGTTGGATGGTAACGGGTCTCTTTTTTCAACATTTTCCCATTCAACGTGCACCCTATGAAAACGTTACCGGGCGGAACGGATAAATCCGTTCCCTACGAATTACCTCTGCAAAATCCAATTTGCTTTCATGCGGCAAAAAACACAATTTCTCTTTCTTTCAATCGGTTTTCCTTGATTTCTGTAAAGAAATAGGATATGATTCCAGTATAGAAAGCTTGCAGTTCTTGAAAGACGATTTGTGTTGAAGCAATTTTGCTTCAGAAAGGAGCCGGCGTATGAAGAAAACAGGGTTGGCATGGATTCTGGTGTTGGGGCTGCTGCTGGGCGGCTGTCGGCAGGAAACCCAGGCACCCACGGAGGTTTTTTCCGTCAAGCAGATGAATCAGCAGCTCCTGGATGCCTCCGCCGGGCTTCCCAGAAGTGAATTGCTCTATTTTGAAACACCTCTGGAGATTACCGGCCTGGGTGTGACCTACGATGGCAGACCCACCAGTTTCGACGGCTGCTATTATTTCCCCGCCATCGAGGCCATGACCGGCGTCCATGTGGCAATTGACTGGAAAGAAAGCGAAGGCTATAGCTCCGCCGTGGCGGCCACCCTGCTTTCCAGCAAGCACAACCTGCCGGATATTCTCAATCCAACGGATTTCGGCGTGATGGACCTGGCGGATGACGGGATGATTATCCCTCTGGACGATTATCTGGAGCTGATGCCCAATATCGTTGAGGCGGTGGGGGAGGCCCGGATGGATGCCTGGCGGTCGGCGGACGGCCATATCTACACCATTCCCTCCGTTTCCACCATTCGCGGCTCCTTTACCATGATGCTCCGGCAGGATTGGCTGGAAGCGCTGAAGCTGGATACGCCGCAAAGCTGGGAGGACTGGCTTGCCTATTGGCGTGGGGTAAGGGACAATGACCTGAACGGCAACGGTGACCCCACCGACGAAATCCCCATCGCCCTGTCAGAAAGCGCCGACGGGGAGAGGAGCTTAACGCTGCTCCTGAATGCCTTTGGGATTCCGGCCTCCAACGATACCCAGTTCTGCCTCCTGCCGGACGGAAGCTATTCCATGGCCTATGAACACCCCAGCTATCCGGAATATCTGGAAGCCATGGCGTCCCTCTATCAGGAGGGGATTCTGGTGGAGGGCTATGAAACGTTCTCCTACGCCTCCATCGAGGAGGCCATGGGGAACAATACCCTGGGCAGCACCATGACCTTTGCCGCCTCCGGGGCCCAGACGGAGAAGCTGCGGCAGCAGGGGATTGCCAATGCCCTTTGGAGCAGCGTGGAGCCGGTGGCCGGACCCCATGGAAACCGGATGATCCAGGAGCGGGAGCTGATTTCCCCCGTTTGGTGCATCACCGCCGGCGCCCAGGAAAAGGGAAAGGTGGAGGATATCATCCGCTTTTTCAACTGGTGCTTCTCTCAGGAGGGCGCATGGCTTTATAACTATGGCATTCAGGATGTCAGCTATACGCTTCAGGGCGGAAAACCGGTTCTGAATCCGGAGCTGGTAGCCAATGGCTTTGCCGACTACCGGGCGGTGGGCATCAATTATGAGCCTTTCGGCGGCTGCTGGCTTCAGGACGCCTATATGCAGTGCCTGTTTGCCGGTCAGTCCCCGGACGGCCTATCGGATGTTCAGGCGGAA
The DNA here is from genome assembly GCA_028719885.1 of Bacillota bacterium. Taxonomy (GTDB): domain Bacteria; phylum Bacillota; class Clostridia; order Oscillospirales; family Oscillospiraceae; genus Faecousia. Next base: position 15,765 of record JAQYLT010000036.1, read on the forward strand.
ATGTACAAGGGCCTGTTCACAATCAACAATGACTATTTCTACACCCAGCCTCTGACCATGGAAACCCCCAGCTATGTGAAATACCGGACCACCCTGATTACCGACGGCGTCTGTGTGCTGCGGGACCGGGCCATCCGGGGAGAAATCACCCTGGAGGAATTCTGGGACAATTATCGCCAGCTGAAAGAGAATGGCCTGGCACAGGTGATGGAAGAGGCGGGCGCTGCTTACGAATCCATGATGGCAGGGAGTGATGATTCATGACCCAAAAAGAGTTATCTGCCAATAATACAATCGGTGGAGTTCGCTGGCCGTTATTCTACGGAGCTCTGGTGGCCATTCTGCTGCTTCTGGCCGTCTCTACGGTGCTGTGGGTGGAGAACAGCCGCGCCGCCTCGGAGGAAACCGTCAATAATCTGGTGGAATTCTATCTGGAGGAAATTGCGGAGCGAAACGCCGGAAGCATTACCTCCGAGCTGAAGAAAAAGGCCGACCAGATGGAAAATGCCCTGACGGTTTTGAACCGGGATTACCTCCGGGATGAGGCATCCGTCCGGGAATACCTCTATCTGGTTCAGAATATCAACGGGCTGGACCTGTTTGCTCTGGTGGATGAGAATGGCATGGTCTATACGGCGGACAGCTCCTTTTCCGGCATTTCCAGATTTGGATTTCTGTCCCAGCGGAGCAGCGAGACGGAAATTCACATGGTAAGCGGCTACGGAACAAAGAATATGATTCTCATTTCGCAGCCGGTTACGTTGGACTTTACCCCCAATATCCGGGTGGTGTCCTGCTTTACCGGGGTGAATATTGAAAACATCTCCTCGGTGATGCGGCTTCAAAACACGGAAAACAAGACCTATTGCCGCCTGTTCAGCAAAGAGGGAGAAAACCAACTGAATATCCAGGGGGATTACCCCAACGAACGGAATCTCTTTGACGTGTGGACGGATGTCGCCCAATTCTCCGGGGAATACAGTTTGGAGAAGGTGCGGCAGGATTGGCAGGAAGGCCGGGAGGGCTATGCGGTTTACTCCACAGAGTATGCCGGAAGCACCTATGTGTACTATAAGCCGGTTTTGGAGACGAACCTGGTTTTAACCGTTTTGATGCGGGAGAGCAATATCAACGAAGTGGTTGAAGCGGGGACCAAGCAGATGCTCCGTTCCAGCGTGGTATTCCTGGGTGTTGCCATGGTGGCGCTGCTGGGCGTGTGCCTGCTGGTGGGCTTGGTTCTGGAAAAGGTCCGCAGAAGTCAGCATGAAAATGAGCAATTCCAGATTGTCAGTGCCCTGAGCAACGATTACATCGATGTGTTCATCACAGAGCCCCTGCGGGATTCCATGTACACCATCAAACGGCAGGGCCAGATGATTTCCGATCCCAAGAGAATCCGAAGGTCCTACCGGGAGACCTGGAAAAACTACGCAGACCGCTTTGTGCTTCAGGAGGATGCGGATGATCTGCTCAATGCGGTGTCCGCCAAGAAAATCTGCGCTTCCATGAAGAGAAAGCAGGAATTCTCCCAGGATTTCCGGGTGGAGCTGGAAGACGGAATCCACTATTGCCAGGTGAAGTTCGTGTCCGTCCCCGGCAATGAGGGCCAGTTTGTTGTGGGTATGCGGAACATCGACAGCCAGGTCCGTTCGGAGCAGGAGCGGCAGAAGGTGCTCCAGGACGCCCTGGCCTCCGCCCAGCATGCAAACCGGGCCAAGACCACCTTCCTGAACAATATGAGCCACGATATCCGCACCCCCATGAATGCCATCATCGGCTTCACCTCTCTGGCGGCCACCCATATTGACAAGCCGGAGCAGGTGCGGGATTATCTGGCAAAGATTCAAACCGCCAGCAGCCATTTGATGAGCCTGATTAATGATGTGCTGGATATGAGCCGCATTGAAGCGGGCAAGGTGAAAATCGAAGAGAAGCAGGTGCACCTGCCGGACCTGATTCATGATCTGCGTACCATTGTCCAAACGGATATCAATTCCAAGCAGCTGGAATTCTACATTGATACAGTGGATGTGCAAAATGAGGATATCATCTGCGATCGGCTTCGGCTGAATCAGATACTGCTGAATCTATTGAGCAACGCCATGAAATTCACCGGACCCGGGGGAATGGTCAGCCTGCGTATCATTCAAACCCAGAACGCTCCCAAGGGCTATGCCGGCTACGAATTCCGGGTGCGGGATACGGGCATAGGCATCAGCAAGGAATTCCAGAAGCACATTTTTGAAGCCTTTACCCGGGAGCAGACCTCCACGGTCAGCGGCATTCAGGGCACCGGCCTGGGCATGGCCATTACCAAGAGCATTGTGGATATTATGGGCGGCACCATCAGCGTCCAAAGCGAGGTGGGCAAGGGAACGGAGTTTACGGTAAAGCTCCAGTTCCGGGTCAGCGGCGACCCTGTGAAATACGATGCCATCCCCAGCCTTCAGGGACTTCGGGCTCTGGTGGCGGACGACGATGCCAATACCTGCATGAGCGTCTCCAGTATGCTCAGTGTTATCGGCATGCGGTCGGAGTGGACCACATCCGGCAAGGAGGCGGTGCTGCGGGCCCAGTTTGCCATTGACCAGGGGGATGAATTCCACGCCTACATCATCGACTGGCTGATGCCGGATATGAACGGGATTGAGGTGGTCCGCCGCATTCGCCGGATTATTGGCGACAGCAGACCCATCATCATCCTGACGGCCTATGATTGGTCCAGCATTGAGGAGGAGGCCAGGGAGGCCGGCGTAACCGGCTTCTGCTCCAAGCCGCTGTTTATGTCCGAGCTGCGGGATGCCCTTACGGAAACCTACCCGGTCCATCGGGAAACGCCGGTGACCCTGGAGGGCAAGGAGCATTTCGCCGGCAAAAGACTGCTGGTGGTGGAGGACAATCCGCTGAATCAGGAAATCGCCTCGGAAATCCTGACCAGCATGGACTTTGCGGTGGACGTGGCCTCCGACGGGGAAGAGGCGGTTGCAATCATGAAAAAGGCGCAGGTGGGGCAGTATGACCTGATTCTGATGGACATTCAAATGCCCCACATGAACGGCTATGAGGCAACCAGGCAGATTCGCGGGCTTCCCAATCCCGGTATTTCCTCCATCCCCATTGTGGCCATGACGGCCAATGCCTTTGAAGATGACCGGCTGGAAGCCATTTCCGCCGGAATGAGCGGTTACATCGCAAAACCCATCGATATTGCCAAGCTGGTCCAAACGCTGAAGCGGTTTCTTGACTGCGACCGGTAATTTCCAATTCTGAATCCGTATCCAAAAGGGCTGCTTCGGCGGCCCTTTTGTGATAGGCAGAGATTTATTTGGACTTTAATTGGTCAAAATGCAGAAAAATATCGAAAAATGCAAGATGAATATGTGAATAATACTTGCAAAACGGTACACGGGTGTGGTATAATGCAGCCATAATCATATTCTGGGGGAGAATCTGGATTTTGAAAATGCGATCCGGATTCCAGCCAATCCGTTCCTGAAAGGGGTAGAAACATGAAGCGATTTCACAAAGCGTCCGTTTTTCTGCTGATTGCCGCCCTGCTGCTGAGCCTGTGCAGCTGTGCGGAAAAGGTGAAACCGGAAAAAATCGATACCAAGAATTTCAGCCGTGAAATTCGGGTGGAGAGCTCCGGCAATGGCCCGGAGATTGTTCATGCTGACAAGTCTGCCCAGAGTGCCCAGCAGGGAGACACCCTGAAAAGCGACGACGGTGTGCGGGTCGGCGATGGTGGAGAGCTTTCCCTGAACGCCGACGGGGATAAGCATGTTTATGCAGAGGAATCCTCCCAGCTCCAGCTGGAAGCCTCCGGCACCCCCGAGCTGGGCAAAACCAGAATTATCCTGAAAGAGGGCGGCGTGCTTCTGGGCACGGATGAGCCTCTTGCAGAGGGAGAGCTGCTGGAAATCCAAACGGATGCAATCACCATTTCCGTTCCCGAGGGCGTGGTCCGTGCTTCCAAAATTCAGGAGAAAGATGCCTCCTATACCCTGATCGAGGTGTTTGAGGGCAAGGCCGAGGTCACCGTCCGTTCCACCGGGGAAACATCCGGGCTGGAAGCGGGAGAGGCTGCCCTGGTCCAGGAGAACGGAAAGAAAACCCGCTTCATTCTCTCTGATGAGCTCGATACAGATTTCTGGCGGTCCGTGGAAACCGCCGGACTCAAGGTGGGCAGCCAGGGCACCGGCTCCAGGGCGCTTTCCATTCCCTATGGCAAGCTTCCCGCCGGCGTGCTACGGCAGCTCCTGGAATATATCCAGAATGGACATACTTTGTCCGTGTCCCAGTCTACCCTGACCAATCTGCTGGAAACCGGCCACGACTATGTGGAAACCGTGGTAACGGAGGCCACCTGCACCCAGGATGGCCTGCTTGCGCTGGAATGCAGCCTCTGCGGCCATCAGGAGGAGCAGGTCATTCCAGCTGCAGGACATAAGGAGGAAAAGGTTTCCAAGGTGGAAGCCACCTGTACCCAGGATGGTGTGTCCGAGGGTGTCCGCTGCACGGTCTGTGAAGAAATTCTCTCCGGCTGTGAGGAAATTCCCGCTCTGGGCCATACCCCGGAGACGGTGGAGGCGGTGGAAGCTACCTGCACCGAGAGTGGCGTAACCGAGGGCACCCGCTGCCAGATTTGCGGAGAGATTCTCTCCGGCTGCGAGGAAATTCCCGCCCTGGGCCATACTCCGGTGACGGATGCAGCGGTGGAAGCCACCTGCACCCAGGATGGGAAAACCCAGGGGGAGCATTGCAGCGTCTGCCAGGAGGTCCTTATTCCTCAGGAGGTCATTCCTGCCCTGGGGCATCAGGAGGCCGCCGCTGGCGACGTCGCCCCAACCTGCACGGAAGCAGGGCTGAAAGGGGAGGTACGCTGCTCCGTTTGCGGGGAAGTCCTCCGGGAAGAGGAAGCCGTGCCTGCTCTGGGCCATCAGTTAGAGGAAATCCCGGCTGTGGAGGCCAGCTGTGAAGAGGTTGGAAGCACCGCCGGTACAAAATGCAGCGTCTGCGGTGAGATCATCACCCCGCCGGAGACGGTTCCCGCCCTGGGCCATCAATGCGAAACCGTTCCCGGCAAGGCAGCCACCTGTACCGAAACCGGTTTGACGGACGGCCAGCGGTGCACGCTGTGCGGAAAGCTGGTGGAGCCCCAGCAGACCATCCCTGTGCTTGCCCATACCCAAAAGGAAGTGGCCGGTAAGGCTGCCACCTGCACCGAAGAGGGTTATACCGAATCCCTGGTTTGCGACGTCTGCGGCACTGTGCTCACCCCGGCGGAGACCATTCCCATGCTGGAGCATCGCCCGGAGACGGTTCCAAGCAAGGCAGCTACCTGTACCAAAACCGGTTTAACTGAGGGAAGCCGGTGTGCGGACTGCGGTGAAATCCTGCTGGAGCAGGAGGAAATACCCGCATTGGGCCATACACCCATTGCCACTCCCGGCAGAGAAGCAACCTGCTCTTCCATCGGTCTCACCCCGGGGCAGCGGTGCCAAACCTGCGGCAAGATTCTCTTCCGGCAGTCCGTCATTCCCAGATTGGAGCATACCCCCAAAAAGGTTCGGGGCCTTTATGCCACCTGCTTCCGGGACGGCTATACCGAGGGCATCGTCTGTGCGGTCTGCGGCTATGAGATTGAACCCAGCCAGGTCATTCCCGCCCTGCCCCATACAAGAGGCGGCCTCTCCGAGGTACCGGCCACCTGTACCTCCACCGGCCTGACCGAGGGACTTGCCTGTCGGGTGTGCAGCTATGTGATAAAAGCCCAGGAGGTTGTGCCCAAGCTGCCTCATACGAAAAAGATTCTGCCCGCCGTGGCGGCCACCTGCACCCAGGACGGCCTGACCGAGGGCGCCGTGTGCTCCGTCTGCGGAGAGGTGCTGACGGCGCAGAAGAAAATCCCCGCCGGTCATCAGATGACAGCCGGGGGAAAGGTTTTTAATACCGCAGAGCCGCCCCTGGATTCCAGCGGCCATTTGGATACCAGCTCAGGCATTGCCTGGTGCTATTCCATAACCAATTCCTGCAGCCAGTGCGGCTATAGCAACACGGAATATGGAAGCCATGTCGCCGGAGCCGCTGCCACTGAGACCATCGGATCGGACAATTACAGCGTTGTCAGATGCACAGGCTGCGGTAAGGTAATCAGCAAGGTCAAGGTTGATTAACGGATAAATCATTCATCCTCAATATTTCAGCGCCGCACATTCCCAAAAACGGAATGTGCGGCGCAGTTTTTGTTGGGCATATGATGTTTCCTGTGACGACATAGAATACCGGATCGTTTCTCACTGCAAAATACCGATACCTCTTTGCCGCCAACGTCGGGGGAGCCGCGTCCATTCTCAGGCCAAAATGGAAATCCATGGGAAACATTTTCATTGACAAAGACGGATAATCTGTCATAATAAAGCTCAGAACATGGGTACTTCCCAAAAGAAAAACAGAATGTGAGGCCATTTGCATGACGGAAGAACTTGTTAATACATATTTAGATATCCTGGCGGAAGAGCTGGTGCCGGCCATGGGCTGCACGGAGCCGATTGCCATTGCTTACTGCGGGGCAAAGGTCCGCAATGTGCTGGGCGGACTGCCGGAGCAGCTGACCATTGGCTGCAGCGGCAACATCATCAAAAATGTGAAAAGTGTGGTGGTCCCCCATACCGGCGGACTGAAAGGCATCGAGGCTGCTGCGGCGGCGGGGATTGTGGCTGGCAGGGAAGAGCGGGAGCTGGAGGTGATTTCTGAGGTCACCGAGGAGGAAATTGCTTCCATTCGGGAATACCTGGAGCATACGCCCATTCGGGTGGTGCCCATGCGGGACTGCGACAAGCTGGACATTCTGATTACAGCCCGCCGTGGGGCAGATACGGCATCGGTGCGGATTTCCCGCCATCACACCAATATTTCTTACATCGAGCGAAACGGAACGGTGATTTTTTCCCAGGACCAGGTGCAGCAGGAGGGAGGCAGCCGGGCGGAAAGCGGTGTGCTGACGGTGGCGGATATCATCGAATTTGCCGATACCGTGGATGTGAGCCGGGTGTCAGCGCTGCTGGACCGGCAGATTCAATATAACGTCGCCATTGCCCAGGAGGGATTGAGAGGGGACTGGGGTGCCAATGTGGGCAGTGTCATCCTGACCTCCGGGCATGAGGATGTTCGGACAAGGGCAAAGGCCATGGCCGCCGCCGGCAGTGATGCCCGTATGAGCGGCTGCGAGCTGCCGGTTGTAATCAATTCCGGCAGCGGCAACCAGGGCATCACCGTCAGTGTGCCTGTGGTGGAGTATGCCCGGGCCATCGGCGCCAGTCAGGAAACCCTTTATCGGGCTCTTCTGGTGTCCAATCTGCTGGCGATTCACGTGAAAAACGGCATCGGCCCCCTGTCCGCCTACTGCGGGGCCATCAGTGCAGGCTGTGCAGCGGGGTGCGGAATCGCCTATTTGGAGGGTGGACGGATTGATGTGATTGCCCACACCCTTGTCAACTCCCTGGCAACCATTTCCGGCGTGGTGTGCGACGGAGCAAAGCCCTCCTGCGCTGCAAAAATTGCCGCCGCTTTGGATGCAGCATTCCTGGGCTATGATATGTATCGCAACGGCCAGCAGTTTTACGGCGGCGACGGGATTGTTTCCAGAGGTGTGGAAAATACCATCTGCAACATTGCCCGGCTGGGCTCTGACGGCATGATGGAGACGGACCAGGAGATTCTGCGGATTATGACCCAGCAGTAATCTTTGCACGGTTAAATGTGGATATTTCTTTCCCGATTCATTGACATTTTTTTCATATATGTTAAAATAAGTTGGAATTCGTCGAAAAACACAAGGAGGTTCCCAAATGAAAAAAATTGTATCCCTGGTTCTGGCCCTTCTGATGATTGTCGGCTGCATGAGTGTGGCTGCTTTCGCAGAGCAGAACGTCAACGTCCGTACCACCGCTTTTGGCAACAACTACGACGTTCAGGACATGGGCTGGCGCTGGATGATGGCTGCCTGCTATGACGGCCTGTACCGCAATGTGGCCGATTCCGAGGGTGAGCACTTCATCCTGGCCGGTGCCGAGAGCGTGGATGTGTCCGAGGACGGCACTGTCTACACCTACCACCTGCGTCAGAATGCCTGCTGGTCCGACGGCGTTCCTGTTACCGCCAAGGATTATGTCTATGGCTGGACCCGGCTGCTGACTCCTTCCTATAACTATGACTACGCTTCTTTCCTGTTCGGCGTTGTGGGCGCTGAAGAGTACTACAAGGGCGAGGGCTCCGCTGAGGATGTGGGCGTTGTGGCTCTGGATGACTACACCCTGCAGATTACCCTGAAGGTTGCCGATCCCACCTTCGAGAGCAAGCTGGTTGCCACTCCCACCTATCCCACCCGTCAGGACCTGGCCGAGGCCGCTGGCGAAGCCTGGGGCACCGACTGGACCCTGTGTGTCTACAATGGTCCTTTCTGCATGAGCTCCCTGGTGGAAGACAACTCTATGGTTTGGACCAAGAATCCCTACTACTGGGATGCCGAGAACGTCCATCTGGATACCGTCACCTGGCTGATCGTTCCTCAGGAGTCCACTGCTGCTACCATGTTTGAGAACGGCGAGCTGGATCAGTATCAGCCCACCGGTGACTACGCCATCAAGTTCGCCAAGGAAGCCGCCGAGGGCAAGTATCAGTACCTGGTTACCGACTATCCCGGCACCATTGGTCTGCGGTTCAATCGGCTGACCAACGGTCCCTCCGGACTGATGGGCAACGCCAAGATCTGCAAGGCCATTTCCTACGCCATCGACCGTGAAGAGATGATCGATGCCGTTTACGGTGCCTACAAGCCCGCTTACAGCTATGTGGCTCCCGCCATCAGCTTCAATGGTTCTTCCTACCGCAGCCAGGCGGGCGAGGTCATTCAGGAAGAGGCTTCTGCCTACACCGGTGACTATGATGCCCTGCGTGCCCTGTTCCAGGAAGGCCTGGACGAGCTGGGCGTCACCACTCCCATGAGCGACATCACCCTGAGCTTCCTGTCCAACGGTTCCACCACCGTGGCCACTGCCGAGCGTGAGTACCTGCAGCAGGCCCTGGAAGAGGCCCTGGGCATCAAGGTCGAGCTGAACATCGCCGGCGACAGCAAGCTGTTCATCGCCGAGCGGAACGAAGGCAACTACGACTTCTTCATGAGCGGCTGGTACGCTGACTACAACGATCCTCTGGACTTCCTGTACACCGTTTACACCAATGCCTACGGCACCTCCATGGGCGGCTACAGCAACGCCAAGTTCGACGAGCTTTGCGACTCCCTCACCGGCGAGATCGACATGGCCAAACGCCTGGAAATCTACACCGAGATGGAGAATATCTATCTGCTGGAGGATTGCGGCTTCGCTCCCATTTACTACGCGACCAAGCAGGTGCTGCTGCAGAACCGGGTGAAGGACTATCGGACTTCCTCCTTTGGTGCCAGCGCTGAGTTCACCATCTGCTACGTAGAAGAGTAACCATCGATTCGAACGGATCTCATGATTCCAAAGAAAGGGGCTGTTCCATACAGCCCCTTTTTCCATAGGAGGGATAAGGCATGCTACGATACACGATTCGGCGGTTCTTTGAACTGCTTCTCACACTGTTTTTGATCGCGACGGCAACTTTCTTCCTGCTGGAAGCAGTTCCTGGCGACCCGCTGACCGAACGTGCTGACCATCTTCCGGAAGCCAGCCGCGCCGCACTGTATGAGCGGTACGGCCTGGACAAGCCGATTATGGAGCGCTATGTTCTGACCATGAAGAAAATGTGCATGGGCGATTTCGGCGAATCCTTTGTGTACGCCGGACAGACGGTGACCGGCCTGCTGAAGACCCGGCTGCCGGTGTCCGCCCGGCTGGGCATCCAGCAGATGCTTCTGGGTGTTACCGTCGGCTTGCTTCTGGGCATTGCCGCTGCCATGAAGCGGGGAACCTGGGTGGATTATGCGGTGGTCACGCTGTCGGTGCTCTTCATATCCATCCCCCATCTGATTTTCGGCCTGCTGCTTCAAAAGCTGTTTGCCGGTACCCTGCGGTGGCTGCCCACCATCGGCTGGCCCAGCGGGGCAGACCTGTGGTTTGGAGGCTGGAAGTATACCATTCTGCCCACCCTCACCGGCTGCTTCTCCTACATCGCAACCTACGCCCGGCTGCTGAAAACCTCCATGCTGGATGTGGTGAATCAGGAGTATGTGCTGACGGCCGAGTCCAAGGGACTGTCCCAGGGGCAGATTATCCGGCGGCATATTTTGCGGAACGCGTTTATTCCGGTTATGACGCAGCTGCCCATGTCCGTGGCAATGTGCATCACCGGCTCGTTCTTCATCGAGAGCATCTATGCCATTCCCGGCATTGGCCAGTACTATGTCACCGCCGTCAACAATCAGGACCTGTCCATCGTCCTGGGCGAGACGGTGCTGATCTCCATCCTGTATATTTTGGTGCTGTTTGTCACGGATATTCTGTATGTGGTGGTTGACCCCCGCATTCAGCTGCCCGGCAAAAAGCATCGCTGAGAAAGGAGATGCCGATTATGTTGAAACCGGAAGACTTTGAGGTCGTAGGCTATACCCTGGAGGAAGCCAACCGCATCGACAGACCCACCATCTCCTATTGGCAGGATGCCTGGCGCCGCCTGAAAAAGAATCCCATTGCCATGGCTTCTTTGGTGGTTTTAGCGCTGCTGATTATCATGTGCATCATCGGACCCTACATCCGGGGCTACGATTTTGTGACGAAAAATGTAAAAATGAAGAACCAGGGTGTCAGCTGGGAGTACTGGTTCGGCACCGACTATTTGGGCCGGGACCTGTTTTCCCGGGTCTGGATGGGCGCCCGGGCGTCCATCATCATCGCCCTGGTTGCCACTGCCCTGAAGCTGGTGGTCGGCACCATTTACGGTGCGATTATGGCCCACTTTGGCGGCTGGGTGGATGATTTGATGATGCGAATCATCGAGGTGATCAACTCCCTGCCCAGCTTGCTGCTTACCATTCTGATCATGCTGATTCTGGGGAATAACCTCTTTGCCCTGCTGGTGGCATTGAGCATCACCGCATGGTGCTCCACCGCCCGCCAGGTCCGGGGCATGATCAAGCAGCTGAAAGAGACCGAATATGTCTATGCCGCCGAGGTGCTGGGTGCCAAGCCCATGCACATCATTGCCAAGCACTATGTGACCAATATGCTGGGCATTCTGATTTTGAACGCTTCCACCGCCATCCCCGGCTTTATCTTTACCGAGGCTGGTCTGAGCTTCCTGGGCATCGGCCTGACCGCACCGGAAATCAGCCTGGGCGTTCTGATTTCTCTTGGCCAGCAGACCATTGATTTCTATCCCACTCAGCTGCTGTTCCCCTGCGCGGTGCTGTGCATCATCGTGATGGCCTTCAACCTGCTGGGTGACGGCCTGCGGGATGCCCTGGACCCCAAGCTCCGTCAGTGATCAAGGAGGTATGAATATGGAGAAGCATTTCCTTGAGGTAAAGAACCTGAACGTTTCTTTTCACACCTATGCCGGCGAAGTGAAAGCCGTCCGGGGTGTGTCGTTCACCCTGGAGGAGGGGGAGGCCCTGGCCATTGTGGGCGAATCCGGCTGCGGAAAATCCGTTACCGCCAAGGCGGTGATGGGCCTGGTCCAGCGCACCAACGGTGTGGTGAAGCCGGGCAGTCAAATCCTGTATCGGGGTGAAAACATTCTGGATTACAACAAAAAGCAGTGGCAGGCCTATAAGGGCGGTGAATGTGCCATCATTTTCCAGGATGCCCTGGTGTCGCTGAACCCCACCATGAGGGTTGGCAAGCAGATTATGGAAAATCTGATGGCCCACAAGCATATGAACCGCCGCGAGGCCAGGCAGGAAGCCATCAGGATGCTGCGGGTGGTTGGCATTCCGGAGCCGGAGCGCCGGGTGGACCAGTATCCCCATGAGTTTTCCGGCGGTATGCGTCAGCGGGTGATGATTGCCATCGCCTTTGCCTGTGACCCCAAAATTCTGATCTGTGACGAGCCCACCACCGCGTTGGACGTGACCATTCAGGGGCAGATTCTGGACATCATCAAGCAGCTCCAGCGGGAGCGGAACACCTCCGTGATTATGATCACCCACGACCTTGGCGTGGTTGCCAATATGGCCCAGAAGATTGCGGTGATGTATTCCGGAATCATTGTGGAGCGGGGAAGCTGTGAGGACATTTTCTACCGGCCCCGCCACCCCTATACCTGGGCGCTGATTCGCTCCGTGCCCCGGCTGGACCTGAGCAATAAGCAGACCCTGGCTTCCATTCCCGGTACGCCGCCGGACCTGCTGAATCCTCCCGCGGGCTGCCCGTTCTGCACCCGCTGTGAGCACTGCATGAATATCTGCAAGGAGCAGATGCCGGAATATACGGATTTCGGCGACGGCCACCAGGCTGCCTGCTGGCTCCATCATCCCATGGCGCCGAAAGTGAAGATGCCGGAGAAAGGAGAGGTTATCCATGGCTGAGAACAAAGAAGTGCTGCTTCATGTAAGTCATCTGAAAAAATATTTCCATGTTTCCGGTGGTACGCTGAAGGCCGTGGATGATGTGTCCTTCGATATCTACAAAGGTGAGACCCTGGGAATGGTGGGGGAATCCGGCTGCGGCAAGACCACCTGCGGCCGTACCTGCATCGGCCTTTACAGCCGCACCGGCGGTGAGGTCCTCTTCAAAGGCGTGGACCCGGAGACCCTGAAAGGCAAGGAGCGGCTGGCCTATAAGAAGGCGGTGCAGATGGTTTTCCAGGACCCCTGCAGCTCCCTGGACCCCCGTATGACCGTTGCGGAAATCATCGGCGAGGGCATCGACATTCATCATCTGGCCAAAAACAAAAAGGAACGGGCGGAGATGATCTATAAGCAGCTGGAGCTGGTGGGCCTGAACCGGGAGCATGCCAACCGGTTTGTCCATGAATTCTCCGGCGGCCAGCGGCAGCGGATTGGCATTGCCCGGGCCCTGGCGGTGAATCCGGAATTCATCGTTCTGGATGAGCCCATCTCGGCATTGGATGTGTCCATCCAGGCCCAGGTGGTGAACCTGCTCATCGAGCTCCAGAAGAAGATGGGCCTGACCTATCTGTTTGTGGCCCACGACCTTTCCATGGTGAAGCATATCTCCGACCGGGTGGCCGTGCTGTATCTGGGCTCCCTGGTGGAGCTCACCACCTCCCAGGAGCTGTATGATCATCCGCTGCACCCCTACACCCAGGCACTGATGTCCGCCATTCCCATTCCGGACCCGGAGGTGGAGCGCAAGCGGGACCAGGAGAAAATCCGCCTGGAGGGCGAGGTGCCCAGCCCCATTGACCCGCCTCCCGGATGCCGCTTCCGTATGCGCTGCAAGTACGCAACAGCGCAGTGCGCTGCGGAAATGCCAGCGCTGCGGGATGTGGGCGACGGACATTGGGTTGCCTGCCATTGTGTAAAGTGATGGAGCACTTCGGAAAGAAAATCGCCTCCCTGGCGTTGGATTTGTGCAAGGCGGCTGCCGTGGGTGTGGGCATATCCGTTGCCATTGGCCTGGTGCTGGCTGGCGGAGGGGCGCTGTTCGGAAGCAACGGCATTCACTCCGCAGTAGAGGCAGCGAAAAACGGACTCCTGCTGGTGTTTGCATTTCTGCTGCTGATTGTGGCCGGGATGCTGCTGATTAAGGGAAAGAAGCAGGAGCAGATACGGCTCAATACCGGCTTCCGCAAACATTTTGCAGTCATCGGTCCCAAATCCATGCTGCTGGCTCTGGCAGTCGGTATGCTGGTCACGATCATTGCCGTGGACGGCCTGCAAAGGTCCATGATGTAAAGAAATCCGTGAAATGGACCAGAAACGGATCATCCTCTCGAAAAAAAACATGGCGCTGACTCTCCAACAGGAGAATCGGCGCCATGTTTTTTGCTTTTTGATTTTTAGACGTTAAACAGGAAATTGACAATGTCCCCGTCTTTCATCACGTATTCCTTGCCCTCACTGCGGACAAGCCCCTTTGCCTTGGCGGCTGCCATGGTGCCGCAGGCTTTCATATCTTCAAAGGCAATGACCTCCGCCCGGATAAAGCCCCGCTCAAAGTCGGTGTGGATTTTTCCCGCGGCCTGGGGAGCCTTGGTGCCCCGCTTGATGGTCCAGGCCCGGCATTCATCGCTGCCGGCGGTGAGGAAGGAAATCAGCCCCAGCAGGGCGTAGCTGCTGCGAATCAGCCGGTCCAGGCCGGATTCGGCAACGCCCAGCTCCTCCATGAACATGGCTTTTTCCTCCGGGTCGTCCAGCTCGGCAATGTCCGCCTCCAGCTTGGCGCAGATGGGAAGCACCTGGCTGCCCTCTGCCTCGGCCAGCTGCTTCACAGCCAGGTAGTGCCGGTTGCTATCGGGGTCGTTGACCTCACTCTCGGAGAGGTTGGCGACATAGATGGTTTTTTTCAGCGTCAGCAGATCGCTGGTAGCAATCAGGGCCATGTCCTCCTCGCTGCCGTCAAAGGTCCGGGCCAGCTTGCCCTGGTTCAGGTGAGTTAGAAGTTCACCAAATACTTCTGCTTCATGGAGGAACCGCTTGTCGCCGCCCTTGGCTGCCTTCTGGCATTTGTCAATGCGCCGTTCCACCATTTCAATGTCCGCCATGACCAGCTCCAGATTGATGATGTCAATGTCCCGCAGGGGATCGGTGGAGCCCTCCACATGGGTGACGTTGGAATCCTCAAAGCAGCGAACCACATGGACAATGGCGTCGGTGGTGCGGATGTTGCTCAGGAATTTGTTGCCCAGGCCCTCGCCCTTGGAGGCGCCCTTTACCAGGCCTGCAATGTCCACAAACTCAATGACGGCGGGGGTGACCTTTTTGGGATTATGAAGCTGGGCAAGCCAGTCCAGCCGCTCATCGGGCACGGACACAACGCCCACGTTGGGGTCGATGGTGCAGAAAGCATAGTTGTCAGCAGGAACGCCTGCGTTGGTGATGGCGTTGAACAGGGTGGATTTGCCCACATTGGGTAGCCCGACGATACCTAATTTCATTCTTTATGATCTCCTTTATTCCCTTTTACAGTTAAGTCTCCCCATTATACCGCATAGACAGCCGTTTTGCAAGTATTGGGCGCATTTTTCCTGATTTGAATCCGCCATTCGGTTCATTCTTCAAAGGCTTTGCGTGTTACCCGTTTCTTGGTGCCAACATACAGTACAAAGGAGCGGTTCGGTTGCTTCAACAGTTCATCCATCTGGGTGATGCCGATGCTGCTGTATTTTGCTGCCTCATGGATGGAAAACGCGCCATATCCGATGGGCGAGGAAATCTGGTCTATTGACTTGATTGGCTCTGTGGTTTATAATATACCATATAAATGACTAAAGAACGGACCGTGGTCAGCTTTGCACTTGGAGGGCTTGGATGAAACAGGGAAAACGCGATCAGCGCATGGAAGAGACCCAGGCTCAGGTGCTGCGGTATGAATCGGCTCAGCAGGCGGCAGACCGTCTGGGCGTAGCCATCCGCACCATCCGGAAATGGGCGCAGGAGGGGCGGATTCCCGGAGCGGCGCGGCGCGGGCGTTCGTGGATGATTCCGGCGGATTTCGTTCCCGCAGAACAGCAGGAAGCGCAGACGAAGCAGGTGGAGCCGCAAACAACGAACGGCGACCAAACTATCCGCACTGCCATGCCCCTTATGAACAGCGCCTATCCCGTGGGAAAGTGCCGCGAATTCATTGAGTCAATCCCGGACGAGGACGACAGGGCGATCGCCTGGGGCGAGTATTATTATTTCAGCGGGCAGGCGGAGCTGGCCGCAAAGACGATGGAGCCCTATCAGGGCAGCGCCGATCCCGTGCTGCGCTATTCAGCCAACCTTGTGGGATTCTTTGCCAACTTCACCAGAGGGCACACCCATCTGGCTATGCAAACCTTTGAACGGCTGCAGGCGGATTTGCAGAAGGACCTCCGGACGGAATCCACGCCTCAGCTTCATGCCATCGGCATGTTTACGGTTACGGCATCCTCGGTGCTGCTGCACCTGCCCATGGCCTATGATGTTGATCTTCAGCAGTATATTTGCCATCTGCCGGACGGCCTGAAACTGTGGGCATGCTATATGCTGGCCCATAAGGCGTATCTGGAGAAAAACTACAATGGTTCTCTGGCCATTGCGGAGCTGGCGCTGTCCATGAATCCGCAGCTGTATCCCGTGGCTGCGATTTATTTGCATCTCGTAATCGTCATGAACCTGATGAGCCTCAGGCGTGTGAATGAGGCAAAGCAGCGCATCGCACGTGCATGGGCGCTGGCACAGCCTGATGGCTTGATCGAGCCGTTCGGAGAGCATCACGGCCTTCTGCAGGGCATGATCGAACGCTTTTTCCAGAAGGATTACCCGGAAGCATATGAAAAAATCATCGCAATTACCTATACTTTCAGCGCAGGCTGGCGCAAAATCCACCGTCTGATTTCCAAACAGGAGGTGGCAGACAACCTGACCACCACCGAATTCACCATTGCCATGCTGTACAACCGCGGCTGGACAGCCAAGGAAATCGCCGCATACATGCTCCTGTCGCCGCGCACCATTACCAATACCATCCAGGTAATCTATCAGAAGCTGGGCATCTCCAGCAAGCGGGAACTGGGACAGTTCATGCTTGCCTAAAACAATACTCCTCCAAAATCCGTTCATGAAAGTGAACGGATTTGTTTTTGCTTAATGGATACACTTTGCCCGTTCAAGTAAAAACAGTTCTGAAATTGCTCTGTGCAACCGGCAAACCTGCCTGTATAATGGTCCCAGAAGAGGAAGAAGGAGGCAGTCTGATGCAAAAAGAACGACTGAAAACCTTTCTTATCGACGGCGATATACTCACAGTGCCGTACCATTACGATGAGGATGCAGAGATTTTCATCGGACAGTTTCCTGAGTTCGACACGGAGCCACGGTACACGCCAAACGGCAGACCGTGGAAGAGCGTCGTCAGCGATAGCTGTCCCTATGCCGCAGGCGACTATGACGATTGCGGCTCATGCCCGTATCTGATCAAGGAGGAACCCAGGGACATCATAGGCGTCTGCTTTCATGAAAAACTGAGGAGCAGGGCCTCCCCGGAAGAAGCGAACCTGATCGTGAAATAACGAAATCAACTGGCTATTGAAGGCAGGAGGACAAAAAATGAAGTCATATTTCAGAAGAATCATTTCGATGATCCTGGTGATCGCCACGATTGCCAACATCAGCCTTACAGGCTTCGCAGAGATGGCTGGCGGTGACCGGAAGACCACCGGCGAGGTGTTTTCCTTTGCGAAGGAGGTCACATGGGCCGAAGCAGGCAAGCAGATTGCCGGAATGCTGAGCTATATCGTCGAAGACGCGGCGAACATCGATCTTACCGCGCATTCGGAACGTATTGCCAATCTGAGTCTCGAGGACGACAGCATCTATCTGGCCATCCTCGCAGAGGAAGGGTATCTGCCCGAGGAACCCGCGCAGATCGATCCTGCCGCGGCCATCACTGCCGAGGAATATTTGCAGCTGATGGAAATTGCGTTCCCCACCGTGGTGGATTCCCAGGAAGCTATCGACAGCCTTCGGGGGGAGAGCGAGCCGGGCAACATTGCCATTTTGGGCGATAACCTTTCCGTCACCACGATGCTGCCGGAGCGCCTCGCAGTTGCGACGGCACAACAGCTGACGCTGACCGCTGTCAAGGCCTCTGCACTCTCGCTGAATGCCAAGAGCAGCATCGACCTGAGCGAAAGCGAGATCACCCGTGTACATATCCATGATACTGCGGTGAAAGAGGAAGAAGAGCCGGAGAAAGAAGTGGAGCCGGAGGAAGAAGCGGAGCCCGACGTGATCTACCTCCATATGGATTCGGGCACGCAGCTTCCCGAGGTTATTGTAAAGGGTGCCGACAAAGTCGTGATCGAGGGCAGCGGCGCATTGGGTGTGGTCCGTGTGCAGGAGGCTGTGGGCTCCCTGACCGTCCGCGCCACCGGTTCCGTGGTCAATGAAACGGAGGAACCCTTTGAAGTGACCGGTCCCGATGCCGAGGTGGTGGAGCTGCAGCCCGGCGAGCAGGTGGACTTTGTACTGAGCAAGTGGCTGGTCTCTTTCGTTACCGAGGGAACACCCGTTGAAACCCAGGAGATCGCCCCCGGTGGGATGATTGACTTTTCTGAGGCTGTTACCACCCTGGAGGGGAAGCTCTTTACCGCATGGTACGAGGATGCCGAATATACCACCCCCGTTTCCCGGCTGGCCTCTGTGGATCGACAGACAACGCTGTATGCTCGATTTGTGGACGAATCCGAAGCGGCAGTTGTCACCTTTGAAACCTTTGGCGGCCGTGAACTGGAGCCGATGGTGTTCGCCAAGGGTGAGTACCTGCTGACCAAGCCGGTGGAGGGCCTGTATACCTCGAAAGAGGGCTATTCCTTTGTGGGCTGGTGTGTAGATGAGGAATGCACCACCGGTTTTGGCTACACCGATCCCATCGAGGAGAGCATGACCCTTTATGCCATGTATGCCTCCTATGAGAAACAGACACAGGAAGACCACGGCAGCATCGCTGAGCTTGAACTTCCCGACGGTTCCGCGACCATCAGTCTGGTGCTGCCCGAGGGTATGACCACAGCCCAGGCGGAAGAGAATATTACAGTGGAAGCCGGTACCGGCTTGGAGCCCCCCAAAATCTCCGTGCGTGAAACCGATGACGGCGCGGAGCTTTACTGCAAGGCCGGCTTTACCCCCGGCACCACCTTCACCCTGATCGCGGAGAACGGTGTGCGGTTTGCGGGATATCCGGAGTATATCGACACCCTGACGGTGAGCGTTTTCCGTGAGCAGGTCGAAGTGGTGGAGTTCGCCGAGGGACTGACCTATGTTCTGTGGGACAGGGTGACCGACTACACCCCTGTAAGCAAAACCGCTGTGGAGTACAAAACCGATTATGCCCAGGATGGCACCGTTTGCGATGTTATGGAGGATCACAGCGCCGATGGCACCGTGATTCCCGGCAAGCTGGTGATGCGCGGAAAGGTGGA
Organism: Bacillota bacterium; assembly: GCA_028719885.1. Taxonomy (GTDB): domain Bacteria; phylum Bacillota; class Clostridia; order Oscillospirales; family Oscillospiraceae; genus Faecousia. Next base: position 34,821 of record JAQYLT010000036.1, read on the forward strand.
TTTCCAGCCGGAGCAGACTGTCGTGTTCTACGATGGCGAAATCAACCGGGATGAAGCCACCATCGACGCATGGGAGGGCGGCGATCTGGCGGGTTATGTGCTGTTCGCGAAAATTGAAGCTGTGACCGCCAAGGAAGACGGCACCAGTGAAGTGACCTTCTCCTACGCGGACCCCGAGACCTATATCAAAGAATTGGATGTTCACACCACGGAAGAAGTGAATATTGAGGAGCTGATGGATGACGAGCAGGTCGCTCAGGTGGAAAAAACCATCGCCAGCCAGCTGGCCTCCAACGATGAACTGAAGGCGCAGATGCTGGTGGCGGTCATGACCAATGAGGAAACCCAGAGGATGCTGGATGAGCAGTACGGGGCGAACACCTATTCTCTGGCCGCGCTGACCCCCATTATCTACGATCCCAAGCTGGACATCGTTCTGGATATCGATGGCTCCACTGCCACCGCCGGCATCGGCGTGGGCATTACGGTTGCACTGAAGGCGCCCCAGGGCATCGTGGCTACCCTCTCTCCCTATCTGTACTTTGAGGAGCAATTGACGCTGGATGTGAACGCGGACGGCGGTTTCCTGTGGATGGATATGTCCGTTCTGTTCAAGACCAAGACGACGGTCAGCCTGCAGCTCAAGGCCACCACCGGAGATGGCATGGACAATGTGCTGGACGAGGCAAAGGAGACGCTGCGGAAGATCGTCAACGCCGACGGCACCGCAACCGAGGGGCTGGATTATCAGGAAGCTGCCGATTCGTTGATGAATACCATGCAGGAGCTCATCAGTGCCGATCTGGAATACCAGGATCTGTTTGCCGTACCGCTGCTTAAGTATCGGTATACGTTCTATGGCATCATTACCCTGGGAGTTGACATTGAGCTGGTTGGCCAGGCCGGTGTGGTCGCTACCTTTGGCGTCACCGTGGTGGCGGAGCACGGTCAGAAAATCGGCTTTAAATACAACTTCCTGAAATTCAAGGGCAGCTCCTACAAGGAGAAACTAGGCAGCGAGGTGACCACGGAAATCTACCTGATCGGTAAGATCGGTGTACGCGTGGGCATTGCGGTCACCCTTTCCGTCAAGCTTCTTCAGAACGTGACGGTTTCCATCACCGGCGCGGTCTATGCCTATGTGGATCTGGCGGGCATGTTCCTGTACACCTATGCCCTGTCGGCGGGCGGAGGCAACTACGCGGGCGCGCTGTATTTGGAGGTCGGCATCGATGTGGAGATCGAGCTGGGATTGGAGGTTGAGATCCTCTTTATCTCCAAGGAGTTCAACTGGACGCTGTGGAGCGCGCGCTGGCCGCTGTATAAAAAGTCCATCGGCATGACCATGAGCGTGGTGCAGACGAAGCAGCTGAATGAGATCTGGGAACGGAATATGGTGGATGCGGATGGCAAAACCACATTCCCCTTCCCATATATCCCCATGAAGACCTACGATATGCTCACCGCTGCCTGCACCGATAACCAGCTGCTGTTTGAAAACCTGAAGGATGGAAAGGTTACCGCAGAGCTAACTCTGGAGAACATCGTCATCAACGGGGAGCCTGTGTCCTCCGATGACCCCCGCACCAGTGTCATTTACGTCGGTAACGGTGACAGAGGCAGACGCGGCGTGGTCTATGCGGATGAAAGGGCAGCCGCTGCCTACAAGGTGACTGACTACGAATGTGATGTGGTGCTGACCTATCAGAACAAGAACAAGTCGGAGCTCATCAAGAAGCATCAGCAGGTCTTCCACTTCGCCCGGGAGTTCCGGATGGCCACTACCACCGTCAATGTGGACATCAGGCTATACGACTGGTGCGCCCACGCCTGGGGCATCGAGGGAGCCGAATGGGACAACGATGTGGTGTATACAGGAAAATTTGAGAGTACCCACGTTCTTGGCTGCCCCGTGGAACCCACCGCTACCGGCACCATTGATTTGAATGCCGTCATGGCCGCGGTGAAAGAGCAGTATCCCGAAATCGACGGCGCGGCGCTTTCCTGGTTCAGTCCCACGCTCAACCAGGTCAGCCGCACCGTGCAGTACAGCACCCCGCGCATCAGCAATATGTGCTACATGACGCCGGAAAGCAATACCATTCGCTATGATGTGTTCTCAACCACCAACGAGTACGATCTGACCTATAACCTGTTCGCAAGCCGTTACCCCGGCTACACCGGTGAGATCACCTACATCATCGAAGCACCTCAAGCCATTTCTGATGCGGTGTTCACTGTCTCTGGAAGCGACGAGGGGGAGACCATGACCTTTGCGCCAATGGAGGGGGAGGAAAACCACTGGTCGCTGACTGCGAAGCGCTCTCTCTTCAATGGCAGCGAGCGGCCCATCATGATGAGCCTGAACGGCGGCAGCACCGTTGCCAGCGGGTTGATGGTCACCGGACGGGAAGCGGAGTCTGTGGTGATTCTGACGCTGGGAAATCTTTCAAAGGTGCTCACCGTGGCATCCGGAGAGGGCATCGATTCCTGGAGCTGCGTGAGCCACGATGCTTCCCAGCTGGGAGCCATCACCCCCGGCGCCACAGTCACCCTCTCTGCCAAGCTGAAAAATGGCTATAAGAGCCTTCGCCTGACTTCCGAGCCCGAGGGATTGAAATACACCACGGACGGAAGCACGGTTACGTTCACCATGCCGTCCTATGATGTTAAGGTCACCCTCCGTGGCGTACGCACCTACCAGGCGAACTTCCTGTATAACTATGAAAAGCTTGGCACTTACCAAAGCCTCGATGTGGCGGAGGGCGGCACCATTCAGAAGCCCTCCGATCCCTATGTTAAGGGCCTGACCTTCGCGGGCTGGTACGATAATGCCTCCTGCAAGGGGGAAGCCTACGACTTTACCCGGCAGATGACCGGCAATGTCACGCTGTATGCCGACTGGCGTGTGAATGTCACTGTGGACTTTGGCGGCGCGAAAGGGCAGGCGAGGTACGTTGAAAACGGCGTTTCTAAGCCCATCTTCTCTGGCGACGAAAAGGAATACCGGCGCTTTACCTATACCACCCACAAGTTGGGAGATACCGCGCTGGAATACAGGCTGCCCGAATACGATGGCTTTGATTTTATGGGCTGGTATCTCACCTCCGACTTCTCCGGCGACCCGGTGGACCCGGCGAAATATAAGCTCACCGGTGGCGTGACGTTCTACGCCTGCTGGAAGCAGGTTGCCGTGCTCACCTATGAACTGAACTACGGTGAGCAGGAAGAGCCCTACGCCATGGCCATGGAATACGTGGGCATGCCGATCACCCATATTCCCGAAACGCCCCAGCGGGAGCACTATCAGTTCCTTGGCTGGTTCCGTACCCAGGATGCCAACCCGGCAGGCCTCATCGACATCAATACCTATCTTGCCGAGGGCAGCATGACGCTGTACGCAGGCTGGAAGCCCGTGGAGTATCGCATTACCTATAACTTGGGCGGCGGCGAGAACGATCCTGCCAATCCGACCTCCTACAATATTGAAAGCAGCGAGATCGTCTTTGGCGAACCCACCCGCAGGGGCTATCGCTTCCTCGGCTGGACGGCGACAGGGGAGGGAGCTTCCGGCAATGTTGACCGTATCCCCGCAGGCTCCACCGGCAGCGTGACTCTGACCGCTCAGTGGGACATCAACACCTACACCATCAGCTATGTGCTGGGCGGCGGTAACGTAGATGGGGAGAATCCCAGCTCCTACACCGTGGAAAGCGCGAAAATCACGCTGGTCAACCCCAGCCGCAAAGGCTATACGTTCCTGGGCTGGACCGGCACCGATCTGACGGAACCCACCCGGAATGTGGTGATTCCCGCCGGTTCCATTGGAAATCGCAGCTACACGGCCAATTGGAGCTCCCTGGTTTCTGCCGAGGATATCATTCAGGCGGCGCTGGATGCCATTCAGGATCCGTACACCATGAGTGTGAACGATTTCAGCGGCATTCAGGATGTGAAGACCCTTGCCATGGAGGATATCTCCAAGGATTCGATCTGCGCTGACTATCTCGATCAGCTCTCCGTCACAGTCGCCCAGGTGGGCGAAGCGGAGGAGGACGGCACAGGCTTCTCCTACACTGCAAAGGTCACCGTTTCTTTCACTGATGACAACGGTAAGACCATCACCAGAAGTAAAAATGTGGCGCTGCGGGTGGAGAAGAATCCCGTGACCATCACGGCGGATATCAGCTATCCCATTGAAAATAGCTATGTCGCCTACGGAACAGCTCTTCAAAATGTGCAGCTGACCGATCAGAAGGCAGTTTCCAGTGAAGTGAGCGTGGATGGAACATTCCGGTGGGAGAATACCACCATCGTTCCCAAGGCAGCCGACAACGGCAAAGAGATCTATAAGCTCCTGTTCACACCCACGGATTCCGCCAACTACTGCACCGCGGAAATGATGATTGCCGTGAATACCCAGATCGGTGTGCAGATTGTCATGGATGCGCCCGAAACCATGGAGTACACGGGACGCGATCTGGATGTATCCCAGGTTAGCTTCCGTGCCACCGACATTGCCACCGGTGAGGACATTGATGGTGCCACCCTCAGTATGACGGGCGCTGTGCTGGATCAGTCCCAGTTCATCCCCGGCAAAGCGACAGTCACGTTGAAGAGCTTCGCGTCTTGCCAGCTCCTTGGCGTTTCCGACACGAACCTTTATGTCATCGTCGGCAAGGATGCCAGCGCGGATGTGACCATCAACCGTGCAAAACCGATTATCAGCGGCACCACAGCATACGATATCGATTATGGCAAGCAGCTGAAGGACATTACGCTCAATCTGTTCGCAGCAACCATCGCGGAAACCTCGGTGGAAGGCACTTTTGCCTGGGAGAATCCCAACACCCGTCTTGGTGAAGTGGGCGAATTTACCTACAAGGTGACATTCACCCCGAAGAATCTGAACTGCTACGAAAGCGTGAGCCTTGATGTAAAGGTGACCGTCCAGGGCTGTCCCGGGAAAATCACCTATATCATCCAGGCGCCGGATGCACCTGCCGACTCCCAGTTCAGCGTCAGCGGCGCCATGGAGGCCATGAGCTTTGCGCCGGTGGAGGGGAAGACGAATGAGTGGAGCGTGACGGTAAATCGTGCCGCTTTCGCTGAGGACAGCGTCTGCCCGATCCTGCTGAAGCGCAGCGGCAGTACTGCCATTGAAACCGGACTCACCGTCACCGGACGGGAGGCAGAGGACCAGGTCATTCTGACACTAAGCTACATTCCCAGGAAGCTCTCCGTTACCTACACAGACGGGGTGGGCAGCTGGCGGATTCTGAAACCCGAGATTCCGGATTTGAACGCCGTCACGCCGGGTACTTTGATCGTCATCTCCGCCAATCTGCTGGAGGGCTGCAACAACCTGCGCCTCAGCTCCAATCCCGAGGGACTAAGCTACACCTCCGACGGCGATTCGGTCACGTTTACCATGCCGACCTACGATGTCGCCATCGAGCTGCGGGGCGTGAAGAACTATCAGGTGAACTGCCTGTATAATTACAATGACATGGGCACCTATCGCAATGTGGAGTCGGCGGAGGACGGCAGTGTTGCGAAGCCTGAGGATCCCTCCATCCAGGGCCTGACCTTTGCAGGCTGGTACGACAATCCTGATTTTGAGGGCGATCCTTACGACTTCAGCCAGAAGATCAGCGAGAACATCGACCTCTACGCCGATTGGCGGGTGAATGTCACCGTGGACTTCGGCGGGCAGAAAGGAATAGCGGCCTATTATACCTGGAGTTCCGGCGGAGAGGAGCCACCCTCTGAGGTGGTTGATCCCGGCGATGGATTGGGCGGTTCCTATGAATTGATATTCCCCGGTGACAGCAGCGAAAAGGAGCGCTTCACCTATTCCACTCAGCGGGTGGGGGAGACCATGCTGGACCTGGTCATTCCTCGATCTGAAAGCCACGGATTCTTCGGCTGGTATCTCACGCCGGATTACTCCGGAGAAGAGGTAAATCTCGCGGGTTATACGCTCAACGAAAGCGTGACCTTCTACGCAAAATGGAAGAAAAACGCAAAACTGAAATATCTGTGGAATGACGGAACGGAAGACCAGTGGGATGAAGTCGTTGAATATGTGGGCGACCCGGTGCAGAAAGCCCCCAGCGATCCTGCCTGGGACGGCTATGAATTTACCGGCTGGTACCGTACTCCGGCGTGTCAGGAAGACGAAAAGATCGACCTTACAACCTACCAGGTGGAAGGCGACCTGACGCTGTACGCAGGCTGGAAGATTGTGAACTACACCATCACCTACAATCTGAACGGCGGCGTGAACGATTCCCGCAACCCGGTCTCCTACACCATTGAGGATGGAGATGAGAAAGGCAGAATCTTCATCTACCAGCCCACCCGGGAGGGCTATACCTTCGATGGCTGGGACTATGAACCTACAAATGCCGTTAAATTCAACGATGCTTTCGACTACTGGATTATTCCCGACTTCCTCGTGGATGTCAGCCTGAGTGCCAGATGGGTGCCCATCCAGTACACCATCAGCTATGATCTGAATGGCGGCACGGTGACCACGGAGAACCCCGAGAAGTACACCATCGAAAGCGCAGAAATCACGCTGAACAATCCCACCCGCAAGGGCTATACTTTCCTGGGCTGGACGGGTACGGGACTGGAGAATGCCGCGCTGAATGTCACGATTCCCGCCGGCTCCATGGGCAACCGCAGCTACACCGCCAACTGGCAGATCAAAACGAGCGTTGCGGATATTGTGGATGCGGCAAAGAGTGCCATCCCGGATCAGCTCACAAAGAGCTTGAAGGCCGATTTCGATAACAACATCGAAGCGGGCGCTGCAGAGTTTGAGCCCAAGATCCAGGCAATCCTGTCCGGGAATGCCACTTGCGCCGACTATGTGGGCGATCAGCTCCAGGTGACGGTTGCACTGAACGGTGAAAAGACAGAGGACGGCACGGGCTATACCTACAATACCACCGTCACCGTCACTTTCACCGATGACAACGGCGATGTCGTCAGCGAGAACAAGACCGTCACCGTGCGGGTAACGAAGGCTGCCGTGACCATCAGCGTTGCGAAGCCTGTCTACACGGTGGATGGTAAGTATATCCCCTACGGCACAAGCCTGAAGGATGTGAAGCTCTCTGATGATTGCCAGGCAAAAGGCCCCGAAGATGAATTGGTAGCGGGCGAATTCTCCTGGGCGGACGGAACCGTCGTGCCCAATGCGGCAAACAATGACAAGGCTGTCTACAAGGTCTTGTTCACACCTACCGGCAGCTGGGCGAAGTACTACAGCACAGCAGAAACCTCGATTGCGGCGAATACCCAGATTCGCATGAAGGTGACGATGGAATCGAAGAGGAGTTCAGCTACCGAAGAATATAGGGGCAGCCCGCTGACTGCGAATTCTTTCTATTACACTGCAACCAATACGCAGACGGGCAGAAACTATAAACAAGTACCTGTCACCGGCGGTGTGATCCAGCAGAGCAGTCTGGAGCCCGGTAATGTTACTTGCAGGCTCTCAAGCTATGAGTCTATGGAAATCTCCGGCATCAGTGGCAACAGCCTGTATTTCATCGACATCTCAGAAGCTGTATGTACGATCAAAATCGAAAAGGCCCGTACGATGCTCCTTGGATTAATAGGGTATAGTGCCGTGGTTGGCAGCGACCTGTATGATATCCAGCTCGATACGTACACGAGAACGTCGTATGAGTACAGCAAAGAGAATCCGATGCCTGGCCGCTATAGCTGGGACACCACGGATACCAAGCTGGACACCGCTGGTGACTTCACCTACACGCTTCGGTTCACGCCTAGTGATACGAATCACTATACCGTAAGCACCCAAAGAGTGACAATACACGTGAAAAAGACCCAGGTGGATGTTCCCACGTTTTCCTCCGTAACCTACAATGGGAAGCTTCAGAAGCCGATTATTTCGGAAACTGATTACTACACCGTGGAGGCAAACGATGGCGGTATCAATGTAGGAAGCTATGATGTTGTCCTGAAGCTGAAGGACGCCGCGAATTCTGCGTGGTCTGACAATGACGCAAATGCAACCAAGACGCTCACGTTCACCATCGAAAAGGCGACCCTAAAGGTCACCGGCACCGCCTCCAAAATGGAGCTTGGTTATGGACAAAAGCTGAAATCGGGCCATGTCACGTCTTCTGAAAAGAAATACCAGACCACGGCGACGGAAATGATCTCCGGCTTGACCGTTACCGATGTTTCCGGCAAGAGTGTGACCGGCTACTGGGAGTGGGACGATGAAAAAGTCGGCCAAACCCTGCCCGCCAGTAAGGCAGGCGTTTCGGGGGACAACGGCGAGGGCTACGAGGTGTATGCCTGCTTCGCATTGAACTCGGCGGATTCCGATAATTACGAACCGCTTCGCATGGGCTTCCATGTGGATGTGAGAAAGGCGACACCTGATTTAAGCGGCTGTACCATCAAGGTGCTTGAGGGCGCGATCTACGCACCCGATGACGTAACAGCGTTGAGCCCGTTGAATGATTACACGCCGATCTTCGCGAATGCTACCCGGCCTGTCAATCCCAATGACAGTACCTTGCCCCAGGTGGAGGGTACGCTGTGGTGGGTAGGCGCGGAAGGCGAGCATAAAAGGTATCCTGACATGGTCGAGAAAAAAGCCGACGTCAAGTTTACGCCCTCGGAGGAATTCATCAAGAATTACGAAGCGCCGAGTACACTGATTGACTTGGCCTTCAAGAACTATGTGAAAGTGACACTTCAGGCAAGCCATCCGTATCTCTATGATGATGCCCAAAAAACTGTTACAACTACCATTAACGGTGAGTGGACCGCCCCGGTAAAGGGCACAATGCATATCGGCGCGTTGGCCAAGACAAAAGGGATCACCAGTGGCAGGATCGCCATTGCCGCTATCACAGTGTACGCCTATATGAACGGTGAATACAAGCAGGTTCTCTATACTCCGTTCTTCCAGTGCTATCGAAATACAAACGTGCATGTAGGTGCTGATGGGGGCGTGACAATCGAACCGGTGAATTACGCGCCGGTTGGTTTGTACAACACCTATCTTATTACGTTGCCAGGAGATATCAACTCGTCCTGGAAGTGTCATGACATCAGGATTGAGATCACCTTTGGTAAGTATGTGCAAAGTGATGCGGGTGCTTTTGGAACGATCGAACCTCTTAGCACCACCTCGTCCTATTCCCTGAAAAACGCCGCGCCTGACGCTGCCATGGCAGAAGAGCCCACCATTGAGCCCACCGAGCCTGCGGTGATTCCGGAGCCCGGCGCCATCGGCAATGTGGTCAGCATTAAGCCGAAACAGGATAGCGCGCTGTCCGGCAGTGTGTGGCAGATTCCGCTGGAAGAAAATCAGGAGCTGGTGGAATTCCGGTGGGAGTCCAGCGAAGCCGCTTCCGAGTACTTCGTGTACACCATGGATGAATTTGGAAACCTGGAGCTCTACGCCCAGACCACCGACAACAGCGTCTGGCTGCCCGTAGAGGATTATGAGAGCGGCTGCAATACCCTGTATGTGGGCGCTGTCCTGGAAGACGGCAGCGTCACCTGGGGCGAAGCAAAGTTCCAGCTGATCCCGTTCGTCGAGCCCACGGAGGAACCCACCGAGGAGCCTACGGAAGAGCCTACCGAGGAACCCACCGAGGAGCCTACGGAAGAGCCTACCGAGGAACCCACCGAGGAACCCACGGAAGAACCCACTGAGGAACCCACGGAAGAACCCACGGAAGAACCCACCGAGGAACCTACGGAAGAGCCTACGGAGGAACCCACCGAGGAACCCACGGAAGAGCCGACAGAGGAGCCCACTAAGGAACCGACAGAGGCACCTACCGAGGGGGCTGCTGAGGCACCCACTGAGAAATCGACTGAGGCATCCACCGAAAAAAAGACTTTGGAGCCCACCGTCGATCCCACCGAGACATCCACGGAGAAACAAACTCCAGCCCCTACCGCGGAATCCAACCCGGAACCGGCCACCCAGCCGGTTCCGGCAACCCCGGAACCCGTTCAGGAAACCCGGTCTGCTGAAGAAGCGGCCTGAAATGACAGGGAATCAACATGAATCGTGCTTTTTTCACCCGCGCAGGAGGCACTCTGGCTTTTCTGGCAGCGTTGATACTCCTTTCGGCCTTCCTGGTTCCATCCTGCTGTGGGGAGAATCCGGTTACCGTGTGCATCCTGGACTCCGGCTGCGGCGACAATCATGCCGAGGGAGAGAGCTTTCTGGGCGCTGCTGACGATCTGTCGGATTCCATTGGTCATGGCAGCAGCATCTGTTCGCTGGTGCGCGGGGCCGCGCCGGAAGCGAATGTGGTCATGCTCAAATGCTTTGAAGCTCAGGATACCTGGAATGAAGAAGCCATCGTTGAGGCGCTGTACGCGGCTGTGGACACGTATCATGCCGATGTCATCAACATGAGCTGGACCCTCGCAAGCGAAAGCGATGCCCTCCATGAAGCCATTCTCCACGCTTATGACCAGGGGGCGATCCTCGTGGCCTGCACCGGCAACCTGAGCGTGACCACCGGCCTGGGTACGGTCGCCTATCCCGCCGCCTGGGATGAGGTCATCGGCGTTGCGGGAGTTGACCTGAATGATTTGGGAGCGCCGAAGACCAGCCTGTGGTACCTTTACGGAGAAGCCGTGGATTTCTGTGCCCGGGGCGACTGGGACCAAGACAAAGGCTCCTCCTATGCCGCCGCCCGGGTTTCCGGCCTGATCGCCGCCGCTCTCCATGACGGCGTGGAACCGTCTGGAGTTTGCCAATACCTCGCGGCTTTGGCGCAGGATATGGGCGACCCCGGATACGACCACCGATTCGGCTGGGGCTATCTCAAAACCTCTTAATACCAATGCCCCCCACCGGCTTAGCCGGTGGGGGTTCGTTTTTAATCGTTCTCCTTTATTCCTGTTGGCAGTCATGTTTTGGATTCTTAATGAAAAAACAATGTCCGGCTGAGGCCTGTTGTGCTATAATAAGGCCGCAAAATGCTTGCAAAGCCGAGGCCTGTTGTGCTATAATAAGGCCGCAAAATGCTTGCAAAGCCGAGGCAAAAGGGTATGAAACATCTGAATGGAAAATGGCTCCTTGCGGCAGCCGTGCTGCTGCTTTTGGTGCTTTCGCTGTGGGGCGGAGAAAAAATGAATGAACCGGCGGAGGATGTGTTCTTCCAGGAACCCACCCTGGAAACCATTCTGCCCTCGGTTCAGGAATACCACCGGGATGACCTGGTGTTCTCCGTGACCATCGATGACTTTATCCGGTGCTTTAACAGCCTGTATGAGCAGGACCATCGGACCGGATTTTTCCCCCAATCCGGGCAATGGGATATTTCCAGCCGAAACAGGGGCATTCACACCGATTATCCGGTGATGGCTTTTCGCTTCTCGGAGGACCCCGGTGTGTTTTCTCTGCCCACGGTAACGGTTTACACGCCCCAGGAGGAACACTTTATCCAGGAGATTACCATTAATTTCGACGAGCACAGCTACACGGAGGCCGGATATCAGCGCTACAGACTTCTCTGCTGCCTGACGATCCGGGTGTTCTTTCCGGAAATGTCGGAGGAAGACGCCGCAGATTTGTGCGATCGGATTATCCTCCTGGGAAATCAGAATATCTTTGAAAGTGATGCCTGGTTCGCCCAGGGAGCGGTGCCCAGTGCGCTTTTCTATCAGGATGGCGTGGGGCTTTATCCCTACGACGCCATTGGAGATTGGCGGCATTTCTGCGTCATTCCCGTCACGGAGGACCGGCTGAGGGAGTTTAAAGAAAAAGGAGCTGCGCTTTATGAAATGGATAAAGCTGACTGCACTGCTGCTTCTGCTGCTGGGGCTGACCGGCTGCCAGCAGACGGAGGAGAACATAGAGCACCATGTTGAGAAACGCTGCCTGGAAATCCTGGATATGTACCGGGAGCTCTATGCTTCCGCCCAGAAGCAGGAGCCGGAAAACAGGTGGGAGGACACGGTGCTGGCCCAGAGCAGCATTGACGCAATCGAGGAGAAATTGCTCAGTGCCGGATTGCCGGTGTTGGATTCCGGCGAGGTGGTCCCTGCGTATCTATCGGCGGGGGAGGACTTTGCCTCCTTTTTAGAGGCGGTCCGCCAGGGCAAGCAGGCAAGCCGGGAGCTGATTTCCATCAGACGATCCGGTGACCTGGGTTATCGGCTTTTCACCTGTGAGGACGGACAGCTGTTGGTTTACAGCATGGTGGCTTCCATCACCGGGGATGCCGACCCCGTTTACGAAGTCCACTCGGTGCTGGATTGGGAATTGACGGACAGAGGCAATTTCTACTACAGCATCTACCCGCAGTGGGACAAGCATTACGTGGCCTACACCCTCATTCGCCTGGAAGAACCGGATAAAGGCTTGTGGGAGCTGAACCGAAAGTACATCAGTGCCGGAGGCTATGTGGGCTCCAATCTTTTCCTCACGGATTGGACGGAGGAGGACTTTGCCGCACTGTGCTTCAATGACCTGTGGGAATATCTCTACCGTTATGAGCATGGGAAACAGTTCTCGCCGGATGAATATGCCTACCGCGCCGAAGGCCATTACTTTGAGATACCCGCGGAAGAATTTGAGAATTTGATTCTGCCATACTTTGACATTGACCGGGAGACCCTTCGCATTTACGCTGGATATGACCCGGAGGGGCATACCTATCCTTGGCGGCAGATGCAAAGCAATGAGCTGGCATACATTCTTCACTGCTACACCATGGAGCCGGAGGTGACTTCCAGCCGCACCAATCCCGACGGCACCCTCACCATGACGGTGCAGGTGATTTCTACGGATTTGAAAACCGACTGCCTGTTCTCCCATGAGGTGACGGTCCGACCCCTGGAGCAGGGGGGATTTCAGTTTGTTGGAAATCGAATCCTCTCTCAGGGGAAGCAGGGACTTCCGTTCTGTCAGCCAAGGCTCACTTGGCCGGAGGCTGGTTAGAATTGCCAATTTTTTTCTTTCTTAGTTCCATCTGCCGTGCAAAGGTGCGGCAGATTTTTTATTTTTGCACAGGCAGTCTTGATTTGAATCGGGTAAAATGGTATGATATAAAGGTAAATCAGAGGCGCAGATGATTCCATTGAACGGTTCTCATTGACATAAAATGCACGCATCAGAGGTGGATTATGAACGAAATGACAGAACATTCAGCCAGACAGGAGCAGGCGATTGAGGAACTGGAAGCACAGGAGAAACTGCAGGAAACCAACCGGGAGCTGACCGCCATTCTGGAGGCGGAGAAGCAGCATACTTCCATCATCGGTGCCTTGAGCAACGTGTTCTATGGGATGTATTTCATTGATCTGGAAGAGAAAACGCTCCGGGAGATTCGCTTTTTGAATAACGCCCAGCATATGCTGGGGGAAAAGCAGGATGCGGCGGCAATGCTGGCGCAGCTCATTGGTGAACGGGTGGATTCGTCCTATGTTCCGCTGATGCAGAACTTTATGGATGTGGATACCATCGACGACCGCCTGGGGCAAAAGGCCATCATCATTCAGGAGTTCTCCGCGAAGCAGGGGGGCTGGACCAGATGCTCCCTTTTCCCGGTGGAACGGGACGAAGCCGGTAAAATCCGGACGGTGCTGTGCACTCTGCGGTGGGTGACAGCCGAAAAAGAAGAAATCGCATCCCAGGACAATCTGATTCAGGCCCTGGCCATTCCCTATGAAAATATCTATGCGGTGAATGGGGAAACCTGCGAGGCGACCTGCTATCGGATGGGCCAGGCCATGAACGACCGCTACGGTCAGAAATTTGCCGCCGGCAATTACGAGCGGAATATTCAAACCTATATCGAAAACGATGTCATTCCCGAGGACCGGTATCTGTTCGATCAGATTCGCCGGGTGGATGGCGTTAAAACCTTGCTTTCCAGGGAAAAAACCTATTATTTTAATTACCGTGTCTTCCGCGGCAATCAGCTGCACTATTTCCAGTGCCAGCTTGTGAGGCCCAGCCAGGAGCGCAATGAGTTCGTGGTTGGCTTTAAAAATGTGGACAAGGAGAAAAAGCAGGAGCTGTCTCAGCAGAGAAAGGTGGAGGCTGCGCTGGCTGAGGTGGAGAAGATCAACAATTCCCTGCGGGAAGAGATGGCGGTTTCCACTGCCCTGAGCCAGGAGTACAGCAGCCTGTTTCAAATCGATGCCAAAACCGGGAAAATGTCCCTTTATCGCACGGATGGCATCGGCATGAGTCCCAGCCTGCTGGGAAAGCTTATGGAAGTGGGCGATTACGAAGCGATTCTCTCCCGGTATATCGATGCCTTTGTGGTGCCGGAGGACCGGGAGCGGATGCGGGAATCCGGCAGCCTGGCCAATCTGCTGAAGCGGGTTCCGGAGGTGGGCCTTTATAAAATCGGCTACCGGAGAAATATGAACGGCACCATCGCCTACTATGAAATGAATACCGCCAAAACCGTGGACGAGCAGGGGAATATCACCTTCGTCCTTGGAATGCGGGATGTGGACGAGGAAATGCGCCGCCAGTTGAAGCAGACCAGGGAAATGGAAACCCAACGGGAGATCATTGAGGGCCTGGGCTCGGAGTATTATTCCGTGCTGCTGGTCTCTCCGGAGCAGGACACGGTTACGGTCTTCCGGGCGGAGCAAACCGATGGTAAAACCATCGCCCAGTTCTTTGGCCGGGAGGACCACAGCTGGTCACTGGCTTTGGAAAACTATGCCCGGAAAATTGTCTCGGATGAAAGCCGGGAGGATTTTCTGCAAAAGCTGTCGCCGGAGAAAATCCGGCAGGGAAATGAGGCGTATTCCTTTACTTATGAAATGCTGGGCAAGGGGGGCATCCGGTATACCCAGGTCAGAGTTTCCTTTGTGCGGGATAAGGAAGGACGCCTGGCCGTGGTGATCGGCACCCGCAGTGTGGATGACCTGATTAAAAAAGAACGCCAGCAGGAGCTTGCGCTCCAGGCCGCCTTTGACGCAGCGGAGGCTGCAAACCGGGCCAAGACGGAATTCCTTTCCAACATGTCCCACGACATCCGCACTCCCATGAATGGCATCATTGGTATGACTGCCATTGCAGCCGCCCATATTGACGACCGGGAGCGGGTGCAGGACAGCCTGCAAAAGATCACTCGGGCCAGCAAGCACCTGCTGAGCCTGATCAATGAAGTGCTGGACATGAGCAAAATCGAGTCCGGCAAGGTGGATTTGGTGGAGGAAGAGTTCAATTTGTCCGAATTGGTGGATAATCTGCTCACCATCACCAATCCCCAAATTGAAAAGCATCACCACAGCCTCAGCGTGAATATCTCCGGTGTGACCCACGAAGCGGTGATCGGTGACAGCCTGCACATTCAAAAGGTCTTTACCAATCTGATGGGCAATGCGGTGAAATACACCCCTGACGGGGGAAAAATCAAGCTGACCATTACGGAAAAGCCCTGCAACCAGGCAAAGGTTGGCTGCTTTGAATTTGTGTTCGAGGATAACGGCATCGGCATGAGCAAGGAGTTCCAGGAGAAGATTTTTGATCCCTTTACCCGGGCGTCGGATGAGCGGGTTCACAGAATTCAGGGCACAGGCTTGGGTATGCCCATCAGCCGGAATATTGTCCGCATGATGGGCGGAGACATCAAGGTGGAGAGTGAACCGGGCAAGGGCTCCCGTTTTACCGTTTTCGTGTATTTGAAGCTGCAGGATCTGGAACAAAAACCCTGCGATCAATTCATTGATCTGGATGTGCTGGTGGCGGATGACGACGAGATGAGCCTGGAATCCTGCTGCGGGATGCTCAATGATCTGGGTATGCGGGCCCAGGGCGTTTCCTCCGGCGAGGAGGCTGTGGAACGGGTGGTTCAGCAGCACGCCCGGAATCAGGACTTTTTCGCCTGTATCATCGACTGGAAAATGCCGGAGATGGACGGCATTGCCACCACTCGGGCCATTCGCAAGGCAGTTGGAAGGGACGTTCCCATTATCATCATCTCCGCCTACGACTGGTCGGACATTGAGCAGGAGGCCCGGGCTGCAGGGGCGAACGCCTTTATCAGCAAGCCACTGTTCCGTTCCCGCCTGGCAAAAACGTTCAGCAGCCTCCTGGGCCAAGAGGAACAGAAAGAGCCCATTTCCCCTGTGGCCCTCCTGGAAGACTTGAACCTTACGGGCCGGAAGATTCTGCTGGTGGAAGACAATGAGCTGAATGCGGAAATTGCCACAGAGGTGCTCCAAATGACCGGTCTGACGGTGGAGCTGGCCCGGGACGGCATGGAAGCGGTGGATATGATGGCAGAGGTGCGGGATGGATATTTTGACTTGATCTTCATGGATATCCAGATGCCCAAGATGAATGGCTATGATGCCACCAGGGCCATTCGGGCCATGGACCGGCACTACTGCAAGCAGGTTCCCATCATTGCCATGACGGCCAATGCCTTTGCCGAGGATGTGCAGGCGGCCAAAACCGTTGGCATGAACGAGCATATCGCAAAGCCCCTGGACATGACGGTTCTGACCAACACCCTGAAAAAGTGGCTTTTGTAAGTGGAGGTGGTGTATCGTATGAAGATTCATCACGTTGCACTCTATGTAAGGGATTTGATTGCCGCCCGGGATTTCTTTGTCACCTACTTTGGCGGCATTTCCAATGAGGAGTACCACAATCCTACCACGGGCTTCCGGTCCTTTTTCCTCCGCTTCCAGGATGGCTCCCAGCTGGAAATCATGACCCGGCCCAATCTGACGGCGGGAGAGAATTCCGATTTCTGCTGCGGATATGCCCATCTTGCTTTCAGCGTGGGCAGCAGGGAAGCGGTGGACCGACTGACCCGAAGGCTGCAGGAGGATGGCTATGCCCTGCTCAGCGGACCCCGCGTCACCGGTGACGGCTGCTATGAAAGCTGCGTGGCTGGAATTGAGGGAAACCGAATAGAAATCACGATTTAAAGGAAGTATCATATGAGCATTCGATTTGACGAATCCAACCGCCTTTTTCAGCTGGATACCCTCAATACCAGCTATGTCATGGGGGTCCAGGACCGGTTTGGCTATCTGCTGCACTACTATTACGGAAAGAAACTGGGTCAGCGGGATGTGTCCTACCTGGCCAGAACCAACGAGCCCCCCTATACGCCGGATCGAAATGAGCGGGAGAAGCTTGCCTTTTTAAGCAGCGCGCCCTTTGAATATCCAACAGGCGGCGTGGGAGATTTTCGGGAGCACTGCCTGGAAATTCGTACTCAGTCGGGCTTCAATGCCCTGGAGCTGGGCTATCAGGGCTTCCGGATTTATCCCGGGAAAAAGAAGCTGGAGGGCCTGCCTGCCTCCTTTGGCACCGAGGCGGAATGCGACAGCCTGGAAATCACTCTGGAGGATTCTCTGCTGGACCTGCAGGTGGTTTTGCAGTATTCCGTCTTCCGGGACCTGGATGTGATTACCAGAAGCGTCCGGGTGTGTAACCGCGGCGGAAAAGAAAAGGTCATCTACTTGACAAAGGTGTTGTCCGCCTGTCTGGATATGGACAATGCCGATTATTCCATGCTGACACTTCACGGCAGCTGGGCCAGAGAACGGCGGATGCAGTACCGGCTTCTGGGCTACGGCCGCCAGGGTACCTTCTCCGAGCGGGGGGAATCCAGCCATCAGGAGCATCCGTTCCTGGCACTGACGAGCCCCAATGTGAGCCAGACCACCGGCGATGTCTACGCCATGCATTTTGTCTACTCCGGTAATTTCCAGGCCCAGGCAGAGCTGGATTCCTACGACCAGGTACGCACCGTCATGGGAATCAATCCCTATCATTTCTCCTGGAAGCTGGAAGCGGGGGAAAGCTTTCAATCCCCGGAGGTGGTGCTGGTCTATTCGGATGCAGGTCTTGGAAACATGACCCGCACGTTCCACCGGTTCTATCGCCGCCATTTGATTCGCAGCCCCTGGCGTGACCGGAAGCGCCCCATCCTCATCAACAACTGGGAGGGTACCTATTTCGATTTCAACACCGACAAGCTCCTGGACATTGCCGCCAGTGCGGCAAAGCTGGGTGTGGAAATGCTGGTGATGGACGACGGCTGGTTTGGCAACCGGTTTGACGACAACCGGGCGCTGGGCGACTGGTATGTGAACGAGGAAAAGCTCCCCGGCGGACTGGAACGGCTGGTGCGGGAGGTCAATAAGCTGGGCATGAAATTCGGCATCTGGCTGGAACCGGAGATGATTTCTCCTGATTCCGATTTGTACCGCGCCCATCCGGACTGGGCCATCCAGATTCCCGGCAGGAAGCCCGGCCTGGCCAGAAATCAGCTGGTGCTGGACCTGACAAGACCCGAGGTGGTGGAGTATGTCTGGGGCCGGATTCGGGCCATTCTGGACAGTGCCAACATCGAGTATGTGAAATGGGATATGAATCGCCAGCTTTCCGATGTGGGAAGTGCTTTCCTGGAGGCAGATACCCAGGGGGAGCTGTATCACCGCTATGTGCTTGCCGTTTATGAATTGCAGGAGCGGCTGTGCAGTACCTATCCCAATTTGCTGCTGGAAAACTGCTCCGGCGGCGGCGCCCGGTTTGACCCGGGAATGCTGTATTATAGTCCCCAGATCTGGTGTTCCGACGATACCGATGCCATTGAGCGGCTGTCCATTCAGGAGGGAACGGCGCTGATTTACCCCCTGTCCACCATGGGTGCCCATGTTTCCGTCTGCCCCAATCATACGGTGGGACGGGTCACGCCCTTTGAAACCAGAGGCCATGTGGCTTTGGCGGGCACCTTTGGATATGAGCTGGACATCACCAAGCTGTCGGAGGAGGAACAACGGGAGGTCACCAACCAGGTTGCCCTCTACCACCGCTTCCAAGACCTGATTCGCTCCGGCGATTACTACCGGCTGGCTTCCTACCGGGAGAATCATCAGTACGACTGCTGGGAGGTTGCCTCGGAGGATGGCCGGGAGGCCCTTGTAACCTTTGTGCAGGTGATGGGCCGGCCGAACAACTTCCATTCCAGAAGAATCAAGCTGATGGGCCTGTGCCCGGAGGCAGAGTACCTGGTGGAGGAGTCGCAGCAGATTTATGGCGGAGATGCATTAATGTACGCAGGCTTGCCGGTTGAAGATTTGTGGGGCGATTTCCGCTCCAAGCTCATCTATCTCAGGCGTGTTGACCGGTGAGCTGATTTTTAAAAAATTATTCTGAAATTGCTTCTCACCGTTGGGAGGATGCCATATGATCGACTTTGAAAAAGGAATGGTGAACCGGGGGAATTGGTACGCAATCCAACAGGTGATGGAGCGTGCCGCCAGGGGAGAGGAAATCACCGTCGGGTTCCTGGGCGGTTCCATCACCCAGGGCTCTCTGGCCTCCAAGCAGGAGAACTGCTACGCCTCCCGGGTTTACAAATGGTGGAGCAGTCATTTTCCAAAGGTGAATTTCATCAACGCCGGCATCGGCGGCACCACCTCCCAGTTCGGCGTGGCCCGGGTGGAGGAGGATTTACTGAGGTTTCAGCCAGACTTGGTTTTTATTGAATTCAGCGTCAATGACGATGGAAATCCGTTCTTCCGAGAGACCTACGAGGGACTGGTGCGCCGGATTCTTTCCGCCGGTGCGGCGGTGATGCTGATTCACAACGTCCGCTATGACAACATGGTCAGCGCCGAGGACATCCATTTAGAAATCGGAAAGCACTATCATCTGCCCTGCGTCAGCATGAGAAGCACCATCTATCCTCTGGTTGCCTCCGGGGAAATCTCCAACCGGCAGATCACCCCGGATGATCTGCATCCCAATGATTTGGGACATGAGATGGTTGCTTCGGTGATTATATATTTCCTGGAAAAAGTCCGTACAGCGGAAAAAATGGACGCTCCTTTTTCCACCATGCCAGAGCCGTTGACGGAAAATCAGTATGAATCCAGTCTTCGGTATCAGAACCACAATTCCAGCCCCGTCCTGGAGGGCTTTGTGCCGGACCATACCCCCCAGGAGCATATCACCCAGATGTTCCGCCAGGGTTTCACTGCCCGGAATTTGGGCGACCGAATCACATTCCGGATAGAAGGCACCGGGGTAGCGGTGCAGTACCGGAAATCGGTACAGAAGCCTGCCCCCATTGCCCGGGTGGTGGTGGACGGCTGCCAGGAAAACGCGGTTCTGCTGGATGCCAATTTTGATGAAGATTGGGGAGACTGCCTGTACATTGACACCGTCCTTTTTCGTGGGGAGCGGAAGCTGCATCAGGTGGAAATCACCATTGTGGAAGCCCATGAGAACGATGCTGTTCCCTTTTACCTGGTGTCCGTGATTGGCTCTCAAGGAGAATAAATTAGCCCTGGCAGCTCAGGCTGCCAGGGTTTCTGCGTTCAGACGGATTAATTCCAGAAGGCCGTTTGCTTGATATCGCAGCAGGGCTGCATCGCTTAACCGCTGCCCGGTGGGGTATGCGGCATGGGATACAAGCTCAATTTGGGAATCCGACAAAAGCAGCTGCGTCTCAAAGAGAAGCATTGCCCAGGGAATGTGATAGTCGCTGGAAATCAGGGCAATTTGTGTGACTTCCGGGTACTGTTCCGAAAGAATTCCATAGGAGAGAAAGGCGTTCTGCCCAGTGGTCAGGGATTGGTTTTCCACAATGAGCCGACTTTCCGAAATTCCCTGCTCCATCAGCCATTGGGCCATGGCATCCGCCTCCGTGACCTTTGAATTCTTAGAGGCCGTGCCGCCGCCGGTGCAGAGAATGCGGCATTGTGGATAGCGATCCGCGGCAGACAATGCGGTTTCCAGGCGGCCAATCAATTCCTCCTTCATAGAGCCATCGGGATTCAGCTGGTAACCGAGCACAATCAGACAGAGCCCGTTTCCGGCGTCCATACCTTGTGGAAGCTGCTCAAGGCGAATATCCATCTTTTTTTCAGTGACTTTCCAATATTCAAGAATCTGACGCCACTTCTCCGCCTCTGAGGAATCCAATTCAGACAATTGCAATAGTAAATCGTCAAGCTTATCAGATTCTCCCTCTTGGCGGTAGGCATTGACCAGCTGCTGCACAATGGACTGCTTGCTCATTGGCTCCTGCTGCACCGTGGGCGGGGGGGATGGCCGAAGAACAAATACAGCCAGCAGCACCAGGGCCAGCAGGGGAAGCAGGATTTTGAATGACTTTTTCATGCTGGGCTCCTCCTCTCCGTCAGCATGGCCATTATACATCACCGGAAGATGCGCTGTCCAGAAAAAAGATGCAGCCATGGACATAAAAATCCATGGCTGCGATTTTACTGCATGCGATAGCCGGAGCGCATCCAGTGGAGGATCTGGTCCCAAAAGGCCTCTTCCTCCGCCAGAAAGATTTTCCCGGTTTCCAGCTGGGTAAAGGAGATAATCCGCTCCTGCTCGTCAACCCATGCATTTTTCAGCTTCGGGCGGCCTCTACTTGTTCTACCCATGCTTGAATCTCACTTTCCGGTGTGTCTGTAATCACATAGCGAGTGGTGTAGCCGCTGGAGAAGGCATCGCTGCTTCTTCTCAAGATTTCGGTCAGATTTCCCTGTTCGTCAAAACGGTAGGTATAAAGGGTGACGTAATGGAAGTTTTGGGAGCTGGACAGGGCAAAGGTGATCTCATTCTCACTGATGACGCTGTAGTCGGCGGGGAAGTAGTAGCAGTCATAGGTATCATTGTACCAGCTCCGCTTCAGCCAGTCGCCGAAGAAGTCATTGTTAGGCTTCTGGGTATAGCTGTGGGACAGACCGTCGGCTTTATATACGTCGTGCACCTCGGTGTCGCCGTACTTCCAAATGACCTGATCCAGGTAGCTTAGGTCATAGTAGGCGTTCCTGGGGTCTGCGATCTCCTCCACCCGGTAGTTGCCGCTCAGGGTTTTCGCAATGGCGGCATCCACTCTGGCAAGGGCTTCCTCACCGCCTGCACCGAACACACCGCCGGTGGGGGCAATCTCAAATTCGGCGTACTGAATGATGGACTGGCTGCCGGAATAGAAGTATTTGCCCATGCGGTAGACGCCCGCATCCAGATTCCCGTAGACATCCGACCAATCCACATTGAACACCTGGGTCTTGCTGCGAATGGCAATGGTGTCCGCGCCCCAGGAGGCTGTCTGGTTTTCGCCGCCCAGGCGCTCCCAGTGTTCGCCGGTTCTCTTTTCCAGCCAGTAGGAGCAGTCGGTGGTGTAATTGGATACGCCAACGGCATTGGTGGCAAGCCAAATTTCGCCGCCGCCCGGCTGCAGCAAATCGTCATCCACCCGGAAGAAGATGCCCCAGGGGGAATTGTTCTGGGCGGTAAAAGAGTCCTCCGGGGTGTAGTGATCGGTTCCGGAAGAGTAGCCGATGCTCTCTGCTTTCATGCAGCTTCTGCTTCTGGAAAGAACAGTTCCGTCCTCATTGAGAGTTTCTTTGAGACGGTCGATGGATTCCAAACTGCCGTCCCCATTGAATCGGTAAGTATCCGTTCCATGGCAGCGGTTGCCGCGATAATCCGTCCACACGGAGCAGAAGGTGATTTCCTCCTGGCTGATGGTGGATTTCCCCTCTGGGAAGAGGAATTGCCGGTTCTGGTCCAGCAGGAATGCGCGCTGCCAGTCGGCGCAGTCATATGCGGCATCCTCGCCGGTGACGGTGGAGGTGCAGTATTCTCCCAGATAGTGATTGACGGTATAGATGGTTCCGTTTCTGACGATGCGCTTCACCGGCTGGATGTTCCCGGCAGGACTTTCCTCGGAGAGCAGAACGTTGTAGCCTTGCTTGTTCACCACCGCGTTCAAGGCGGCATTGCAGCGCTCCAAAGCGGCCTCTTCTTCAGAGGGAAGCTGCTCCCTATAAATGCGGAAGCCGGTATAGAAGGTGGCGGATTCCGAAACGCTGGCAATGGTCTGAACGATGCGGTAATCTCCTGAAGGCAGGGAACCATAGGAGAGACTCCAATCCAAATCATTGGGCCAGGTGAGGGCGGGCTCATTCCGGGAGGTGGCAAAGCCGATGCTGTACTGCTCAAACAGGGTGCCGTTGCCGGACTGGCTGGGCACGGCTTCCCACCCGGTTCCATTCCATTTTTCCAGGAAACCATTCGCCATTTCTATGGTTTCCGAGGCGGCCATGAACCGCTCCTCAATCACGTAGACCAGCTTGCCGCCGGTGGGGGAGGTGGTATCCATCAGAACCCCCACACCCCAGTCCGGATTCTCTCCCGCATCGGGCAGGGGAGCCAAAGAAACCTCCGAAGGGTCCTGATGACTCATCTGCCGAAGCGCACCTTGGGTATCGATGACCACCTGAGCCGCTTCGGCGGGGCTGGTAATCAGGCATAGGGTGACGAAGCCCACAGCCGCGACCCCCAGCAGGCTGATCCAAAAGCCGGGCTTGCGGTAATTCAGCACGGATTTGATGCGGTATTTCACGCTGACCTCGCCAAAGGCCACGGGGCAGGCGGCGTAGTGCACCCGGTTGGTGCTGCATTGCAGCAGGGCGGAGGAATAGGCCTTCCGCTCGTCCAGCTCCATGAACTGCACCACCCGCTGATCGCAGGCGATTTCAATATCCTTGCACAGCAGCACATAGGCAATCCACACCAGGGGATTGAACCAGTGCAGGGCCAGGGCAATGAAACCGATCATCTTAATCCAGTGGTCGCCCTTTTCCAAATGGGTCCGCTCGTGGGAGAGAATCTGCTTTTTGGTGTCCCCGGACATGCCGGTGGGTATGTAGATTTTCGGCTTCACAAAGCCCAGCACAAAGGCGGTTTCGATCTTGTCCGATTCCCAGCCCCCGGGTACCTTTACCGCGTCCCGCACCTGGCGCTGGAGCCGGGCGTAGGAGATGACGCTGACCAGTCCAATCACTGCCGCCACGGCAGCCCAGAGAAGCAGCAGCCCAGCAGTGGGATTGATGGGGATGGGAATGGTGAGGCCTTGGGGCTGGAGGCTGAAACGGCTGGTCACCGGAATGGGCATCAGCAGCCGAATTCCCGCCAGCATCCACAGGAAGCAGATGTACTTTTTCGGGGTTTTCTTCAGCAGAAGCCGCAGCAGGATCACGGCGAGAATGACGATGCTGCCGTGAAAGCTGGCGGTGAGAAGGCTTTGAAAGAAGGTACTCATATTCATTCCTCCTGGTAGCTGTCGATCATGGCCTGCAATTGTTCCACTTCGGATTTGGTCAGACGCTTGCTTTTGGAAAAGGCAGCCAGGAAGGCAGGCATGGAGCCCTCAAAGGTTTCCTCCATCATTTCCTCCAGCCTGGCCTTCTGGGCCTCTTCCTTGGAAATCAGGCTGGTCACAATGGTATTCTCATTCTGCACAACCCCCCGCTCCGCCAGACGGCGGATGACGGTGTAGGTGGTGGCCTTGGACCAGCCCAGCTGCTCCTTGCACAGGGAAACCAGCTTGGTGGAATTCACCGGCTCATTTTCCCAAAGCAGCAGGCAAAACCGGTATTCGCTTTCAAAAATCTTTGGGGTCGCCATGGCAATTCCTCCTCGTCAGTTTCCGATGTAGTTGTTGTCCTTTTTCACGCCGTCGATGGTGATGTTTTCGGTGTCGTGGAGCATGAAAGGCGTGCCGTCGTAGCGGACACCGTCATACACCTCGCCCAAATCCCGGATGGTGTTGCCGTTGAAAGTGACATCCTTGCAGCCCACCATGTAAATGCCGCCCCAGCTGCATTCATAGATATCGCAGTTTGCAACCTGGATGTTCTTGGACATGTCTGCCCAAACACCAACCACGCCGCAGCCATACAGGCCGCAGTTGTTGATGAGGATATCCTGGCTGCCCCGGAAGCCGATGACACCGCCAGTGCAGGAGCCGGGCTCGATGGTGTGTCCGGCGGTGAAGCCCTCCACGGTGATGGCGCTGCAGTTTTCAAAATTGATTACGTGGGCGTAACGGGGACGGGCGGATACGGTGTGAGCGGTGATGTCGTCTCCCTCGGCCCGGATGGTCAGGTTGCTCAAATCCCGGATGGTGAGCTGAACACCGTCGAATACCTCTTCCCAGTAGTAGTATTCCGTGCTGGTCTTGCCGTATCCCGTTGCAGTGCTCAAATCGAAATATTCTGCATCCAGAATGATTTCCGTGTCCGGAGCCAGAGCGGCCAGAAGCTCATCCACGCTGGAAACGTGCACCTGGGTCTGGTCGCCGGTGGATACGGGGGTGAATTCCGCCATGGCGGGCTTCGTTTCTTCGGTGGACTGCGCCATGGCGATGGGAAGGTAGCAGCTTGCCGCCAGAGTGAGCAGCAGCGCAAGGCTGAGAAGAATGCGGAATGCTTGTTTCATTTGGATCGTCTCCTTTTTAAAAATTGGTCTAACGCGCTAAACCTCATGCTTGAAGTCTAACACGTTAAACCAGTTCTGTCAAGGACTATTTTGAAATCTTAAGAATTTCCAGAGGTGATTCGTAGGGAACGGATTTATCCGTTCCGCCCGGTAACGTTTTCATGGGGTGCACGTTGGATGGGAAAATGTTAAAAAAGGAAACCGTTACCATCCAACGAACCATGGATGTTAATTGACATTTCGGAACGGATAAATTCGTTCCCTACGCACACATTGGAACATATCCCATTCAACGAACCTGACAAATTCCAATTTATCGGGGCAGTACCGGTCGAGGGGCCCAGGAGTTGTGGGTCGATTGCCCAAGGTTCGTAACGAATTGGCCGCGGGGCCTCCCCGCCGAATTCCAATTCGTCTGATTGCTGCCTGGAACTGATTACCACAATGTGAATTTTTTGTGCTGCAATCTTAAGATTCTCTTTTCCTCATTGACTTTCTCAAACCCACTGGATATAATTACCTCGCCGTTTTAAAAACGGCGTTGCAGAACGAATTTTTACCAGATAAAAGGAGATTCAAATGAAATATCAAAAAATGATTTTCTTTGGCTTGGCCCTTTCCCTTACATTGGCCCTTTCCGCCTGTGAAGCGTCCTCCCGGGAGCCGGACCTTGCCCAGCAGTCCACCGCCCCGGTGGAGCAGATCATTGACACTTCGGAACAGACTACAGCCACCCTCCCGACCTCCCAGTTTTGGGACGATGTGGTGGAGCTGGTAAATCCGACAGGGGATACCACCACGGTTTACAAGCTGGACGATGGCCGGTATCTGGACCGGATGGACCGTTTCTTCACCTATGACGGTGTGGAGAACTGGACCTGTGACGATGGCAGCATCTGGAACCGGAAGCCCGATGCCACGGCAGCCACCACAAATGTCTATGCCGAATTTGCCATTGAGCGTTTGCTGGCCCAGCGCCCTGACCATTTCTTCTTCAGTGACGCGGCCGGAAACGAATATGCCAGCAAGGTGGTGCTTTCCTTTGACACTACCATCACCAATTTCCGTTTTCTCCAATTGGAAGGGAATTTCGACCAGGCAGGGGAGTTCCTCTGCACCGACATGCAGGTGCTCTATTCCAGGGACGAAATCACCGAAAACGATCTGATGGTGGTGGAAACGGTATTGGAGGGCCTGGCGCCCAACCGGGGCATCAGCTTTGTGGATGCAGGTGGGAATACCCGGTATTACTATCTCACCGTCAGCGGGGAGGACAATGTGCCGCTGCTGACTCCGTTCCAATAACCGGGAAAAGGACAGATTGTTGTTGCTATTTCCTCAAAATCGTAGTATAATGCCCATGAAAGTAGTCCCTTCCAGATTTCAAACATTTTCTACATATGAGGAGGAAATCCACATGATCGCATGGAAAAACATGGATTCTCTGGCTTCTTACCGGAAGCTGGGGGAGATGAAGCGGGTGAACCTGGCTGCTGCCATGGCTGGAGAAAGCGGCGCAGATCGTGTCAAAGCCTACACGGTTCCCATGGGCGCCGGGATGGCGTTCAATTATGGCGCCAGACCTGTTGACGATGAGATTCTCTCTGCCCTTTCTGAATTCGCCAAGGAAGCTCAGCTGACCGAGAAATTCGCCGCTCTGTATAACGGCGAGGTCATCAACACCGGCGAGAAGCGGCGTGTGCTGCATCACCTGTGCCGGGGCCAGCTGGGTGAGGACGTTGTGGCCGACGGCGTGAACAAGCGGGAGTTCTACCTGGGGGAGCAGAAGAAGATTGCCGATTTTGCGAACAAGGTTCATTCCGGCGAGATCGCCAATGCTGCCGGTGAGAAATTCACCACCGTCTGTCAGATCGGCATCGGCGGCTCCGATCTGGGCCCCCGGGCCATCTACCTGGCGCTGGAAAACTGGGCCAAGGTCAACGGCACCCTGAAAATGAAGGCTGCTTTCATCTCCAATGTGGACCCCGACGATGCAGCCGGTGTGCTGAGCAACCTGGATTTGGTCCACTCCCTGTTTATCCTGGTCTCCAAATCCGGCACCACCCTGGAAACCCTGACCAACGAGTCTTTTGTCAAGGACGCTTTGAAAAAGGCGGGACTGAACCCCTCCAAGCATATGATTGCCGTGACCAGCGAGACTTCTCCGCTGGCTAAGAGCGCCGACTATCTGGCAGCTTTCTTCATGGATGATTACATCGGCGGCCGGTTCTCCTCTTCCTCCGGCGTGGGCGGCGCAGTGCTGTCCCTGGCCTTTGGACCTGATGTGTTCGCCAAATTCCTGGAGGGTGCCTCTGAGGCGGATAAACTGGCAAAGAATGAAAAGCTGACCGAAAATCCCGCCATGCTGGATGCCCTCATCGGCGTTTATGAGCGGAACATCCTGGGCTATCCCACCACTGCCGTGCTGCCCTATTCCCAGGCCCTCAGCCGGTTCCCGGCCCATTTGCAGCAGCTGGACATGGAGTCCAACGGCAAGTCTGTGAACCGTTTCGGCGAGCCCGTTCACTACGCCACCGGCCCCGTGATTTTCGGCGAGCCTGGCACCAACGGTCAGCACTCTTTCTATCAGCTGCTGCACCAGGGCACCGATCTCATTCCGCTGCAGTTTGTCGGCTTCCGGAACAGCCAGATGGGCACCGATGTGGTGATTCAGGGCAGCACCAGCCAGCAAAAGCTCTGCGCCAATGTGGCCGCTCAGATTGTGGCTTTTGCCTGTGGCAAGGACGATGAAAACCTGAATAAGAAGTTCAATGGCGGTCGTCCCTCCAGCATCATCATTGGCGACAAGCTGACTCCCCAGGCGGTTGGCGCTCTGCTGGCCCACTTTGAGAACAAGGTGATGTTCCAGGGCTTTGCCTGGAACGTGAACTCCTTTGACCAGGAGGGCGTCCAGCTGGGCAAGATTCTGGCCAAGAAGGTTTTGGCCCATGACTGCGACGGCGCACTGAAGGTTTACAGCGAGCTGCTGAACATCTGATAAAAGGATAACCCGGGATTTCCTGCGTGGAATCCCGGGTTTTGTTTTTAGCTTTTTTGATTTAATTCTTTGTAGGTGCCAATGATGAGTATCACAGCAACAAGGAATGTCAGCGCGTCGGACAGGGGCATGGAGTACAGCACCCCGTCCAGTCCAAAGAAAACCGGCAGCAGCAGCGCAAATCCCACACCGAAGACGATTTCCCGAATCATGGAGAGAATCGTGGAGGCGGCCGCCTTGCCCATGGCCTGCAAAAAGATGAAGCATGCCTTGTTCACACAGGCAAAGACCATCATGCACAGGTAAACGCGGAAGGCTTTCACCGCGAATTCCGTATAGTATGCGCTCTCGTTGGCCGCGCCAAAAATGCCGATCAGCTGCCGGGGGAAGCACTCCACCAGAATCAGCGCCGCCAGACCCACTCCGGCCTCAGAGATGAGAAGCCTGGTAAACAGCTCTTTTACGCGGTCCCGCTTTCCTGCGCCCATATTAAATCCCACAATGGGAATGCAGCCGGCTGCGAGGCCAACCACGATGGAGATGACAATTTGGAAGAATTTCATCACAATCCCAACCACGGCCATTGGAATCTGGGCGTATTGCTCCTGGCCGAAGATGGGGTCCATTCCGCCGTATTTCCGCAGCATGTTATTGATGGCAGCCATAGCGGCCACCAGACTGATTTGTGAAAGAAAGCTGGTAATACCCAAAACCAGCGTTTTTCCGCAGACAGAGCCGGACAGCCGATAGTGACAGCTTTTCGGCTTGATGATTTTCATGTTTATCAGGTAGTAAAGCGCCAAAAACGCGGTCACCATTTGCCCGAGGACGGTGGCCACCGCCGCGCCCATCATTCCCCAGCGGAATCCGAAAATGAAAATCGGATCGAAAATGATGTTGACAAGAGCGCCCGCCAGGGTGGAAACCATGGCAAATCTGGGATTCCCATCCGCCCGGATAATGGGATTCATTGCCTGACCGAACATGTAAAAGGGGAGCCCCAGGGTGATGTAAAAGAAATACTCGTGGGAATGATAAAAGGTTTCCGGATTTACCGTGCCGCCAAACAGGGCGATAATCTGGTCTGAGAAGATCAGATAGAGCGCGGTGAGAATCAACCCGCTGGTCACCGTCATGATGACGGAATTGCCCACACTCACCTTTGCGGTTTCGGTATCCTGCTTGCCCAGACTGATGCTGACAAATGCACAGCAGCCATCGCCAATCATTACCGCAATGGCCAGCGCAACCACCGTCAAGGGGAAAACAACGGTGTTCGCCGCATTGCCGTAGGAGCCCAGGTAACTGGCATTGGCGATAAAGATCTGGTCAACGATGTTGTAGAGTGCTCCTACCAGAAGAGAGATGATACAGGGGACGGCATACTGCCTCATCAGGTTCCCAATCTGCTCCGTCCCCAGATGGTGATTCGTTTGTTGTTCCATTGGTATCACGTTCCTTTGCATAAAAATAGCGTACAGCCTACAGTGCCGGATTTACGCCATAGGCTACACGCTTGATGTATTAGTCCAGATAATTGCCCACCGGGCAGGCGTTGTATTGCTTAATGACCTTTACGATGATAGAACCGTCTTCCTGGGGGACTTCCTCCAGGATTTTATATCTCGTGCGGTTCCGTTCCAGATTTGCCCTGTAATGGGCCACTTCCTCCTTTACCACTTTCACAGCTTGTTCATACTCCATGTCTTCTTTCAGAAGAAAGTGGAGTGTTTGGCAGATGCATGCGGCTTGAATCCGTTTCATGATGATAACCTCTTTCAAAAAAATAAGCGGCATATCT
The DNA here is from genome assembly GCA_028719885.1 of Bacillota bacterium. Lineage (GTDB taxonomy): Bacteria > Bacillota > Clostridia > Oscillospirales > Oscillospiraceae > Faecousia. Next base: position 64,890 of record JAQYLT010000036.1, read on the forward strand.
ACGCAACTGGATTTACGCAGATATGCCACTCGTTACAGAAATAGTATACTTCATTTTTTAAATTGTTTCAAAGGACATTTTCCACAAAAAATTCCGCATTTTCTTTGGGAAAAACTGCCTTTGCAATGGAAGACCGACATTTGATACAATATCGTTACCGATAATTGCCTTGCGGAGGGATGAAGGATATGTTTCAGAAAGGCGACTATATCAGCTATGGCGGCCATGGTGTCTGCCGAATTGCGGACATCAGAAAGATGAATTTTGGAAACGGAGAGCAGCTCTTTTTCGTGATAGAACCCATTACTCCCGGCGGCGCTACCATCTATCTGCCCGTTGAGCATCCAAAGACACCCACGCGAATGCGCCCGGTGCTGACCAAAGAGGAGATTGATTCCTTGATACAAAGCGTGAAAAACCATGAAATGCCGTGGATTCAGGACAGAAAGAATAGAACCGCCCAATTCCAGCAGATTCTGGCTCGGCGGGACACCCGGGAGCTTTTACTGCTGGCAAGCTGCCTGCATCAGCGAAAAACAGAAAAGGGGCTGCCGGCCAGTGAACTGGAAATTCTGCACAAGGTGGAGGGCCTGATCGAGCAGGAGTTCTCCTTTGCTCTGAAGATCAGCCGCGACAGCATTGGAAGCTACATTCAGGACCGTTTGTAACGTCATGTCGCGTCCGGGAAAAGATGCAAGTTCCGCTCCTTTTGAATTTGAACATGCAAAAACCATCCGTTCCCCCCGGGAATAGATGGTTTTTTGCGTTTTAGGGCAATGGTCCAAGCCCTGACGAGTGTAGCCATTGGGCTGCGGCTATGGCAGAGCAGCAGCGGGATATGCGTACCTCTCTGCACATACAATATTGCAAACAGCAAAAAAATTGCTATAATAAAGGAAAAAAGCAATGATTTGAGGTGACGGATATGGAGCTGAGAGTCCTGAATTATTTCCTGACGGTTGCCAGAGAAGAGAATATAACCAGAGCCGCACAGCTTTTACATGTGACGCAGCCTACACTCTCCCGGCAACTCATGCAGTTGGAAGAAGAGTTGGGGGTGCAGCTGTTTCATCGGGGAAAACACAGCGTCAGCTTGACCGAGGATGGAATGCTGCTGCGTAGGCGGGCCCAGGAACTGGTCTCCTTGTCCGAAAAAACGAAACTGGAGCTGCAGCATAAGGAGGAAATGCCCTCCGGAGAAATCTCCATCGGTTGTGGAGAATCAAAAAGCATGTCCCTGCTTTCTGAAAAGATGGTTTCTTTCCGTCAAAAGTATCCCCTGGTTCAATTCAGCATTTACAGTGCCATTGCAGATGATATCAAGGAGCGCATTGAAAAAGGCCTTTTGGATATGGGATTGCTGGTTGAACCGGTGGATATTTCCAAATACGAATTTATCCGTCTGCCGGTCAAGGAGCGTTGGGGTGTTCTGGTTCGGGAGGATTCCCCACTGGCGCAGAAAGATTGTGTCACCCCGGAGGACCTGTTGGAGGTCCCTTTGCTTATGGTACAACGGGAACAGGTAAAAAATGAATTGGCAAATTGGTTCGGCGAAACTTATGACCAACTGGAAATCGCGGCAGTCTATAACCTGATTGTGAACGCAGCGTTTATGGTGGAGCGGGGGTTGGGAGTCGCTATTTGTTTTGATCTGGGAGCGGTTTTTGAGAATCTTCGCTTTATTCCACTTTTACCCCGGATGGAGACAGGCTCCGTGCTGGTCTGGAAAAAGAATCAGATGCTTTCAGCAGCCCAGACGCTTTTTATCCAGCATGTTAGAAATACGATTTAGGTATTCCTGATAATTTAATATAAGCATTAGACATTTCTATTGCGATGCGATATGATATAGGTGTTCAAAGGAGCACCTATATTTTTTATGGTCGGAGAAATTCATAACGACGGTTCTGATGAGTTGGTTTTGCTTTCAAGAAGAAAGGAGATAAAGCATGGCAATCATGGTTAACATTTATTACACTGGAAAATCTGGGAATGCGAGAAAATTTGCGGAGGAGATGGTCGCAAGCGGAATTGTGCAAGAGATTCGTGCTGAACCGGGGAATCTGAAATATGAGTATTTCTTCCCCATGGAGGATACGCAGACCGTTCTGTTAATTGATGGCTGGAAGGACCAGGCTTCACTGGATATTCATCATGCCTCACCCATGATGAAGCAAATTGCGGAACTGAGAGAGAAGTACGATCTTCATATGCGTGTGGAACGGTACTCTTTTGATGAAAAGGGGATTCCTGCTTCGGATGAGAAGTTCATTCGTTAAAAAAGAAATGAGGGCGGAAAGAGCATGGACCAGAAAACAGTTCTATTCTCAAACAAGAGCCTTAGAGCGATGATCGTTCCCCTGTTTTTAGAGCAGCTGCTGGTGATGCTGGTAGGGCTGGCGGACACGCTGATCGTCAGCTACGCAGGAGAGGCGGCGGTATCAGGGGTTTCCTTGGTGAATCAGTTCAATACCATTTTCATCTATCTGTTTACTGCGCTGGCTTCCGGCGGTGCCGTTGTCATCAGTCAGTACATTGGAAAACGGGCAGCGGAAGAGGCTGGAGAAGCGGCCAGCCAGCTTCTGTCCTTTTCTGCGGCGTTTTCTTTGATAATCGGAGTGCTGGTGCTTGTCGGCAATGAGCGCATGCTTCGCCTGATGTTTGGAAAAGTAGAGAATGATGTCATGCAGGCCTGCATTACATATCTGCGTATTTCCGCTTATTCCTATCCGGCATTGGCCATCTACAATTCCGGTGCGGCGCTGTTTCGCAGCATCGGCAAGACCAGTGTCACGATGTATCTATCCGTCGTGTCCAATATCATCAATGTGATTGGTAATGTGATCGGCGTGTTCGTCCTGAAGGCAGGCGTGGCGGGTGTGGCCTACCCCTCTCTGATTGCCCGCACCTTCTCCGCCGTGGCAATCACCTGGCTGTGCTTCCGGAAAGAGAATCAGGTTGTATACCGCCTCAAATGGATTTTCCGGTGGAATGGAAGCCTCATGAAGAGCATTTTGAACATTGCCATTCCAAACGGCTTGGAAAACGGTGTATTCCAGCTGGTAAAGGTTGCGTTAAGCAGCATTGTGGCTCTATTTGGCACCTATCAGATTGCCGCAAACGGGGTAGCCCAAAGCATCTGGTCTCTGGCGGCGCTGGCCGGTGTTTCCATGGGACCGGTGTTTATCACAGTAATCGGGCAGTGCATGGGAAATGGGGATACCCAGGCGGCAGAGGAATATTTCAGCAAACTGACAAGAATCACGCTTCTGATTTCCTCCGCGTGGAATCTCCTGATTTTTCTGTTGACCCCGGCGTTTCTGCGCCTGTACGCCCTGGAACCGGAAACAAAACAGCTTGTAATCTGGCTGGTGCTGATTCATAACCTGTTTAATGCCGTGGCCTATCCGTTCTCCGGCGCCCTCAGCAATGGACTTCGGGCGGCAGGAGATGTGAAATTCACAATGTATGTATCTGTTTTTTCCACCATTGCAGTGCGCCTGCTGCTATCCTATTTGTTGGGCATCACGCTGAAAATGGGCGTCATCGGCATTGCAATTGCAATGGTCTGCGATTGGGTGATTCGGGCGGTGATTTTCTTCTGGAGACAGAAATCCGGCAAGTGGAAAACTTTCCAGGTAATCTGAGCAGTTTTACCGGAGAGAAGCCTCCTATAGCAGAGAAAATCCAGCCGTAATTTCGGCATGGTTTACGCACACCGTGGGATACTAGGTCCGAGGTGATCAAAATGGCAAAGCAAGGCATGACCCATCCTGATGTGACCCGGGGGCCGAAAAATGACGCTTCTCCTGTGCCACAGCTTCAGGGCAAGGCAAAAAGCGGTAAGGGAAAAGCAAGGCCCATCCTTTCGGAAACCAGTGGCGCAAATCAGAAAGTGTGGCACGAAAAGCCCATTTCCAAAGCACATGGAATCATCGATACGGACCTGGCAAGGGATAATTTGGAAAACGACATCCCTTTTGCGGATCTGCAGGACCTGTAATTCCTCCCGGTGCTAAAAGGCAGGGCGCGGCAACACCGTGCTCTGCTGGGGGAATTGTTCTTTCTTTCATGGTATTCCCAAATAAATGAGGATAGATTTCTCCCATACGGATATCCCCCAAACCCCCGGCGAGGCTTTCACCTTGCCGGGGGGTTTGCCGCGGGGAGAAAAAGTTTTTTGTCAGTCGGCAGATATCGGACAGCGCTCGAGCAAAGAAAGAGATACGTTGACATCTGTGCCCACGGATCATGTTTAAATGCTCCATTCCCTTTGGAGCTGTGTACTGTAACATCAAAAATGATACTAACAGCAGAATTGTTGCAAAAAACAAAAGATACACATTGACTTCTTTACCACTATCAATTATAATGTAATGGCATAATTCTGTGATTAATATCATCTTGGTAATTTTGAGTTCTGCTGATAACAGCATCATGGAGTGAGTTGGATGAAAAAACTATCTTTCGAGAAACTGGTGGAGACGGTACATCGTCTTCGGAAAGAGAAAGGGATGACCCAAGCGCAGTTGGCGGCGGCGACGGGGATGAACCGGGCGATGATTGGGCGGATGGAGAACATGGACTATGTGCCTACCATCGAGCAGATGCAGGCGCTGGGAGAAGCCCTGGGGTTTGAAGTGGTGGATTTATTCGTGGAGGATGTTGGAGCGGAGGAGAAGACTTCTGCTCATGTCTCTGTGAAGAAGCGCTACAACATTGCTGTGGCTGGTACCGGGTATGTAGGGCTGTCCCTGGCAACCTTGTTGGCGCAGCACAACCATGTGGTTGCTGTTGACATTGTGCCAGAGAAGGTCAATCTGATTAACAGCAAGAAGTCTACCATTCAGGATGAGTACATTGAAAAGTATCTGGCGGAAAAGGATTTAGACCTGACGGCTACGCTGGACGGTGAGCGTGCTTACCGGGATGCGGATTTTGTCATTATCGCAGCGCCTACCAACTACGACAGCAAGAAGAATTTCTTTGATACCTCCGCGGTGGAGGCGGTCATCGAATTGGTACTCAAAACCAACCCCAATGCCATGATGGTTATCAAGTCTACCATTCCTGTGGGTTATACCGCATCGGTTCGGAAGAAGTACAACACGAAAAACATCATTTTCAGTCCGGAATTCCTGCGGGAAAGCAAGGCTCTGTACGATAACCTGTATCCCTCCCGGATTATTGTGTCCTGCGATGCGGATTCCCTTGAAGCTGCTCATGTGTTTGCCTCGCTTTTACAGCAAGGGGCAATCAAGGAGAATATCAACACCTTGTTTATGGGCTTTACCGAGGCGGAGGCGGTGAAGCTCTTTGCAAACACATATCTGGCGCTGCGGGTGAGCTACTTTAACGAGTTGGACACCTATGCAGAAACAAAGGGCCTGGACACCCAGTCCATCATTGACGGCGTGTGCCTGGACCCCCGTATCGGCACCCACTACAACAACCCCTCCTTTGGTTATGGCGGATACTGCCTGCCCAAGGATACCAAGCAGCTGCTGGCCAATTTCCAGGATGTGCCCCAGAATATGATGTCCGCCATTGTGGAATCCAATCGGACCCGGAAGGATTTTATCGCCGACCGTGTGCTGGAAATGGCCGGAGCTTATGAGGCCAACAGCTCCTGGGACGCGGCTAAGGAAAGGGAAGTGGTCATCGGTGTGTACCGGCTGACGATGAAGCAGGGCTCCGACAACTTCCGTCAGTCTTCCATTCAGGGCGTCATGAAGCGCATCAAGGCAAAGGGCGCTACCGTGGTTATTTACGAGCCTACGCTTCCTGCTGGTTCCACTTTCTACGGAAGCCGGGTTATTGGAGACTTGCGGGAATTCAAGGCGATTTCTCAGGCCATCATTGCCAACCGGTATGATGTCTGTTTGGATGATGTGAAAGAAAAGGTCTATACCCGGGATGTATTCCGCCGGGATTAAGGAGAGAAAGATGGAAAACATTACTTTACAAAATAAGACGATTTTCGTCACCGGTGCGGCGGGCTTTATTGGAGCCAATCTGGTATTGAAGCTTTTGGACATTGCTTCTCCTGTGAACATTGTTGGTATTGACAATATGAACGATTACTACGATGTTTCCATCAAGGAATGGCGCCTGGAGGAGATTGAAAAGGCGGCATCCAGGCATCCGGAATCCAGCTGGACTTTTATCAAGGGCGACATTGCTGACCGCGACGCAGTGGACGGTGTTTTCGAGAAATACAAGCCCCAAATTGTGGTGAACCTGGCAGCCCAGGCAGGTGTCCGCTACTCCATCACCAACCCGGATGCCTACATCCAGAGTAACCTGATCGGATTCTACAACATCCTGGAAAGCTGCCGCCACAATCCGGTGGAGCATCTGGTGTACGCCTCCAGCTCCTCTGTCTATGGCAGCAACAAGAAGGTGCCGTACTCCACAGACGACAAGGTGGACAACCCTGTGTCCCTGTATGCAGCGACTAAGAAATCCAACGAGCTCATGGCCCACGCTTATTCAAAGCTCTACAATATCCCGTCCACCGGTCTGCGGTTCTTCACGGTTTATGGTCCTGCGGGCCGCCCGGACATGGCCTATTTTGGCTTCACCAACAAGCTTCTGAAAGGGGAGACCATTCAGATTTTCAACTTTGGCAACTGCAAGCGGGACTTTACCTACGTTGATGATATTGTAGAAGGCGTTGTTCGCGTGATGCAGAAGGCTCCGGAAAAGAAGAATGGTGAGGATGGCTTGCCCATTCCGCCCTATGCGGTCTATAACATCGGCAACAGCAATCCGGAGAACCTACTGGATTTCGTGCAGATTCTCTCGGAGGAACTGGTTCGAGCGGGCGTGCTTCCTGAAAACTACGACTTTGAAGCCCATAAAGAACTGGTTCCCATGCAGCCGGGTGATGTGCCGGTGACCTATGCCGACACCAGCGCACTGGAACGGGATTTCGGTTTTAAGCCCCAGACTTCCCTGCGGGAGGGACTGCGTCGGTTTAGCGAATGGTACAAAGCGTATTACGGCTAAGACGCACATTATTCATGCAGAATGAGAGGATTATCATGCTTTGTGAAGAAAGATTCCATGAGATATATGGCCGCGATCCGGAGGGAGTGAGCTTTTCTCCCTACCGCATCTGTCCAATTGGTGCACACAGCGATCACAATCTGGGAAAGATTACCGGCTTGGCCATTGACAAGGGTATCCACATCGCCTATAAGCCGAAGAAGAACGGTGTGGTAGAGATGACCAGTCTTCAGTTTCCCAAGAGGGCACAGTGGCACATCAAGGAAATTGGTGAAAAGACAGGAGACTGGGCGGACTACCTGAGAGGTGCCACCTGGGCGTTAAGTTCTCGTTATCCGCTCACCGTTGGGCTCTCCGGTGTAATTGAAGGCTCTCTTCCCATTGGCGGCTTGTCCTCCTCGGCGGCGGTGATTTTGGCTTTTCTCGATGCGCTGTGCAGTGTAAATGGGATTCGCCTGAAACCCCAGGAGCTCATCAACATAGCATTCGATGCCGAGAAGAACTATGTGGGTGTGAATGTTGGTACGTTGGATCAAAGCTGCGAGGTTTTGAGCAAAAAGGGTCACCTGCTCTATCTGGACTGCAAGGATAATCATTATGAACTGATCCCAGCCAATCCTGCAATGAAGCCCTACAGAATCGCCATCTTCTTCAGCGGTTTGGAGCATAGCCTGGCGGGTTCCAAGTACAACATGCGCGTGGATGAGCTTCGTGCTGGCGTGTATGCCCTGCAGGCTCTTTCCGGCTATGACTATGGTAAGTTCAACGAAGCCAATGCCAGAGATGTGGACTTTGACATCTATCAAAAGTATAAAGATAGATTGCCCCAGCAGTGGGCCAGACGCTGCGAGCATTGGTACACCGAATTTCAGCGGGTGGAAGCCGGTGCGGAGGCCTGGAGACGGGGTGATTTGGAGGAGTACGGGCGGTTATCCTTTGCCTCCGGATGGAGCTCCATCCATAATTGGGAATCCGGCGCCCCGGAGCAGATCAAGCTCTATGAGATCATGCGGGAAACAAGCGGAATTTATGGCGGTCGGTTCAGCGGTGCGGGCTTCAAGGGCTGCTGCATGGCGCTGATTGACCCCGGCAAGGCGGATGAGATTCGGGAAGAAGTGGAGCGGAAATATCTGACTGCTTTCCCTGAAATGACCGGCAAATACAGCTTCCATCTCTGCGAAAGCGCGGATGGTGTGGGGCAGCGGAAATAAGGAGAAACCAAATGAAATGTTTGATTCTGGCGGCGGGATATGCTACACGTCTTTATCCTTTGACGGAGAATTTCCCCAAGCCGCTGCTAAAGGTTCAGGACAAGACGATCCTTGATTGGCTTTTGGAGGACATTGATGGAGCGGGGGTTGTTGACCAGTACATCGTAATCAGCAACCATAAGTTTGCACATCACTTTAAAACGTGGGCCGATCACCATAAGCTGCCGATTACCGTCCTTGATGACGGAACAGAAAGCAATGAAACCAGACTGGGAGCAGTCAGGGATGTTCAGTTTGCAATTGATGAGCTGGGATTGAATGATGATCTTCTCGTCATCGCAGGTGATAATCTCCTGGATTTCAGTCTGCAGTCGTTCATTCATTATTTTGGGGAAAAGCAGACCACCTGCATCATGCGTTATTGGGAAGAAAGCGAAGAGAAGCTCCATAAGACCGGCGTAGCTGTTGTGGACGATGAGGACCGGATTATTGAAATGGAAGAAAAACCAGCTGAACCCAAATCCCACTGGTGTACTCCTCCGTTTTATATCTACAGAGCTTCCGATGTGGGACTTGTAAAAATTGGTATCGAAAATGGATGCGGCGTGGATGCTCCGGGAAGCTTTATCGCCTGGCTGAGCGGACGGACCGCTGTCCATGCCTATGAAATGCCTGGAAAACGGTATGACATTGGAAACCTGGAGAGCTACGAACAGGTTCAGCGAGAGTACCGGGGAATTGTGAAATAGGGGAGAGGGAAACCGGCGTTCGGAAATTGTTTGCTGGCTCTTTTTCTCCCAGTGTGGTAAGCTGAACGCCAGATAGGATGGAGATTGAGAAAAAAAGAGCGACCCATTTCTACTCAGCTAACGCAAAAGGGGAATGTTCGCAAGTAGCTTGCAATCATGAATGATTTTTGCTATGATGTTTATTATAATCAAACAGAAAAAGGAGAACAAGCTATGTTGGAAACAGGAATGAAAGCACCGGATTTCAGCCTTTTGGATAAGGATGGTAATACCGTAAAATTGTCAGATTTTCAGGGAAAGAAAGTCGTCCTGTATTTTTATCCCAAGGACAATACCCCCGGCTGCACCCGGCAGGCCTGCGCCTTTGCCGCAAGCTACGAGCAGTTCAGGACACAGGATGTTGTGGTCATCGGTATCAGCAAGGATTCCGTTGCCTCTCACCTGAAATTCGCCCAGAAGTACGACCTGCCCTTTATTCTTTTGTCCGACCCGGAATTGCAGGCGATTCAGGACTATGGAGTCTGGCAGGAAAAGAAGCTCTACGGCAAGGTGAGCATGGGCGTGGTCCGCACGACCTTTATCATTAATGAACAGGGCATCATCGAAAAGGTCATGCCAAAAGTCAAGCCGGATACCAACGCCGCTGACATTCTTGCCTATCTGGCAGGGGAGCAATAAGGCGTGAGAATTATCATTTCCCCGGCAAAGAAGATGCGGGTGGATACGGACAGCTTCCCATACCGCAATCTGCCGGGGTTTCTTCCCAATACAAAGGAAATCTGCTGTCAGCTTCAGAGCATGTCCTATGAGGAACTGAAAAAGCTTTGGAGATGCAACGACCAGATTGCACAGTTGAATGTCCGGCGGCTGCGGGATATGGATTTGCTGGGCCGCCTGACCCCGGCGGTGTTGGCCTATGAGGGCATCCAGTATCAGTACATGGCTCCCGGCGTGTTCACGGATCAGGAATACGTCTATATTCAGGAAAATCTTCGCATTTTGTCCGGGTTCTATGGCATTTTGCGTCCCTTTGATGGGGTAACACCCTATCGTCTGGAAATGCAGGCAAAACTGAAAATAGGGGAGTGCAAAGACCTGTATGCCTATTGGGGTGACCGCCTAGCCAAAACGCTGTTTGCGGAAACGGACTGCATTCTCAATCTGGCATCCAAAGAATACAGCATCTGCGTATCAAAATACCTGCCGGATTCCGCCCGCTTCGTCACCTGCGTATTTGGGGAGGAAAAGGACGGCAAGGTGATCGAAAAGGGAACCATGTGCAAGATGGCCCGGGGCGAGATGGTGCGCTACGTGGCGCAGAATCAAGTCAGTGCCCCGGAGCAGGTCAAGTCTTTTAACCGTCTGAATTACCATTTCGATGAATCCCGTTCGGACGATAACACTTACATTTTCCTCCGCGAAACGACTGGGGAAACCAATGATGATGCACCCAATCCAAACAATGAAGACATATAAAAAACAACCCTCGTCTGTTCTTTGCAGACGGGGGTTGTACGATAACCAGATTAATGGCTGTTTGAACGATGGGGATAATTGTATCTGATTCGTCCTCGGTGAACTCACCTCGTCAGTTCCTGATACATTTTCATCAGCTCCGCCACGCACTCGGTTTCGGTATTCAGCTTGCCCCAGAAGCCATATGCCTGCATGACGGCCTTGTCATTCTGCTGGTGGGCTTTCCGCAGTTCAGGCGGCATAGTGACTTCATCATAGAGGTCTGCAAGGCTACAATCTGGATATAATGCTCTGGCATCCAAGATAGCTTGAGCTGTTTGCTCGATTTTGGCTTTCTGGGCTTCCGTAGGAGTAGGCCAAGGGAAGTTGTTGTAAACAACAGCCGATGAATAGCGATACCGCATCTCTAGTCTGCCACATACTGCTCGCATCCAAGCCATATGAACATTCGAGGTTAGAATACCAAAGTGATATAGTTCGGCATTGCTCACAATATATAACTGATTAGAAGAAACAATATCAGGGGTCAGGAAAGCCATCGGGATATACCGACGGTTTTCAGAACAGACTGTGGGGATTGCCAAGTAATTGGTATCAGGCTGTCGAATCTCCGCAAATAGTGTAGGAGTATCAGCAAGTTCAATAGTATTCTTTCTGGAACTGTTGCTTCTCCATGCTCTTACATTCTCAACCTTTTTCTTAATAACAGGATGGGTATTAATTAATGAAGGCGACAAACCTTTAAGCCAAACACAATACCGTTTCTTGTTGTGCAAAAGCTCTTGTGCTCCAATGAATGGACGAATGAACAAATCAATATCCGCATCTACCTGTTTGAGTTCAGCATATTCTTTTTCGCTAATAGTGTAATTTCCGTCATCAAGTGCGAAACTGCCATAATTTACAGCGGGGGCATTACATAGTGCTTTGCTCCGATTGAGAACAAAAATGTCGGGTGCATCTAGCAAATATGCATTGACATTCTTAACCACACGAGTTACCTGTCCGCTTTGATATAGTTTTTTAACCTTGTCGCCAGGAGTACAACTAAAACCAACAATAACACAATGAACAGCGGCTTGGTCATTAGACTGACTTTCCCATTTGAATGTTCTCCATGCAAAGTTTATTATAACACCACTTTCCATGATAGGCTTCCAAAGAATAGCGGTTTGCTCACCTTGTGTTATGGAATTGGTAGAAACAAAGGCAATGCGAATGTCTGTATTCTTGATTAGATTAGCAGCCTTTTTATACCAAGCAGAAACATAATCGAGATTGCCCACACCCTTTAGCTTTCCAAAGACAAGAGCCATATCATCTTTCTGCGGCTTTTCCATCAGTCTGGCACCCACAAAAGGCGGATTTCCCATAATATAATTCAGCTTGCTCTTGGGTACAACCGTCTCCCAGTCTATCCGCAGGGCGTTTCCCTCCACGATATTGGCATAGCTGGTCAGCGGCAGAAAGTCCATGTGCATATGCACAATTTCTTCCGTTTCCTTGAGCATCTGGCTTTCCGCAATCCAGAGGGCAGTTTTGGCGACGGTCACAGCAAAATCATTGATTTCAATACCATAAAACTGACCAATGGAAACCTTAATCTCAAGAGAATCCATGATTTCCGCAGCCATTTCACCCATTGCCATCTGGCCCTCAATGCCGCTGTAAATCTCTCGGATAATCTCATTCTCTAACCGTCTGAGGGAGAGATAGGTTTCAGTCAGGAAATTGCCAGAGCCACAGGCAGGGTCAAGGAATGTCAGTTTGCTTAACTTCTCATGGAATGCCTGTATTGCCTTTGAACGTGCGCCGCCCGCAACAGTTTTGCCCCGTGCTTCTTCCAGCTCAGCTTTCAGACCGTCAAAGAATAGCGGGTCAATGACCTTGTGGATGTTCTCAATGCTGGTGTAGTGCATACCGCCGCTACGGCGGGTTTCGGGATTCAGAGTGGATTCAAACACCGCACCGAAAATGGTAGGGCTGATTTCAGACCAGTTAAAGTCCTCGCTGGCGTTGCTCAGCAGCAAGGTTTTCAAATCCTCCGTAAAGGGCGGAATCTCAATGTTTTCATCCGCAAATAAGCCGCCGTTCACATAGGGGAACGCTGCCAGAGTGGGGTTATCATCTTCCAGGTACGGGTCTCGGTTCTCTGGCTTTGTGTCCAGAATACGAAACAGCTCCACCAAGGCTTTACGAACTCCGCTTGCAGGAATGTTTTGCAGATAATCATGGAACATTCCGTGCTTGCCAAAAACACCTGCATCCTCAGCATAAAGGCAGAATACCAGCCGCACACAGAGCATATTCAGGCTTTTCAGAGAGGCAGGATTGCCAGGATTCTTGTACTGTTTGAGCAAGGAATCGTACAGTTTACCCACCAACTCGCCCGCCTGCAAAGAAATCTGCATTTCTTTCTGGATACGCTCATTTCCCGTGTCCACCAGGAACTGCAAGCGGTGGTATTCCTTTTCCAGTTCCGACAGCAGAATCACTTCGGGCGTGTCGTTGGGGCGGTTCATGTCGTGGATGTGGAACTCCTTAAAATTGCAGACCACAATCCATCGGGGATTCATATTGTGGGGCAGGTATCCAGCATAGCGCCGTGCCTGCTGAAACGGGGTCAGCATGGAGCCGTCACTCTGCCTGTAGCCCTTTCTCAGGTCAATGTCTGAACCTTTCTGCTCAATCAGAACATTGGTGTCCTTCAAATAACCATCGATAAAGCTGGTATGGCCGAGTTTTACAGGTACTTCAAATTCGATTGCATTCGTTGCCTGTTCTACACCGAACACATTTTGAAGCAGCGCAATCCAAAACCGCTGAGTTTCCTGCTTTTCATCGCCGTGGCCTGTCCAGTCCTTCACAAATTGCTTGGCTGCGGCTCTCTGCTGTGCGTCTGTCATCGTAATTCCTCCTGCTTGAGGTGTTTTAGACATTTTATCACAACTATAAACAAATTGGAATATGTTTTCAGCGTATTTCCTGCCCCATTTTGAACAAGAAAACGCCACCACTTGACTTTCATCAAATGGTGGCGTGCAGTGGTGGAGCCGAGGGGAATCGAACCCCTGTCCGAAAGCAACTTGGAAAGAACTTCTCCGGGTGCAGTTTGTTATTTACATTCCCTCATCCGGACGGGAACAAACACCCTGCCGGATTTAGTAGCTTCATGATGCATGGTATGGGCAAAGCTTACCATACGCACGGTCTCCACTCAAATCACACCCTAGCCCGGCTCGTGGACCTTCCGGGGAGGATGGGCGCCTAATTAGGCAGCCAGAGCAACAGTATTGTTGTCAGTTAATTTTAAAGGTTACCCGTTTTATCGTGGTCAGGTGCCACGACCCGCTATTCCAGCCTCACTACCCCCGTCGAAACCAGTACGGCCCCGGATTTGAGGTAAAAGGTAAGAGTAAAAAGTGAAAAGGTATGGTATCCAGAGGATGCAGGACATCCCCTGGATTTTTTGAAAATCAGAAGCGGCCGTAGGGATCGGGGAGCTTGTTGGGCGCAGGATACTCTTCACCGTGAGTATCCACCGTGATGGAGGCAATCTTTTGCTCCGTCAGGGGGCGGTCATTCCGATCGGTCTGAACAGCGGCGATGGCATCCACCACATCCATGCCGGAGGTCACCTTGCCAAAAGCGGCATATTGGCCGTCCAGATGCTTGGCATCCTGGTGCATGATGAAGAACTGGGAACCGGCGGAGTTGGGGGAGGAAGAACGGGCCATGCTGAGAACGCCCCGCTTGTGCTTCAAATCGTTCTTGATGCCGTTGAAGAAAAACTCACCCTTGATGCAGTAGCCGGGGCCGCCCATGCCGGTGCCCTCGGGGCAGCCGCCCTGAATCATGAAGCCGGGGATAACCCGATGGAAAATCAGTCCATCGTAGTAGTTGTGGTTTGCCAGATCGATGAAATTCCGAACGCTCTGGGGTGCCTTCTCGGGGTACAGCTCTCCCTCGATAACGCCGCCGTTTTCCATGGTGATCTTGAAAGTAGGATTCATGTTAGTACCTCTCCTTCATGGCCCGATCGATCTGACGCTTGGCATCCCGTTCGGCCGAGGCCTGTCTTTTGTCGTATAGTTTTTTACCTTTGCACAGCCCGACCTTCACCTTTACCCGGCTGCCCTTGAAATAGACAGATAGGGGAATGAGAGAATAGCCGTCCTGTTTGACTTTACCGAAAAGCCGCATAATCTCCCGCTTGTGCATCAGCAGGCGGCGGGGACGCTTGGAATCCCGGTTGAAAATATTTCCGTGGTCATAGGGAGAAATGTGCATCTGGTTGAGAATCAGCTCACCGTCTTTGATGCCGCACCAGGAATCCTTTAAATTCAGGGTCCCTTGGCGAATGGATTTGACCTCTGTCCCGCAGAGCTCAATGCCGGCTTCCATTTCTTCTTCCACGAAGTATTCGTGGTATGCCTCCCGGTTCCGGGCCATAACCTTGATATTTTCCTTTTCCAAACGGCTCACCCCCGGCGCATACTACTGGAATCATTATATCACACCTGTCAAGTCATCAAACAGAAAATGCTCCAGCTGCTCCGGTGAATCGAAAGAAAAATTACAGATTTCTTTCATCTGCCTGGAAAGCTCCGGGAATTCCGCCCGTCCCCATCCGGCAAATGCCACACTTACCCCCAGAGGGGCCGCCATCTGGTGTGCCAGTTTCATGTCATCCACCACCAGAAGTTCATCAGGCCGGCAGCTGTATTTCTTCATGATCTGCTGCAACGGATAGCTGCTGGGCTTTCGCAGCTCTTCCGGTAGGTCCCAGCCAAATATATCATCCGGGAGAATGCCAAAATGGGCCAGATAATCCCGGGTGATGTTTTCCTGGCAGGAATGGGAGACAACACAAATTTTTCCTCCCAGCTCCTTTTGCCTATGAATGACTCGTTCAATGCCGGGAAACGGGGCGGGAATATGATTCCGGATGTACTCTTTCCAGCCCTTGTATTCCTCCACCAGCTCCTGATCGGTAAAGCCGTATTTTTCCCGGCACATTTCCGCAAAGCCAATGTGAAAGCAGCCATGGGCATACTCTTCCATGGTGATGGTTGCTCCCGGACGGAACTTATTTAGGATATGTACAAAATATGGAAAATTCACGGTCTTTTCGCTTTGCACAACGGTGTCGTCGTGGTCCAAGACAAGGTAAGGATATTTGAGCATGATTCTTTCTCCCATTATTTTTCTGTATTATAGCAGATGTTTCGCCAATCGGCAATGGAAAAATCTTTTTCATTGCTTCCGAAAGCGCAGAGGAGTATAATGAAGAAAAAAGAATGGAGGCATTGCCATGTCCATTGTAACATTCTACCGGGGTGACCCCGCCAATACGCCCAAGCCAAACATGCCGGCACACCTTGGAGCCAATGCAATCATCACCTGGGATGGAAAGCTGCTGCTGGAACGGCGGCAGGATTCCGATACCTGGGGCCTGGTTGGCGGCGGCGTGAAAAAGACGGAGAGCAGCCAGCAGGGGATGATTCGGGAAATCTATGAGGAGCTGGGCCTTCGGGTGAAGCCCGAGCAGCTGACAAAGCTTCAGGTATATGGCGAGCCCGGCCGGGTGGCGGCATTTCAGGATGGCAGCATTTGGAGAATGGTGATTGTGGTATACGGCCTTTCTCTCACCCAAGAGCCGGTGCTTCGCATCAGCGCGGAATCCAGGCAGCTGCGGTTTTTCAGCCGGGAAGAGCTGAAAACCATAGAGATTGCCGTAACCCACCAGGACATTGTGGAGGATTGGTTTGTCAATAAAAACCAGATTTTTGAGAAAAAATCCCCAAACTGAAAAAATACTTGTATATTCATGAATGTTATGCTATTATACAAGGTAACGGTGCAGTATCCTAGTCAATGTGGCCATCTTCCAGGAAGGGCCTAAAAATCCTTTGAAGGGCACATCGATGAAGTCCCTGGTGTCTGCCTTTTACGCCCAGTTTGGGGTGGATGCTGGGGGTTAAGGATTCCGGGCGCGTTCCAATGGCATGGAACATACGACCCGGTTTCCGTGGAGACTTGGTCTTGTGCGACGACGGAGAGTCCCTCGGTTCGAGGCCCGCTCGCGTACGAACCAGGATAGGAACCTGCAAGGCAGTGCGAAGAATCGCGTGCTGCGTGCAGCGTAGCCTGCCTTGAGTGAACATGTGGGGAAAGAGGATCATGCAGCTGAACGTTGCTGGCCAGAACTGTCGCTGAAATCGCTTCTGGAAACCATGCTTGCAAAAGAGGCTAAGACTATGGCACACATTGTCGTGGAAAACACCTAGGCTGTCGTCATTGGGCAGGCGGGGGATTGCAGTACGGACTAAGTGGCAATCGGGTATTCAGGTTGGCAACGCCTGAGCGGGTGAATCAAATGGAAACGGCCTGCGCGGCAACGGCAGGTTTCGCCTGGGGAAATCCAACCCGACCTAAGCCGTAAGATTTATCCCGCCTGCTACCGTTATCATTATCAGAAGATCAGGAGAATTATCGTGGGAAAGTCAGATTCCACATCTTCCAAACGAGAGAGTAAAAAAACAGTTCGGTGGGTAGTAACGATTTTTGTTATTACTCTTTTTGTATCCGGCGCCATCAGTCTGCTGTCCGAGGAGCTGCTCTCCCGCAGCGGAATGGCTGCCGCCTTTGTCATATTGTTCGTCATTGTATTGGTGGGAATCGTGTTCGACGTGGTGGGCGTGGCGGTTACCTCTGCCGACGAGCGCCCCTTTCACTCCATGGCTGCCCGTAAGGTTCCCGGCGCCCAGGAGGCCATCAGTCTTCTGCGGAACGCGGAGCGGGTGGGCTCCATCTGCAACGATGTGGTGGGAGACATCTGCGGCGTTATTTCCGGCTCCGCCTCGGCGGTGATCGCATCCAAAATCATCTCTCATTTCACCTTTTCCTGGCCGAATTTGATCTCGCTGCTGATGTCGGCCCTGGTGGCCGCCACCACAGTGGGCGGCAAAGCAATCGGGAAATCCTATGCCATTAAATCCTGCACGGTGATCGTCCACCAGGCAGGGAAGGTGATTGCTGCATGGCATGGCTTTCTGAACCTTTTCCGAAAAAAAAGAAATAGATAGGTTGTGTGCGCTTTGAAGATTTTACCGGGCATTCATTGTCATGAAGACCTGCTTCGCCTCACCGACGATGAAAAAATTCAGCTCTGCGCGGAAATTCGGGAATTTCTCATTTCCAGTGTTTCCCAGACCGGAGGTCACCTGGCGGGGAATCTGGGCGTTGTGGAGCTGTCGGTGGCGCTGGAAACCGTGTATGATACCGCAAAGGACCGCCTTGTTTTTGATGTGGGTCACCAGTCCTATGTCCATAAATTGCTTACCGGGCGGCGTGAAGCCTTTCATACGCTCCGTCAGTTCGGCGGCCTCTCCGGCTTCCCCAAGCCCAGCGAGAGCGAAACCGATGCCTTTGTGGCGGGGCATGCTTCCAGCTCTGTTTCCATTGCCCTGGGCATGGCCAGAGCCAGAACGCTGCTCCATCAGGATTACCAGGTGGTAGCCCTGATCGGCGACGGCGCTGCCACCGGCGGAATGGCCTATGAGGGCCTGAACGACGCCGCTGAGAGCAAGGAGCCCATGGTGGTGATCCTGAATGACAATGAAATGTCCATCGGCAAAAATGTGGGCGGCGTTTCCAGGCACCTTTCCAAACTTCGTTCCAGCGAACGGTATTTGGGCGTCAAGCGCTGGTATCGCCGGACGCTTTACAGCATCCCCGGCGGCAAGCAGGTTTATCTGTTTTCCAGCCGGGCAAAAAACAGAATCAAGCATTTTCTGCTGCAAACCACCATTTTTGAAAATATGGGCTTTAAGTACCTGGGGCCGGTGGACGGTCATGATCTGCCCGACCTGATTTCGGTGCTTCGGGCGGCACGGGATTTGCAGGAGCCAACTCTTGTCCATGTGGTAACCAGAAAGGGCTGCGGCTACAGCTTTGCGGAGGATGATCCGGCGAAATTCCACGGAATCGGGAAATTTGATGCTGCAACCGGGAAAAAGCTGGCCCAAAAGGTGCGGACCTTTTCGGATTCCTTTGGAGATACCATGGTGTCCCTTGGGGAGAAGAACCCAAAGCTTTGCGCCATCACGGCGGCAATGCCCGGGGGAACCGGATTGCTTCGGTTTATGAAGCAGTTCCCGGAGCGGCTTTTTGACGTTGGCATTGCGGAGGAACATGCGGTCTCCATGGCCGGTGGACTGGCAAAGCAGGGGATGGTCCCCGTGGTTGCCATTTATTCCACCTTCCTGCAGCGTGCCTTCGACCAGATCATTCAGGATGTGGCCATGCTGCAGCTGCATGTGGTGTTTGCCATTGACCGCGCCGGTCTGGTGGGAGACGACGGCCCCTCCCATCACGGCGTTTTTGATGTGGGCTATCTGCGACAGATTCCCGGCATGAAAATCCTGGCGCCTGCCAGCTTGCGGGAGCAGGAACAGATGCTGACATGGGCAATCGAGGATTATAAAGGCCCGGTTGCAGTCCGCTATCCCCGGGGCACTGAGGGGGCATATTCAGATTCCCTCTGGGATGCAGAGAAAAGCGTTGTTCTGCATCAATCAGGGGATGATATGACCTTGATTACCTACGGAACCATGATCAATCCGGTTATGGAAGCGGCGGAGCGGTTGGCGCAAGCCGGTATCCGGTGTACCGTGCTGCGGCTGCTGGAGCTTTCTCAAATCCCCGCAGATGAAATTCTGCGCCTGATGCCGGACAGAAAAACCGCAGTCGTGATTGAAGAGACGGCGGCCAATTCCGGAATCAAAGCGGCGCTGGCCTGGGAGCTTCGGGCGCGCTGCCCGGAGTGCCGGGTGGATGGAATTGATTTGGGCACCGGCTTTGTGCCCCATGGCGATCAGAAAAAGCTTTATTCCCTCTGCGGCTTGGATGTGGATTCCATTGTGAACGATGTAACCGGGGTGGCTGCCAATGAAAAATAAAAAACGATTGGATGTTTTGCTCACCGAACAGGGGTATGCGGATACCCGGTCCAAGGCCCAGGCCATCATCATGAGCGGACTGGTGTATGTGGATGGTCAGAAAGCAGACAAGCCCGGCATTTCCTACGAGGATACGGTGTCCATTGAGGTCCGGGGGGCGGTGTGCCCCTATGTCAGCCGGGGCGGCCTGAAGCTGGAAAAAGCGCTCCGGGATTTCGGCGTGAAGCCGGAGGGATTCGTCTGCTCCGATTCCGGGGCCTCCACCGGCGGATTTACGGACTGCCTGCTCCAGCAGGGGGCTAAAAAGGTATTTGCCATTGATGTGGGCTATGGCCAGTTGGATTGGAAAATCCGTTCCGATCCCAGGGTTGTGGTCATGGAGCGGACCAATATCCGCTATGTCACCCCGGAGCAGTTGGGAGAGGCGCTGGATTTGTCCGTCATTGATGTAAGCTTTATTTCCCTGAAAATCGTACTTCCGGTTATTAAGAATCTGTTGAAGCCCACGGGGCAGGTGCTCTGCCTGATCAAACCCCAGTTTGAGGCAGGGAAAGAGAAGGTTGGCAAAAAGGGCGTGGTCCGGGACCCCCAGACCCATCAGGAGGTTTTGGACCAATTCGTTGCCCTTGCTCATGAGCTGGAATTCTGCATTCTCGGCCTGACCTTTTCTCCCGTAAAGGGACCGGAGGGGAACATTGAATTTTTGGGGCATTTAAGTCTGGAAGCAAGAAATGAAAGCTTCCCGGATACGGCGGAGGTTGTCCGCCAGGCCCATCAAGTCCTGGATTAAGGAGTGGAGAGATGAAAAATCTGATATTAACCCCCAATCCCTACCGGGACAAGAATTTTCAAACCCTCCGCAGTGCAATGCAGATTCTGAAGGAGGCAGGTTTCCAGGTAAAGGTCTGCCTGCCCTTTGAAGTGGATCATAATTGCGATTTGCCCCGGGATATCCACTTTTCCAGGCTGGATCGGGAGCTGGGCAACGCGGATTTGGTGATCTGCTTTGGCGGTGACGGTACCATTCTTCACATGGCTAAGGCTGCCACCAAAAGAGGCCTGCCGCTTTTGGGGGTCAACATCGGAACCATGGGCTTTATGGCAGAGCTGGAAAGCACCGAGTTGGAAAAGCTTCGCCTTCTGGCTGCCGGAAAGTACCGGATTGACAGCCGGATGATGCTGGATGTGATTGTCCTGCGGGACCGGGAGATTATCTTTCACGACATTTGCCTGAATGACGCGGTGATTACCAAAGGTGCCGTGGCCAGAATTGTGCACCTGGCGGTGAAATGTGACGGCGTTCAGGCCATGGAATGCGGCGGAGACGGCGTGATTATTTCAACCCCCACCGGCTCCACGGCCTACAGCCTCTCCGCCGGCGGGCCCATTGTGGAGCCGGAGGCCGAGAGCATCATCATTACGCCCATATGCTCCCACGATGTTGCCAGCCGGTGCATTGTGGCCTCGGGAAAGCGGGTCATCTCCGTGGGAATGACCAGCAATTCCAGAAGAAATGCCTATCTGTCCGTGGACGGGGGGAAGACACTCCGCCTGAACATGGGGGATGTGGTATCCATCAAAAAGTCCAAGCTGGAAACCAGGCTTGTTCGTCTCAACGACCGCAGCTTTTATGATGTGGTAAATATGAAGTTCCGAAAAGGATAAGGAGGCAGGGGTATGAAATCAAAACGTCAGGCAAAGATCATGGAGATTATCTCAACATCAAACATCGAGACCCAGGAGCAGCTGCTTCAGGAGCTTCAAAACGCTGGCTTTTCCAGCACGCAGGCCACTGTTTCCAGAGACATCAAGGAGCTCCGGATTGTGAAAGAGCTGACGGGGCTGGGAACCTATCGCTATACCTCTGCGTCCCGGGAGGTGCCAAACACTTTCACCAATCGGCTGAACACCATCTTCCGGGAATGTGTCACCAGCTTTGACTATGCACAAAATATCATTGTCATCCATACCATGCCAGGCCTTGCCAATGCCGCGGCCTCGGCGCTGGATGCCATGAGCCGCAGCGTGGTGCTGGGCACCCTGGCCGGGGATGATACCGTGATCGCCATCATGCGGGACAACAATTCCGCAGCCGCTTTCTGCGGGGAAATCCGCAGCCTGATGAACTAAACAAAGGGGGGAGATACCGTGCTGAATCTTCTGCATATTGAAAATATCGCGGTTATTGAGAGCGCGGATATTTCTTTTGACAGCGGCTTTAATGTTTTAACCGGCGAAACCGGTGCCGGTAAATCCATTGTGATCGATGCCATTTCCGCAATCTTAGGAGAACGGGCCTACCGGGACATGATTCGTACAGGCGCCTCCAAGGCCTCCGTGCGGGCCGTGTTTACCCAGGTGCCCCAGCTTGCCTGGTTTCAGGACAACGGCGTTGAATACGATGGGGAAACCGTGATTCAGCGGGATATTTTCCTGGACGGAAAAAACATCTGCCGGGTAAATGGCTCTTTGGTATCGGTTGCCATTTTGCGAAAGCTGGGCATTCAGCTCATCAATATTCACGGGCAGCACGATTCCGCGTCCCTGTTTGACGAGGCAAACCACCTGATTTTTCTGGATGATTTTTCATCCAACCAGGCGCTGCGGCTCTCCTACGGAGAAAAATATGAAGCTGTGGCCAATCTCCGGCGGGAAATCCAGCGGATGACCATGGACGAGGGCGAGAAGCTTCGCCGTATGGAAACCCTGAAATATCAAATCGCGGAAATCGAGAAGGCGGAATTGGAAGCAGGGGAGGATGAAGTCCTGGAGGAGCGCCGAAAGCTGCTCCAAAACGCGGAAAAGCTGTCCAAGGGAATGGACGAGGCCGTGGAAGCGCTTTATGGCGGAGAGGAATCTGAGGGCGCGGCGGAGCTGCTGAGTCAGGCAGAGCATGCCCTGGCTCGACTGGCCCGGTTCAGCGACAATTTTTCTTCCATCCACGATCGGGTTGCTGATCTCATGTATCAGGTTCGGGACGCGGCAGAGGAAGTGAAAGACGCAAGGGACGATCTGAGTTATTCTTCCGATGAGCTGGAACAGATTGAGGCCCGGCTGGATGTGATTCACCGGCTCCGCAGAAAGTACGGTACCACCTGTGCGGACATCCTTTCATACCTGGACCAGGCGCGGAAAGAGCTGGATGATATCGAGTTTGCCGACGACCATTTGGAGCGGCTGAAAGGCAAGCTGAAAAAGGCGGAGGACGAGGCCTGGGAGGCGGCAAAAAAGCTGCGTCAGAACCGTAAGGAGAATGCCGAAATCATGTCGGAACGGATTCTTTCGGAGCTGACCCAGCTGGATATGCCCCGGGTGCAGTTCCAGTGCGTGTTTGGGGAGCAGGAGCTAGCACCCAACGGCGCGGATACCGTGGCGTTTTACATGTCGGCCAATGCCGGCGAGGCGCTGAAGCCCATGAGCAAGGTGGCCTCCGGCGGTGAGTTGGCCAGAATCATGCTGTCCATGAAAAACGTGCTGGCGGAAAAAGACCAAATCGGAACCCTGATTTTTGACGAGGTGGACACCGGCGTTTCCGGCAGAGCTGCACAAAAGGTGGCGGAAAAGCTTCGCAAGCTGGCAAAACACAAGCAGGTACTTTGTGTTACCCATCTGCCCCAGATGGCGGCCCTGGCCAACACCCATATGCTGATTTCCAAATCCGAACGGGACGGCCGGACCTATACCTCTGTCACGCCTCTGGATTTGGAGGGACGGAAACGGGAGCTGGCCCGCATTATCGGCGGTGCCAAAATAACCGAGACGACCCTGAAAAGCGCGGAGGAAATGCTGAGCTGGTCTGAAAATGAAGCGTAATCATTCTTTTCCACTTGACAAAGAGGAAAGAATTTGTTAGGATATGGGAAATATTGAACACCTTGATGGGATGAAGTAAGCGTTTGCCTGTCCATCAGAGAGCTGCCGGTGGGTGCAAGGCAGCGGGAAGCGGCGCCGAAATACCTCCCGGAGTGGTCTTCCTGAAACGAAGTAGGGGAGAACGGGGTCGCCCGATACAGCGAGAGTCGTTATTGGACGACCTGAGGATCAAATCGTGAGGTTTGGTCAAACCAGAGGTGGTACCGTGCATTTTTGCGCCCTCTGTCCGGCAGGACAGGGGGCGTTTTTAATTGGGAGGTACATATGAAGATCAATCATCCACTGGATGTGGTGACGCTTTTCCCGGTTCGGAAATCGGCAGCCCAGAAGCAGTCTTTTCGGGACGCGGTTCAGGAATATCTGGAAAGCTTGGGCTATACCGTTTCCGTTGAAAAAGGAAGCTGCCGCAGCCGCAACCTGGTTGCAGGGGACCCGGATGGGGCAAAATACCTGGTAACCGCCCACTACGATACCTGCGCCAGAATGCTGATTCCCAATTTGATTACGCCCTGCAATCCCTGGCTGTTTGTGGGCTATCAGCTGCTGGTGTGCCTGCTGCTTATCGTACCCAGCCTGGCAGTCGGGGCATTGGCAGGGTACCTATTCCATGAGTTCTTCGTAGGATATTTTGTGTTTGTGGTTTTGCTGTGGGGGGACATCATTCTGATGATGGTGGGCCCGGCCAATTCCTCCAATGTCAATGACAATACCTCCGGCGTGGTATCCGTGCTGGAAATTGCCAAATCCATGCCGGAAAAATACCGGAAGGATGTTTGCTTTGTGCTGTTCGATCTGGAGGAGGCGGGGCTGATTGGCTCTGCATCCTATCAAAAGATGCACAAAAAGGCCACCGTTTCCCAACTGGTGCTGAATCTGGACTGTGTGGGCGATGGAGATGAAATCCTCTTTTTCCCCACCTCCAAGCTGAAAAAGAACAGGAATAAGCTGGCCGCGTTGGAAAGGATCACCGGTCAGTTTGGAAAGAAGACGGTTTCTCTCCGGTCCAAGGGCTTCTCCATCTATCCTTCCGACCAGGGCCATTTCCCCTATGGTGTGGGCATCTGTGCGCTGAACCGGGGCCGGGCGGGCCTGTATCTTTCCAGAATCCATACCCCCAGGGACACGGTTCTGGATGAAACCAATGTGAATATTCTGCGTGCCGGAATTATTTCCATGATTACCGGCAGCGCAGCCAAATAAGAAAGGAACGAACGATGAAAATCTATGATGAACTGGTTGCCAGGGGCCTGATTGCCCAGGTGACCAACGAGGAAGAAATCCGGGAAATGATCGACAACGGCAAGGCCACTTTCTACATCGGCTTTGACTGCACTGCCGACAGCCTCACCGCCGGTCACTTCATGGCCCTGACCCTGATGAAGCGCTTGCAGATGGCGGGCAACAAGCCCATCGCCCTGATTGGCGGCGGCACCACCATGATCGGCGACCCCTCCGGCCGCACGGATATGCGGAAGATGCTGACCAAGGAAGACATCGACCACAACGCTGCCTGCTTCAAAAAGCAGATGGAGCGTTTCATCGAGTTCGGCGAGGGCAAGGCTCAGATGGTCAACAATGCCGATTGGCTGCTGAACCTGAATTATGTGGACCTGCTTCGGGAGGTGGGCGCCTGCTTCTCCGTGAATAACATGCTCCGGGCGGATTGCTACAAGCAGCGGATGGAAAAGGGCCTGAGCTTCCTGGAATTCAACTACATGATCATGCAGTCCTACGACTTCTACCACCTGTTCCAGCACTACAACTGCAACATGCAGTTCGGCGGCAATGACCAGTGGAGCAATATGCTGGGCGGCACGGAACTGATTCGCAAAAAGCTGGGCAAGGATGCCCACTGCATGACCATCACCTTGCTCACCGACTCCCAGGGCAAGAAGATGGGCAAAACCGCCGGAAACGCCGTCTGGCTGGATCCCAACAAGACCTCTCCCTTTGAGTTCTACCAGTACTGGCGAAACGTGGACGATGCCGATGTGATGAAGTGCATCCGCATGCTGACTTTCCTGCCTCTGGAACAGATCAATGAGATGGACAGCTGGGTTGACGCCAAAATCAACCAGGCCAAGGAAATCCTCGCCTTTGAGCTGACCAAGATGGTTCACGGGGAAGAGGAGGCCGCCAAGGCCCAGGCTGCCGCCAAGGCACTCTTTGTGGGCGGCGGTGACGGGGATATGCCCACCACCGAAATCAGCCCGGAGCAGCTCACCGATGGCCAGATTGGCATTCTCAATCTGATGGTGGCCTGCAAGCTGGCTTCCTCCAACAAGGAAGCCCGGACCCTGGTTACCCAGGGAGGCGTCCTTGTGAACGACGAGAAGGTTCCCGCTCCCACCTTTATGGTCACCGAGGCCATGCTGAAAGAGGGCGTGAAAATCCGCAAGGGCAAGAAAGTGTTCCACAAGGCGATTTTGAAGTAAATTGTAATAACGCCGCTCAGAAAGGGCGGCGTTATCCATTTCTCTCAGAATTGCGCTGCCCGCTTCATGGCAGCCTGCAGCTGCTGCATCAGCTTGGAGGAGGGCATTGTGAGAGGAAGCCTGCAAGGCCCGCAGTCAAAGCCCAAAAGATTCATGGCGGCCTTTACCGGGATGGGATTGACCTGGCTGAACAGTGCCCGAATCAGGGGCTGGAATTGAATCTGCAGGGCGGCGGCCGTGTCGAAATCCCCATCCAGCGCTGCGGCGGTCATAGCCTGGGTCAGCTCCGGATAGAGGTTGGACAGAACGGAGACCACGCCAACGCCGCCAATGGAAAGAATTGGTACGGTCAGGTCGTCGTTGCCGCTCCAAACGTGGAAATTCTCCGGGCATTCTGCTCGAATGGCCAGAACCTTTCCCAGATCGGTGCTTGCTTCCTTTACCCCTACAATGTTTGAAACGGACGACAGCTGCTTGTAGACTGCCACAGGAATGTCCACACCTGTGCGGCTTGGTACATTGTACAGAATCACCGGCAGCTTGACGGAGAAGGCTGCGGCGCTGTAATGCTGCATCAGCCCCTCCGGTGTGGCCTTGTTGTAGTATGGAGAAACAATCAAAAGGGCATCCGCCCCTGCGTCCTCCGCGGCCTTGCTCAGGCGGACCGTATGTTCTGTGGCGTTGGAGCCGGTTCCTGCGATAATCAGGCAATCCTTTCCTGCGAATTTTTTTGACCTGGAGATCAATTCCAGCTTTTCTGCATCGGATAAGGTTGCTGATTCACCGGTAGTGCCGCAGACTACGATTGCATGAACGCCGGCTTCCATTTGCCTGGCAATCAGCCGCTCCACCATGGGGTAGTTGATTTCTCCGTTTAAAAATGGCGTGACCAGAGCGGTGCATACGCCGGTAAAAAGTGGGTTATTCATTCAGTAACACCTCCGTCCCAGTCTATGCAGGCTATTTTCAAATTGTCTGTTGCAAAATACGCAGAAATCGACTATACTGTTTTCGTTCAATTATCGGAGGAATGCATCGTGAAAACCCATGATTTTTATTATGATTTGCCGGAAGAGCTGATTGCTCAAACACCCTTGCAGCAGCGGGACGCTTCCCGGCTGATGGTGCTCAGCCGCGCCACCGGCGAAATCAGCCATAAACATTTTTATGACATCATCGATTATCTGAATCCCGGCGACTGCCTGGTGCTCAATGACTCCCGGGTGCTTCCGGCCAGGCTCCTGGGCCATCGTCCCACCGGCGGTGCAGTGGAGGTGCTTCTGCTGCGGGATTTGGGGGACAAAAAATGGGAGTGCCTGTGTAAGCCTGGAAAGAAAATGCGGGAGGAGGATGCCGTTTCCTTTGGAGACGGAGAGCTCACCGCCACGGTTCGGCAGGTCTGCGAGGATGGAAACCGAATTGTGGAGTTCCATTATGAGGGCATTTTCCTGGAGGTATTGGAGCGCCTGGGGAAAATGCCCTTGCCGCCCTATATCAAGGCGGAGCTTCCCGATCAGGAGCGCTACCAGACGGTTTACTCAAGGGAGGTTGGCTCCGCCGCTGCTCCCACCGCCGGGCTCCACTTTACCCAGGAGTTGTTGGAAAAGATTCGTGAAAAAGGGGTCAAAACCGCCTTTGTCACCCTCCATGTGGGCCTGGGCACATTCCGTCCAGTGAAAACGGAGGAGGTATTGGAGCATCATATGCACAGTGAGCTGTGTATGATGAATGAGGAAACGGCGAAAATTCTCAATGAGACCAAAGCCGCCGGCGGACGGGTCATCTGCGTGGGTACTACCTCTTGCCGCACCCTGGAATCCCTGGTTGGTGAGGACGGTACCTTTTCCGCCAAATCCAAATGGACGGATATCTTCATCTATCCAGGCTATGAATTCAAGGCCATGGACGCCCTCATCACCAATTTCCACCTGCCGGAAAGCACCCTGGTCATGCTGGTCTCCGCCTTTGCAGGAAGAGAACATGTGCTGAACGCCTACAAAAAGGCCGTGGAGGAAAAATATCGTTTCTTCTCCTTTGGTGATGCCATGTTCATCGCATAGAAGAAACCGCCCGATTAAGTGAAAGCCGAAAAACGCTTGGTACGCTTACCTGTGACATTGTTGGCTCTGTAGGATAGACTTTCCATTATTCTCAGGGAATTAGAGAGTTCACACAAAGCAATTTGATGTACGATACAAGAGAGGGTTGAACAGTAGCTGAGTAATTGACCTGTTTTTTGAAAGCAAGAAACAGGTCGTAATTCGTTTGATAGAATAGACCTATTTGATTTGACAAAACAGATCTAATATGCTACGATATACATGAAGAAATAAACCTATATCAAAGCGAGAGGAGCTTGAAAATGACTCAGATTTCTGTTTCTGAATTGAAAACCAATGCAGGGAAATACGTTACAATGGCCCAATCACAGGACATTTTCATCACAAAGAACGGTAAGCTTATCGCCAGACTAACAACCGCAAAGCCTGATAAAGTGGCTGCTGCGAAGGCACTGTTTGGCATCCTCCCCAGCGATGTCAATCTTGACGATTCCAGGGAGGAACGTCTGAAATGAAAAAGATAGCCTTTGACACCAATATTGTTCTTGACGCAATCTGCAATCGAAATGATTCAGAAGTAGCCCGGCAGCTCTTTATGGAAGTTGCAGAGGAAAGAGCAGTTGGTGTTATAACCGCAAATGCCATCACGGACATCTACTACATCGCTAGGAAGTATATCGGTTCTGAATCCGCAACAGAAGCAATAAAGAATCTGATGACACTATTCGATATTGCAGCTGTAGATGGAGAAATCTGCGGAGAAGCTGTGTACTCCATGATGGATGATTTTGAAGATGCCGTCTTTGCATATGCCTGTAAAAGGGAAGATGTTGACTATATTGTGACAAGGGATAAAGGACTTCTGGAATCAATGTATAACCCAGTTGAAGCGTGTAGTCCAAAAGAAGTGCTGAGACTGATAAAGAAGATGGGATAAAATGCCTGTATTAAGTATGTTTTTTGGAATTATTGTTCGGATGTATCGAGAGAATGGCGGAAGACACAATATGCCCCATATTCACGCAGAATACTCCGGGGAGGAAGTTGTGGTGACACTGGATGGGGAGGTAATTGAAGGTAAAATCTCCAGAAATAAAATGAAGCTGTTGGAAGCGTAGATTGAAATTCATCGCGAAGATTTGGAAGCTAACTGGAAACTGTTGTCCAATGGTGAGCAGTTCTTTCGAATTGATCCTTTGAAGTAAGAAGGTGAGTATATGCTGCAGCCCAGACTCAAGAGCGTGGAAGCATTGGATTCATTGCAACTATTTCTGGTCTACGAGACCGGAGAAAAAAAGATATTTGATGCCAAACCATATGCAAACGGCCCCTGGTATGGTGAGCTGAATGACCCAGTCTATTTCAGAACGGTCAGAATGCTCCCTGGAGGCACCGGGATTGAATGGAGCAATGGCCAGGATATTGCTCCCCATGAGCTGTATGAGTTTGGAGTATCAATATGAATAAAGCAATATTTGAACTGAAAAAGACCGAAGGCAAGGCCCGCCGTGGGGAATTCACCTGCGCCCACGGTGTTGTCCAGACGCCTGTTTTTATGAACGTGGGCACTCAGGGAGCCATCAAGGGCGCGCTGAGTGCGGAGGATTTGAAAACCATCGGCTGCCAGGTGGAGCTGTCCAATACCTACCATTTGCACCTGCGTCCCACGGATAAGGTGGTGAAGCAGCTGGGCGGCCTGCACAAATTCATGACCTGGGACGGCCCCATGCTCACCGACTCCGGGGGCTTCCAGGTGTTCAGCCTGTCCTCACTGCGGAAAATCAAGGAGGAGGGCGTGTATTTTTCCTCCCACATTGATGGCAGGAAAATTTTTATGGGCCCGGAGGAGAGCATGCAGATTCAGTCCAACCTGGGTTCGGACATCTGCATGGCGTTCGATGAGTGCATTGAAAATCCATCTCCCCGGGAGTATGTGAAAAAGAGTATTGACCGCACCTACCGCTGGCTGGTGCGCTGCAAGGCGGAAAATGCCCGACTGAATGCCCTGCCGGATACGGTGAACCCCCAGCAGATGCTCTGGGGCATCAACCAGGGCGGTACCTATGCCGATCTGCGGATCGAGCACATGCAGCGAATTGCGGAGCTGGATTTGCCCGGCTATGCCATCGGCGGCCTGGCGGTGGGGGAGACGGCGGAGGAGATGTATGACATCATCGAAGCTGTGGAGCCCTACATGCCTGCGGACAAAACCCGCTACCTGATGGGCGTTGGCACTCCCACCAACATCATCGAGGCGGTGGCCCGGGGCGTGGATTTCTTTGACTGTGTCATGCCCTCCCGGAATGCCCGCCATGCCCGGCTCTTCACCTGGCAGGGCGCCATCAACCTGAAAAACGCCAAGTATATGCTGGACGAGTCTCCCATCGATCCCGAGTGTGACTGCCCGGTGTGCCGCCGATTCTCCAAGGCCTATATCCGTCATCTGTTTGTGGCGGAAGAAATGCTGGCCATGCGGCTTTGCGTGATGCATAACCTGTATTTTTACAATAAACTCATGGAACGAATCCGGGATTCTCTGGATAACGGCTGCTTCCAGCAGTTCCGTCAGGAATATTCCGCGAAATTGGCACGAAGAATCTAACGTTTCTCTTGCATTTTTTGACTGGAATGCTATAATAAAAAAGATATTAAACACAAAGGAGTTTTCCCAATGAATCTTTTCCTGACCGAAACCACCGCTTCCGCCGCTGGCGGTATGACCAGCACCCTGATTATGCTGGTAATGATGATGGCAATCTTCTATTTTATGCTGATTCGTCCCGAAAACAAGCGTAAAAAAGAAGCCGAGGCCATGCGTTCCGCTGTGAAGGTGGGCGACCGGATTACCACCATTGGCGGCATCTGCGGCACCGTCGTCAATGTGAAAGAAGACAAGCTGGTTCTGGAGACCGGCGCTGACCAGGTCCGCATTGAGTTAGCGAAGTGGGCCATGTCCACCAATGAAACCGCCGAGGAAGCAAAGAAGGCAGAGGCAAAGAAGGCCCAGGAAGCCAAGGCCAAAGCAAAGGCTGCAAAGAAAGTGAAATAAAGCTTTCCATATAAAATGATTTCCCAGCCCCCGTAGGAGCTGGGAAATTTTTTAGTTTTGAATGTGAATTTGCTCCCCGAGAATCAGAGGATAGCGGAAAAGGGTTTCGCTGTCCAGATTCTCCCGGTGCATGTCAACGCCGTTAATCTGATGATTGTCGTAGGTGGTGTAGTAGTAGATGCCCTTGGAGGCATTGCAGCAGGAGGTATAGATGGTGTATTCGTATTTCTCATCACCCACATCGCAGCAGCCCTTTTGCTGGTCTACAGAGCCCAAAATGTGGAAGAACTGGCTGACGCTTTCCCATTCCGAATCACCAGAAACAGAATTCATTTTCACGAAGGCCACCCGGACAAAACGGGACTGAGAAGAAAGATCACCGGGCAGACCCAGGGCGCCCATGCCACGGCTGTAGCAGCTCAGCGGCAGCTTGGAGGAGAAGCGGTTTTCCGGGGACTTGGGGGAGAGATTCATGAAGTTGCTCAAATTGTGCATCTGCTGGTCAAAGGGTGGATTGTTGGTCATCACACCGGCGGGATTGTCATAGACCTTTAGGCCCTCTTTCACGGATTCTACCGTGATGGCCTCTTCCTTGTCCGCAATCATCCAATGCAACTGGGCCAGGGGCAGCTGGTCGCTGAAAGGCGTATTGACCAGGCTGATCTTGTCCAGCAGCAGCCGGGCTTCCTTTACGCTGGCACATTGACCGAGAATCCAGGGAATGAACTCATAGGGGGCAACATTGTCCTTGCCGGGGGTGAATTCCTTGTAGTCCGCATTGCCCACGAAATTCAGTCCAGCCATGCCCAGCCCCTTTTCGTTGATAGCATCGTAAAACAGGGGAGTACCGCCTGCGAGATGGGCCATGCCAATCAAGGCATAGTGGTGCTTCATTTCTCCCATATGCCGGAAGCTGACGGGAAAATTCCGAGGGCTGATGACGATTTCTTCCCCATAGGAGAATTCATAGTCCAAGGTTCTGCCAAAATAGAAATCCTTGGTTTTGTAGGTTGCTGCTGTGCACATGTGCATTCCTCCATTTTATTTTTTGCGTGTTACGTTGATTCTATATTATTGCTCAGAAATGAATAAGTCAAGAACAGCGGATGAAATTTCAATAAAAAGGAAATCCTCTGCGACGCCATGGGAGACATGAACGCCTTTGCAACGGATGCAACGGAAAGACTGGCCGGTGAGGTTGGCGTGTTCTTGCGGAATGTGAACAAGGTGGCACAGAAGAAAGGAGGATAAAAAAGAACGCCACCGGAGACGGGGGCGTGAAACAGGAAGCAAAAAGAAGCGTGTATTTTGATACTGCAACGATCCAGGCAATTCAGAGCATTGGGAGGAAGAGTATCAACGACTTTGATGCTTCTGATATTCAGAAGACGGAAGGCTTTGCGAGGCAATACTGGAAGGAGATGGGTATAATACTAAATCTTAATAAAACAGTTTAAATATTTGCAACGATGTGGTATAGTATATCTGGGTGATAAATATGGCTTCCAGATATAAATTTAGCGAAGAACAAATCAGTGAGATTGAACGGGCACGCAAAAGCAATAAGGA
>JAQYLT010000037.1 GCA_028719885.1 Bacillota bacterium
GTCGAGCAGTAACGAAAGTTGGAGTTAGTGATCCGGCGGTATGAGAGTGGAATTGCCGTCGCTCAACGGATAAAAGCTACCCTGGGGATAACAGGCTGATCTCCCCCAAGAGTCCACATCGTCGGGGAGGTTTGGCACCTCGATGTCGGCTCATCGCATCCTGGGGCTGTATTCGGTCCCAAGGGTTTGGCTGTTCGCCAATTAAAGCGGTACGCGAGCTGGGTTCAGAACGTCGTGAGACAGTTCGGTCCCTATCTGTTGCGGGCGTAGGAGATTTGAAGGGAGCTGTCCTTAGTACGAGAGGACCGGGATGGACGCACCTCTGGTGTACCAGTTGTTCTGCCAAGGGCACGGCTGGGTAGCTACGTGCGGACGAGATAAACGCTGAAGGCATCTAAGCGTGAAACTCCCCCTAAGATAAGATCTCCACTGAGGCTCGACGTAGACTATGTCGTAGATAGGTCAGAGGTGTAAGTGCTGAGAGGCATTAAGCTGACTGATACTAATAAGCCGAAAGCTTGACCAAAGCGCAGGCTCAGTGAGTGCTAGATTGTAAGAGCAGAAGTAAGAACAATGTTCAGTTTTCAGGGTGTATCGGAAATAGATAAGAGATAATGGAGAATAGATAATAGTTGAGGAATCGCCTGGGGCGATGGATTCAATTATTGTTTATACCAGAAGAGAACCGTAAGGCTGATACTTCCGCCGCGAGAACGATACCGAGCGGGTTAGGGAAGTAGCGATTATGAATGCACCGAGCACGCATTAAATAAGCACCTTTAGCTCAGTTGGTAGAGCAACTGACTCTTAATCAGTGGGTCCCCGGTTCGAGTCCGTGAAGGTGCACCAATGGCCCGTTGGTCAAGTGGTTAAGACAGAGGCCTCTCACGCCTTTAACATCGGTTCGAATCCGGTACGGGTCACCAGAAACGCTTCGCTCAGATAAGAGAGAAGAGATAAAAATGAATAGATAAGAGATAGCGAAAAGAGGATTTAAACGGAAAGCGTTTCTGTATTATTCTCTATTATCCATTATCTATTATCTAAACAAAAGCAGTTAGAACCTTAACGAGGGTTTTAACATAGATGATGGGTCAAACCCATCCAAAAAAGTTGGTATTGATTGCGATGAGGGTCCACCTGTTCCCATCCCGAACACAGAAGTTAAGCTCATCTGCGCCGACAATACTTGCAGGGTGACTTGCCGGGAAGATAGGTAATGCCAACATAAAGAATGACCGTATCCGTTTGGATGCGGTTTTTCATTTTCTCTCAGATGCCTGCAACACTCCACCGGAGTGTTGCCACGGCATGACAATACATTGCACTTACCAGGAAGATAGGTAATGCCAACATATAAAAAAGTCTCGCCAATCGGCGGGGCTTTTTTCTTTGCCCAAAAGTCGCAGCGTCCTGATAAATTGGAATTTGGCGGGACGATTCGTAGGGAATGCATTTATGCATTCCGCCTCGGTAATGTTTTTATCGGGGTACTTTAAATGGAAAAATGTTGGACAAAACCGCAGGACGGGGTTCGCCCCCGCTGAAATGTACCGTTTTTGGGTTTTATCATCTAATGGGAGCTGTCCAAAACCGGAACCAAGCGGCGGGGGGACAGCCAGGCGCCCTACGGTGTTGACGGACCATTTCCCGTCCAATGAACCACGGATGTTTACCTACCTTTCGGAACGGATAAATCCGTTCCCTACGAACACCCCGGAAGGCATCCCATTCAACATTTCGTCAACCGGCGCTGACTTGCCACCTGCCTATGAGATATCCTGATTGCCATATGATGATTACATCGCCAAACGAGTGTTTCCCAATTTGCTGACTGAATCGGATCATTTTTTCATTCTTTTTTGTGACCGGGCGGCGGCCCTTGTCGTCTATCATAGTAGGACAGATAGAGAGGAGAATCATCCATGGAAGATGATGCCATTGTTGAACTATACTGGCAGCGGTCGGAGGAGGCCATCGTTCAGACGGATCGGAAATACGGGCGCTATTGCCGCACCATTGCCTACAATATTTTGCAGGACCAGGACGACTGCGACGAATGCCTCAACGATACCTACATGAGAGCCTGGAATATCATCCCTCCCAAGTGGCCCACGTTCCTTTCTGCCCTCCTGGCTAAGATCACACGGAATCTGGCACTGGATCGGCAGAAGTTCACCCGGGCAGAAAAACGAGGCGGCGGTCAGGTCCCGCTGGTTTTGGAGGAGCTTGCTGACTGCATCCCCGGCGGCACCGATGCGGAAGAAATCCTGGAAAACAGAATGGTGACAAAGCTTTTGAATCAGTTCCTTCTGTCACTGCCCCAGCGTACCCGGGAGATTTTTATGCTTCGATACTGGTATCTTTGTTCCGTTCGTCAAATCGCGGATAGCATGGGTCTTGGAGAAAGCAACGTGAAAATGACCCTGCTTCGTGCCCGTCGGCAGTTGAAATCCATTTTGGAAAGGGAAGGTGTTTGTTTGTGAAAAAGGAAGAGCAGCTGCTTCATGCCCTTGGAAATGTAAAGGACAGTTATATTCTGGAGCCCTCCCGTTATCTTGGAAACCCGCAGCGATTTATGACCCATCAAAAAAAGAAGAAATGGCCTGCGTTTGCCGCCATGGCAGCTTCCGCCGCATTGTTGGTTGCCGGGGCACTGTATTTTACCCTGCTGGCAGGCAAGCCCGATCAAACAGATATTGCTCCCGCGGCAACCACACAGACAGAGCAGAATCAGTACAATCAGGCGGAAGCACTGACGCTCCCGGAGGGCTGGCCCAGCTTCCAGATGGATTATGACAGCACGGAGCTGGAGCTGGTTCAGGGCGTGGACGGATTGATTCTCTGCCCAATTGTTTACTCCGAGGAATTGCCCGTCTGTGAAATCAAGATTGAATTCCTGCCGAATCTTCTGCCCTATGCCGCCGTGGAGCGAAGCAGAAAGGAAATGGCCAGCGACACCACTGCCGTCCATCAGGACCAGGAAACCCTGCGGTATTCTTTCCACATTGCGGATGGCAGCGTTTGGGACTCTCACATGGCGGATGTGTATATTGTGGGCGCGGGCAGCGCTGGCTCTTACCGGCTCACCTCCAAGTATTTTATGGAGGCGGCAGAGGGCTGGGGCATCACTTTCGCGGAAATTTGCGGCAGTTTTACCTGTACCCTTGAAGAATCCCCTAATCCGGAGGCAGAAAAGGTCATCATGGACTTTGCCGAGGGCTATTTCAGCGGCAATCAGATCACCATGCTCAGCAATTACTACGGTGACAGCAGCAGCCTCCGGGATACCTACACAGGGGATGCCAGCCGGGTGCAGATCGTGTCCCTGCAGGGGTTGGGGGAGCTGGACAATTGGCTGGACAATTGGATCGAAAAGGACGCGTTTACCCACGTTTCCCTTGCATTCCTGGAAACGGAGCAGAGCGATTCCTACACCTATCTTTCCATGGAAGTGATGAAAACCCAGGCGGGCTACCGGGTCAGCTCCTACGGCTTGGAGAAATAATCGGCAATGGTATAACCGTTGCTTCCACAAAGAACACCGCTGCCTGCTTGGAACCGGCAGCGGTGTTTGCGTTGCTTATTTTTTCTGATAGCTTAGTCCGAAGCCCAGCGGCAGCCAGCTTTCTCCGCTGCCGATCTGATCAACGGAACTGTACCAGGGACTGGGGAGCTTTCCGGTGAAGTCAGACTGCCCACACAGAACATTTACAACGCCCTGTCCCTCAGAACCAGGGAGATAGCACATGACAACGCTGTCCCAGTCGTCCCAATACTCGTCGATGATCACCTGACGCCCGGCGACGATGCAGGCAACCGTGGGCTTGTTCAGCATCCTGGCCTCTTCAATGGCTGCTTCATTTCCTTTGAGCCCCAGTGCGCCGCAAAGCTGCAGATCTGCGGTATCGCCGTTCCATTCCGCATAGGCTTTTTCGCCAACTACAAGGAGCACCACATCTGCCTTGTCGGCGTTTTTCCGATTGGTAATGACGGTAATGCCCAGCTCTTCCGCTTTGTCCAGGAATCCTTTCAGAATCGTGTTAACTCCCTTGATATAAGAGGGGCTTTCGTTCCAGTTGATGGTCCAGCCGCCGCATTGTGCAGCGGGGTTGTGTGCAGCAGGGCCGGTGATATAAACGGACATACCCCGTTGCAGGGGAAGTGTATTTCCACTGTTTTTCAGCAGAACAAGACTTTTTTCCACCAATGCTTCCGCCAAATCCCGATATTCCTGGGAACCCACCTCTGACTGGGAGGTAACGAGACTCTCACAGAGGGGATCCTGGAAAATACCGGAATCCAGTTTCACTTGGATAATTCTTCTGACGGCGTCATTAACTCTGTCCTCGGTGATCTTGCCGCTTTTCACTGCCCTAATGATGATCTCCCGCGCTTCACCGAAGGTGTCAACTTCCATGAGCATATCGATTCCGGAATTGACGGCGGTGATTACCTGTTCTTCATAGCTGCTGGGGGAGGTGTTCTGCACAGAGTTCCAGTCGCTTACCACAAAGCCCTCAAAACCCATTTCGTTTTTCAGCCGCCAGATATAGTCCCCATTCTCGTGCATCTTCACACCGTTGACGGAAGAATGGCTGACCATGATGGTCTGTGCCCCCGCGTCGATGAGCTCCTGATAAACAGAGAGCAGCTCCTCAGCCTGTGCATCGGTAAGCACGGCATCCCCTCTGTCCATCAGACGGGATACATCGGAATCCTCTCCCGTGCCGAATTGCACATTGCCGTCGGCAAAGAAATGCTTGGGGCAGGCGATGACACCGCCATCGATGAGCCCTTTGGTATAGGCAAGGCTCAGTTGCTTGATGATGCCAAGATCTGCTCCGTAGCTCTCATAGGTGCGTCCCCATCGGGGATCGGCGGACTGAGCTACGCAGGGCGCAAAGTTCCACAGCATATGGCAGAGCTTGGCTTCGTCAGCAGTGGCAAGGCCCATCTGATAGGTGAGCTCTGGGTCATTGGCGGCGCCAATGCCGATGTTGTGGGGGAAGATCACCGCTTTTTCGCAGTAGTTTACGCCGTGTACGTCATCCTGGCCGAAAACAAAGGGAATCCCCGCTTCCGACTGGAGGGCGCTTCTCTGCAAGCCTGTGATGGTGCTTACCCAGCTGGAGCGACTGATGTCGTTGATTTTGGAAAGGGTGCTGCCGTAGCAGCTTTGCATCATGTCCTGCTCTGTGATGTTGTAGACGGCGGGCATTACCATCTGTGCCGCTTTTTGTTCAAGGGAAAGACAAGCGACGATTTCCTCTGCGGTCATGTTCTCGTATCTGCTGCTCGGCTGCTGTGCGGTGCCGGCAGGGGCAAGAGAACACAGCATGACGATTGCTAAAAGGAATGAAAAGCGTTTCATATTACTTCCTCCGTTTTCGCTTTTATGTGAGATTTTTTAGGAGGAAATATCCCCCTGAAAGCAACTGAGAGATAAGGATTGCGGGAATGCCAAGATAGAATTTTGGCTTCCTGGTTTTATGGCGGAAGACCCGCATTCCCAACAGAACGCCCATGCTGCCGCCCAGGATGGCCACGGTGAAAAGGGTGGCTTCCGGAATGCGCCACAGCTTTTTCTGGGCGCAGCGCTTGTCGGTAAGCATAATCAGAAATCCAACCGCATTGATTGTAAGCAGATAGAAGAACAGAACAGAAAGCATATTTTTCCTTTCTGGAGGGATTCCTTTGAAAAAACTGTTGTTTGTGCTGCTGGCAGGCTTGTTTCTGGCAGGCTGCTCCCAGACGGAGGTGGCGGAAACCGTGGCGGATGTGTGGGAGGAGCCGGTTCTGGCCGCGCCAAAGGAGGTTCGGCTGGAGCTTCCCGGGGAGGCGGTGGCCTGTGCCATGGAGAGCGACACCGGCCGGCTCTATCTGGGGGACGGCTATGAGGTGATGGTGCAGACCCTGCCCGGGGGGGATTTGGACGCCACCATCCGCTCCCTCACCGGCTTCAATCGGGAGGACATCACCGTGATGCAGACCCGGTCAGAGGAGCCGACGCGCTGGGAGTTTGCCTGGGCCGCCGCCGGAGAGCGGGGCGAACGGGTGGGCCGGGGCGTGGTGCTGGACGATGGGACCTACCACTACTGCCTGTCCGTTTTGCAGGATGCGGACGATGACGACTGCCAGATCATCTGGAGCGAGGTATTCAGTACCTTTTCCCTTTGTTGATATTCTTTACCCGCCGTACTGCATCAGTATCTGGCGGGCCATTTTTTTGCATTCCTCCACCACGCTCTGCGGGTAGAGAATTTGGGCCTTGTCCCCAAAGCCCATCACCCAGCTGAGAAACAGGGGTGAAACGGCCACCTCCACGGTGAAGACGAAATGGTCCTCTCCATCGGGGATCAGCATGGTGTCCTGACCGAACCGGTCGATCACCACGTTGGACAGGTCCCGGTGGAACCGGAGCTTTACCGTCACCCGGTCACCGGCGAACATCTGAAACATTTTGTTGGCGTACTCCGTCAGGTTCTTTCCTGTGAGCTCTGGGCAGGGGACACGGTCCTCTTCCGCCAGACAGATGTCGCTCATCCGGTCCACCCGGTAGCTGGTGATGCCGTGCCGGGGGGACAGGGCCAGCAGGTAACAGTTTTCGTTGTCCTGGCACAGGCCATAGGGGCTGGCGGTGTAGCTTTTTTGACGGTAGACCCGCTTGCCGTTCAGCCCCCAGTCGAAGTAGCGGAATGTGATCTGCTTATTTTGGGCAATGGCCTCCTGAATGGCGTCCACGCTGTAATAGATGGTTTCGTTCATGCTCTTGACCCGGCCGGAGACGTACACATCCCGGCGCATCAGCCTGGCGTCCTGCTCGTTGCACTGGCTGCACAGCTTTTCGATGAGCTCCCTGGATTTCTTTTCCGTCAGGAACCGGCTGGACTGCACCGCGTCGATGAGCAGCTTTAATTCCGGCAGCTCGAAATTCCGGGAGGCGATGAAATAGCCCCCGTTCCGCCCCGGCTGATGGACGATGTCCACGCCGAAATCCTGGAGAGCGGCAATGTCGGAATAGATGGTTTTCCGGTCGCAGCGGATGTCCAGCCCGTCCAGCATGGAAATGAGCTCATTGGCTTTCACCGGTTTGTCCTGGTGGGAGTTTTTTTGCAGGTAGTCCCAGATATAAAGAATTTTCAGCTTCTGCTTGTCCGTCCGTCCCATGGCAGCCTCCCGGAATGATTTTTAATTGAAATTTGACAGGATATTTCGTAGGGAATGCATTTATGCATTCCGCCTCGGTAACGTTTTTATCGGGGTAGGTTGATTGGAGAAATGTTGGAAAAAATAGGAACCCGTTACCATCCAACGAACCATGGATGGTAACCGACCTTTCGGAACGCATGAATGCGTTCCCTACGCACACGTTGGAACCTATCCCGTTGGGTGAATTCGCCAAACACCAATCAGAAATGTATCTCTCACATTCTATCATATTTTCTGGAAATGGGAAATGTTAATTTGCATTTTTGCTTCAAATGTGATAGCATGGGCGAAAGAAATGTTGGAGGGAACGACCCATGTATCTTGGATGTCATTTGTCCGCCTCGGCGGGCTTCACCAATATGGTGGAAACCGCTCTGTCCATTGGGGCGGATACCTTTGCTTTTTTCACACGAAATCCCCGGGGCAGCCGGGCCAAGGAGGAAAATCCCAAGGATGCCCAGAGGGCCCAGGAGCTGCTGGAGCAGAGGCACTTCGGGCCGCTGGTTGCCCACGGGGCCTATACCATGAATCTTTGCACCGCCGACCCGGAGGCCAGAGCCTTTGCCGCCGACGTGCTGCTGGACGATCTGCGCCGGATGGCGGCCCTGCCGGGGAATTTCTATAATTTCCATCCCGGCAGCCATGTGGGCCAGGGAACGGAGCAGGGAATCGACTACATTTCCGCGGCCCTAAGGCGGGCGTTGGAGCCGGATTATCCCGTTACCGTGCTGCTGGAAACCATGGCGGGCAAGGGCAGCGAGGTGGGCGGCCGCTTTGAGGAGCTGAAGCTGATTCTGGAGGCGGTGGGTTCGTCCAAGGTTGGCGTCTGCCTGGATACCTGCCATGTCTATGACGCAGGCTATGACATTGTAAACGATCTGGACGGCGTTCTTGGGGAATTTGACCGTGTAATCGGTTTGGACAGGCTGAAAGCGCTGCACCTGAACGATTCCAAAAACCCGTTCCAGAGCCACAAGGACCGGCACGAGTGCATCGGCAAGGGGAGCCTGGGGATGGAAACCTTTGAAGCCATTGTGAACCATCCGGCGCTGCAGGGGCTGCCCATGATTTTGGAGACTCCCAACGAGCTGCCGGGCTACGCGGCGGAAATTGCAGCATTGCGGGCGTTGGAAAAATAATGTGAGTTCGCCCAAAGTTCGGGAAATTGGTGTTTGTCGAGATGTTACGTAGGGAACGCATTCATGCGTTCCGAAAGGTTCATGAACCACCTGGGTTCGACAAATCGTAAAACGATGAATTTTGCGTAGGGAATGCATTTATGCATTCCGCCTCGGTAACGTTTTAATCGGGGTATATTGAATGGATCATTGTTGAAAAAATTGGAACCCGTTACCATCCAACGAACCATGGATGATAATTGACGTTTCGGAATGGATAAATCCGTTCCCTACGAAACATACTGACAAATTCCAATTTGCCTATTTACTCAGCGGCACATCAGAAGTCTTTTTTGACGCGGGGATTTCCTGTGTCAAGCGATGATCAAGTTCCTTTGAAAGGAGGGACCTCTCGAAGATGACCTTACAATCAATTTTGGATGGAATCATGCAGTTCTTTTCCCAGCTGGGGCAGCTGCTGGCTCCGGTGGCGCAGTGGCTGGAAAGCTTCCTGTCCGGCATCCCCGCTTCCTTTTCCCAAATGGACGGCACCTACGGGAATTTTTACATATCCCTGATTCGCA
Organism: Bacillota bacterium; assembly: GCA_028719885.1. Lineage (GTDB taxonomy): Bacteria > Bacillota > Clostridia > Oscillospirales > Oscillospiraceae > Faecousia. The sequence continues at coordinate 8,915 of JAQYLT010000037.1, forward strand.
GCGCCTGCCCGCTGCTGGCATTTTTGCTGCTGCTGCGCTGTGCCATCCCCCTGCTCACCTTCCGCAGAGAGCCGGAAATCTGGGCCTGGCTGGTGATGCCCGGAGGGGAACGGGTGCCGGTGACCCACTGGGAAAATGTGATTGGCAGAAGCAAAAGCTGCGATGTGTCCATTGCCCTGTCCACCGTCTCCCGGAACCACGCAGTGCTCACCCGGTACGACGACGGCAGCTGGACCATCACCGACACCCATTCCAAGGACGGCACCTATGTCAACGGGGAGCGGGTGAACATCTGTGCCCTCCAGGACGGGGATGTGATCTCCGTGGGTGGGGTGAAGCTGAAGCTGAAAGTCATCACCCGGCAGCAGGAGCAGCTCCAGTCCCAGCTGCGGACCCGGGGCTCCGGACCCATTGCCGGATTCTTTAACCTGCTGCTGCTCACCGCCTTTCAGGTGCTGGCCATGCTGGGCTTTGCCGCCCACAACGCGGTGGACAGCTCCGTGCTGGTCCTGGAGGGCTTCGGCGGCATCATTCTGGCCCAGTGGCTTTTGTACTGGTTCTATCTGGCCATTCGCCGCAGCTCCTTTGAAATGGAGACCCTGGCCTTCTTCCTGTGCACATTGGGCATGATGGCCATTGCCACGGTGGCACCCAAGGAGGCGCTTAAGCAGCTGTTCGCCATGCTGATTGGTATCTTTGTCTATCTGATGGTGGGCTGGTCATTGCGGAACCTGGAGCTGGCCAAGCGGGTCCGGTATCTGGCGGTGGCGGCGGGCCTGGGCTTTTTGCTGCTGACGCTGGTCTTCGGCACGGAGCACTACGGTGCGAAATGCTGGGTAGAGGTGGGGGGCCTGTCTCTGCAGCCCTCGGAGCTGAGCAAGGTCTGCTTTGTGTTCGCCGGTGCCTCCACCATGGACCGGATCATGAACAAGCGGAACCTGATTGCTTTCATCGTCTATTCCGTGCTGATCTGCGGGTGCCTGGCCATTATGAATGACTTCGGCACCGCCCTGATCTTCTTCTGCTCCTTCCTCATCATTGCCTATCTGCGCTCCGGCAGCATGGGCACCGTGGCCCTGGCCATCACCGCCCTGGTCCTGGCTGGCATCCTGGCCCTGCGGGTGGCCCCCCATGCCCTGAACCGGTTTGCCACCTGGCGGCATATCTGGGAGGACCCCTTTAACAAGGGCTATCAGCAGGCCCAGTCCCTCATGTGCATTGCCTCCGGCGGCCTGTTCGGCGTGGGAGCGGGCAAGGGCTGGCTGAGAAAGGTCTTTGCCGCGGATTCGGACATTGTGTTTGCCACCATTTCCGAGGAATGGGGCTTGCTCCTGGCCATGATGGCGGTGCTGTGCATCTGCGCCTTCGGGTTCTTTGCCATCCGCACCGCCCGGGTGGCCCGCAGCAGCTTTTTCAGCATCGGCGCCTGCACCGCTGCGGGCATCCTGCTGATTCAAACCATCCTGAATGTACTGGGCACCGTGGACATTCTGCCCTTTACCGGCGTCACCTTCCCCTTTGTCTCCAATGGCGGCACCAGCATGGTGGCCTCCTGGGGCCTGCTGGCCTTTGTGAAAGCATCGGATACCCGGCAGAACGCAAGCTTCGCGGTGAAGCTCAACAGAAAGGCAGGTAAGAAATGAATCGCGTCACCAAAAGAACCTGGCTGATGGGCCTGTTCCTGGGCATCCTGCTGGGCGGCTTAGGGTTGTTCTTCTTTGAATATCTCACCCAGGGCCCCACCTGGGTCACCTCTCCCGGGTCGCCCCATGTGTTCAACAACGGCAACCTGGGCTGTGGCACTGTGGTGGACCGGCGGGGGAATGTGCTGCTGGACCTGACCAACGGGCGGCAGTATTCCTCCGATGTCAACACAAGAAAATCCACCCTCCATTGGGTCGGGGACCGCAGCGGCTTCATCAGCGCCGGTGCGGTGGCCAAATATGCCGGCGCCATGGTGGGCTATGACCTGGTGAACGGGGTGTATAACGCGGACGGCACCGGCGGTGTGGAGCATTTGACCATCTCCGCCCGGGTGCAGAACGCGGCCCTCACCGGATTGTACGGGCGCAAGGGCACCGTGGCGGTGTACAATTACAAAACCGGCGAGATTCTCTGCGCCGTCACCTCTCCCACCTACGACCCGGACAATGTGCCGGACATCCAGGGAGATACCACCGGCGCCTACACCGGCGTGTACCTGAACCGGTTTTTGCAGTCCTCCTACACGCCGGGCTCCATTTATAAGATCGTCACCTGTGCTGCCGCCCTGGAGGCCGTACCGGGCATCGAGAGCAAAACCTTTCACTGCTCCGGGGAATATGCCTACGGCAAGGAGAAAATCACCTGCGAGACGGCCCACGGCGACTGCGATTTGAAGCGGGCCCTGGCGGTTTCCTGCAACTGTGCCTTTGCCCAGGTGGCGGAGCTGGTGGGCAGGAAGAATATGCAGAAATATGTCAGTCAGTTTGGAATCACGGAGAAGCTCAGCTTTGACGGGGTGACCACCTCCGCCGGAAAGTACGACATTTCCGATACCGGCGCCGCCTCCTTTGCCTGGAGCTGCATCGGCCAGCATTCGGACCTGATCAATCCCTGCCGGTTTATGACCTTTATGGGCCAGATCGCCGGCGGCGGCACCGCAGCGCTGCCCTACCTGGTGGAACGGGTGGAGAGCGGCGGCGAAGTTACCTACCAGGCCCAGACAAAATACACCGACCGCATCATGTCGCAGCAGCTGGCGAGTAAAATGGTGAATTATCTGCGAAACAACGTGGAGGTGACCTACGGCAGCTGGAAATTCCCGGGGCTCACCGTCTGCGGCAAATCCGGCACCGCCGAATTGGGGGAGGGGCAGATCTCCAACGCCATGTTCGCCGGCTTCTGCACCGATGAAAAATACCCCCTGGCCTTCATCTGCGTGGTGGAAAACGGCGGCTACGGCGCGGCCACCTGCGTCCCCATTTTGTCCACGGTGCTCAGCGAATGCAAAGCCGTGCTGGATGGACAATGAGCCTTTGTAGACTCTGCACAAAAATACCAATTTTTCCAAAATGAATATGGTAGTATTTGCCTCGTTGACAAATGTCCTCCCATGAGATACAATAGGCTCAAATTCAAGGGGAGGTAACCGAAAATGACGACTTGCAAGACTTTCGCAAATCAGTCCTTTTCCTGCGGCGGCAACGCTACCGCGGCTTCCTTTGATGCCCGGATTCACAGCCTAGTGGACACTGCCGTTTCTTTGGTAGTGTCCATTTGCGTCATTCTGCTGGATGTACGAGTTATTCTGCCAAAAGCGTGACCGGGATTTCAAATCTGTATGAAAGAACGGTTACGGCGTAAATCCACCGTAGCCGCTTTTTTGTAGGAAGCATCGGGTCAGCCCCGGGCTTTCAGTAATCAACAAAGGAGAAACGAAAAATGAAAAAGTTACTCGCATTGGTTCTGACCCTCGCGATGGTCGCCGCCATGTTCACCATGGCCGCATCCGCTGAAGAGCCCATTACCATTACCGTTGGTATGATGGGTCCCGAAACCGGCCCCTACGCCATTTATGGAAATGGCGCTGCTTATGGCGCTATGGTTGCTGTTGACGAGATCAATGCCGCCGGCGGCAAGTATCAGTTTGTGTTCCTGCACGAAGATGACCAGGGCGACCCCGAGCTGGCCAAGAACGCTTACAACACCATGATGGACCAGGGCATGCAGATCGTTCTGGGCGCTGTTACCTCCGGCGCTTGCATGGCCGTTGCTGAGATCGGCAACGAGGAGCGCGTCTTCTGCCTGACTCCCTCCGCTTCCAACGACCTGGTTCCTGAGTCCGGCGACCAGATCTTCCAGATCTGCTTCACCGACAGCAACCAGGGTGTCGCCTCTGCCAAGTGGGTTGCCGAGAACCGCCCCGAGGCCAAGGTCGGCATCATCTACAACAACGCACAGGACTACTCCATGGGCATCTACACCGCTTTCAAGACCACCGCTGCTGAGCTGGGTGTCAATGTGGTTGCCGAGTCCGCTTTCTCCGATGACACCGCCGCCGATTTCTCCGTTCAGGTTGCTGCCATGAAGGATGCCGGTGTTGACTTCGTCTTCCTGCCCATCTACTACACCCCCGCTGTTGGCATTATGACTCAGGCTGCCAGCGCTTCCTACGCTCCCGAGTACTTCGGCGTGGACGGTATGGACGGCGTTCTGGGTGTTGAGGGCCTGAATGTGGATCTGGTCCAGGGCGTCAAGATGCTGACCGCCTTCGACGCCACCTCCACCGCCCCCGGCGTTGCCGAGTTCGTGGCCGCTTTCGGCGAGAAGTTCGATGCTTCCTCCATGAACCAGTTCTCCGCTGACGCTTACGACGGCATGTATGTGCTGCTGGAGGCTCTGACCAAGGCCGACGTCACCGCCGATGACACCGCGGAAGACATCTGCGAGAAGCTGGTTGCTGTGATGCCCGAGCTGACCTACTCCGGCATTACCGGCGAGATGACCTGGGCTGCCGACGGCACCGTTTCCAAGAGCCCCATCGCCGTTGAGATTTCCGGCACCGAGTACGTTTCCGCGAAATAATGATCCTAGTTTGGGGGCTGCCCTTTTGGGCAGCCCTTTAAGGAAGCACTGATTCACAGGGCTTTAATCAGTGTTTCCTTAAGGTGTTTTATACCCCCAAAGAAATATACACAGGAGGTTTCGGAAATGATTTCCTTTCTTGATCACCTGATCAGCGGTATCAACCTGGGCAGCGTCTACGCTTTGATCGCGTTGGGCTACTCCATGGTGTATGGTATCGCGAAAATGCTGAACTTTGCCCACGGCGATGTTATTATGATCGGTGCCTACATTTCGTTCTGCACCGGTCACTATCTGGGGCTACCCGCTGTTGTCAGTGTCCTGCTGTCCGTGGCGGTGTGCACCATCCTGGGCATTGTCATTGAGGGCCTTGCCTATAAGCCGCTGCGCCAGGCCGGGTCCCTGGCGGTGCTGATCACCGCCATCGGTGTCAGCTATTTTCTGCAAAACGCGGCACAATTGATCTTTGGCCCGAACCCTGTCCAGTTTCCCTCCATTGTGAAAATGGGCAACATCAGCTTGCTGGACGGGAAGCTGCTGATCAAGAGCATCAGCATTGTCACCATCCTGTGCGGCATCACCATTATGCTGGTTCTCACATGGTTTACCGGTAAAACCAGAACCGGCAGGGCCATGCGGGCGGTGTCCGAGGATAAGGGCGCCGCGCAGCTCATGGGCATCAATGTCAACCGCACCATCTCCATCACCTTTGCCATCGGCTCTGCCCTGGCAGCCATCGCCGGTGTGCTGCTGTGCTCCAGCTACCCGACCCTGATGCCCACCACCGGTTCCATGCCCGGCATCAAGGCATTTACCGCGGCGGTGTTCGGCGGCATCGGCTCCATTCCCGGCGCCATGCTGGGCGGTGTCCTGCTGGGCCTCATCGAAATCTTTGGCAAGGCCTATATCTCCTCCGAGCTGGGCGATGCCATTGTCTTCGCGGTGCTGATTGTCGTCCTGCTGTTCAAGCCCACCGGCCTGCTGGGTAAGCAGATTCGAGAGAAGGTGTGATCCCATGAAAAAGAAAACACTCCGATCCTATATTTCCTCCTTTGGCCTTGTGATCGCGGCATATGCGTTTTGCATGTTCTATATGAACAACGGCATGTCCCGCACGCTGAAAGGACAGCTCATTCCCATCTGCTCCTATGTAGTCATGGCGTTGTCGCTGAACCTGGTGGTCGGCATTTCCGGTGAGCTGAGCCTTGGCCACGCCGGATTTATGAGCGTGGGTGCCTTCTCCGGCGTGATCGTCTCCGGCTGGATGCTCAACGGACTGGCCATTGAGTCGGAATCCCTGCGCCTCCTCTGCGCCCTTGTGGGCGGCGGCCTGTGCGCCGGTGTCGCAGGCTTCCTCATCGGCATCCCTGTTTTGCGCCTGCGGGGCGACTATCTGGCCATTGTCACGCTGGCCTTTGGCGAAATCATCAAGAGCGTCATCAACTGCGTTTGGGTTTCCGTGGACGGCTCCAAGCTGGCGTTTGCCTTCAACAGCAACAATGTCCCCGGCAAGATTCTGATCAACGGACCCCAGGGCGCAGTCAAGGTGGATAAAATCGCCACCTTTACCGGAGGCTTTCTGCTGGTGCTCTTTGCGCTGCTTGTGATTATGAATCTGGTCCACAGCCATACCGGACGGGCGATTATGGCCAGCCGGGACAACCGCATTGCCGCCGAGTCCGTGGGCATTTCCGTCATGAAGTATAAAACCATTGCCTTTGTCACCTCCGCGGTGCTGGCAGGTATGGCGGGCGCTCTGTATGGCCTGAGCATCTCTACTTTCGCTCCTTCCAAGTTTGATTTCAACCAGTCCATCAACGTGCTGGTGTTCATCGTTCTGGGCGGCATCGGCAACCTGGTGGGCGGTATGATCTCCGCCACGGTGCTGACCATTCTGCCTGAAAAGCTGCGGGCATTCAACGACTACCGGATGCTGGCCTATGCCGTTGTCCTGATTCTTGTGATGATCGCCACCAACAGCCGCAGTGTGAAGAATTTCGTTTCCAGCCTTACGGCTCCCCTGAAGAAAGCAAGGAAAGGAGATGCCGAACATGCCTAAGGTTCCATCTATCAACGAAAGCCCCCTGGTCCCCAAGCCTTCCGGAGCGCTGATTCCGGAGCGGGATCTGTTGTCCACTCCGGTGCTGGAAACCCACCACCTGGGTATTGACTTTGGCGGCCTGACTGCCGTGGATGATTTTAATTTCACCGTTGGCAAGACGGAGATCGCCGGTCTGATCGGCCCCAACGGCGCGGGCAAAACCACCGTGTTTAATCTCCTGACCAAGGTCTATAAGCCCACCCGGGGCACCATCCTGCTCAACGGCGAGGATACCAGCGGCATGAATACCGTGTCCCTGAACAAGGCAGGCGTGGCAAGAACCTTCCAGAACATCCGCCTGTTTGACAACCTGACGGTGGAGGACAATGTGAAGCTGGGACTGCACAATGCCAATTCCTATTCCATGGCCACCAGCATTCTCCGGCTTCCCAATTTCTGGAAGCAGGAGCGCCTGGCTCATGAGAAAGCGCTGGAGCTGCTGAGCATCTTCGATATGCAGGACATGGCGGGGCTCAAGGCAAGCTCTCTGCCCTATGGTGCCCAGCGCCGTCTGGAGATCGTTCGGGCCCTGGCCACGAATCCCCGCCTGCTGCTGCTGGATGAGCCCGCCGCCGGTATGAACCCCTCCGAAACTGCCGAGCTGATGGAAAATATTATGAAGATTCGGGATACCTTCCAAATTGCGGTGCTGCTGATCGAGCACGATATGAATTTGGTCATGGGCATCTGCGAGGGCATCTGTGTGCTGAACTTTGGCCGGATCATTGCCAAGGGTACACCCGAGGATATTCAGGCCAACCCCACCGTGGTTGAGGCCTACCTCGGCAGGAAGAAGGGGGACTGATTTATGTCTCAGATTCTGAAAATAGACGACATCAATGTTTTTTATGGCTCCATCCATGCCATCAAGGGCATTTCTCTGGAGGTTAACGAGGGGGAGATCGTCACCCTGATCGGCGCCAACGGCGCCGGTAAGACCACCACGCTGCATACCGTTTCCGGCTTGCTGCGGCCCCGCAGTGGCTCTATTCAGTTCTGTGGGGAGGACATCACCAGAATTCCCGCCCATAAGCTCGTGGAGCGGGGCCTGGCCCACTGCCCTGAGGGAAGACGGATTTTCCTGCAGATGACGGTTCAGGAAAACCTGGATATGGGCGCCTACATCCGCAGGGACGATTTTTCTGCCAGCCTGGACGAGGTCTATGAGCTGTTTCCCCGGCTGAAAGAGAGAAGAAAGCAGGTGGCTGGCACGCTGTCCGGCGGCGAGCAGCAAATGCTGGCCATGGGCCGGGCACTGATGAGCAAGCCCAAGCTGCTGATGCTGGACGAGCCTTCCATGGGCCTGGCGCCGATTCTGGTGGAACAGATTTTCGACATCATCAAGAATCTCCACGCCGTTGGCACCACCATTCTTCTGGTGGAGCAGAATGCCCAGGCCGCGTTGTCTATTGCGGACCGGGCCTACGTCCTGGAAACCGGCAAAATCACGCTGTCCGGCACCGGCGCGGAGCTTGCCAAGTCCGATGAGGTTCGCAAGGCCTACCTGGGCGGCTGATGCAAGTTTCTCCCCGGAGCCGCATAAGATGAAATAAAAAACAAAAGCTGCTGAGAGTCATCCCGGCAGCTTTTTTTCTTGCCCTCCCCATATGGGCAGCGTCGTCAATGTGTCTTTTCCTGTTTCGTAGGGCGGGTGGCTTGCCCCCGCCGCTGGTATCATGTTACGATTAGAATACGGCCAAGAACGACGCGGTAAGCTTCCATTCCAAATTGGTGCGTTTCATGAGGAAGGTTGTGCCGTGCGGCGGGGGCAAGCCGCACGCCCTACGGAATAATCTTTTGTTCACAGGGGGGAGGTAAAGTTTGGTTAGGAGGGGATTGGAATGTGCCGCAGAAGAGATATGCACAATTGGTGCCTGATTTTCTTCGCCCTGGGGCTGCTGTTTGGCCGGTGTGTGGACTCCTGGTTCCTCTGCGGCGGGATTGTGGTGTTTTGCTTCTGCATGCCATTGCTTCGGCGCAGGTAGAAGACATATCTTCCGTTCCGGGGGCATATGCTCTTCCAGTAGATCACTGGAAGGAGTGTTCCAAATGGAAATGGCATTTCAGAAAATCGAGGCCCCCTGCCTGCTGGGTGTGGTGGGGGAGGTGCAGAATTCGGAGCAGACCCAGGAGCTCCGCCTGCCGGATGGGTATCCGGATGTGGGAAAGGTGCTGTGCGCCTGGGGGCAGACCATTCTCCGGGGCAAGGAATGGCGCTCGGACAGCGTGGTGGTCAGCGGCGGTATGCTGATGTGGGTGCTCTATGAGCCGGAGGACGGCACCGGCAGCCGGGTGCTGGAGGGCTGGCTGCCGTTCCAGCTGCGCTTTCAGCTGCCCGCGGACGCACCCCAGGGGACCATTCGGGTTTCGGCCCTGACCCGGTTTGCCGACGCCCGGTCGGTTTCTCCCCGGAAGCTGATGCTGCGGGGGGGAATCGGTATTCTCGCCCAGGTGTTTACCCCTCACCGGCTGGAATACTGGCAGTGCAGTCAGCCGGTGGACGGCGTAGAGCTGCTGCGGCGGCGCTATCCCATTCGCCTGCCCCGGGAGGCGGGGGAGAAGAACTTCTCTCTGGAGGAGGACCTGAGCCTGGGCCTGGTTCCGGAGGGAGTGCTGTACTATTGCCTCCGGCCGGAGATTTTGGAGCAAAAGGTGCTCTCGGGGAAAATCGCCTTCCGCGGAAATGCCAACCTCCATGTGCTGCTGCAATGCCAGGACGGCAAGGTGATGGCCCAGGATTTCCAGCTGCCCTTTTCCCAGTTTGACGAGCTGACGGCCAGCTACGGCCCGGAGGCCCAGGTGGATGTGGCCTGTGCCGTGACCAATCTGGAGCTGGAAAAAGGCGAGGACGGCGGGCTCCGGGTCCGCTGCGGTATTGCGGCGCAGTACCTGGTGGATGATATTACCATAGTGGAGACTGTGGCGGACGCCTATGTCCCCGGGGGACAGCTTCGGCTGGAAACGCAGCAGCTGGAGCCAAAGGGCATCCTGGAAAAGCGGGTGGAAACCGTGTCCGCCGAGGGACATTTCCCGGAGGAGATGGGCCAGGTGGAGGATGTGAGCTTCCTGCCGGATTTCCCCCGGCAGTTCCGGGAGAACGGAGGACTGTCCCTGGAAATCCCGGGGAGTCTCCAGGTGCTGTCCACGGACCAGCAGGGTAAGCTCCGGGTGAACACCAGCCGGTGGGAGGGCAAGCTGAAGCTTCCCATGGGGGAGGATACGGTTTTAACCGCCCGGCCCCTGAACCCGGCGGCGCCCCAGAGCATTTCCGGCGGTTATCGGGGGGAGCTGCCCCTGCAGCTGACCACCTTCGGCGGCCAGGGCATCCCTATGGTCACGGAGCTGGAGCGGCAGCCGGAGGCGGAGCCGGACCAGCAGCGGCCGTCGCTGATCCTGCGGCGGGCAGGGGAGGAGAGCCTGTGGGACATTGCCAAGAAATGCGGCTCCACCGTGGCGGCCATTCGTTCGGTGAATAAGCTCCAGGAGGAACCAAAGCCGGGGCAAATGCTGCTGATTCCCGTCTGCTAGAGGAGCTTTCAAAACAAAAAGCGCCGTCCCGAGGGAGAGTCGGGGCGGCGCTTTGGCAGACTGTCGCATCGCTGGGGATATGTCCGCCGATAGAAAGCATAGTGAATTTTGAATGGATTATGCAATCGGATTATGTCGAAAGAAATAAAACCCCTCCCGGTGCTTCCTTGACTTGCAAAAGAAAAATGTGGTATACTGAAATCATGCCAGAAACGGTTTGTGAAACGACAAATTGGAATTTCGTAAGTATGTGTTCGTAGGGAATGCATTCATGCATTCCGCCATGGCCGCAAAGCGCCGGGGGGGTTATTGAATCGAAAAAACGTTGTGTTTTGCGTAGGGAACGGATTTAGACCTTCCGAAACCTCCAATTATCACCGCAGTTCGTTAAATGGTATTTCATACGCGTTTTTCGCTTCTTTTCCCATTCAATCCACCGATTTGAAACAAAAAGGGGACGGAATGCATAAATGCATTCCCTACGCAAAAAACAACATTTTTATGATGATTCGAAACTGGGTACTTACCGGGACGGGCGGAACGGATAAATCCGTTCCCTACGAAACATCTCTACAAACACCAATTTCCGGTTTCTGAAAGAGATACACAAAGGAGAGAGAGGACCAACATGGACGCACAGGAAGAAAAATACATAAAAATGACCACCCCTCCGGTGGAAAAGCTGATCTGTCGCCTGGCGGGGCCCTGCATTGTGAGCATGCTGGTGACCGCCTTTTATAACATGGCGGATACTTATTTTGTGGGCATGCTGAAAAGCAACGCCGCCACCGGTGCGGTGGGTGTGGTGTTTTCCGTCATGGCGGTGATTCAGGCGGTGGGCTTCTTCTTCGGCCAGGGCAGCGGCAATTTCATCTCCCGGGAGCTGGGAAAGAAGCACTACACCGAGGCCTCCCAGATGGCTGCCACCGGCTTCTTCTCCGCCTTGGCCACGGGACTGGTCATCTGCATCCTGGGCCAGCTTTTCCTGGAGCCTCTGGCGCTGTTTCTGGGCTCAACCCAGACCATCCTGCCCTATACCCAGGCTTATCTGCGGGTGATTCTCCTGGGTGCACCCTGGATGTGCGCCTCCTTTGTGCTGAATAATCAGCTCCGCTTCCAGGGCAGTGCCAGCTATGGCATGGTGGGCATTGTCACCGGCGCGCTGGTGAATATCATTCTGGACCCCATTCTGATTTTCGGCCTGAAGCTGGGAGTGGCCGGTGCGGGCTGGGCCACCATTATCAGCCAGCTGATCAGCTTCTGCCTGCTCCTTGTGGGTACCCGCCGGGGCGGCAACATTCGGATTCATCTCAAAAATTTCCGGTTCAGCGACCACCTGTTCCTGTGGATTTTCAAGGGAGGCATTCCCTCTCTGGCAAGGCAGAGCCTGGCTTCCGTTGCCACCATCTGCCTGAACAATGCGGCCATGGCCTATGGTGATGCCGCCATTGCGGCCATGAGCGTGGTGCAGCGCATCACCATGTTCGGCGCCTCCGCCATGCTGGGCTTTGGACAGGGCTTCCAGCCGGTGTGCGGCTTTAACTATGGGGCAGGGCTCTATGATCGGGTGCACCGGGGCTTCTGGTTCTGCATCAAGGTGTCCACGCTGTGCCTGCTGGTGATCTCCGCCCTGGGCTATTGTTTCGCGCCCAAGCTGATTGCCCTGTTCCGGGACGATGCCCAGGTTATTACCTACGGCGCCGCCGCCCTGCGGTATCAGTGCCTGACCATGTGCCTGCATGGCTGGGTGGTGATGAGCAATATGATGCAGCAGTCCATGGGCAAGACCATTCCGGCCACCTTCCTGTCCATTGCCCGGCAGGGGCTGTTCTTCATTCCTCTGGTCTGGGTGCTCAATGGACTAATGGGCTTCACCGGCATTCAGCTGTCCCAGCCCGCCGCCGATGCCATCACCTTCCTCTGCGCCGTTCCCATCCAGCTCCATGTCCTGCGGGGGATGAGAAATAAGAAATAAGAAAGCAAACAGACGAATCGGAATTTGCAGAGGTAATTCGTAGGGAACGGATTTATCCGTTCCGAAAGGTGGGGAAATATCCGTGGTTCGTTGGATGGTAACGGGTCCCTTTTTCAACATTTTTCCATTCAACATACCCCAATAAAAACGTTACCGAGGCGGAATGCATGAATGCATTCCCTACGAACACATACTTACAAAATTCCAATTTATCGGGGCAGTACCGGTCGAGGGGCCCAGGAGTTGTGGGTTGATTGCCCAAGGTTCGTAACGAATTGGCCGCGGGGCCTCCCCGCCAAATTCCAATTTACCGGGCGGTACCAATAATTTACAATCCGGCAATAAAAAAACCATGGCAATGGTTGACAAAGAGTGATATAATAACAGGTAGAGATTTTTTAAGAGAAGGTGCAATTTATGACCAAGGTAGATATCTATTCCGGTTTCCTGGGGGCGGGCAAAACCACCCTGATCAAAAAGCTGATTGCCGAGGGCTACAAGGGGCAGAAGCTGGTGCTCATTGAAAATGAGTTCGGCGAAATCGGCATTGACGGCGGCTTTTTGCAGGACGCGGGCATCAACATCACCGAGATGAATTCCGGCTGCATCTGCTGCTCTCTGGTGGGTGACTTCGGCAGAGCCCTGGAAAAGGTTATCGCGGATTATCACCCCGACCGGGTGATCATCGAGCCCTCCGGCGTGGGCAAGCTCTCCGACGTCATCGGCGCGGTGAACAAGGTCACGGGTCCGGAAGTGACCCTGGGCTACACCGTGGCGGTGGTGGACGCAGGCAAGGTGAAGGTGTATATGAAGAACTTCGGTGAGTTCTACAACAATCAGATCGAAACCGCCTCCACCATCATCCTCTCCCGTACCGATTCCATCAATCAGTTCAAGCTGGATACCGCCGTGGAGCTGCTCCGGGAGCACAACCAGGTGGCTTCCATTGTCACAACGCCCTGGAGCCAGCTCACCGGTGAGCAGCTGATCGAGGCCATGGAGGGCAAGGCGTCCCTGGCCGCCGAGCTGGCGAAGCTGGAGCAGGAGCGTCTGGAGGAAGAGGATTGCTGCCATCACCATCACGACGATGAAGATGAGGACGAGCATGAGCATCATCACCACCATGACCATGATGAGGACGAGCACGAGCATCACCACCATGACCACGATGAAGATGAGCATGAGCATCATCATGACCATGACTGCTGCTGCCATGACCACGACCACGAAGAGCATGAGCACCATCATCACGACCATGAGGAATGCTGCCACGATCACGATCATGAGCATCACCACCACCATCATCACCATGCCGACGAGGTGTTCACCTCCTGGGGCGTGGAGACCTCCAAGAAGTTCGACAAGGCTGCCATCGAGGCCGCTCTGAAAGCGCTGGACACCGAGAAATACGGCATGATCCTCCGGGCCAAGGGCATCCTGCCCGCTGTGGACGGCACTTGGATCCACTTCGACTATGTGCCCGAGGAGGCCGATATCCGCACCGGCTCCCCGGACATCACCGGCAAGCTCTGCGTCATCGGCTCCAAGCTGGATGAGGCCGCCATTGCCGCGCTCTTCGGGGTATAAGCGATGCAGCAGATTCCGGTTTATGCCTTTACCGGCTTTCTGGATGCCGGTAAAACCAAGTTCATTCAGGAAACCCTGGAGGACCCCCGGTTCAACGCCGGTGAGCGGACCCTGGTGCTGATTTTTGAGGAGGGGGAGGAGGAATACGACCTCTCCACCTATCCCCAGAAGAACGTGTACCTGGAGGTGCTGGACCAGGAAACCGTCACCCAGGAGCAGCTGCTGGCCTTGCAGAAAAAGTACAAGGCGGAGCGGGTCGTGGCAGAGCTGAACGGCATGCTGCTGGTGGCGGAGCTCTACAACCGGTTCCCCCAGAACTGGGTCATTGCCCAGGAGGTCATGTTCGCCGATTCCACCACATTCATGAGCTATAACGCCAACATGCGGAACCTGGTGATGGACAAGCTGGTAGGTGCTCAGATGGTGGTGTTCAACCGCCTGACTCCCGGCCAGGACACCATGCCGCTGCACAAGCTGGCCCGGGCGGCCAACCGGCGGATCGACATTCTCTATGACTACACCGACGGCACCACCCAGTTCGACGATGTGGTGGACCCCCTGCCCTTTGACATCAACGCCCCGGTGATTCAGATTGGCGATCAGGACTTTGCTCTCTGGTATCGGGACATCACCGAGGAGCCGGAGAAGTACGCCGGAAAGACCGTGTGCTTCAAGGCCCAGGTGGCCATGCTCCGGCGGCAGAAAGAGGGCATGTTCGCCCCCGGCCGGTTCGTCATGACCTGCTGCGTGGAGGATATTCAGTTCTGCGGCATTCCCTGCCGGTATCCGGAGGCCAAGAGCCTGGAATCCCGGAGCTGGGTCCAGGTGACGGCTCAGATTTCCGCCGAAAAGCATCCGCTGTATAAAGGAGACCTGGGCCCGGTGCTCACCGCCACGGAGGTCATCCGTAACGTTCCCCCCGCCGACCCCGACGTGGCCACATTCTAAAAAATAATCCCTGCTTCGGATTTTGAAGCAGGGATGTTTTACTTCATAAATTTATCAATGGCCTGGCAGAGGTCATCGATGGCCTCCTGGTCGCCGGCGGCCACTGCGTCCACCATGCAGTGACGCATATGGTCCTTGAGAATCACCTTTCCGGTGTTGTCCAGCGCCGAACGGACGGCGGCCAGCTGAATCAGCACATCGGAGCAGTCCTCTCCGTTTTCCACCATCCGCCGCACCTTTTCCAGATGCCCGATGGCCCGGGACAGCCGGTTGATTACCGCTTTCTGATTTTCGTGGACATGACCGTGGGAGTGGGGAATCCCGTGGGCATGGAGGTAGGCATGGTCATGCTCATGGCAATGCTCGTGTTCATGTTCATGTTCGTGTTCGTGAAGCTCGTCCAATTTCGGTCACCTCCGCCGGATAATGCATTATTATATCCCGAATCCTCCATGGATGCAAGCCCCATGGGGGGATATTTGGCGAAAAATAAATCCTTTGACATGGGGCATAAATGGGGCTATAATAGAGAAAAAATGCAAAGGAGTGTTTTTATGCACCTGGATCACGACCACATCGCCGGCGGCGACCATGCCCATGAGCACGAGCACGAGCATGAGCATTGCCATGAGCATACCCATGCCGACGGCACCACCCATACCCACGACCACAGCCACGAGCATACCCACGACCATGCCCATCCCCACACCCACGAGGAGCTTCACGCCATGGGCATTCCCCATGACCATGATCACGGCCACGAGTGCTCCCACAGCTGCGACGGCTGCGCTACCCCCTGCGAGCATACCCCCATGGAGGAGCTGATGGCTCTGATGCAGTATATGGTGGGCCACAACGCCGCCCATGCCCGGGAGCTGGCCGACCTGGCGGTTCAGCTGGACCAGGCCGGTAACCACACCGCCTATGAGCAGGTGATGGCCGCTGTTTCCGACTTTGAAAAGGGCAACATGCGGCTGACCGTGGTGCTGTCCAGCCTGAAAGGATAATTTCTATGTGTCTTTCTACCGTTTATAAAAACAATATGGCCCCCGAGACCGTGCTGATGAAAAACGTCATGAGCATCGAGTGCCGCGACGGCATGGTGATCCTCACCGATTTGATGGAGCGGCAGATGGCCGTGGAGGGCACCCTGGAAAAGGCAAACCTGGTGGATGGCTACGTCATCGTCAAGGAAGCCGTTCCCGCATAACGAAATACAGTCGGAGCAGATTCTTAATGAATTGTTAAAATCTGCCCCGACTTTTTTGTTGAAAAATTACAATTCCTGTGTTACAATCAAGAAAATGAACTTCTTTGGGAGGTGACCGGATGGCTCTTCGGTATCTGGCCGTATTCTTTATCTCCATGGTGCCCCTGGTGGAACTGCGCGGCGCCATCCCCATTGCGGTGGGCATGGGAATTGAACCCATCCACGCCATTGTGGTCTGCGCGGTGGGCAACCTGCTGCCCGTCCCGGTGATCTATTTCTTTGCGCGAAAATTCCTGATCTGGGGCCTGGACAAGCGTTACATCGGCGGCATCTGCCATTTCTTCCACGATAAGGGAGAGCGGGCCGGTGCAAAGCTCTCCGGCAAGGCGGGCAAGGTGGGGCTGATGCTGGCGCTGACCCTGTTTGTGGGCATCCCCATCCCCGGCACCGGCGCCTGGACCGGCACCCTGGGCGCAAGCTTTTTGAACATGGGCGTGAAAGAAACCGCTCTCTCCGTCTCTGCCGGTGTTGCCCTGGCGGCGGTGATCATGACCACGGTAAGCCTGGTGGGCGTACATGTATTTGGCCTGTAAGGGCCTTGATGAGGAGGAATAAAATATGGCTGACTGCCTTTTCTGCAAAATCATCGCGGGGGAGATTCCCTCCACCAAGGTATATGAGGATGATCTGGTGTTTGCCTTCCGGGACATTGCCCCCCAGGCGCCTACGCACATTCTGGTCATTCCCAAAACCCACATTTCCGGCTGCAACGGGGTGACCCCGGAAAATAGTCAGGTAGTGGCCCACATTTTTGAGGTGATTCCCCAAATTGCCGCTGCCGAGGGACTGACGGGCGGTTACCGGGTGGTTTCCAACTGCGGCGACGACGCGGGCCAGACCGTCCACCACCTGCACTTCCATATCCTTGGCGGCAAAAAGCTGGCCCTGGAAATGGCTTGACAGAAAGATTAAAAGGACTGCCTCCGTTTTTGGAGACAGTCCTTTCTTTTTTGCTTTTAGATGCCCAGCTGGAGCCGGCTGGCCTGGTAGAGCATGTTGGCGCAGTCAGCCCGGGTGATTTCCTGGCCTGTGGGCAGCTCCAAGCCGTTCTGCAGGGCGATTTCCACAGGGGTAATATTTACCTCCTGGGCGGAAAGGGCCGGCTGCTCCTGGGGCTGGAGCTCCAGGGCGCTGCACAGCATGGCGGCGGCGTCCTCGGCGGTGATGGGCGTATCGGGACAGAAGTTCTCCCCGGTGGTCAGTCCCACGGTGAGGCCGGAGCGGACGGCAGCGGCCAGATAGGGCTTGAGCCAGTCCGGAGCGTCGGCGTAGCCGGTTTCGGTGAGGTCAGCGTCCGTGGGGATGTTCAGGGCCTTCACCAGCATGGTCACGAATTCCCCCCGGGTAACCTGCCGCTCCGGAGAGAAGCAGGGACTGCCCCCCAGGCTTTCCCCCACGAAGATGCCGGTGTTCTTCATCCATTCCGCGGCAAAGCGGCAGCTTTTCCCAACGGTGTCGGAATACTGCCGGGCATCCGTGGGCTTCAGGATGCTCACGGTGACGGTGGTCTCCCGGGATACCTTTCCGGCGGGATCCGTGGCGGTGAAGGTAAAGGAGTCAACGCCCACCTTGTTCTTCTTCGGGGTGTAGGTGAAGCTGCCGTCACCGCTGATTTCCACGGTGCCCCGCTTGGGGGGCCGAGTGAGGGTAAAGGACATCTCCTGGCCCTCCGGGTCCCGGACCTTGAGCTGGCCGGTGAGCTCCAGATTTTTGTAGGTTTCAAAGGCGCAGTCCTGGGCGATGGGGGCCTGATTTTCCCGGCCCCGGATGGACAGGGTCATGGTTGCTTCCCCCGCCAGTCCTCCGGCAAACACCGGAAGATAGCCGATGGTGGCGGTGTGATCCTGCTGGGCGTAGTTGGAGACAAAACTCATTTGTCCGATCTGCTCCGCCGTCAGCACATCTCCCGGACGCAGCACCCGGCTGCCCAGCATCACGGTGCCCCTGGCCGATTCCGGCAGACGGGTGATGCAGATGCCGGTGAGCTGGGCTTCCTCCGGGGAGAAATCCGCAGGGGAGAAGCAGTACTCCTCCCCGCAGCTTACCTGCGCTGCCGAGGCCGTGGCGGCCATCCCGGCAGCCAGCAGCAGGCAGCACAATAGGCATACAATCTGTTTCATAATCGAATACCTCCAGAAAAAGATTTCCATAGGTATTGTTTGCCAGCACTGGTAAAAATATTCCGCTCAAGGCCGCTGATGCGCTCCTCCCATTCAAAAAAATCCAGCCACTGCGAAAGCAGTGGCTGGGATTTTTATGGGGGTTATTTGGCTTTTTGCTTGGTTTACTTCAAGACCTTTACGGGAATTTTCACCGTTGCGGGCTTGAGGTTGGTTGCAAGTCCGGCGGGGGTAATGTCCAGATACAGGTTGTAGGTGGTGCCCGCCTTCAGCATGCCGATGTTCTCGGGCTTGATCGTCAGCACGGCGGTTTTTCCGTCGAGCTGATAGTAGGAGAAGCCGCTCTTACCCAGGGCGCTTTGCAGTGCCGCTGTGGTGGACTTGCCGATGGCGATGCTCTTGATCTCACCCACGGAGATGCTCACCTTTCCGGTCAGCGGCTGGTCCTGAGCCTGGAACAGAATCATGGAGGTGGGCACGGCGGTCACCTTCACCGCGCTCTGGCTCACCTTGAAGCTGCAAATGGGGGAGAGAATCTCTTCTCCGCAGCTGGTGAGCCGGAACTGCACCTTGTAGGTGACGTTGGTGGCGTAGCTTGTGTCCTCCAGCATGGTCAGGTGGATGACGGGCTTGGCACCAGTGTTATCCAGCTCAGCCTGGAACTTATCCTTGTCCTGACCAATCAGCTCCATCGTCTCAATGGTTCCGTTGAAGTTTGCCAGCTTGGTGATGGTGTAGTTCAGAACGCTCTGCCGGTTCAGGGTATCCAGCTTGCCGCTGGCGGCCAGGGTGACGGCCAGCTTGGTGGAATTGTACACCTTAACGGTGAAGGTCAGGGCGGAGGGATAGGTCACAATCTGATCGGTGCTGTTGTCACGGACAATGGGCGTCAGCTTGAAGATCTGATTGCCCTTGGTGGGTGCGTCCTCGGTGAGCGTTACGCGGATGACGCTGTTGTCTTCGTCGAAGCGCAGCCAGTTGTAGTTGCCAACCACCTGGAAGCCTTCCACGGTGTAGCCCTGGGGAACGGTGACCTTTACAGGGATCTCCTCGTCACCGGCCAGATACTTGTTCAGGCTCACGGTGGTGGCGGAGAGGCTCACCTTGGGCAGGGCAGTGGACACAACGACCTTCAAGGTGACGGCAGCCGTCTTGGAGCCGTTGGGCAGCACACCCTTGCAGGTGAATTTGTAGGTGCCGTTCTTGGGTGCATTAATCAGGTCACGGACCTCCGCGATGATCATGCCATCCTCGTAATGGACATTCAGCTTTTCGGCTTCCGCGGCGGCGGAGGTGCCTGCCTTGGCGGTGGAGAGGATCTCCACTTTCTCCAGCGGGATATTCTCCTGGGACAGAACTGCGGTGGCAGAGGCGGTCACCTGGGTGAAGTACTTGTTCAGGGTCAGCGTGGTGGTGCCCAGCTTCAAGGTGGGCAGCTTGGTGCTGACGCTGACACTGTGGGACACCCGGATGGATGTCAGCCAGTTGTCCATCTTCACATCGATGTAGGCGGTGCCGCCGGCATACTGGCCTTTGGCATTCTTTGTCAGGCTCAGCGTCAGGGTATCTCCGGTGCAATCCACATTCGCGAAGGAAGCAGTGCAGCTCATGCTGTCGGGCTCCAGATATTCGGAAGCGGTCTTGTTCCAAATCTGGAATGTGCTGCTCAGCTCCTCATCCAGCAGAGTGTTGAAAGCGGAGGAGGCGGGCATGGTGCTCAGCGCGGGCTTGGAGGTGTAGGTGGCGATGGTGATGTTCTTGGTCACCGGCAGATAGTAGCCCTCCAGGTAAATCTTCAGGGTAGCGGAGGTATCCACCTTGGTGACCGGAGCCTTCAGGAATGCATCGGAGTAGTGCAGGGTGTAGGCTCCCTCGCTGCAATCAATGCTGAAGTGCGGGGTGTTAAGCAGCTCCACACCGGTGATGTTCAGGTCACCGGCGGTGATGGTCAGCGGAGCGGTGCCGTCCAGATAGAACAGGTTGAACTTGGATGCCTGCTTCACAGTCACGCTGGGCAGGGAGTTGGCGATGGTGATGGTGAGCAGGTAGGAGTACACCTCACCATTGCTGCATTCTACGTTCATGGTCCGCTTGTAGGTACCGGCCTTGATCTGTCCGGTGGCGTAAAGCGTCCGGTGCTCCACGTCGACCTCGAGACCCTCGGGAGCGTTGACCAGCTCGATGTTCGTGATCGTTTTGCCGTAGCTCTCCCGCAGTCCCAGGGACACCGGGGTATCCCGGTAGCTGTTCAGGCGCAGGGCAGCGGTTTCCAGTCTGGGGGAGTAATCCCGGACGGAGATCCAGATGTGGGCCTGGGCCTTGGTCAGGTCCTTGCCCTGGGCGGTGATGCAGCATTCGCCGTTGGCGTTGGCCTTGATGGTGACGGTGGGAACGCCGGAAACCAGAGCTACGGAGGCGATTGCAGCGTCCGTGCTGGTCCAGGTGACGGCGTTGGTAACGAACTGGTCACCCTTGTAGTTCTGGGCAAGCACTTCCGTCACGGTGAAGACCTGCTTCGTGGTCACATTCTTCTTGTCCAGAGTCACGTGCCATTCATCAGCCGCATCCTGCTCCCAGCTGCCAACACTTTTATCAGTTGTCAGAGCCAGCTTTTCCATCTGCATGGCGATGACGTTTACCTTTGCGGCGGCTTTCCGCTTCAGCGGGTCGCCGTTCAGAGTGGCAGTGATGGTGACAGTGCCAGCCTTTTCTCCGGCAGTGATCTTACCGGTTTCGTCCACCGTGGCAATGGCGGGGTTGGAAGAGGTAAAGGTCAGGTGCTGGGCATCAATCATGCCATTCTGTCCGGAGATGCTGATCTGGGCGGTCTGATCGGGCTGCAGACCCAGCTTGGGCACACCGGTCACGGTGGCGGTGAGGGTCTTGGCGGGATCCAGATAGTAAACAGTCAGGCCAACCGCCTTCTTCACGTTGGAGCCGTCGGTGGCGGCAGCGGTGATGGTGACGGTGCCGGGCTTCACCAGCTTCACAGTGCCGGTCTGGTCCACCTGGGCGATGGCGGTGCTGCTGCTGGTCCACTTCATCGTGCTCAGGGCATCGGCGGGAGTGGGCGCGGCGGAGAGCTGAATGGTCTTCTGCTGGAACATATCCACACTCAGCTTGGCACCCAGTGCCTCTTCATCCATGGAGAGGGTGATGGCCGTGGTCTTGGGCAGGATCTGCAGCGTCAGCACTGCCGGGTCGCTGCCGTTGGTGGGTGTGGCGGTTACGGTTACCGTTCCGGCGGATTCCACATTCTTGGCGGTGAGCTTGCCGGAGGCGGAGATGGTGGCAAATTCCTCGCCCTCGGTGATCTCCCAGGTGGAGGCCAGCTTCACGCTGCCGGGAATCCGGTAGACGGCCAGCTGCAGCGTCTTTCCGGCAATCAGGTATTTTGTGGTATCCGGCCGGATGACGGTGGTCTCCACGAATTCCACTTCCGTGCTGCCCTGGGCCTGGCTGTAGTTGTCGTAGGCAACCAGGCGGAGCTTACCGGCCTTCTTGGCTTTCAGCACATAGCTGCCGTTCCTTAGCTTGGTCACGGCGGCAATGGTGCTGGCGGCGGACTCACCCTCGATGGTTTCAACCCGCCATCTCAGGTCGGCCTTGGTGCCAAGGATCTTGGCCAGCTTCTCCTGGAGGGCGGCCATGCCGTTGAGGGAAATGGATTCTTCTTCGGTGCTCTCCGGAATTTCGGACAGATCGATCAGCTTCAGGCTGAGGCAGTTCTGGAAGCAGTTCTGGCCGATGGTGGTAAGGCTTTCGGGGAAGTTGATGGCGGTCAGCGCCTCGCAGTCGTAGAAGGCCTGGGTGTCCAGCTTCTTCACACCCTCGGGGAGCTGCACTTCCGTCAGCTTCAGGCAGGAGGAGAAGGCGTGGCGGCCAATGCTTTCCACGTTGCTTCCGAGCTGAATCTGGCTCAGATTGCCGCACCAGGCAAAGGCATAGCTGCCGATGGCTGCCGGGCTGTCGCTTTCGTTGCTGCCCAGGGTGACTTCGGTCAGGCTGTTGCAGTGGGCGAAGGCGTAATCGCCGACGGTGGTGACGGCTTCGGGGATGACCACATCGATCATATCATCCAGACCGTAGAAGGCATAGTTACCGATGGAAGTGATGCCCTCTTCAATCACCACGTGGGTGATCTGGCCTCTCAGGCTGTACCAGGGAGCCATGGCGGAGGCGGTGTTGGTGGAGTAGTTCTTCATGGCGCCGGTGCCCCTGATGGTCAGGGTGTCGCCCTTAACCATCCACACCGCGTTGCCGCTGGTGCCGCCCTGGTGCACATTGTCCAGAACGACCCAACCGCGGACGGGCTCCTTTTTGGTGTCATTCAGCTCTTTGGCGGTGAACTTGCCCCAGGTGACGTTCCCGGTGCTGTCCTTCAGGCCCATGATCAGGCCCCAGGTGGTGCCGTCGTCATGCCGGATGACGTAGGGGTAAACCGACTGGTCTATGAGGATGCGGCCCACGGCGGCAGAGTTTTCATTGGGCTCGAACCGGACGGTGAGGTTCTCATCGGCAACGCCCACATCCTGATAGCTGGCGGTGTAGCCGCCGTTGGAGGTGAAGGCGAAGCCATTGTTCTTGGCGTAGAAGTAGGCCTCGGAGCCCCGGGCTGCCGTGATCCGGAAGCCGGAAATGGGGTGGAGGAACTCTCCATTCATAAAGCCAAGGGCGTAATCGTCGATCTGCTGGACGGAATTGGGAATGGTGATGGCCTTCAGCGCGGTGCAGCTGGCGAAAGCGCCGGTCTCAATGTGCTTCACACCATTCTGGATGGTCACGGAGGTCAGTTGGCTGCAGCCCGCAAAAGCGCTGCCGGAGATGGTTTCCAGGTTTCCGGGGATGGAGACCTTGGTCAAACCGGACCAGGAGAACGCGTTTGCGCCAATGGCATTCAGGCCTTTGGGCAGGGTGACGGTGGTGAGAGATTCGCAGGCACGGAAAGCGTCGCTGCCAATCTCACGGAGGCTGGTGGGCAGGGTAATGGAGCGCAGCTTCATGCAGCCCCAGAACGCGCCTTCGCCGATGGCGGTGACGCCGCTGGGGATGGTCACCGCGGTCAGGCGGGGGCAGTTGCAGAAGGCGTCGGTGCCGATGGTGCGGACGCTGCGGGGAATGACCACGGAGGCGGCATTGTAGCAGTCAAGGAACGCACTGTCGCCGATGGCGGTGACGCCGGAGCTGATCACGATCTTCTTGATACCGTTCCGCTGGCAGTACCAGGGGGCGCAGAATGCTTGGTAATCACCCATCGTATCCGCTCTCTGGCCCAGGTAGTTTTCCATGGGGCCGGTGCCGGAGATGGTCAGCACACCGGCGGCATTCAGGGAGTAGGTCACCTTTTCGCCGCAGCTGCCGGACATGGGATGGACCGAAGAGCCCAGGGAGATCCAGCCGCGGACCAATTCCTTGGTTTCGTCCGCCAGCTTTTCGGCGGTGAGCTGTCCCCAGTCGATCACGCCTTCGCTGTCCTTCAGGCCATAGATCAGACCCATGTTGCCCATGTAATCGTTCCAGATCTTGGTAGGATGGACAGTGGCGCCCTTGCCTGCCTGACACATTACGCCGGAGTCGGAGTAGCAATTGAAATAGACATCCTGGTCCTGGGTCAGGGTTACCGCAAAGAGGTAGTTGGGAATGAAGGTGCCATTGGCAATGAACTGGAAGTTATACTCCTTGGCATAGAAGTAGCCCTCGGAGCCCCTTGCGGCGGTGATGGTGAAGCTTTCGACTGTATTATGGTATTCAGTATAGCCGATTGCGTATCCTTCGATGGTTCTCAGGGAATTGGGGAGAGTGATCCCCGTCAGGGCGGGGCAATTGAGAAATGCCTGAGCTCCCAGGGTAATCAGGCCCTCCGGCAGTGTAACGGCGCTAAGGCTGGAGCAGCCGAGGAACGTTGCCCATTCAATGCGTGTTACATTATCCGGAATATCAATGGAAACCAGTTTAGAGCAGCACGCAAAAGCAGACAAGCCGATGCGATTCAGGCTCTCCGGCAACTCTACCTCCACGAGGTTCTGGCAGGAGTCAAATGCGTTGTCACCAATGGAGGTGACGCCCTCTTCAACCACGACCTTGGTGATCTCCTCTTTCCGGTCATCCCAGTCATAGTGGCCATACATGTTGCCGGTGCCGGAGATGGTCAGGGTGCCGTCTTCCAGGGTCCAGGTCAGGTCGTCGCCGCACTTGTTGGTGTCCGCTGTTCCGCTGGAGTCTCTGCTGATCCAGCCGCGCACCACTTCTTCGGAGGCGGCCAGCTGACTGGCGGAGAAGTTGCCCCACCGGATGCTGCCGTCTTCCGCTTTCAGACCGATGATCTGGAACCAACCCATGCCGTAATTGTTGTTGCCCTGGTAGGGGTACACCAGCTGGCCCATGGGGATGGTGCCGATCACTTTGGAATCAGGATCGCAGAAGATATGGACATCCAGGTCTTCTGTGGCGGAGAAGACGCCGAAATACTGGATCTCGGTCACGCCGTTCTCCATGCAGCCGAAACCGTTGTCCTTGGCGTAGAAGTAAGCCTCGGAGGCCCGGGGCGCGGTGATGGTGAAGCCCTCCACCGGTGTGCAGTTCCAGTCCTCATCCACCAGATAACCCAGAGCATAGTCTCCGAAGTTGATCACGGAATCGGGAATGGTGATGTTCAGCAGCGCGGGGCAGTTGGCAAATGCATTGCTGCCAATGGTCTGCAGCCCCTTGGGGAGGGTGACCTGGCTCAGGCTGGTGCAGCCCACAAAGGCTTCGGAGCCAATGCTGGTCACCTTGCTGGGGATCTGAATGGAGGTCAGACTGCTGCAGCCGCTAAAGACATCAGATTCAATGTATCTCAGCTCACTGGGCAGGGTGACCGATTTCAGGCCGGTGCAGTCCTTAAATGCGGCATAAAGGATGTCCACAACGCTGTTCGGAATTGTGATGGCTTCCAGACTGGAGCAGCCTTGGAATGCAAAAGCGCCGATTTCTTTCAGGGCGCTGGGGAAAGTGACGCTCTTCAGCCCGGTGCAGCCCGCAAAGGTTTCATAGTTGATATATGTTACTTTGCTGGGAAGCTTGATGGTTTCCAAGCCGGAGCAGTTCTTAAAAGCGCACTCTCCAATGGTGGTGATGCTGTCCGGCAATGTGACGGAGCGCACTTCACTAAGGCCCAAGAACGCATTGTTTCCAATGGTGGTGACACCGGATTTCACCACAATGCCGGTGATCAGCTCACGCTGGTTAAACCAGGGTGCGGTGGAGCCTTCGGTATCGTCTGCGAAATTCTGGGGCATGAAATAGTCCATCTCGCCGGTGCCGCTGATGGTCAGGGTGGAGCCGGTGATCTCCCAGGTCAGCTTTGCGCCGCAGGAGCCTTTCAGCTTCACGCTGTCCAGCATCACCCAGCCGCTCACCAGCTCAAGGCCGCTGTTCGACAGAATCTCCTCGGAGAGTTCACCCCAGGTGATGCTGCCGGAGCCATCCTTGTAGCCCATGATCCGGCCCCAGCCGGGAACCGTGCGGTAGGGATATACATGCTTGCCCTTGGCAACAGTGCCGACAACGGCGGAGTTAACAGCGGTATCCTGGTAGACCTTCAAATCCACCTGAGCCAAACCGGCATCCACAAATTCCTGGGTCACGAAGCCGTCTTCGATGCAGGCGAAGCCGTTTTCCTTGGCGTAGAAGTAACCCTCGGACGCCCGGGGCGTGGTGATGGTGAAGCCCTCCACCTTGGTAAGGATGGACTCACCAGACTCTGCGTTCCAGGACCAGAGAATACCGAAGCAGTCATCCATCAGCTCCGTCACAGAGCCGGGGATGGTCACTGCCTTCAGCTCCGGGCAGTTCTGGAAAGCACAGAAGCCAATGCTGGTGACGCCCTCCGGAATGTTGACGGAGGTCAGAGCGGTACAGTTGTAGAAAGCGTTGTTTCCGATGCTTTCAAGGGTGCTGGGCAGGCTGACGGTGGTCAGATTCCGGCACCAGAAGAAAGCGTCGTTGCTAATGGTGGTGACGCCCTCTTCCACAACAACACGCTCGATACGATCGACCTTGTTGTTCCAGGGAGTCATGATGTCACTGCCGGTATTTTCATCGAAGCCGTAGTTCGCCATGGGGCCGTTGCCGCTGATGGTCATGGTGCCGTCCTCAGACAGCTCCCAGGTGACGTTCTCGCCGCAGGAACCGCAGAGAATCTCTTTGGCGTTAGTCAGATCGACCCAGCCCTGTACCGGTGTCTTGCTGGTGTCGGCCAGCTGTGCCTGGGTGTAGCTGCCGCCCCATTCAATCTGGCCGGTGGCGTTGTCCTTCAGGCCGAGGATGTGGGCCCATCTGCCAATGTCGGGATAATTGTGCAGGGCGATGGGGTTCAGGACCGTGTCAGCAGGAACGGTACCCACTTCCACTGTAGAATACGGGTCCTTATAAATGGGCACTTCTCCCACGAAAATGTAGGGATCAAAATAGTAAAACGTTGCGGTGCCGCTCTCGGTGAACGGGATTCCATTCTCCATGGCGTAGAAGTAGGCATCGCTGGCCCGCTTGCCGGTGATCCGGAAATCGGGCATCAGGGTTTCATCACCGGTTTCGTTATCCTGACGATATCCCAGGGCGTACTCACCGGAGATGTAGACACCTTCGGGAATGGTAACCTGCTTCAAGGATTCGCAGTGATAGAATGCATAGCTGTCGATGGTGGTTCCCTCACCCCGGAAGGTGACCTCACGCAGTCCGCTGTATGCAAACGCGTACCGATTGACGTGGGTATAGGCGGGAATGGAGATGGAGGTGAGGTAGTGGCAGTCGCTAAAGGCCTCCTGCCCGATTCCGCCAATGCTGTCCGGCAATGTGACGGAGCTTAGGTTGTACAGGCCGTCGAAAGCCCGGCTGCCGACAAAGGTCACGCCCTCTTCCACCACCACGGTGGTAATGGCCTGGCGCATATCCACGTTTCTCAACCAGGGGGCTTCTACCCATTCATTATCTGCCCAACCATAATTCTCCATATTCCCGCTGCCGGAGATGGTGAGGATGTCATAGTCCAAAGACCAGGTGACGTTTT
Organism: Bacillota bacterium; assembly: GCA_028719885.1. Classification (GTDB taxonomy): domain Bacteria; phylum Bacillota; class Clostridia; order Oscillospirales; family Oscillospiraceae; genus Faecousia. The sequence continues at coordinate 36,056 of JAQYLT010000037.1, forward strand.
CGCCGCAGCTGCCAGTCGTGGGCTGGAAGACACCTCTAGCGGCCTTGATCCAGCCGCGCACCGGTGTCTTGGAGGTGTCGGCCAGCTCTTCGGCGGTGAGCTTGCCGCCCCAGTTAATGCTGCCGGTGCTGTCCTTCAGGCCAACGATCTGGTACCAGATCTCGACGCTGTCGGAATACCAGCTGACGGGGTAAACCGTGGTGCCTTTCTTCACGGTGCCAACCTTGGTGCCGGAGTTGAAGGCCGCGGAATAGACGGTCATATCCTTAGCGATGATCTTCGGGTCGTAATCATAGCCGGGGACTGCCACTTCGCCCGTCTCGTTGCAGGTGAAGCCGTTTTCCTTGGCATAGAAGTAACCCTGGGATGCCCTGTCGGCAGTGATCTGGAAGCCGGAAATCTTTGTGGGCTTCGTGGCGCTTCCGGTGTAGCCCAGGGCATACTTGCCGATGCTGCGGACCGAGCTGGGAATGGTGACCGTTTTCAGATTGGCGCAGCTCAGGAAAGCCCGGCTGCCAATGTTGCCGATGCCGCTGCCAAAGGTGACCGTGGTCAGCTTGGTGCAGCCCCGGAAAGCGTCGCTTCCAATGTTGCTGACACTGTCCGGAATGGTGATCTCGGTCAGGCCGGTGCAGCCCATGAATGCCTCCGATTCGATTGCACAGAGCGTATTCGGCAGCTCGATGGAGCGCAAGCCGGTGCAGTTTTCAAAGGCGCAGTGGTCAATGTAGCTTACACTGCTTGCCAGGGTGACGGAGGTCAGATTCTTGCAGCCGTAGAACGCGCCGCCTGCAACGCTGTCAATACCCTCTTCGATCACCACGGCGGTGATCTGATCGAGGTAGTCGTTCCAGGGGGTCGGCATGGGCGTCAATTTGTAAACGTCCATTTCCATCTTTACGAAGCTGCCCATCCAGCCCTCACCGCTGATGGTCAGGGTGCCGTCGTTGGTCAGGACCCATTTGGCGTTGTCGCCGCAGGTGCCGGAGGCTACCTTTTCGATGGTGACCAATTTGGCACTCAGGAGATAGTCGTTACCATTTCTTTCAATGTTGATAGCGTCCCACTGCTCCTGGGTCCCGTTGAATTTCACGATTTGCAGGTTGCTGCAGAATGGGAAATTGGTAGTGCCGATTTTCTGCAGTCCACTGGGCAATGTGACGGAACTCAGATTTTGCAGACGATAGAAAGCATCATTGCCGATGGAGGTGACACCATTTTCCACCACGATTGTGGTGATGTGGTTTTGCATATCATAGTCGGAGTCCCAGGGCGCCACAGTCGAGGTACCGGTGCTGGCGTCATACTCGTTGTAGTCATACATTGCTCCGCTGCCGGAGATGGTGAGGATGTCATAGTCCACCGACCAGGTAACATTGTCGCCGCACGTACCAGTCTTGGGCTGGAAGACACCTCTAGCGGCCTTGAACCAGCCGTACACAGGCTCCTTGGAGGGATCGGCCAGCTCTTCGGCAGTGTAGTTGCCGCCCCACTCGATGCCGCTGCTGCTCTTCAGGCCCAAAATCTGATACCAGGTTTCGTTGCCCATCGCCCAGCTGGAGGGGTAAACCGTGGTGCCGCCGGCTACGGTGCCGACGCGTTTGGTCATGTCGAACTCTTTGGCATACAGGGGCGTATCCTTGACAATGGTCTTTGATTCGGAATAGACGGGAGCGATGGGGAGCCCCTGCTCATTACAGGTGAAGCCGTTATCCTTGGCGTAGAAGTAGCCCCAGGAGCCCCTTGCGGCAGTGATCTGGAAGCGCGCGATCTTTGTGGGCTTTGCCTTGGTTCCTGTGTAGCCAAGGGCATAATCGCCAATGAAGCAGACCGTGTTGGGAATGGTGATGGAGGTCAGCTTGGGGCAATTCAGGAAAACACCTGTTCCAATATACCACGTACCGCTTCCCAACGTGACCTTGGTCAGTCCGGTGCAGTTCTGGAAAACACTGGAGTCGAGTCTTTCAACATTGCCCGGAATGGTGATCTCGGTCAAACCGGTGCAGCCAGCGAAGGCTCTTTCGCCAATCTCGGCGATGCTGCCCAAGAAGTCGAGAGAGGTCAGGCCGGTGCAGTTTTCAAAGGCAGCAGCGCCAATGTAGTTGATGGAGCTGCCCAGGGTAACGGAGGTCAGATTGACGCAGTCGTGGAAAGCGCCGTTGCTGACGAATTCAATGCCATCTTCAACCACCACACGGGTGATCTGATCGAGATGATCCTTCCAGGGGGTCGGCAAAAGCTCGTAGTTGTCTGCGCTGGAAGCTTTGACGTAGCGGTCCATCTCGCCCTCACCGGTGATGGTCAGAGTGCCGTCGCTGGTCAGAGCCCAGTTGACATTTTCGCCGCACTTGCCTGAGGCAACAGGCTGCAGCTTGTCGATCGTCTCCGCTTCCACCGTTGTCTCCACTCTTGCCTGGGCATCCTTATAAACCTTGTCGCAGATGTCGCAGACCCAGTAAGCATTGTTGCCCGTTTCGGTATTGGTGGGAGCCTTGTAGGGCACCTGTGTCAACGCGCAGATGTGGTCGGCGTTAAAATGGAAGACGGCATTCCGAAGGGAACTGCAGTCCACGCTGGCAAAAGCGGCATTCCATTCTTCCTCCGAGCCCTCAAAGTACACCCCCGCAAGGGCGGTGCAGAAATCGAAAGCGTAGTCCGAAATCTGGGTCAGGCTCTTGGGCAGCCAGATGTTGGTCAGGCTGCTGCACTCCCAGAAAGCGCTGCTGTAGATTCCCAGAGCACCCGCCGGAATGACGATTTCGGTCAGGCTGGTGCAGTTGGCGAAAATCTGGGGATTGATGTACTTCACTCCCGCCGGAATGACCACACCGTTCAGGCTGGAGCAGCCTTTGAACGCTCCGTCCCAGATCGTGGTGACACTGGAGGGGATGTCGATACTGGCCAGCGAACTGCATCCTCTGAATGCCTCAATGCTGATCTCGGTAACGCTGCCCGGAATGCTCACGCTGGTGAGGTTGCCGCAGTCATTGAAGGCAGAGGCACCAATGTTGGTGACGCCAGCTTCTATGACAACGGTTCTCACGCTGTTCCGATTGGAATACCAGGGCACTTCCGAGGCGGTGCCATAGCCATCCATCCTGCCGGTGCCGCTGATGGTCAGAACGCCGTTGGACAGTTCCCAGCTCAGATTCGTGCCGCAGGTACCGCTGTCGTAGACGATGATGGGCAGGGTTTCCTCTTCAATGGTGGTTTCCACCTTGCCCTCCGGGTCCTTGAACGCCTTGCGGCAGATTTTGCAAATCCAGTAGGAATTGTTGCCTGTCTCGGTGGTGGTGGGCTCCTTTGCCGGGACATGAACCAGCTCGCAGCGATGCTCTGTGACAAAGTGGAGCGTGGCATTCAGCAGCCCATCATTATATTCCTCAATCTGGACATCATTCCAGGCCGCCTCGGTGCCCACATAGTAGACATCCGTAATCATGCTGTCGTTCAGGAAGGCAGAATTGCAGATTTTGGTGACGCTGCTGGGGATGGTAACCGTCTTCAGGCTGGTGCAGTTGCAGAAAGCATAGCCTTCGATCTCGGGAACGCCATAGGGAATCACCACACTGGCGAGACTTCTGCAGCCGGAGAAGGCGCTCCAGGTGATTTTGGAAACGCTGTCCGGAATGGTAACGCTCTCCAGGCTGGTACATTGATAGAACGTGAAGTTCTCGATGCTGGGGACTCCATCCGGAATGACGATGCTTTTCAGACTGCTGCAGTTATAAAACGCTTCTCTGCCAATGCTGGTAACGCTGCTGGGAATCTCCAAACCGGTCAGGCTGCTGCATCCTATGAAGGTGGATTCCGCAATGCTGGTGATCCCCTGGGGAAGCTTCACCTCGGGCAGTGCACTGCAGTCCCAGAAGGCGTATCCCTCAATGCTGGTAACACTCTCCGGAATGGTCACCTTGGTAAGACTGCTGCATTTTTCAAATGCATATTGGCCAATGGCCGAGACTCCATTCGGTATGTTGATGCTGGTGAGACTGCTGCAGCCACGGAATGTGGCTGTATTGATGCTGGTGACGCCATCCGGGATGGTGATGCTGGCTAGACCGCTGCAGCCTGTGAAAGCATAATCGCCAATTACTGTGACGCTCTTTGGAATGGTGATACCGGTCAGGCTGCTGCAGTCCCAGAAAGCACCCCAGGGAATGGTTGTGACACCTTCCGGAAGCTCCACACTGACCAAGCTGGAGCATTCTTGGAACGCAGTTTCTCCAATGCTGGTTACGCTCTTCGGGATGGTAATGGTTTTCAGATTGGTGCATCCATAGAACGCGTTTTTCCCAATACTGGTAACTCCCTCCGATACAACGGCTCTCAGGATGTCGTCCTTGTATTCGCTCCAGGGCTGGGTTGCACCGTAATTGTACATTTTCCCATTGCCGCTGATGGTCAGCGTGCCGTCCTCGGAGAGCGTCCAGCTGACATTTTCACCGCAGGTGCCGGAAATGGCGGGGGAGGAAGGGCTGTAGTTCTCTGCGGAAAGGTTCAGGTTCTTACAGACGAAGGTTACGCTCTCACCGCTGCACGGCAGCACATATTTTCCTCTGTCGTAGGTCGCGCCAACCATAAAGAGGCTCCCATCCTGACCGATGGTGCCGCTGTCGCTGTTGGTCACGTCCACCAGGTAGTTCTTGCCGTTAAGAGTTACCACGTTCCACATGTGGGGCCCCGCGCCGGTGCCGCCGGACATGGTGCCCTCGGCGCAGATGCAGGTCAGGCCGCCCAGGTCGCACAGGTACTGGAAGGCCTTGGAATAGCCCTCGCAGACCACGTTGGTGCTGCTGTCGCCGTCAAAGACGTTGATCAGCTGCCAGGGCGCGCCATAGGATGCGTTGCTGTCCAGGGAGGCCTGGTCATAGCTCACCGCGTCGCAGATGTAGGTTTTATACGCCAGGAGCTTTTCGTAGTCGGACTTGGAGGCGTTGGCATCCACAACTCCCTGTGCCGCCGTTTTGGCAGTCTGCACCTTGGCGACATCCGTGGTGACGGTGTAATCCCCCGCACGGCAGTCGCTGCAAACCGCAAAGGAGAACTGCAAATTGCTGATCTCCACGGTGATGCTGGAGCCGTCGCCGTTGCTGCTGTAGCCCATGGAATAGCCCATCTCGACACCCGTGATCTTGTCGTACCAGTACAGGTCAAAGGGGCAGTCGGCCATCAGGGCGGACACCGGATCGTCCGGATCGAACTGAGTTTCAAAACAATCTTTGACCTCCTGCAAAACCGCATCCAGATCATCACCATTGCGGTAGGATGCTGTGTAGCTGGTCTCCAGTGTCGTCAAGCCATTCAGCTGGAAAACCGTGGAGCCGCCGCTTTCGGCAACGGTCTCGATTTTTGCTTTCAGCTTGTCGTAGAGCTCTTTCTCTACGTAGCTCAGCCCAGCCCGGGCTGCGGTGCCATAGGTGGCAATGTCATAGCCATACAGCTCCCGATCCACAAAGGCGGAGAAGAGCTCGCCGCCCTCCGGCAGCTCCACATCCGGAGCGACCTGCTGGGTGACCGTCTTGCTTCCCGATTCCAGCTGCACGGGCGCTTCCGTTGCCTCGATCTGAGCAGGGGTCAGGGTGATCTCCACAATAAAGGGAGCGGCAGTCTCTTCGGTGAGCGTGAAGCTTCCCTCGGCGGCTTCGTATCCCTCAGCGGATGCCAGATAGGCATACTCCCCGGGCAGCAGAGAATAGCTGCCGTCTTCCTCCGCTTCCACGGCGGAGGCGGCATCCTCCCCAGCGGGGAACACCACCAGCGTCAGCTCCGCCGGAATGCAGGTGAATACCACCGCAATGGGCACCGGGACGCTCTGGGTCGCTTCCTCGGTGGGAGCTTCCGTGGGTTCTTCCTCGGTTTCCTGGGGGACCGTCTCAGGAACCGTTTCCGGGACAGTTTCGGGGACCGTCTCCGGGACAGTTTCAGGAACCGTCTCGGGAATGGTCTCGGGAACCGTCTCAGGGACAGTCTCGGGAACCGTGACAGGAACCGTCTCCGGAGCGGTCGTGGGGGCCGGTTCCGGTGTGGGTTCCGGTGTGGGTTCCGGAGCCGGAGCGGGCTCAGGAGTGGGTTCCGGAGCCGGTGCCGGTTCGGAGACGGGCGCTGCTTCCACCAGGGCGTCCCCGGTGCCAGCGTCGCCGTCGTCGGCCAGTGCCGTTGCCGGGAAGTTGCCCAGCACCAACACCAGCGCTAAGAATGCGCTAAGAATTCTTTTCCATAGGTTGCTTTCCATGTCTTATCCTCCTCGTTGGGATAGTTCAACCAATAATTTACCATATATTCACAGAAAATTCAATATTAATATAGAAATTATTTCCATTTTTGAAATTGCCAGCCCCCGCCATAAACCCGAAAAATTGGAATTTTTCAGTATGTTTCGTAGGGAACGGATTTATCCGTTCCGAAAGGTCGGTGATCATCCGTGGCTCGTTGGTTGGTAACGGGTTCCAATTTTTTTCCAACAATTATCCATTCAACGTACCTCGGTATAAATGTTGCCGAGGCGGAATGCATAAATGCATTCCCTACGAAACATCTCTACAAACACCAATTTCCTGTTTGCTGAAAGCGCTGCACATTGATTTTGACAGGAGCATGGAAAAATGTTGACTTTCCCTTTGGTATCTGGTAAAATAGGCCCATCGAAATATTTCCATTGAACGGAGGTGCCATGATGAACCACATTCAGACCCTGGAGACCAAGAACCTGTGCCAGAGCGCCAAGAACGGCGGCTGCGGCGAATGCCAGACTTCCTGCCAGTCTGCCTGCAAGACCAGCTGCGGCATTGCCAACCAGCAGTGCGAGAACAAGGAAAGCAAGTAATTTCCTGCTTCACTTTTCAAAACCGAAAGTGCCGCCGTTTTTTCCGGCGGCACTTTTTATAGGAGATTTTATGGTACATTGTTATAAGCTTGGAGGACTGAATATCGTCCTCGATACCTATTCCGGCTCTGTCCATGTGGTCGACGAGGTGGCCTATGATATCATCGGCCTGTATGAGCAGAAATCCACCGAGGAAATCGTGGAGGCCATTCTGGAAAAGTATCCCAATCGGGAGGATGTCACCGCCGACGAAATTCGCCAGTGCTGCGGCGAAATTGCTTCCTTAAAGGAACAGGGGAAGCTCTTCACCCCGGATACCTATCGGGAAAAGGCGGGGGAATTAAAGCAGCGCAGCGCCGGGGTGGTCAAGGCCCTGTGCCTGCATGTTGCCCACACCTGCAACCTCAATTGCTCCTATTGCTTTGCCAGCCAGGGAAAATACCACGGCGACCGGGCGATCATGAGCTATGAGGTGGGCAAGCAGGCCCTGGATTTCCTGGTTGCGAACTCCGGCAAGCGGCACAATCTGGAAGTGGACTTTTTCGGCGGGGAGCCGCTGATGAATTTTGATGTGGTCAAGCGCCTGGTGGCCTACGCCCGGAGCATCGAAAAGGAAGCAGGGAAGAATTTCCGCTTCACCCTCACCACCAACGGCATGCTGATCGACGAGGATGTCATTGACTTTGCCAACCGGGAAATGAGCAATGTGGTGCTCAGCCTGGACGGAAGAAAGGAAGTTCACGACCGGTTCCGGGTGGACTACGCCGGAAAGGGAAGCTGGGAGCGGATCGTGCCCAAATTCCAGAAGCTGGTTCAGGCCCGGGGCGGCAAGAATTACTACATGCGGGGCACCTTTACCCATGCCAACCCGGACTTTTTGAAGGACATTCAGCAGATGCTGGATCTGGGCTTCACCGAGCTGAGCATGGAGCCGGTGGTCTGCGCCGCCGATGACCCCTCCGCCCTGACCCAGGAGGATCTGCCCATCGTGATGGAGCAGTATGAGCAGCTGGCCCAGCTCATGCTCCAAAGAAGAAAAGAGGGCAGACCCTTTACCTTCTACCACTATATGATCGACCTGAAAGGCGGCCCCTGCATCTACAAGCGGATTTCCGGCTGCGGCAGCGGAACGGAATATATGGCCGTCACCCCCTGGGGCGACCTGTACCCCTGCCATCAGTTCGTTGGCGAGGAGCGCTTCAAGCTGGGAAATGTGTGGGATGGCGTGACGAACACCGCCTGCCAGAGCGAGTTTGCCGCCTGCAACGTGTACGCCCATCCTGAGTGTGCCGATTGCTGGGCCAAGCTCTATTGCTCCGGCGGCTGCGCGGCCAATGCCTACCATGCTACCGGCTCCGTCACCGGCGTCTACAAGTATGGCTGTGAGCTGTTCCGCAAGAGAATGGAGTGCGCCATCATGGTGGAGGCGGCCAAGGCCCTGGAAGAAAGCCGATGACGACTCCCATCCTGGATTTCGTTTCCCGCTATTCGGAATCCCAGCCCCTGCGGCTGCACATGCCGGGGCACAAGGGCCGGAACCTGCTGGGTCCGGAGCACGCCGACATCACGGAAATTCCCGGGGCGGATGTGCTGTACCACCCCACCGGCATCATTCTGGAAAGTGAGCAAAATGCCGCCGCCCTCTTCGGCAGCTTCAGAACGGTGTATTCCACCGAGGGCTCGTCCCTGCCCATCCGGGCCATGGTGTATCTTGCTGCCCTGTATGCGGCAAAAAATGGGAAGCGGCCCCTGATCGCCGCCGGACGGAATGCCCACAAGGTATTCATCACCGCCGCCGCCCTGCTGGACGTGGAGGTTAACTGGCTGTATCCCGAAAATCACGGGAGCCTCCTATCCTGCGAAATCACGCCGGAGGGTTTGGAAGCCTATTTGCAGCAGGCACAGGTCATTCCCACCGCCGTCTACATCACCAGCCCGGACTACCTGGGGAAGCGTTCGGATGTGGAGGGGCTTTCCCGGGTCTGCCGGAAATACGGCTGCCTCCTGCTTGTAGACAATGCCCACGGGGCCTATTTGAATTTCCTGGAAGAAAGCCTTCACCCCATGGCCCTGGGGGCGGATTTGTGCTGCGACTCCGCCCATAAAACCCTGCCGGTGCTCACCGGGGGGGCTTACCTGCATATTTCCCAATCTGCCCCGCCCCTTTTTGCGGAGGCGGCGGATCAGGCCATGGCCCTGTTCGCTTCCACCAGCCCGTCCTATCTGATCTTGCAGTCACTGGATCAGGCAAATAAAATCCTTTCCTCTGGGTGGCGGGATTCTCTGAAACGGGCAGTGGGGGAGTGGGAAAAGGTGAAGCAGCGGCTTCGGGAGGCCGGCTTCCAGCTCACCGGGCAGGAGCCGCTGAAGCTGACCGTTCTTTCCAAATCCTACGGCTATACCGGGGACGAGCTGGCGAACATTCTGGAAGAAAAAAACATCTTTTGTGAATTTTCGGACCCGGACCATCTGGTGCTGATGCTGCCGGCGGAATATGACCGGTCGCTGCCGGAAGTGCTGACAAAGGCCCTGCTGGAAGTCCCCCGGCGCGCTGCCATTTCAATTCCTGCTCCTGTGCTGCATCGGCCGGAGGTGGTGCTCAGACCTCATGAGGCCCTGTTCCGCCCCTCCCAGGTTGTCCCCGCCAAAGCTGCCGTGGGCAGAATCATGGCGGACCCCACCGTCAGCTGCCCACCTGCCATCCCGGTGGTCTGCTCCGGGGAGCGGATCGAAAAGTGGGCCGTGGCAGCCATGGAATACTATGGAATTACACAGATTCGGGTCATCATAGAAAACGAGGTGACGCAATGACCAGATTTTTTGTGGAAGCCCAGGACCTCTCCGGCGATACCCTGCATCTGACGGGAGAGAATTTCCAGCACGCCAAGGTCCTTCGCCTGAAACCCGGCGAAAGAATGCTGGTCTGCGACGGCCAGGGGGAAGAGGCTCTCTGCGCGGTTCGTCAGGTGGGAGCGGCGGAGCTGGAACTGGAGGTTCTGGAACGTCGGGAATCCGAAACCGAGGCTGCCGTCCGGGTCAGCGTGTACATGGCTTTCCCCAAGGCGGACAAGCTGGAGCATGTGATTCAAAAGGCCACCGAGCTGGGGGCCTATGAGATCGTGGCCTTTCCCTCCGCCAGGTGCGTGTCCCGTCCGGACGAGAAGAGCCTGAAAAAGAAGCTGGAGCGCTGGCAGAAAATTGCCGCCTCCGCCGCGGAGCAATCCGGCCGGGGGAGAATCCCGGAGGTCGTCACCCTAGGCAGCTTCAAGGAGGCATTGGGGCGGGCGAAGCAGGCGGATAAGGCCTTGCTGTTCTACGAAAATGAACACGCGGTCACGCTGCGGATGGCGCTGGAATCCGGAGCCTTTCAAACCGTGAGCCTGCTCACCGGACCGGAGGGCGGCCTGGAGGAAGCGGAGGTGGACCAGGCGAGAAAGGCAGGCTTACAGGTCTGCACCCTGGGCAGCCGGATACTCCGCTGCGAAACCGCGCCCCTGTGCGCCCTCTCCGCCGTCATGTACGCCGCCGGAGAGTTTTGACGGAAATAAAAAACGCCCCCCAAAAATGTGTACACAATACCATTCTACAAGCCGAGGTAATCATCGAGGGCCGCGGAACGGATAAATCCGTTCCCTACGAACAAATCTGCGAATTCCAATTTCATAGCAAAGAACACAGCCTGGGAAGACCGGAATCTTCTCAGGCTGTATTTTCGTAGTGTTCGTGTCAGCTGGCTCAATCGCCTTTGCGAATGTGTACGCTGGCGGAAACACCCTCCACATCAATTTCGCAGCTGCCGTCACCGTGGATGATTTTTCCGTTTTTCTCTGTGGTTTCAAGCTCGGAGCTGAACCGGCCGCTGACGGTGTCTTTCTCCAGGGTGAAGCCACAGCCCTCCGGCAGGGTGAGATTCAAATCACCGGAGACGGATTCCAGATTGATGGATTTGGGACGGTTGCTCAGGACGAGATTCGCCTGGGCGGATACGCCATTGAATTCCAGCTTGTCCAGGGAGCCGCTGAAATCCAGATTGCCGGAGACCGTCTCCATCTTCAGCTTTTCCACCTGGCAGTTCGTGAAGGTATGGGAGCCGCTGGCGGTGGAGGAGGTAAGCTCCTGGATGGTCAGGTATTCTGCCTGGACGGTGGCGGAGGCGGCATCAATTTCCAGTTCCTTGCATACCCAGTCCTGGGGAACACAAATGTACAAATTCTTCTTCAAGCTGGAATTGGAGCCGAAAGAGATTCCAACGGCACCTTCACAGTACTGCACATACAGCGTGGAGCCGTCCTTTTTCAGGACCATGGTCTTGTCCCCGCCCAGCAGTTCTTCGGTGACCGAGATCGTGTCCCCCTCAGCGGGAACAAGGACGATGTTACCGGCGGCCCACTCGATTTTCAGCCGGTCAATTTCCTTGCCGCTGAATTTGTTTTTGTTTACCACCGGTGCGTCAAAGCTTTCTCGAACCACAATGCCGGGCATTTGATACTTTTTCAGTGCAATGCCGGCAATCAGCACGCCAACAAGAACCACCGCCAGAAAGGCGAAGAGAATCATGCGAAAAATGGCGTTCCGTTTCATATCAGTAGTCCTCCCTCAGGTCGATGCAGGAATTCACCACGCCTTTCACGGCACCGATGATGGGGAAAATCAGCCAGGTGATGAACCAGGCACCGGTGGAGAAGCTGATGATGAAATACAGCACCAGGCCCACGGTGGAAATCAGCTTGCCCACGCTCTTTTTCAGTTCCCGCTGAGAGCCGCTGTTTCTGGGACGGTCGGTGTATTCGGTGTATTCCTGGGGCTGCTCCTTGGCCTTGGGGCTTTTGAACAGGAGCAGCAGGGCGGTGGCAATGCCCACGATGATCAGCAGGCAACATACACCCACCTCATCCCAGCCCAAGCGGTCGAACAGGAACAGCGGGATGGGGGAGACGATGTAAAGGAAAATGGCGATGGCCCGCATCATTCTGGACACCACTGCGGCGGTGCCCTCAAATTCGGGCATGGGGGCGTAAGTGGGGGCTTGATTTTCCTGGGTGTAGCCGGGGGCGGCCTTGCCGTTGATGATTTCGTTCACATCCCCAATGCCGGTGATGGACAGCCGGTAGGCGTCCTGGGGGGATTTCCCCTGGGCGATCAGATCGTCGTATCGGTCCAGGGTGTTTTGCAGGATTTCCTCTTTGATGTCTTCCACATCGCCGTTCCCGGCGAAAAGAAGCTCTACATATTGGGCCAGTTGCTCTCTCATGTTTCTTCCTCCACTTCCAAAAGCTTATCCATAATTTCTTTTGTTTCCTGCCATTCCTTTGTCAGCCGGCGGCTGGCAAGCTGCCCAGCAGGGGTGATGGCGTAGTAACGCCGCCGGGCTCCTGCGCCGCTGTCGCCCCAGTAGGAGGTGATGAGCCCCTGTTCCTCCAATCGCTTGAAGGCGGTGTAGAGGGTGGCCTCCTTGAGCTCCAGACGGCCGGAGGAAATGGCAGAGATGGTTTTGTTGATTTCATATCCGTAGCTGTCGGACCGCAGCAGGCGCGCGAGAATCACGGCATCCGTGTGGCCGCGAATCAGATCACCGGCGATGGACATGTCAATCCCTCCTTTGTGGTATGATCGTATCACATAATACCTCGCCTGTCAAGGTATATCTATAAAAAGAATACAGATCACCATAATCAGAACACAAATGGAGCGGCCCCATGCCGCTCCATGCTGTTTACTTGTGATATTTGCTCCCGGCCTGGATGGCCTCCGCCCGGTACAGCTGCTCCAAAACCATGATCCTAGCCAGGTGGTGCGGAAAGGTCATGGGCCCCATGGAGAGCTTGAAATCCGCCCGCTCTTTCACCCGGCTTGCCATGCCAAAGGAGGAGCCGATGAGAAAACAGGCGCTGCTTTTGCCGGAGAGCTTCACCTCTTTCAGTTTCTCCGCGAAAGCCTCGCTGGAAAGGGGTTTCCCCTCCGGAGTGAGCACACAGAACCAGGCTCCCTTTGGGATCCGGGAGAGAATGACCTCCGCCTCCTTTTCCAGCCCGGCAGCGATTTCGGCAGGGGAGGGGTTATCCGGCAATCGGCTTTCCGGCAGCTCCAAAAGGCTGAACCGGCAATAGCCTCCCAGGCGTTTTTCGTATTCCGCCGCGGCGGAAATGTAAAATTTTTCCTTGAGCTTGCCCATGGCAATCAGTGTGATCTCAAACATAGCTGCCCTCCCGCCTTTTCCCGAGTGTAACATATTTTTCCGGGAATTGCAATGCCCCGCTTCGGATAAAGTAAGCAGAGCGGTTGTGGATAAACAGAAAATTGAAATTTGGCGGGATGTTGAATGGGAAATGTTGGTTCTTTTCGTAGGGAACGGATTTATCCGTTCCGAAACGTCGGTGAACATCCGTGGCTCGTTGGATGAAAAATGTTCCAACGTGTTCGTAGGGAACGGATTTATCCGTTCCACCCGTTCCGATAAACACTCAGGTCCGTCCAATGGTAACACGCCAGACTTTGCGTAGGGAATGCATTTATGCATTCCGCATGCGTATTGTTTCAAAACCAGTTGGATAAGTGGTGAAATGCCAGTAATATGTTCCCCAAAATGCCATTCAACGAACTGCGGTGATCATCGGGGGCTTCGGAACGCATAAATGCGTTCCCTACGAAACAACTCTGCAAATTCCAATTTATCGGGGCAGTACCGGTCGAGGGGCCCAGGAGTTGTGGGTTAATTGCCCAAGGTTCGTAACGAATTGGCCGCGGGGCCTCCCCGCCAAATTCCAATTTTACCGTATGCCATGGGTTCCACAAAGATAAGAAAGCCCCAAAACAATCCTTGGGGACTGATTTGGGGCTTCCTTAGAGAAAGAGGAGAGAGGTACACAATATGAAAAAGAAAAAGGAATCAAAAATTAAAACGGAAAATCCCTTCCGGCGGCCCATGACGGACCCCCAAGGGAGCTACACCGGCACACCGGAGCAGCTGGAGGAGGAGCCGGTGCAGGACGTGGATGACCTGTAAAATCAGTCGATTTCCGTCAGCCAGCCTTCAGGGGCGGGAATGCTGCCCATCTGGATGCCGGTGAGGGTGTCGAAGAGCTTCTGAATCACCGGGCCCATTCCAGCGTAGTGGATGTCCCGTCCGTGATCCACAATTTTGCCCACGGGGGAGATGACGGCGGCAGTGCCGCAGAGGCCGCACTCGGTAAACCGGTCCAGCTCTTTCAGCTCCACCCGGCGTTCCACCACTTCCAGTCCCAGATACTCCCGGGCGATATAGGTCAGGGAGCGCCGGGTGATGGAGGGGAGGATGGTGCCGGAAATGGGCACCACAACCTTGTTAGGCCCCTCGGCAAAGATCAGGTTGGCGCCGCCGGTCTCCTCCACGTAGGTCCTGGTGGCAGAGTCCACATACAGGTTCTCGTCATAGCCAAGGGCGTGGGCCTCTGTCAAAGCGTACAGGCTCATGGCGTAGTTCAGGCTGGCCTTGATGTGGCCGGTGCCCCGGGGGGCGGCCCGGTCCAGATCGCAGACCCGAATCACCAGGGGACGGATGCCGCCCTTGAAATAGGGCCCAACCGGGGTGGCGAAAATACGGAACTGAAATTCATCGGCGGAATGCACCCCGATGATGGGGCTGGTGCCGAAAAGGTAAGGACGGAGATAGAGACTTGCACCGCTGCCGTAGGGGGGCACCCATCTCCGGTTGGCGTGGACGGTCTGCCGCACCGCATCCAGAAATTTTTCCTTGGGGAATACGGGCATCTCCATTCTACGGCAGGAATCCTCCATCCGCTGCGCGTTCAGGTCGGCCCGGAAGCTGACCACCCGGCCATCCTCGGTGGAATAGGCCTTCAGGCCCTCAAAGCAGCACTGGGCATATTGCAGCACACAGGCGGATTCATTCAAAACCACGTTGGGGTCATCGCTGAGGGTGCCCTCGTCCCAGGCACCGTCCTTATACAGGGCGACAAAGCGATAATCCGTGGGGTGGTATGAAAACCCAAGCTTTTCCCATTCCAAGTCCATTTTCAGCATCTCACTTTCCACTGTCGCCATAGTTGGCCAGGACTCTTGCAGAGGGATCGTTCACGTTGCAGCCCTCCCAATCCTTGTTGGGCATCCAGAAATCTGCAACCATCTCCGCCTGTCCCGGGTAGTAGCGCTCGAAAATCTCCCGGTAGAGCAGGGATTCTTTTGTAAAGGGGGTGGCAAAGGAATAGAGCTTCCGGCGGACTTCAAACTGCTGATCGGTGTAGCGGCTTTCGGCATATTCTTTCAGATCGTCCACCATGGAGTGCCCCACGGCGTCGCTGAAAGCGGCCTTTTCCCGCATCAGGATATCCCGGGGCAGGTAGTCGCCCTCAAAGGCGTGGCGCAGCAGATATTTGCCCTTGCCGTAGGAGTTGACCTTTCGGGCGGGATCCAGGGCCATGACGTATTCCACGAAGTCCAGATCGCCGAAAGGAACCCGGGCTTCCAGGCTGTTCACGCTGATGCAGCGGTCGGCCCGGAGAACGTCGTACATATGCAGCTCCCGGATGCGCTTCTCCGCCTCCTGCTGGAAGGCCTCGGGGCTGGGGGCAAAGTCGGTGTATTTGTAGCCGAAGAGCTCGTCGGAAATCTCACCGGTGAGAATCACCCGCAGATCGGTGTGCTCATGGATGTATTTGCAAACCAGATACATGCCGATGGAGGCCCGGATGGTGGTGATGTCGTAGGTGCCCAGCAGGGCGACGACCTGGGGCAGGGCCTCCAGCACATCCTCCTTGGTGATGATCACCTCGGTGTGGTCGGCGCCGATGTAATCGGCCACCTGTTTGGCGTATTTCAAATCAATGGCATCGATGTCCATGCCGATGGAAAAGGTCTTGATGGGCTTTTTGAAGCACCGGGCGGCTACCGCGCACACCAGGCTGGAATCCAATCCGCCGGAAAGCAGGAAGCCCACGGGGGCATCCGCGTCCAGCCGCTTCTCAATACCGGCAACCAATTTGTCGTGGATTTTCTTGCAGGCGGTTTCCACATCGTCATGGTATACCGCCACCGGCTTGCTGATCTCCCGGTAGCAGACGAACTGGCCGTCCTTGTAGTAATGCCCAGGAGGGAATGGCATGATCTTTCCGCACACGCCCACCAGGTTCTTTGCCTCGCTGGCGAAGATGATGCCGCCGCCGGGCAGATAGCCATAGTACAGGGGCCGGATGCCGATGGGGTCCCGTGCGGCAATCAGCTGATTTGTCTTTGCGTCATAGATGATCGCGGCGAACTCCGCGTCCAGCATCCGGAACATGTCGGTGCCGTATTCCTGATAAAGGGGCAGCAGCAGCTCACAGTCGGATTCGCTTTGGAAGGTGTAGCCCTTTTCCATCAGCTCCTGCTTCAGCTTGCGGAAGCCGTAAATTTCGCCGTTGCAGACCACCCAGTTTCCGTTCAGGCCAAAGGGCTGCATGCCGTTTTCATTCAAACCCATGATGGCAAGGCGGTGGAAGCCCAAAAAGCCGTTGCCGATATCCTGCATCCGGGTCATATCCGGACCCCGGGAGACGGTTCTGTCAAAATAAGTGCTGATTTCCTGTTTGCTCAGCTCAGACCCAATGTAACCAATGATGGAACACATATTGGCCCCTCCTTTTTATTTGCGGACGGCAGCGCGGAGAAACAAAAAATGCGACAAGAAAAAGTCCGCAGGAGAGGGCCTGCAAGACGACGTCCTTGTCGCATTTATATCTCTATGGAACAGCATGGCGCTGCTTTGTGAGGATTCTACACCAGAGTGCTCCGGATGTCAAGGAAAATTTCGGCATTGAAGCCGGACGGGATGCGGTTTTGGTGAAATAAATGAATTTTTCAAAGCTTCATCTTGCAAGCTTCGGCTGATTTATACAATCGCTGGGGATTGACAGAAAGGGGAAAAGGAAGTATAATTTCCTTGTGAACAAGGACGTTTGCGGTACTGGGTGCCAGAAGCACCCGGCGGTCGAATGTCCTCTTTTTTGTGTGAAAAGGGGAATAGTATGCTATATTCAGCTGAGGAAGTTTTTGAATATGTGGAGCAGGAGGATGTGAAATTTATCCGCCTGGCTTTTTGCGATGTGACCGGCCGACAGAAGAATATTTCAATCATGCCGGAGGAATTGGAGCGCGCTTTTTCCTACGGCATTTCCTTTGATGCCTCCGCCATTGCCGGGTTCGGCGGCCCGGTTGGGTCGGATTTGTTCCTGCACCCCATTGCGTCCACGCTGAATGTGCTCCCCTGGCGTCCCAGCCGGGGCAAGGTGGTGAAGATGTTCTGCCACATCTGCCATCCCGACGGCAGCCCCTTTGCCATGGATTCCCGGGCCATCCTGGAAAAAGCCGTCCAGGAGGCAGGGGAGATGGGCTGCCAGGTGCGCTTCGGCTCGGAGTTTGAGTTCTATCTGTTCAAAACCGACGAAAACGGCAACCCCACGGAGGAGCCCTTTGACCGGGCCGGATATATGGATGTGGCCCCTGAGGACAAGGGGGAGAACGTCCGCCGGGAAATCTGCCTGAATTTGCAGGACATGGGCATTCAGCCGGAGAGCTCCCATCATGAGGAGGGACCGGGGCAGAATGAAATCGACTTCCGCTATTCCGATGCCCTGTCCGCTGCGGATAATGCCATGCATTTTAAGACTGTGGTGAAGACCGCGGCATTGCGAAACGGCCTGTATGCGGATTTTTCTCCCAAGCCCATAGAGGGAGAGGCGGGCAACGGCATGCACATCAACATGTCCGTGAAATGCGCCGACGGGCAGGACCGCAGCGATGCTTTCCTGGCCGGGGTGCTGGAGCATGTCCGGGAGATCACCGCGTTCCTGAACCCCACAGAGGGCTCCTACCGCCGCCTGGGAGAGCATAAGGCCCCCCGCTATATCACCTGGTCTCCGGAGAACCGGTCCCAGCTCATTCGGATTCCTGCGGCCAAGGGGGAGTACCAGCGCATTGAGCTCCGCTCTCCCGATCCCATGGCCAATCCCTATCTTGCCTATGCCCTGCTGATTCATGCCGGACTGGATGGGATCCGCCGGAACCTCTCCGCCCCCCTGCCTGTCAATGAAAACCTCTATACGGCGGCGGAAAGCCTGACCTCCCAATTGGAAAAGCTCCCGGAGTCTTTGGAGCAGGCCAGGGAAATCGCCCGAAACAGCCCCTTTGTCGCGTCCATTCTGCCCAAACAAATGCTGGATTGAGGGAATGCCTATGGCAATGGCAAAAAGAAAGTACCGGGTTCTTGTGGCCGGCTCCGGCGATAAGATATTCGATTACATCTCGGAAATGCTTCCACGCACCGGTTATGAGCCCGTCCTCCGGGCCAGTGACGCGGGGGAGGTCCGGCGGATGCTGCTGGATTCTCCGGTGGACATTGTCATCATCAACACCCCCCTCAGCGACGATTTCGGCGTGGAGCTGGCATTGGACCTGGCAGAGGGAGCCACCGGCGTGATGCTGCTGGTGAAAAACGAGCTGTATGACCAGGTTTGCTATAAGGTGGAGGACAGCGGCGTACTGACCCTGGGAAAACCCATGAGCCGCCAGGGCTTTTACAGCGCCGTCAAGCTGCTCACCGCCATGACCGCCAGGCTCTCCAAAATGGAAAAGGCCAACCGCACCCTCCAGGAAAAAATGGCGGACATCCGGGTGGTGAACCGGGCCAAATGGCTGCTCATTGAGCACCACCATATGAAAGAGCAGGATGCCCATTATTTCATCGAAAAGCAGGCTATGGACACCCGTCTCTCCCGCCGGGAAGTGGCGGAGAACATCATCAGAACCTACGATCTGTAGCAGAGAAGAACATATCGAAAACGAACAATGGCGTTCGGCTTCCGAGGCAGCACCCCTGCCCCGGGGACCGAGCGCACATTTTTTTGGAGGAAGAGAATATGAAGAGCACCAAGTATATTTTCGTCACCGGCGGCGTGGTTTCCGGATTGGGAAAGGGCATCACCGCCGCGTCCCTGGGCCGCTTGCTGAAAGCCAGAGGGCTGAAGGTGGCGGCCCAGAAGCTGGACCCCTACATCAATGTGGACCCGGGCACCATGAGCCCCTATCAGCACGGTGAGGTCTATGTCACCGAGGACGGGGCGGAAACCGACCTGGATTTGGGCCACTACGAGCGCTTTATCGATGAAAACCTGAATAAATTTTCCAACCTCACTACCGGCAAGGTATACTGGAACGTGCTGAACAAGGAGCGCCGGGGGGAGTATCTGGGCTCCACCGTCCAGGTGATTCCCCATGTGACCAATGAGATCAAGGAGTTCGTCTATTCCGTGGCCAAGAAAACCGACGCCGATGTGGTCATTACGGAAATCGGCGGCACCATCGGCGACATTGAGTCCCAGCCCTTTTTGGAGGCGGTGCGGCAGATTTCCCTGGAGGTGGGCCAGGAGAACAGCCTGTTCATCCATGTGACCCTGGTGCCGTTCCTGCGGGGCTCCGACGAGCACAAGTCCAAGCCCACCCAGCATTCTGTCAAGGAGCTGCAGGGCATGGGCGTGAAGCCGGACATCATCATCCTGCGCTGTGACGAGCCTCTGGAGGAATCCATTTTCCAGAAGATCGCCATGTTCTGCAACGTCAAGCCGGACTGCGTCATTGAGAACATCACCCTGCCGGAGCTGTACGAAGCCCCCATTATGCTGGAAAAGAGCCATTTTTCCGCCATTGTCTGCCGGGAGCTGGGCATCAACGCGCCGGAGATCGACCTGTCCGATTGGAATTCCATGCTGGACCGGATTCACAGCCGCAGCAAAAAGGTGACCATCGGCCTGGTGGGCAAATACGTCCAGCTCCACGATGCCTATCTCTCTGTAGCGGAGGCCCTGCGCCATGCTGGCTACGCCCACGGCGCCACGGTGAGCATTAAGTGGATCGACTCCGAAACGGTGAATGAGCAGAATGTGGCGGAGATCCTGGATGATTGCTCCGGCGTGATCGTCCCCGGCGGCTTTGGCAACCGGGGCATTGAGGGGAAGATCATCACCGCCAACTACTGCCGGACCCATAATCTTCCCTATCTCGGCATCTGTCTGGGCATGCAGGTGGCGGTGATTGCCTTTGCCAGATTTGTGGCGGGAATGCAGGATGCCAACTCCGGAGAGTTCGACCCGGATTCTCAGCACAAGGTCATTGATTTTCTCCCGGACCAGAGTGACGAAACCGACAAGGGCGGAACCCTCCGCCTGGGGGCCTATCCCTGCCGCATTGTCCCCGGCACCCAGATGCACCGGGTCTACGGCAAGCTGGATATTTCTGAGCGTCACCGCCACCGGTATGAATTCAACAACGATTTCCGCGCTGCCCTCACCGCCGCCGGCCTGACCATCAGCGGCACCTCCCCGGATAACTACATTGTGGAGACCGTGGAGCTGGAGGGGAACGACTTCTACATTGGCGTCCAGTACCATCCGGAGTTCAAGAGCCGCCCCAATAAGCCCCACCCCCTGTTCCTTGGCTTGGTGGAAGCGGCGCTGAAGCATTAAAAATAAAAAAACAGGCAATATCTCCTAACCGACGGTTAAGGGACATTGCCTGTTTTAAAATGTTTATCGGTTTTACGCAGCAGTGGGAGCGTTTACCGAATTTTCGTAGGGAATGCATTTATGCATTCCGCCCTGGTCGCAAGTCACCGGGGGTTATTGAATCGAAAAAACGTTGTGTTTTGCGTAGGGAACGGATTCAGACCTTCCGAAAGGTTCGATGATCACCGCAGTTCGTTGCGTGGCATTTGGGGGAACGAATGATTGGCGTTTTACCATTTATCCAACAGATTTTGAAACAATAAGGGGAGTGGAACGGATAAATCCGTTCCCTACGAATCCTTAATTAGGCATTGCTGATGAAAGCTGCCAAGCACAAAATGTTTTTGAATGGAAATTCAGCTCTTTCGTATCAGCTTCACCAAATACTCCGGTGTGTCCTCTTCCAATTCTCGCTCGCCGTTTTCCAGAAAGCCGTGGCGGTGATAGAATGTCCGGGCCCGTGTGTTCTTCTCCAGCGCCCACAGGAAATCCGTGTGAAGCGTTTGGATGGCATATTCCATCAGCCCATGTCCAATTCCGCCGCTTTGGAAGCAGGGCTCCACATACAGCTTCACAATTTCCGTCCCCCGGATCTCCAGGAAGCCTTTGATGATCTTGTTCTCTTCTGCCACAAACAGGGAATTCAGAATTTCCTCTTTCCCGAAATAGCCGTCGATCAGGGATACCACCTGCAATTCCCCAAAGGAGAATGCCTCCTGCTTGAAAATGGGAAAGTAATTGATGCGGTTGTTGAAAACGAAAATCTCTGCAATGCGGGACAAATCCCTTTTTTCAGCCTTTCGAATGATCATTTTTTCCTCCATGAACGGGGCGAATTACCATTTCACCCGGTGACGGGACAATTCCGTTACCGGTTCTTCCAGGTCTGGAAAGAGATCAGCACCAGAAGCGGGAAGATTTCCAGCCGCCCCAGCAGCATATCCAGCGACAGCACCAGCTTGCTCAAGCCGCTGAAAGCCGCGTAGTTGCAGGCGGGCCCAACCATCTCCAGGCCGGGGCCGATGTTGTTCAGGCAGGCCAGCACTGCGGAAAAATTGGTGCCGGTGGTGAAGCCGTCCAGAGAGATGACAATGAAGCTGGAAAACATGATCAGCACATAGGCGGCCAGATAGGCGTTGGTATTGGCGATCACCCGCTCGTCTACCACGGCGCCGTTGTTCCGCACCTGTTCCACCCGCCGGGGATGGAGCATCTGGGCGATGTTGCGCTTCAGGCTCTTGAACAGCAGCAGCACCCGGGCCACCTTGATGCCGCCGCCGGTGGACCCGGCACAGGCACCCACTACCATCAGGCACAGCAGAATGGTTTTGGAGAAGCTGGGCCACAAATCAAAATCCGTGGTGGCATAGCCGGTGGTGGTGATGATGCTGCCCACCTGGAAAGCGGCGTGGCGCACCGTCTCCGCTGCTGTGGGATAGAAGCCCCACAGGTTCCACACGATCAGACCGATGCTGACCAGCACAATGGCGATATACAGCCGCAGCTCTTCATCCTTGAAGACGCTTTTGAACTGCCGCATCACCAACAGGTAATAGCAGCTGAAATTCACGCCGAACAGCAGCATGAAAATGGTGGTGACATTCTGAATATAGGGACTGTAGCCGGCAATGGAGTCGTTCTTCACCCCAAAGCCGCCGGTGCCGGCGGTGCCGAAGGCGGTGCAGAGGGCTTCAAAAAGGGACATGCCTCCGGCCAGCAGCAGCAGAATATCCATCACCGTCAGGCCGATGTACATCAGGTACAGAATCCCGGCGGTTTTCCGCATTTTCGGCACCAGCTTTCCCACACTGGGTCCCGGGCTCTCCGCCCGGAGCAGATGCATGGTAAAGCCCTTTTCGCTGCCCTTGGCCGGGGCAATGGCCAGCAGAAACACCAGCACGCCCATGCCGCCGACCCAGTGGGTGAAGCTGCGCCAGAACAGCAGCCCCTTGGCCATGGGCTCCACGGCGGTGAGAATGGAGGCTCCCGTGGTGGTGAAGCCGGAGACGGTTTCAAAAAAAGCGTCTATATATTTGGGAATCGCCCCGGAAAAATAGAAAGGCAGTGCGCCGATGAGACTGAGCACAATCCAGCTGAAGGCCACACAGACCATGCCGTCGGTGGCGTAAAAGGCATTCCTGGCATCCCGGCAGAGCAGAAACAGCACAGCGGCCAGGACGGCGGTGATGGCCAGGGTGAGCAGAAAGCCCTGGATGGCGGCATTCTCGGCAAGGAAGAGGCTGATGGCCAGGGGAGGAAGAAGAAAAATTCCCTCGATAAACAGAATCTGAGCGGTGAAACGCCCCATCATCTTATAATTCATGAATATCCCCCGTGATCACGCAAAAATATCATTCAGCTGATAGAGCACCTCACGTCCATTGGTCACCACCAGGACGATGTCGCCCTGCTGGAACATGGTGTCGCCGTTGGCGATTTCGGGAGCTGCCCCGTGGGCAACGGAGACCAGCAGCACATTGGGCTTGAGCTTGATCTGCTTCAAGGGCTCGCCGCAGTGGTGGGTGTGCTCGTCCACCCGGAACTCCATGGCCTCTGCCTGACCGTCGGCGATGGCGTGAACGGAAAGGGCAGCGCCGGTCTGGTTCTTCATGGCCCGGACATAGCGGGCAATGTTGCTGCTGCAAAGGTCCTTGGGGCAGATGATGCTTCCCAGGGACAGACTGTCGATGAGCCCCCGGTTGTCCGCGTTGCTCAGCCGGGTGATGACCTGGGGTACCCCGCAGTTGGAGGCGTAGATGGATACGATCATGTTCAGCTCGTCCCGCCCGGTGCAGGTTACAAGGGCGTCATACTGGGCCATTCCCTCGCTGAGGAGCAGATCCTGGTCGCTCACATCCCCGTGGATGATATCGGTTTTGGGCAGCAGAGCGCTGAGCTGCTGGCATCTCTGCCGGTCCGCTTCCACGATCTTCACACTGACGCCCTCTCTTTCCAGCCGGGCGGCCAGGTAATAGCCCACCATGCCGCCGCCGCAGATCAGCACCCGGCGCACGGGACGGGTGAGAATGCCCAGGCTGCTGAGCAGGGTGGTGAGGTTTTCGGACAGGGCGGTGACGAACAGCCGGTCTCCCTCCCGCAGGATGAAATCGCCGCCGGGGGCGATGGCGGAGCCGTTTCGCAGCACGGCGCAGACCAGCACCTTGCATTTTACAATGCTCTTCAAATCCGTCAGCTTTACATTGCACAGCTTGCTGAGGGCGTCCACCCGGAGCTCCACGATTTCCGTGCGCCCCTTGGCAAAGGTGTCCCGCCGGAGAAAGCCGGGGTATTTCAGCAGCCGATGGATTTCAATGGCGGCCTGATTCTCTGGGTTGATGACCAGGGACAGGCCGAACACATCCCGCATCCGGTAGGCCTGCTCGTTGTATTCCGGGTTGCGGATGCGGGCGATGGTATGCAGCTTGGGATTCATAGAGTGGGCGGTGGTGCAGCAGAGCAGATTGATTTCGTCGTGATTGGTTACCGCAATCAGCAGGTCCGCCTCTTTCACCCCTGCCTGATTCAGAACGGACATGGAGGCGCAGTTGCCCTGCACGGAGATCACGTCGTAGCGCTCCACGCTGGAATCCAGGATGCTGGCGTTGGAGTCGATGACGGTCACATCGTGATCCTCGGCGGTGAACTGCCTGGTCAATGTGGCGCCAACCTTGCCGTCTCCGGCGATGATAATTTTCATAAATTCCTCCGAATGCAGAAAAACGAAATTTTTTTGTGCCTGTAGACCTTCCCCGGCAGAAAGACAAATTGGAATTTGGCGGGACGATTCGTAGGGAATGCATTTATGCATTCCACCCTGGTTGCAAATTGTCGGGGTTATTGAATCGAAAAAACGTTGTGGTTTGCGTAGGGAACGGATTTATCCGTTCCGAAAGGTCGGTGAACATCCGTGGTTCGTTGGTTGGTAACGGGTTCCAATTCTTCCCAACAATGATCCATTCAACATACCTCGATAAAAATTTTGCCGAGGCGGAATGCATAAATGCATCCCCTACGCAAAATTCGTCGTTTTACGATTTGTCGAACCCCGGTGGTGAATGAACCTTTCGGAATGCATGAATGCATTCCTTACGAAACATCTCTGCAAATTCCAATTCGTCTGAATGCCGTGTTCCTCCGACAGACACA
This sequence comes from Bacillota bacterium, assembly GCA_028719885.1. Classification (GTDB taxonomy): domain Bacteria; phylum Bacillota; class Clostridia; order Oscillospirales; family Oscillospiraceae; genus Faecousia. The sequence goes on from JAQYLT010000037.1 coordinate 60,557, forward strand.
ATATCAAATCCATTATATCAGAAGAAATCCTGTTTTACAACGAGGGAAACCATTATTTTCTCAATATTTCCACCGCTGCCATAATCTGAGGGTCTTCCTCCGGCTCCAGGCTGCCGTAGTAGATGGCGGCCTGGGTCTCGTCGTCCACTTCCACGAGAATATCCGGCTGAATGCCTACACCGGCCAGGCTCTTGCCCTGGGGGGTGAAGTATTTTCCCACGGAGAGTCCCACGCCGGAGCCGTCGCTGAGCTCGTAGGTATACTGGAAGTAGCCCTTGCCGCAGGTGGGGGTGCCCACCACAGTTCCCGCGCCGTATTCCTGAATGGCGGCGGGGAAGAACTCGGCGGCGGAATAGGAATCCTCATTGCAGACCACGGCAATGGGCATGTCCAGGAAGGAGGCGTCGGAGTAGTCCACCTGTTCCTTGCCGGCGTAGTCCACGGTGCGGAACAGCTCTCCCTCGGGAAGCAGATAGTCCAGCAGTTCCACCAGCTCCGTGGCATAGCCGCCGGGGTTGTTCCGTACGTCGAAAATCAAAGCGACAGCGCCTTCCTCCCGGAGGGCCTCGATGGCGGCAATGGACTCCTGGGCGCTGCGGGAATCAAAATTGTGGATGGCAATCAGGCCGATGTCCCCATCCAGCATCCGGTAGGAGACCACCGGGGTCAGGATATGCCGCCGCTCCACCTGGAACGGAATGGTCTCGTCACCCCGGAGAATTTCCAGCTCCACCGTTGTTCCCTCCGGGCCCCGGACCAGGCTTTTCAGCTGAGAAACGGTGATGCCCTGAGTGCTCTGTCCCTGGGCGGATGTGATGATATCCCCGGGGAGGATTCCTGCCTCCTGGGCGCCGCTGCCGGGCTCAACCTCCAGAATCAGAAATCCCCGGCCATCCTCGTCCGCCGCAATGGTGACGCCGATGCCCACATAGGCGTTGTTCACCTGCTCCTTGTGGTCGGCAAAGTCCTGGGCGTTGAGATAGTAGCTCCACCGGTCGCCCAGGGAATCGATCATGGCCTCCGCCGCCGCATCCTCCACTTTTTCCAGATCGGCGTCCTCAATGAAGCAGTGCTCAATCAGATATTCCAGCTGGCTCAGCTTGGGGGAGGCGGAAAGTGTCCTGGCGCAAAAGAACAGGGTGACGGCGCAGGCAGCCAGGGCGGTGGTGACATAGGAAAGAATCCGCAAAAACAGTTTCATGGTGATCACTCCAAATTGAGAATATGCCCACAGTCGTATCATCGACCGTGGGCATGATTTTTAGTACAGGCTGACGTAGCTGCAGGGATTGACATAGGCGCCGTTATAGGCGATGCCGAAGTGCAGATGGTTGCCGGAGGCAATGCCGCTCTTGCCCACGTAGCCAATGGTCTGGCCCTGATTGACTTTCTGGCCGGCGCTGACGATGTAGTTGCTCATGTGCATGTAAATGGAAGAATAGCCGTCGCCGTGGTTGATGGTGACATAGTAGCCGGCGGAGTTGGAGTAGGTGGCCACGGTCACCGTGCCGCCCCGGGAGGCCACAATGGGGGTACCTGCGTTGGCGGAGAGGTCAACACCCTGGTGATAGGTGGAGGCACCGGCGATGCCGGTATCCCGCAGGCCAAAGGGGCTGGTCAGCTTCTTGTAGCTGCAGGGCACCATCCAGGAGCTGCCCACATTCACGCTGCCGCCGCCGGAGGAACTGCCGCCGCCGGAAGAGCTTCCGCCTCCGGAGCTGCTTCCGCCGCCGCCCGAGGGCGCCTGGGTGGTGGGGGGCACGTAGGTGGACATGTAGGCGATCCACTCAGCCTCCTTGGCTTCGTTGTATTCCTGCTCCTTCCGGGCGATTTCCGCCAGGAGCTCTTCGTCTTCCTTTTCCAGGTCCTCCTGCTGAAGCTTCAGCTCCTCACCCTTGGCCAGCAGCTGCACGATCAGCTCGTCGGCCTCGGCCCGCTTGGCGTCCAGCTCTGCCTGGGTATCATTCAGCTCGCTGCGGACCTGCTCCAATTCGCTCTTTTCCTGGTTCAGCTCCGCCTGGGCCACCTCCACCGCGGCGGCGGCCTCGCTCAGCTCCTGCAGGCGGCGAGTATCAGAGGTGGCGATTTCCTCCACCATGTTCAGCCGGTCCAGCAGGTCGGAGAAGCTGTTGGCCTTGAAAAGCACCTCCCAGTAGGAGATGGTGCCCTCCTCCTCCATGGCCCGGATGCGGGTCTTGCAGTCGCTGTTCAGCTCATCGTATCTGGCCTGAGCCCGGTCCAGCTCGTCCTGCTGGTCGGCGATGAGGACGCTGTAGGCGGAGAGCTGGTCGTTGATGTTGATGATTTCGGCGTGCAGCAGGCCGATTTCCTGGTCGATCACGTTTTTCCGGGCCACAATATCGGCAATTTCGTCGGTGTTGGCCTGGTACTGGTTCTTCACATCGGCGATCTGCTCTTTGATGTCCTTCCGATCCTGCTGCAGCGCGTTGATCTGCTTGCGAATCTCGCTGGAGGAGGCGGCCCAGACGCGGCTGGGCAGGATACTGAACAGCAAAGACAGAATCATGATGGCGGCCATGACTCCGGCCAGGATGGAAACGAGACGTTTGCGGTTTTTCATAGAGTGCTCCTTTGTACTGGGTGTGCTGGGTTAGAGATAGGCCATGGGGTTGACGTAGGTTCCGCCGTAGGAGATGCCGAAATGCAGGTGGGGACCGGTGGAAACGCCGGTGCTGCCCACATAGCCGATCAGCTGCCCCTGGGAAACGGACTGCCCCTTGGCAACCACATAGCGGGTCATGTGCATGTAAATGGAGGCGAAGCCGTCGCCATGGTTAATGGAGACATAATAGCCCGCTCCGCCTGCCTGATAGGAGGCGGTGGTGACGGTTCCGCTGCGGGTGGCATAGATGGGCGTGCCGGTGGGGCAGGCCATGTCGATGCCCTGGTGGTAGGTGGAGGCGCCCTTGGTGGGGGCCTTCCGGTAGCCGAAGGCGCTGGTGATGGTGTAGCCGGAAACGGGTTCCAGCCAGGTGGCGTTGGAGGGGGGATTTTCGCCCCGCAGAGCCATTTTCACCAGCTCTTCCTTGTACTGGGCGGCCTGGAGCTCCTTCTGCTTTTGAGCGATTTCGTTCATCAGCTCATTCTGCAGGGCCTCAGACTGGTCCAGAACCACCTGGAATTCCTCCTGCTTGGCAATCAGCTCCCGGAGGATATCGTCGGATTCGGTGCGCTTTTCCTCCAGCATGGCCTCGCTGTCGGAGAGCATCTGCCGGGTTTCCTGCAGGTCCGCCATTTCCTCGTTGAGGATTCGTTGGTTTTCCTCCACGTTGGCGGCGGCCACCTGCAAATCCACCAGGCGGCGGGTATCGGCAGCGGCAATTTCGTCCACGATGTTCATCCGGTCCAGGAAGTCCGTAAAGCTTTTGGATTGGAAGATGACCTGCCAGTAGGTCACCTCGCCCTCTTCCTCCATGGCCTGAATGCGGTCTTTGTACTGCTTGTTCAGGCTGGTCAGCTGGGCGTTGGATTCGTCCAGCCGTTCCTGGGTGTCGGCGATCATCTGGCCGTAGATGCGAAGCTGCTCGTTGACGTTGATGATCTGTTCGTGGAGCAGGGCAATCTCCTGGTCCACGGCGTTTTTCTTATCCACCAGCGCCTGAATCTCGCTGGCGGTGGCATTGTATTGACTCCTGATTGCATCGATCTGTGCCTGAATGACGGCGTTCTCTACTTTAAGATCGGTGATTTCATCTTTGATCTCGGAGGAGGTTGCGGCCCGGACTCCGGGGGAGAGGGAGCAGAAAACCGTCACAGCTGCAAGAAGGGCAGCGACAGCAGACCGAGAAAAGTGTGATTTTCTCATAGGTTTCTCCTCGGAATCCGGGAAGTCCGGACTCCTTCTGTCTGTATGCGGCAAACCTCAAAGGGCCTGCCGGGACCTTACACATCCATGAATTTTCGGATGGAGGTCCAGCTGCCGACGATGCCCACGAAAAGACCGGCTGCGCCAAAGGTTATCAGCATGGGAACCATCAGGTCACCGGTGAACGGCACAAACTCAAACAGCCGCAGGGCATCCACGGAGTTGATCCGTTCCACCAGAGCGTCGTAGAGCACCCATTCCAGTCCAAAGGCCAGAATGGCGCCGATCATACCCAGGGTGAAGCCCTCCACAATAAAGGGCAGCCGGATGAAGCTGTTGGTGGCGCCCACCATTTTCATGATGGCGATTTCGTCCCGCCGGTCGTACATGGCCAGCTTGATGGTATTGGAAATAATCAGCAGGGAAATCACCAGCAGCATGGCGATCAGGGCGATGGAGGCAATGTTCAGCACATTCTGGATGGTGGTAAAGCCCTCGGCCAGCTCATAGGCGGCGTTGGTCTTGGCCACGCCGGGAATGGATTTCAGCTGATTGTCGGTCTGCTTCATCAGGGTATTGTCTTCCAGGGTGACCACATAGCGGTGGCGCAGGTCCTGAGCCTGGACGCCGTTGAAGGCGGCGTTGTTGTCGTGATCGTTGACAAATTTTTCCAGGGCCTCTTCCCGGGTGACGAACACGGAATTCTGAACATTGTCCAGCTGATTGATTTTGGTGCCCACGCTCCTGGCCTCGGCATCGGACAGGCTGCTGTCGATGTACACCATGATCTCACTGGTCTGATTCAGCTTTTCCACCATCACGTCCAGGTTGTAGGCGATGATGGAGAAGCTGCCCACGATCAGAAGGCAGGCGATGGTGACGCAGATAGCGGCGAAGGACATGAAGCCGTGGAGGAAGATGCCGTGAAAGCCTTCCTTGATCAGATAGCCTAAATTGTTAATCTTCATCGTAGTACCCCTCTCCGTCGCTGACCACAATGCCGTCGTCAATGACAATTACCCGCTTGGAGAACAGCTGTACCAGATCCTTTTCGTGGGTAACCACCAGGATGGTGGTGCCCAGGTTGTTGATCTCCTGGAGCAATGACATGATTTCAAAGGAACGGGCCGGGTCCAGGTTGCCGGTGGGCTCGTCCGCGATGATGGTGGAGGGGTTGTTCACCAGGGCCCGGGCGATGGCAAGACGCTGCTGCTCGCCGCCGGACATCTCTCCTGGCAGACGCTTGGCCTTGTTTTCCAGGCCAACCAGCTCGAGAACGTAGGGCACCCGGTCCCGGATTTCCCGTTCCTTAGCGCCAATGACCCGCATGGCGAAAGCCACGTTGTCGTACACGCTCATTTTTGCAATCAGCCGGAAATCCTGGAACACCACGCCGGTGGTGCGCCGCAGGTAGGGGATCTCCCGCTTGCGGATGCGCTCCAGATTATAGCCGTTGACATGAACGGTGCCGGAGGTGGGCCGCAGCTCACCACTGATGAGCTTGATGATGGTGGATTTGCCGGAGCCGGAGGGACCCACCAAAAAACAGAATTCGCCGTCCTCAATCTGCATGCTCACGCCGTTCAGTGCCGGGGAGCCGTGACCGTAGGACTTAACCACATCGGTAAATTCAATCATTTGCATCTATCTCCATTAATAGATTGGTCGCAGAGAGCCTTTGACCGCAATGTAACCGAATTGTAACACATTTCGCCCATAAAGTCAATGCTATTCCGCGGAAAACCGGGCATGAAGAAGAGATTTAACAAAAAATCAATAAAATTTTTCCGGGATTTTCCTGCCAAATCCAGCCTTTCCAGAATTATGTATACCACTCCGCCGCTGTAGGAGAGCGGCAGCTGGTTCTTTTAAAGCAAACACGCTTCTCGATGATTGGCTTTGCACAGCTATATTGTACTTTTGCTAATTAACGGATGCACCCATCGTAGGGATGGGGCTTGCTCCATCCGTCGCGAAGCGCTTTTGAACCAGATTTCTCGTTGGATAATTGGTATTCATCGGCTTTTCCTTACATTTTGGGGCATCTTGGTGCGGAAATGCTGCTAACGCAGACGGAATGAGCAAGCCCATTCCCTACGGACAGTGCGCGACATTGTACCATTCAACTAGGAATATTTGGAAAGCAGCTGCCGGTATCTTCTCCACAGCAGGAAAAGCCCCAGGGTGCACAGCGCCGCCATGACCGCAAGACCCATCGTGGGAGAATAGGCCGCCCCGATGGCATCCAGGAGCCAGCCCAGGCCGTACCACCGAAAGGCCATTCCCATTTCCCGGTTGTAGCCCGCTGCATCCTTTATGGTATTTTTCAGCGCTTGTTCACCGCCGGTCCAGAATGCCACCGGGGAGCTGCGGATGCGGCACAGGCAGCCGTTCAGAAAAAAGGCTCCGGCGCACAGAAGACAGCAGAGGGAAAGAATGATCCTGCCGGCCATGGTTTTCACCTCGTTCATTTTGTCGGTTTTTCCCTGCCATTGTAGCATTTTCTTTATGCCAGGTCAACGGCTGGAAAAAGCCGGCGGCAGGTCATAATTTATTTACACTTCTGCAACAAACCTTTCTTGAATTGCAGGTCCCGGAACGCTATAATAAATCCATCAAATTTGAAGTAATTCCCCGGCGTTCACGGCACCGGGGCAAAACAAAGAGAGAGTTGGTAGAAATATGGAAGCAGCAGAGAGCAGCACAGTGGTCATTGGCCGGGATGAGTCGGTCAATGTGGACCATGTGCAGAATTTCAACCAGTGGATGAAACAGTATGCCCGGCCCTACCGGGAGATGATGTCCTTTTACAGCTGCGCCATCATGGAGGTGGAGACCAAGTTCCGGGTCCTCAGCGAGGATATGTCCCTGGCCTTTGAGCGCAATCCCATCGAGACCATCCATACCCGCCTGAAAAGCGCGGAGAGCATTATGAACAAGCTGGTGCGCCGCCAGATTCCGCTGTCCGTGGAGAACATTCAGGAGAATATCCACGACATTGCCGGGGTGCGGGTGGTGTGCTCTTTCCAGTCGGATATCTACATGCTGGCGGATGCCTTTCTGATGCAGGACGATGTGACCCTGATTCAGCGGAAGGACTATTTCCAGAATCCCAAGCCCAATGGCTACCGGAGCCTGCACCTGATTGTCAGCGTGCCCATCTTTCTCCACAATGAAAAGAAATCCATGAAGGTGGAGGTGCAGCTTCGCACCCTGGCCATGGACCTGTGGGCCAGCACGGAGCACAAAATCCGCTACAAAAAGGACAACCTGATCTCCCCGGCGGATAACCAGGCGCTTTTCGAGTGCGCGGAGAGCTGCTCGGAGATCGATCGGAAGCTGGAGCAGATTTATCAAAACGTTTTAAAATCTAAAGTGAGTCAGGAGATCAAAAACAGATGAATATCGCAATAACCATTCTAGTGTGCTTCTTTGCCGGTCTGGGCGCGGGCCTGGGGACCGGCTTTGCGGGGATGAGCGCCGCGGCGGTGATTACTCCCATGCTGGTCACCTTTTTGGGCATGGAGACCTACGATGCCGTGGGCATTGCCCTGGCCTCCGATGTGCTGGCCAGTGCGGTCAGCGCCTATACCTACGGGAAAAACAAAAACCTGGATGTGAAAAACGGCCTGGTGATGATGGCGGCGGTGCTGGTGTTTACCATGATTGGCAGCTACATTTCCAGCCTGCTGCCCAGCAGTACCATGGGCAATTTCTCGGTGTTCATGACCATGCTGCTGGGCGTGAAATTCATTGTAAAGCCGGTGATGACCTCCAAGGAGTCCATGGGCCAGGTTTCCGCGAAAAAACGGATTGTCCAGAGCCTGATCTGCGGCAGCCTGATCGGCTTTATCTGCGGCTTCGTGGGCGCCGGCGGCGGAATGATGCTGCTGCTGATTCTCACCTCTGTACTGGGGTATGAGCTGAAAACCGCCGTGGGCACCAGCGTGTTCATCATGTCCTTTACGGCCCTCACCGGTTCCGTGAGCCATTTCGTCATTGGCGGCGCACCGGACCTCCTGGTGCTGCTGCTGTGCGTGGGCTTCACTCTGATCTGGGCCAGAATCGCCGCCCGGATTGCCAACAAGGCGGATGCCAAATTCCTCAACCGGGCCACCGGCGTCATCCTCATCCTCCTGGGTGCCTTGGTGCTGCTGGTAAACGCCCTGACATAACCAAATTGGAATTTTCCTAGGGAATGCATTCATGCATTCCACCTGGTGACGGTTTTGGGGCGGTACGTTGAATGGGAAAAAGTTGGTTCTTTTCGTAGGGAACGGATTTATCCGTTCCGAAGCCCCCGATGATCACCGCAGTTCGTTGAATGGCATTTGTGGGAACATATGATTGGCATTTCACCATTTATCCAACCAATTTTGAAACAATACGCAAGCGGAATGCATAAATGCATTCCCTACGCAAAATCCGGCGCGTTACCATTGGATGAACCTGGGTGTTTATCGGAACGGGCGGAAGGTCTAAATCCGTTCCCTACGCACACGTTGAAATATTTTCAATTCAACAAACTCACCAAATTCCAATTTTCCGCCTCCTGGGAAAATGCAACAAAAAATCCGCGGCTGTGGGATTTCCCGCAGCCGCGTTCTTTTACAGGTTTTCTTTGATTTTCTCAATCATTTCCTCATACTGCCCGTCGGTGAGCTTCACCCTTCCGGGATTCATGGCAAAGGTGGAGCCCCATTCAAATTCATCCCGGTACTTGGGCACCAGGTGGAAATGCAGATGGCAACCACCGTCACCGTAAGCGCCGTAGTTCACCTTGTCCGGCTGGAAGGCCCGGTGAATGGCCCGGGAGGCCCTGGCCACATCGGCCATAAAGGCGCTGCGCTCTTCGTCGCTGATGTCCACCAGCTCGCTGACGTGATCCTTGTAGGCCACGATCACCCGGCCGGGGTGGCTCTGCTCCTTAAAAAGAATCAGCTGGCTCACATCCAGATCGCAGATTTTAATGCCGAAGCCCGCCAGAATGTCTCCGCCCATGCAGTAGCCGCAGTTACAGTCCTTCATATTCATACAACCTTTCTCTTTCGTCAAACGGAAATGGACCGGGGAGACCGCCCCCGTTTCTGCCATGGTACCACAGATCACCCCCCTCGTCAAGGGGCGGCCCGGAAGCACCACGGAATATTGCATACCTTTGTGGGGGAAATTCGTTCATTTTCTGTAGGATTTTCACATTGTAATCCCGGGGGAAAAATGATATTATAATCAGTAAAAAAATATCTGTTGTCCTCGGGCAGCGGACGAATAGGAGCACAAGGAGGACACAGGACATGAAATACATCGTTGTTCTTGGCGATGGCATGGCGGATGAGCCCATTGCGGAGCTGGGCGGCAAAACCCCCATGGAAGCAGCTCTCACCCCGGTGATGGATGAGCTGGCAAGCAAGGGTATTCTGGGCACGGTCCAGAATGTGCCTGCGGGCATGGCTCCCGGCAGTGATGTGGCTAACCTCTCGGTGCTGGGCTATGACCCGGCGGAGAATTACTCCGGGCGATCTCCCCTGGAAGCTCTGAGCGTAGGGGTTGCCATGGAGGAAAACGATGTGATCTTCCGCAGCAATATCGTCACCCTCACAGAGGAGGAGCCCTACGGGGAAAAGACCATCCTGGACCACAGCTCCGGGGAAATCCCCACGGCGGATGCGGATGTGCTCATGGACGCCATCCGGGAGCATTTCAACAACGAGACCTTCCAGTTCTATACCGGCACCAGCTACCGGCACATTCTGGTGTGGAAAAACGGCCGAGTTTCGGGGCTTGAGCCGCCCCACGATCATCTGGGCAGCGTCATCGGGCCTTATCTTCCCCAGGAGCCGGTGCTGAGAGAGATGATGGAGAAGAGCTTCCCCATTCTCAACGATCATCCCCTGAACCGGGCAAGAGCCGCCGCAGGGAAGAACAAGGCCAATTCCCTCTGGTTCTGGGGGGCGGGCACCAAGCCCAAGGTGCAGAATTTCCAGGAGAAGACCGGGCTAAAGGGCGCCATGATTTCCGCGGTGGACCTGCTCAAGGGCATCGCTGTGGGCGCGGGCATGCAGGTCTGCCAGGTGGAGGGCGCCACCGGCTCCATCGATACCAATTTCGAGGGCAAGGCCCAGGCGGCCATCGATGCTCTGCTTCGTGACGGCTGTGACTTTGCCTATATCCATGTGGAGGCCCCCGATGAGATGGGCCACCAGGGGAAGGCTGCCGAGAAAGTCAAGTCCATTGAGTATCTGGACAGCCGCCTGATCGCTCTGGTGAAAAAGGCCATGGAGGACGCGGGAGAGGACTTCCGGATGCTGATTCTGCCGGACCATCCCACCCCCATCCGCATTCGTACCCACACCGGTGACCCGGTGCCCTATCTGCTCTACGACAGTACCCGGCAGCTGAAAAAGCGGGAACGTTTCACCGAGGAAACCGCCCGGGCCGCCGACAATTTTGAACCCAATGGCTATCGGCTCCTTGAAAAGCTGATTGCCGCCGAATAAGGGAGGAACATCATGAGAGTTTATAATTTTTCCGCCGGCCCCGCTGTGCTGCCGGAGGAGGTTTTGAAGCAGGCTGCTGCCGAGATGCTGGATTACCAGGGCACCGGCATGTCCGTCATGGAAATGAGCCACCGCTCAAAGCCCTACCAGAAGATCATCGACGAGGCGGAGGCGGACCTGCGAAAGCTTCTGAACATTCCTGAAAACTACAAGGTGCTGTTCCTCCAGGGCGGCGCCCATACCCAGTTTTCCATGGTGCCCATGAACCTGATGCCCCATGGTGTTGCCGACTATATCATCACCGGTGTGTGGGCCAAGAAGGCCTGGAAAGAGGCCCAGATGTACGGCCAGGCCAACGCCATCGCCTCCTCCGCCGACCGGAATTTCAGCTACATTCCCGACTGCTCCGATCTGCCCATCAGTGAAAACGCGGATTATGTGTATATCTGCGAAAACAACACCATCTACGGCACCAAGTTCAAGCAGCTGCCCAACACCAAGGGGAAAATGCTGGTGTCCGACGTTTCCAGCTGCTTCCTGTCCGAGCCCATGGATGTGACCAAGTATGGCTATGTCTACGGCGGTGTCCAGAAGAACATCGGACCCGCCGGTGTGGTCATCGGCATCATGCGCGACGACCTGATCACCGAAAGCTGCTATCCCAACACCCCCACCATGCTGCGCTACAAGACCTATGCCGACAACGGCTCCATGTACAACACGCCCCCCTGCTACAATATCTACATCTGCGGAAAGGTGTTCAAGTGGCTGCTGGACCAGGGCGGCCTGGAGGTCATGAAGCAGCGCAACGAGGAAAAGGCCAAGATTCTCTACGACTATCTGGACAGCAGCAAGCTCTTTGTGGGCACCGTGGAGAAGAAAGACCGTTCCCTGATGAACGTCACCTTTGTCACTGGCAGTGATGAGCTGAACGCCAAATTTGTGGCCGAAGCCGACGCAGCGGGCTTTAAGAACCTGAAAGGCCACCGCTCCGTGGGCGGCATGCGGGCCAGCATCTACAACGCCATGCCCAAGGCCGGGGTGGAGAGTCTGGTTTCTTTCATGGAAGATTTTGAAAAGAAGAACGGTTAAAACAAGAGGAAAAGAGGAAAACTCCCATGTACCAGATTCATTATCTGAATAAAATCTCCCCCAAGGGCACGGCCCTGTGGAAGCAGAACTACAGCCTCACCGAGCAGATGGATGACGCCGATGCCATCCTGGTGCGAAGCGCCGCCATGCATGAGCTGGCGCTGCCTCAAAAGCTTTTGGCAGTGGCCCGGGCCGGTGCCGGTGTGAATAATATCCCTCTGGACAAATGCGCCGAGCAGGGCGTTGTGGTGTTCAATACCCCCGGTGCCAATGCCCGCAGCGTGATGGAGGCCACCCTCTGCGGACTGCTCCTGGGCAGCCGGGATGTGGTGGGCGGCATCAACTGGGTCAAGTCCATCGCCTCCCAGGGAGATGTGGCCAAAAAGGTGGAAAAGGGCAAGTCCCAGTTCGCCGGCCATGAGATCCTGGGCCGGAAGCTGGGCGTGGTGGGCCTGGGCGCCGTGGGCGGCCCGCTGGCCAACGCGGCCCGGCGGCTGGGCATGGAGGTCTACGGCTGTGACCCCTTTATCTCCATCGACGCCGCCTGGCATCTGGACAGCCAGATCACCCGGGTGAACAAGCGGGAAGAGATTTTTTCCACCTGCGATGTCATCTCCCTGCACACGCCCCTGCTGGACGACACCCGGAAGATGATCAACGCCGAGACCATCGCCATGATGAAGGACGGGGTGATTATCCTGAACTTCGCCCGGGACCTGCTGGTGGATGACGACGCCATGGCGCAGGCCCTGGCCTCCGGAAAGGTGGCCCGGTACGTCACCGACTTCCCCAACGACAAAACCGCCGATATGCCCGGCTGCATTGCCATCCCCCACCTGGGCGCCTCCACCGAGGAATCCGAGGACAACTGCGCCAAGATGGCGGTGAACCAGGTGATGAATTACCTGGAAAACGGCAACATTGTCAACTCTGTGAATTTCCCCAACTGCGATATGGGTGTGTGCACTGCCGCAGGCAGAATCCTGATTCTCCACCGGAACATTCCCAATTCCCTGAGCCGGTTCACCACCGCTGTGGCCGCCGAGGGAATCAACATCGCCGGACTGATGAACAAGAGCCGTGGGGAATACGCCGTGACCATGCTGGATTTGGACCATCAGGCCTCTCCCGCCGTGGCCTCCGATCTGGAAAAAATCGATGGCGTCCTCAAGGTCAGAGTGATAAAGTAAGATATAAGATACGAGATATAAAATATTATTCTTTTGTTAATTAACAGGCCATCCGTAGGGAATGCATTTATGCATTCCGAAACGTCGGATAACCACCGCAATACGTTGAATGGTACGCATCCGTAGGGAACGGATTCAGACCTTCCGCATCGTCGGACAACCACCGCAATACGTTGAATGGCATTGTTTGAAACGTATTGTTGACGTTTGATCGTTCAACGGACTGGTCAATGGTCGTTACTTTGCGGAATGCATAAATGCATTCCCTACGGAGGGTGCATCCTTAATCAGGTAAACACTCCATTCCTTCATAAGCGAACATTCATTTATAAATAAGGCTCTGTCACAACAAATGGTTGATTTTTGACGAGAAATAGCGTATAATAATAGTAAGAAACAGTACCACCGAAGGAGGTAATTGGATATGCCTACTATCAAAGACGCATTAGATATTATCGGTAAGTTGACTGTCG